>NZ_JAAQTO010000028.1 GCF_011742165.1 Billgrantia bachuensis | reverse complement strand
GTCGCAACCCACCTGTCCAATCGGTCAAATAACGTCTAGGCTGTAGCCGAACGCACCTGACCAAACGGTCAGATACGTCATGATTCACCAGCGACGCTTCTTCAACGACATCTCCAACAACAATGGACACAAGCTATGGAACCGACCTCCTCCCTGGCCGATAGAGCAGAAGACCAGTCCCCCGCGAGAGCCTCGGGACAAGGCAACTGGCTGGACACCTACTTCGGCGCAAGCCGACGCGGCTCCAGCGTCAAGACAGAGATTCTGGCTGGTATCGCTACCTTCCTAGCCTCGATGTATATCATCGTGGTCAACCCGGCGATCCTCTCTGACGCCGGCATCCCCTTCTCCGCCGCGCTCTCGGCGACCGTGCTGATCAGCTTCATGAGCAGCCTGGCGATGGGGCTGTACGCCCGCAACCCGATCCTTGTGGCACCGGGCATGGGCATGAACGCGCTGTTCACCTATACCCTGGTGCTGGGCGCCGGCCTGTCGTGGGAGGTGGCGCTGGGCTGCGTGTTCTGGTCCGGCGTGCTGTTCGCCACCCTGGCGATGTTCAACGTGCGCGAGGCGATCATCGAGGCCATCCCACCTTCGCTGCGCTATGCCATTACTTGCGGCATCGGCCTGTTCATCACCTTCATCGGCTTCAAGAACGCCGGCTTCATCGTCGGAAGCGACGCCACCCTGGTCACGCTCGGCAACATGGACGCCTCGCTGATCACCTTCTTCATCGGCATGATGGCCACCGCCATCCTGGTGATCATGCGCTTCAACGGCGCGCTGATTCTGGGCATCGCCCTGACCACCCTGCTGGCGACGCCAATGGGGCGGCTGTGGGGCGGCGACGTGGTGGTGGAGTGGAGCGGCCTGGCCGCCTGGCCGGACTTCAGCGCCGTGATGAAGGTCGACATCTGGGGCGCGCTGAAGGTCGCCTACCTTCCGTTCATCTTCGTGATGTTGTTCACCAACTTCTTCGATGCGCTTTCGTGCTTCATGGCGCTCTCGGAGTCGGCGGACCTCAAGGACAAGAACGGCAACCCGCGCAACCTCAAGCGCTCCATGACCGTGGACGCCTTTGCCTCGATGATTGCCGCTCCGCTCGGCACCAGTGCCGCGCAGACCTTCATCGAATCCGGTGCCGGCGTGGCCCAGGGCGGCCGCACCGGCCTGGTGGCGGTGACCATTGCCTTCCTGTTCCTGCCGTTCCTGTTCCTGTCGCCGTTGTTGTCGCTGGTGCCGGGTATCGCCACGGCGCCGGCGCTGGTGCTAGTGGGGCTGTTCATGCTGGCCCCGATCAGCAAGATCGACTGGACGCGTTTCGAGCAGGCGTTCCCCGCATTCCTGGCCATCATTCTGATGCCGCTGACCTACTCGATCACCCTGGGCATCGCCTTCGGCTTCCTGAGCTTCGTGCTGATCAAGCTGGCCACCGGCAAGCTCTACGACATCAAGCCGGCGATGTGGGTCTCCGCCGCGCTCAGCGTGGTGATGCTGGTCACCACCCACTGACCAAACGGGGCCGGTACAAGCCGGCCCCGTTACCAACCTTATTGCGCAGCAATCGAGAATCACACTCAGGAGCCTTTAGACAAGCGTTTGTTCGCCCGTAAGGGACGGAACGAATCAAAGTTTGACCCACCTCAACAAGCACTCCATTCCGACCATTTCACTTGGTTGATACCGCTCAAGACGCATCCGTAACCTGATGTTGCATAACAGGCTAAAACCGTCTCTAGCTTGCAACCAAGGGGATTCGTCATGACACATCACGCTCTCACCCGGCCGGCTCGTCTTGCCGCCGCGGTATCGCTGAGCGCCGCAATGGCGGCAACCGGCGTGGCCGCCGACGATGGCCTCGGCAACTACCGCGAACGCTTCCAGCCACTGCCCCACCTGCCGCCGCTGCCGGCGGAAAACTCCCTGACTGAGGAAAAGGTGGAGCTCGGCAACATGCTGTTCTTTGAGCCGCGGATCTCTTCAAGTGGCGTGATCAGCTGCGCCACCTGCCATAACCCGGCGCTGGGCTGGAGCGACCGGATTCCTCGTGCCACCGGCCACGACGGCCAGATCGGCGAGCGCAACACGCCGACCGTGCTCAACTCAGGCTTCCTCGGGGCACAGTTCTGGGATGGCCGCGAGCCCGACCTGGAGGGCCAGGCGCTCGGCCCGATCCAGGCCGATATCGAGATGGCCATGGCGCTCGACATGGCCATCGAGCGCCTCGACGGCTTCCCTCTCTATCAGGAAAAATTCGCCGCTGCCTTCCCCGAGGACGAGAACCCGATCAACAAGGATAACCTGGCGATGGCCATCGCCAGCTTCGAGCGAACGCTGAACACGCCGAACTCACCGTTCGACCGTTACCTGCGCGGCGACATGAATGCGCTGAACCAGCAGGAAAAGGATGGCATGGTGGCCTTCGCAGACAACGGCTGCATCGCCTGTCATAGCGGCCCGGCCTTCACCGACAGTAACTTCTACGCCATCCAGGTTCCCGGCTCCACCGATGTAGGGCGCTTCGAGGTCACCGGTAACGAAGCCGACATGCACAAGTTCCGTACCCCCACGCTGCGCAATGTCGGCGTGACTTATCCGTACATGAACAACGGTGCCACCGAGACACTGGAAGAAGCCGTGGCGATCATGGGCCGGGAAATGCTGAACCGTGAGCTCGACGATGCCACCGTCGCCGACATCACCGCCTTCCTGCACACGCTTACCGGTGAAATGCCCGACTTCGAGGTGCCGGCGCTGCCCTGACTCGGTAGCGATACGCCCTGAATCGCCGGTCTGGGGCAGAGAGCAAGGGGGATGCGCCCCCGGCAACCGCCGGGGGCGCTGTCGTTCAGGCGCTCTCGGCCAGTTGCCGATGCAGTTCGAGCCGACGCACGTCGCTCATGAAGGCGGACTCGATGGCGGTACCGGCGAGTTGGATGAAGGTCTCGCGCGACCAGCCGAAGGCCTCATGGCAGGCCACGAAGTTGTCCAGCATGCCGCCGCCGAAGTAGGCCGGGTCATCCGAGTTGAGCGTCAGCCGGAGCCCCGCATCGAGCAGTTGGGGCAAGGGGTGTTCCTGCATATTTTCCACCACCTTCAGGCGGACGTTGGATAGCGGGCAGACGGTGAGCACCACGCCTTCGTCGCGCAGCCGCGCGACCAGTTCTTGATCCTCCAGGCAGCGCACGCCGTGGTCGACACGGCAGACATCGAGCAGGTCGAGTGCCTCGCGGATGTATTCGGGCGGCCCCTCTTCCCCCGCATGAGCGACCCGGGGAATGCCCAGCATTTTCGCGCGCTGGTAGACCTCGGTGAACTTGGAGGGCGGATGGCCACGCTCGGCGCTGTCGAGCCCCACGGCATCGAGCATCTCCCAGTAAGGGGCGGCGCTCTCCAGCACCTTCATCGCCTCGTCGGCGGGTCGGTCGCGCAGGAAGGCCATGATCAGCGCCGTGGACATGCCCAACTCGCGCTCGGCCTCACGCCGGGCCAGGCTCAATCCCTCCATGACGACGTCGAGCTCGACGCCACGGGCCAGGTGCGCCTGAGGGTCGAAGTGCATCTCAACGTGCACCACCCCTTCGGCATGTGCACGCCGGAAGTAGTCCATGGCCAGGTCGTGGAAATCCTCGGCGCGCTTGAGAACGCTCATGCCCTGATAATAGAGATCGAGGAAAGAAGGGAGGTCCTGGAAATCATAGGCTGCACGCGCCGCCTCGATGGAATCGAAGGGCAGTTCGACCCCGTTGCGTCTGGCCAGAGCAAACATCAGCTCCGGCTCCAGCGAGCCCTCGATATGCAAGTGGAGTTCGGCCTTTGGCAGTCGCTTCAGGAAGTCGCGCATGTTACACCTCATCACCTTTATTTCCTTATCCTGATGGATACAAGGATTTTGCGCAAACGGTCAGTTCTCCCTGCTCGAGACGCCATTCCCGGGTGATGCCTGGTGGATCGAACGCCCCACCGTCGAGCTGATGCACTAGGTAGAGAACGCTGCGCCCCTTGAGCCAACCATCTAGCCGCGGCAAGAGCCGGGATACGGTTGCCGCGTCCAGGCCGGCAAAGGGCTCATCGAGAATGACCAACCCGGGGTCTCGCAGCCACAGTCTGACCAGGGCCAGGCGCCGCGCCTGCCCACCGGAGAGCGATCGTCCGCCCTCACCCACCAGCGTGGCAAGCCCGTGCGGCAGGCTGCCGGCCCACTCCGCCAGGTCGACCCACTCCAGGGCCTGCCACAAGCGGGATTCGCCGGCACCCGGCGCTGCCAGTCGCAGGTTGGCTGCCAGGCTGTCCTGGAACAGGTCGATGCGCTGCCCCAATATCGCCACGCGTTCGCGCAGCGACTGCTCGTCGACTCGATCGATCGGCACGCCGCCAAGGGTTATCTCCCCTCGGCTGGGTGGCAGGCGGCGGGTCAGCAGCGCCGCGACGCTGCTCTTGCCGGCACCGGAGGCACCGGTCAATGCCAGCCGCTCACCGGGCGCCAGCGTCAGATCGAGCCCCTGCAGCGCTGGCGTGAGCGCACCGGGATAATGCAAGTCGACGGCTTCAAGACCGACGGACAAGGCGCCGCTGGGAAGAGTGACGCTGCCCGAATCGGACACCACCTCACTTGCCCGCTCCACCGCATTGAGCCGCTCGGCCGCGCCTCGGGTCGCCCCCAGTTGAGTGAAGGCCGTAGGCAACAAGCCCAGCGCTTCGCCAATGGCGAGTACTGCCAGCGGCATCATGACCATCACGGCACCGGTGATCGCGCCCCGCTGCCAGGCCATCGCCGCCAGCCACAGCGCCATCACCATGCCCAGCCCCACCACCAGGTTCACCAGGGCGAAGCCGAAGCCTGCCAACCTGCCGGTGCGGCGCTGGTCGCGCCGTAGCGCCTCCTCCAGCTTGCCGAATCCGCGTCTATGCCAGGCCCGGCTGCCGTAGGCCTCGAGCTCGGCAAGCCCTCCCAGATGATCGATCGCCTGGCTGCGCAAACGCTGGAGATGCTCCACCTGGCGTCGGCTCGCCGCCATTCCCAGCCACGCCTGCCCGGCGGTCAGCCATACCCAGGCAGGCAGTAGCAGCATGGCTAATGCTAGCCCCACCGCCGGGACCCACAGCGCCAGAAAGGCGGAGACCAGCAGCACCGCCGCCAACGCCACCGCGGGCGGTGCCAGCAGGCGCAAGTAGAGGCTATCGAGGGTATCGATGTCGGCGGTCAGGCGATTGAGCCAGTCGCTGGCGCGATGCCGGGCCAGGCTGCGGTCATCGAGCCCGGCCATGGCGGCGAACATACGGCCACGCAGGTCGGCGAGCAGGCGCAGCACGGTGTCGTGGTTGTAGAGCCGCTCCAGGTAGCGCGCCACGGTGCGGCTGAGGGCGAAGAACCGAATCCCCCCTCCTGGCACATACACGTCGAGGCTGGCAGCGAGCCCCGCAGCCAGGGCCAGCCCGGCCAGGGCACTGGCGGTAATGAACCAGCCCGACAGCGCCAGCAGGCCGACCGCCGAGAATACCGTCAGCATCAGCAGCAGCGCACCGATGGCGAGCCGCCGCGGGCGGCGCCCGAGCAGCCGCAGCCAGGGGGCAAGCGTTACACGCAGCGATTCGTCACTCATGGGCGCGTATTCCGGTTGCTCATGGCTGTAAGCGACCTTCGGCGAGCGCCAACCGCCGGCTGGCCATTGCCATCAGCGCCGGATGATGGGTGGCGATGACCAGCGTCCTGCCCTCCTCGACCAAGCTTCGCAGCGATTCGATGACCCGCGCTTCGCTCGTTTCGTCGAGGCTCGCGGTGGGCTCGTCGAGCAGTACCAGCTTGGCATCCGAGAGGAAGACGCGAGCCAACGCAAGGCGCTGTGCCTGACCGCCCGACA
Source organism: Billgrantia bachuensis (assembly GCF_011742165.1). GTDB lineage: Bacteria > Pseudomonadota > Gammaproteobacteria > Pseudomonadales > Halomonadaceae > Halomonas > Halomonas bachuensis. The sequence continues at coordinate 220,406 of NZ_JAAQTO010000028.1, read as the reverse complement.
GCCCCGAGCCCCGCTCTCCCAGCCGGGTATCGATCCCTTGCGGTAGCGTGGCCATCAGTTCGGCCAGCCCGGCACGCTCGAGTGCCTGCTGCATATCGGCTTCGCTCGCCTCGGGGGCGGCCAGGCGCAGGTTGTCGGCCAGGCTGCCGTGGATCAGCACCGGGCGCTGATCCATCCAGGCGAACTTCAGCCCTGCCTGCGTGCGCCGTTCACCCTCATCGGGTGTCACGAAGCCCGCCAGCAGATGCAGCAGCGCAGACTTGCCGGCGCCGGAGGGGCCGGTGACGACCAGCGTTTCGCCGGTGGCCACCTCGAGAGTGAGCGGCCCCAGCACCCGACCGCGCCCGGGGTGGGCCAGCGTTGCACGCTCCAGCACCACCAACCGACCCGCCGGCAGCGCCCGCACTTCAGTATCGGCAGGTTCACGTACCGGCTCGCCAAGCAGCGCCAGCATGCCATCGGCGGCACCCAGGGCAGCCGCACGGTCATGGTAGTGCTGCGCCAGGGTTCGCAGCGGCTGGAAGAACTCCGGCGCCAGCAGCAGCACCAGCAGGCCGCTGAACAGCGACAGCTCCTCCGCGGGGCCGAAGTCGATGTATCCCAGCAGGCCGAAGCCCACATAGATCGCGACCACGGCGATCGCCACCGAAGCGAAGAACTCGAGTATCGCCGAGGAGAGAAAGGCCAGCCGCAGCGTGCGCATGCTCAGGCGCCGATAGCGATCCGCCGCCTCATGGACCTCCACGCCTGCTTCGCGGGTGCGATGGAAGAGCTGCAGCGTGGCGATGCCGCGCACGCGGTCGAGGAAATGCCCCGAAAGACGGCTGACGGCGGCAAACTGTTCGCGATTGAGGCGTTCGGCGCCCATGCCCACCAGCGCCATGAACAGCGGGATCAAGGGAGCGGCCAGCAGCAGGAACAGCGCGGCCAGCCAGTCGAGCCATACCACGACGACGAGAATCAGCAAGGGGATGGCCACGCTCAGGCGTAGTTGCGGCAGGAAGCGTGCGAAGTAGCCGTCGAGCGCCTCGACTTGCTCGACCAACTGACTGGCCAGCCCGCCCGAGTGACGAGCCCCTGCTCTCACCGGCCCCATCGCGGCTAGATGGTCCAGCAACTCGCCACGCACCGACTGACGAATGCGCAGGCTCGCCTCTTGGCCGGCCACCTCCTGCCCCCACTGGCACAGCGCCCTCGCGACCAGTACGACGACCAGAGAGAGGAAGGCCCAGCTCAGCGTAGCCAGCGAGGCGCCATCGACCAGCAGGCGGCTGACGATCAGGGCCAGCAGAACCATCTGTACGACCGTCAGCAAGCCGACGAGGACCCCGGCGGTGGCCGCCAGACCCAGCCAGCGACGCTGGCCGGCGGCATGAGCCGCCAGCCAGCTTTTCGGCGAAGGTTCCCTGCCGGCGTCGTGGGTCATGGGTTCAATGATAGCCTTCGCCGACACGCACCTTGCCGCGGAACACCCAATAGGACCAGAAGGTATAGAACAGCACGAAAGGCAGCACGAAGAGTACGCCGATCATCAGGAAGAGCTGCGATTCGGGTGCCGAAGCGGCATCCCAGATGGTGTAGTTGGGCGGCACGATCCAGGGCCATTTGCTGACTACCAGGCCCAGGTAGGTGAACAGGAAGATACCCAGCGTGGCGATGAACGGCAGCACCTCGTAACCGCGATGTGACGCCCAGTACACCGTGAACATGCACAGCAGGGTCAGTGCCGGCAGTATCCAGATCACATGGAGGTGACCGAACCAGCGCTCCCAGACCATCTCATTCACCAGCGGCGTCCAGATACTGATGATGCCGAAGATCACCAACACGGCCAGCAGCAGCGGCGTGGTCAGGCGGAAGGCCCACTGCTGGATATACCCCTCCGACTTGAGGATCAGCCAGGTGGTGCCGAGCAGCGCATAGCCGATCATGATGCCGACCCCGGTCAGCAGGGTGAACGGCGTCAGCCAATCGAACGGCCCCCCCACGTAGACCCTGTTCTCGGTGGCGAAGCCCTGAATGTAGGTGCCCACCACGGCCCCCTGGGCGAAAGCCGCCACGGCCGAGCCGCCGCTGAAAGCGAGGTTCCATAGCCGCCGGCCGCGCAGGCCGCGGCGCGACTTGAAGCGCAGCTCGAAGGCCACGCCGCGAAATACCAACCCCGCCAGCATCAGGAACACGCCGATGTACAGCGCCGGCAGGAAGACCGAATAAACCAGCGGGAAGGCCGCCAGCAGCCCGGCCCCACCGAGTACCAGCCAGGTTTCGTTGCCATCCCACACCGGGGCGACGGAATTCATCATGACGTCGCGGGCGTCTTCGTCGGGGGCAAACGGAAAGAGGATGCCAAGCCCCAGATCGAAGCCATCCATCAGTACGTACATCATGATGGCGAAGCCGATGATGAGCGCCCATATCAGCGACAGGTCGAACATCTCCATGATCAGACTCCCTCCTTGGATGGCTCGTCGTCGAACGGGGTATGGGTCGCCGACCAGGGCCGCTTGGGTGTCTCGAAGTCCTCGATCATCTCCTCCTCGCTCTTCTCCTCCTGCATGCCGTAGCGGATGACCCGCGTCAGGTAGTAGGTACCGGCATAGAAGACCACCGCATAGACCGCCATGTAGCCGAGCAGGGTAAATAGGGCCATGCCGCCGGTCAGCGACGGCGTGACACCCTCGGCGTGCGTCATCATGCCGTAGACCAGCCACGGCGCCCGCCCCGACTCGGTGGTGATCCAGCCGGCGAGCACGGCGGCGAAAGGCGTGACGGACATTAGTCGCAGCGTCTGCAGGTAGGGGCGCGAACGGTAGACCCGCCCGCCGCGACGCAGGTACAGCCCCAGCAGCGAAACCGCAATCATCAGCAGGCCCAGGCCAACCATCACGCGAAACGACCAGAACACGATGGCCACCGGGGGCTGCTCTTCCGGCGGCACCTCGATAATGCCTGGTATCTCGCCGTCGAGCTCATGGGTCAGGATCAGGCTCGCCGCATACGGAATGCCGATTTCGAAGCGGTTCTCCTGCGCCTCCTGATCCGGCAAGGCGAAGAGCAGGAACGGCGCACCGCGCCGGGTCTCCCAGTTGCCCTCCATGGCGGAGAGCTTGACCGGCTGATGCTCGAAGGTATTGAGGCCATGAAAGTCGCCCACCAGCGCCTGGGTCGGCGTCAGTACCAGCAGCATCCACAGGCACATCGAAAGCGCCTTGCGGTTGGCCTCGACGTCGCGGCCGATCAGCAGGTACCAGGCACTCACCCCGGCCACCACGAAACCGCCGGTAATGAACGAGGCCACCGCCATGTGCGCCAGGCGGAACGGGAACGAAGGATTGAAGATGGCCTCGGTCCACGACGTGACCCGGAAGGTGCCCTGAACCAGCTCGACCCCCGCCGGTGTATGCATCCAGCTATTGGCGGCCAGGATCCAGAAGGTGGAGATGAAGGTACCCAGGGCGACCATGATGGCGGCAAACAGATGCACGCCCTGAGGCACTCGGCCGCGGCCGAACAGCAATATGCCGAGGAAGGCGGCCTCGAGGAAGAAGGCAGTGACCACCTCGTAGCTCAGCAGCGGCCCGATGAAATTGGCGCTCGCCTGGGAGAAATTGCTCCAGTTGGTGCCGAACTGGAAGGACATCACGATGCCCGATACCACCCCCATGCCGAAGGCGACGGCAAAGACCTTGGTCCACAGCAGCGCCAGGCGATCCCATGCCGGGTTCTGGGTCTTGTAGTAAAGACCATGCAACACGGCGATATAGGATGCCAGGCCGATAGTAAAGACCGGAAAGATGGCATGGAAGGAGACGACGAAAGCGAATTGCAATCGCGACAGCAATACCGGATCAAGCTCCATGACGTACCTCTTGGCTGCGAAAGAGTCAACGTCTCAAGGGATGCGAAAGCACACTGGGTGCTGTTGTTGTGCTTCCGACCACGTCCTTCCTGGACATGTCCGTGGCGCATTTCACCTCGACACTCGGCTGGTTTTTTCAAGAGCCTAGAACAGACAGCCATGCAGGGTGCCGATACTTACAAAACCCTACATGGCATGACACTGACGTGAATCAAAGCTCGTCACTGCATCCTGTGCTTAGCCACCAAGCCTACTAGAGCGCGGACACCGGGTCCCGGTTTCCTGCTGTGTCGGGATGTCGCAGCAAGGTTGGCGCTAACCCCCGTTCAAAGCGAGCCGGCACTGCGCAGGACCAACTGCACCATGAATACGGTATAGCCGATGAACAGTGACAGCAGCATCGCACCCTCGAGCCGGTTGATGCGCCCCGGACGCCCCCTCCAGCCAATGGCGAAAACCGTCATCAGCAGTGTCATCACGGTCATCAGCGTCCAGTCCCGCATCAGGACTTCGGACCCTGCCTCGATGGGATGAATGACCGCGGCCAGCCCCACCACCCCCAGGGTATTGAACAGGTTGGAACCGACCACGTTGCCCACCACCAGGTCGTGTTCGCCCTTGCGCAGGGCGCTGAAGGACGACGCCAGCTCCGGCAGCGAGGTGCCGACGGCGACGATGGTCAACCCGATGATCAGATCGCTGACACCGAAACCAACGGCGATTTCCACCGCGCCCCATACCAGCACACGCGAGCTCAGCACCAGCAGCAGCAGGCCGACCACAGTCCAGGTCACGCCGCTTCTCAGCGACATGGGATGCGCCTGCAGGCTCTCCTCGGTCTCGTCGGCAAGCGGGTCGGGGCCGCTGCGCCGGGCATGCCAGATGCTGAAACCGATCATGGCCGCCAGCAGCACGAGCAACAGACTGCCTTCGAGGCGACCGATCACCCCGCCCCACATCAGCAGCGCCGACAGGAACGTCACCGCAACCAGAATCGGCAGTTCACGCCGAATCACGCCGGAGTGCACCGCCAGCGGCGAGATGACCGCCATGAGCCCCAGGATCAAGCCGATGTTGGCAATGTTGGAGCCGTAGCCATTGCCCAGCGCCAGACCCGGATTGCCCTGCCCCGCCGCCAACGAGGAAACCATCAACTCGGGCGCGGAGGTGCCGAAGCCAATCACCAGCATGCCGACCAGCAGCGGTGACACGCCCAAGCGTCGGGATGTCGATGCCGCTCCATCGACGAAACGTTCAGCGCTCCAGACCAGCAGCACAAGACCGGCAACCACGGCCAACAGGGGAAGTAACAATGTCGTCTCCTCAAGGAACATTCAGGGGCGAATGTTTGTATATGGTACGCGCGGCGTCAACATGCCACACTTTGGATATAGCCGACACGGCTTTCCGATTTCAGAGCGGGGGGCAACCTCGCTCCATTAGCCATCGAGTCGACTCGTCAGTGCCCTACAGGTTTCAGCGCCCATCGTTCGTCCCGACCGCACCCATGGTCGATCAGGTCCCGCCCGAGGCACGCACCTCACGCCGGCGTTTGCGTGCCTGCCACGAGTGCGATTGGCTCGTGGCATTGCCGCCGCTGCGGCCGGGTCAGAGGGCGGACTGCCCCCGCTGCGGGCATGTCCTGGCAACTCGCCACCGTCACCCTGCGCAGCGCAGTATGGCACTGGCCATGGCGTCCATGGTTGCGCTGCTGCTGGCGATCTCCTTTCCCTTCGTCAGCTTCAGCACCAGCGGTGTCGGCAACCGCATCGAGCTGACTCAAACGGCAACCACACTGATCGGCTTCGATCAGCCGCTGGTGGCGATTGCGGTGATCATGACGATCGCCGTGCTGCCCGGCATCTATCTGCTCGGCGTGATGTGGCTGCAACTGGGCCTGCTGCAAGGAGAGCCTCTGCCGGGCAGCCGCGGCATTGCCCGCGCATTGTCCCATCTGAACCCCTGGATGATGGCCGATGTCTTCATCATTGGCGCGCTGGTCAGCCTGATCAAGGTAGCGGACCTCGCGCAAATAGAGCTTGGCCTCTCGTTCTGGGCCTTCTGCGCCTTTGCTCTGCTGCTGCTGTCCACGACCCAGTCCATCGACTCGGACTGGATGTGGTTTTCGCTGGCCGGCGAACCGCTCGCTCCCGAGGGCGCCCGCACCGGATCGACAGCCGCCAGCCAGGGCCTGACCGGCTGCCCCACCTGCGGACTGGTCAATCGCCTGGAGGCGGACGGGCGCGGACACTGCCGACGCTGTGGCGAACGCCTGCACGCACGCTTGCCGCACAGCCTGCAGCGCACCTGGGCGCTGCTTGCCGCTTCAGCACTCATGTATATCCCCGCCAACGTCTACCCCATCATGACCACTACCAGCCTCGGTCATAGCGATCCTTCCACCATCATTGGCGGCGTGGTGGAACTGATTCAGATGGGCTCCTGGCCGGTTGCCGCGGTGATATTCATGGCCAGCGTCATCGTCCCGGTGGGCAAGCTGGGAGCGCTAGCCTGGCTCTGCCTGGTGGTCAAGCGCAGCAGTGAACTCAACGCCAGCAACCGCACGCGGCTTTACCGCCTGACCGAATTCATCGGCCGCTGGTCGATGGTCGATGTTTTCGTGGTCGCCATCCTGGTGGCGCTGATTCGCGCCGGCTCGCTGATGTCGATCACCCCCGGCCCCGCTGCCCTGGCATTCGCTACCGTGGTGGTACTGACCATGCTGGCTGCCATGACCTTCGATCCCCGATTGATCTGGGACACGCCCCTGCCGCGTGATCGACATGAAACGCAAGGAACCATTGGATGAGCGACACACCTCGCGACAACGAGGCCACCCGTGACATGCACCGGGCCAAAGCAACGCCGCAGCGGCGCCTGTCGCCGATCTGGATCGTTCCCATCGTGGCCATGCTGATCGGGCTGTGGCTGGTCTACGACAACTACCGTAGCCGTGGCCCGCTGATCACCCTGACAATGAGCAATGCGGAAGGCATCGAGGCCGGCAGCACCCTGATCAAGACCCGCAACGTCGAGGTAGGCCGGGTGGAGCGCGTGCAGCTCTCCGACGACCTGTCGCATACCGTGATCACCGCGCGAATGTCGCCCGATACCGAACCCATGCTGACCGAAGGCAGCCGTTTCTGGGTGGTCAAGCCGCGCATCGGCCGCGAGGGCATCAGCGGGCTCGGCACCGTGCTCTCGGGCGCCTACATCCAGCTCCAGCCGGGTAGCGGCGAGCCAGGCGTGCGCGAATTCGAAGTCAGCGACATCCCTCCCGTGGCACCGGCCGACGCCGCCGGGCTACGCATCAATCTGGTCAGCCAGCTCGGCAACTCGCTGCGCGCCGGCGATCCCGTGACCTACCAGGGCTATACCGTGGGTCGCGTCGAGGAAGCCAAGTTCGACGCCGACACCCGGCGTATGAGCCAGCGCATCTTCATCGAGAGCCCCTACGACCGCCTGGTCACCGACAGCACGCGATTCTGGTCGGCCAGCGGCATCGACCTGCGTCTCGACGCGGATGGCATCCGGGTCAACGTGGAATCCCTCGAGGCCCTGCTCGGCGGCGGCGTCACCTTCGGCGTGCCTGAAGATCTGCCGAGCGGCGGTCCGGTGGAGAACGAAGCCACCTTCACGCTGTATCCCGACGAGGAGAGCGCCCGTCAGGGTACCTTCAATCGCTATCTGGAATACGTGCTGCTGGTGGAAGACAGTGTCCGTGGCCTGTCGCGGGGAGCTCCGGTGGAATTCCGTGGCGTACGCATCGGCACCGTGGCTGCCGTGCCCTGGCAGTTCACCGCCGAGCAACCGGAAACGCGCAACGGCTTCGCCATCCCGGTGCTGATCAGGATCGAGCCGCAACGACTCGGCATCGAGAACCAGCAGGTCGACCTCGACGAGTGGGACGAACGCTTCAAGCGGCTGTTCGGCGTGGGCCTGCGCGCTTCGCTCAAGTCAGGCAACCTTCTCACCGGCTCGATGTTCGTCGATATCAACTTCTACCGTGAAGAAGCCGGGGATTACGTGCCTGAAATCTTCAGCGAGCACACCGTATTCCCCACCACATCGACCGGCTTCGCACAGATCGAGGCCCAGGTCACCGCCTTGCTGGAGAAGCTCAACGCGCTTGAGGTCGAACCGCTTCTCACCAGCCTGGACCGCAACCTTGTCGCCTCCGAAGCCATGCTGAGCGAGGTGCGCGAGCTCACTGCCTCGCTGCAAGACATGCTCGACGACCCCGGTACGCGCAACCTGCCGACCAATCTCAATGCCTCGCTCGAGGCGCTGCAGGAAACCCTGGAGGGCCTGTCGCCGGATTCCAACGCCTATCGTGAGCTGACCGCTACCGCTGAGCGACTGGAGCGCCTGATGCGCGATCTGCAGCCGGTCACACGCACACTCAACGAGAATCCCAGGGCGCTGCTGTTCGATAGCCTCGATGCCGAGGATCCGATACCGCGCGCACCGCAAGGCAACTGATGAGGTCCGCCCGGTGAATCGCTATGCTGTCGTCATCGCGTCGAAAGGAGGTGCTGCATGAGGTGGATGATCTGGCTTGCCCTGCTAGCGAGCATGCTGCTTGCCGGCTGCGCTTCGCCCACGACCCCGGCCAACCGCTACATGCTGCCCGACAGCGGCACCGCGCCGTCGGGTGGCGGCCCGGCGGCAGCGCACCTGTTGGTCGTACAGCCGCCACGCCTGGCGCACTACCTGGATACCGACGGCATCGTCCTGCAACTCGACGACATCACGCTCAACGCCGCACGCAACCACCTCTGGGTCGAACCGCTGGGACGCCAGTTGGAGCGCGGCCTGCGCGCAAGGCTGGCCGAGCAGCTCCCCGACACGCGGATCATGCGCGACGAGGGCAGCCTCGGGCGCAGCGAGGCCTTGCGTCTGCGCCTCGAAGTGGATCGTTTCCAGGGTCGTCACGACGGTCTGGCCATCGCCAGCGGTCAGTGGCAGCTCCTGGCACCCGACGGGCGCCTGCTGGCCATGCAGCGCTTCCATACCGAAACGGAACTCGACGACGACGGCTACCCAGCCCTGGTTCGCGCGCTGGGCACCAATTGGGACAAGGTGGCCGCCGAGATCGCCACGGGCATCCGGCAGGCGCGCTGAGCCACGGCACTGCTGCATATTCGACGTTGGTGTGGCATACTGGCGGCTCGCGGCGATTCGTGGTCCCTCCTGCCGCGCCCCTGAACCGAATTTCTCACGTCTTGGCCCGGGACTGGTCATGTGCATGTCGCACACGACAAGGCCAGGACGTATCTGCGGAGACCGCATGACTCTCTTTTCCGATCTCGGCCTGCGGGCCGAACTGCTGCGTGCCGTCGAGGCGCAGGGCTACACCACGCCGACCCCGATCCAGCTTCAGGCTATTCCTGCCGTGCTCAAGGGCGGCGACCTGCTCGCCAGCGCCCAGACCGGCACCGGCAAGACAGCCGGCTTCACCCTGCCGATGCTGCAGCGCCTGGCCGACGGCCCACGCCCCGGCCAACGGCAGGTACGCGCCCTGGTGCTGACACCCACCCGTGAGCTTGCGGCCCAGGTGGGCGAAAGCGTCGCCGACTACGGCCGTCACCTGACCCTGAAGAGCCATGTGATCTTCGGCGGCGTCGGCCAGCAACCCCAGGTGGACGCCATTCGTCCCGGCCTCGACGTGCTGGTGGCGACCCCCGGCCGCCTGCTCGACCTGCAGCAGCAGAGGCACGTCGACCTCTCCAAGGTGGAGATCCTGGTACTCGATGAAGCCGACCGCATGCTCGACATGGGCTTCATCCACGACATCAAGAAAGTGCTGCGGGTACTGCCCGCAAAGCGTCAGAACCTGCTGTTCTCGGCCACTTTCTCCGACGAGATCCAGGCGCTGGCCGCCAAGCTGCTCGACAATCCCGAGAAAATCGCAGTGGCCCGCCGCAACACGACGGCGGAAACTGTCGACCAGGCGATCTATCGCGTCGACCGGGAGAAGAAGCGCGAGCTGCTGGCCCACCTGATCACTCGGCACGCCTGGCATCAGGTGTTGGTCTTTACCCGCACCAAGCACGGTGCCAACCGCTTGGCCGAGCAGCTCTCCAAGCAGGACATCCCGGCCATGGCAATCCATGGCAACAAGAGCCAGTCGGCACGCACCAAGGCCTTGGCGGCCTTCAAGAGCGGCGACCTGCAGGTGCTGGTGGCGACCGACATCGCCGCCCGAGGCCTGGACATCAGCGAACTGCCTCATGTTGTGAACTTCGAGCTGCCCAACGTCGCCGAGGATTACGTTCACCGCATTGGCCGCACCGGCCGTGCCGGCAGCGAAGGCCAGGCCGTCTCACTCGTCTGCGTCGACGAGCATGGCCTGCTGAAGGGTATCGAGCGGCTGATCAAGCGCGACCTGGATAAACACATCGAACCCGGCTTCGAGCCCGACCCGAACGCCAAGCCCGAGCCGATCGAGAACGGTCGCAACCGGCGCGGCGGCCAGGCTCGCCAGGGCGGTGCCGGTCGCGGCCAGTCGGGGCAGCGCAACGGTAACTCGGCCGGCGGCGATGCGCAGGCACCGCGTCGGCGGCGCAGCCGCGGGCAGGGCACTCGCCGAGCCTGAGCAGTCAGGCTTTGTGGTTGGCGAGTCGTAAGGAATGGTATACGGTTTGTCGTGCTGTCTTTCACATAGGCAGCCCGGCTTAAGCGACTGATGACTCACTGAATCTCGCCAGACCACGCAAGGAGGCTCGAGCATGCTCAAATGGCTGACCGGAAAGCAACCTATTCCGGTCTGGGTCATCAAGCAGATCGATGACCGCCTGCTGCATCTCTGTGGCCAGGGAAGCATCGAGCCTAGAACCAAGCGCAGCGATGTCCTCGAGGATCTCCACGCCGGGCGCTACCAAGGCGCCGTCAACATGACCAGCAGCGGCATGGTGCTAAACGCGCGGCTGTTTGCCGCCCTGGTTCCGCTCGAGGCCCTGCAGTTGGATGAGCAGGGTCATGCCCACTGGCAAGGCCGTGGTTGGTACGTCGCCCAAGTGCCGCAGCGCTGCTGGACCTTCGAGGGACGGCTGGTCACCCAGCGACAGGTACTGGGCAATCAGGAACAGTTGGTCAGCGTCGAGGACGTTTCTGACATCCGCCGCCAGGCTCAGGAGTCCACCGATCCGGGGCGGGTCAACTTCGATCCTCGTGGCGTGAACGAACACTCCCTGCTCGCTCGCCGCGATGAAAAAGACGCTTCCGCGAGACACGACGCCAGCAGACGAACCGACAAATGGCGAGGCCATGACGACTGACGCCCGCCCCGATCCTCGACGTGTTGTCCTCTTTCTTTTTCTGATGGTGCTGGTGGGTCTCAACCTGAGACCCGCCCTCTCCTCACTCGCCCCGCTGCTGGTACGTATCGGGGCAGACACCGGCCTGACACCGCTGGCCATCGGCGCCCTGACGACACTACCGGTTCTCTGCCTGGGCATCTTCGCGCCCCTGGCACCCTGGCTCGCCAAGCGCGTAGGCCCCGAGCACACCCTGGCCCTGGCGCTGGGCATACTGATCCTCGGCCTGGTGCTGCGCGGCGTTCCTGGCGTGCCGCTGCTTTTCATCGGCACCTTGCTGGTGGGTGCTGCCATCGGCATCGCCGGTACGCTGCTTCCGGCGCTGGTCAAGCGCGAGCTTCCCGGCGGAGCGGACCTCATGACCGGGGTCTATACCATGGCCCTGTGTCTGGGAGGCGCCCTTGGCGCCGGGCTGAGCATCCCTCTGGCCAACATACTGGGAGGCTGGCGTTTCAGCCTGATCAGTTGGGGGCTGCTCGCCGGACTGGCCTTGCTGGCCTGGATGACTCTCATGCCGCGCACGCCGCGCTCGATTGCCACGCCCCCTGCCGGGGGCAGCATGCGCGAGCTGCTCCGCCAGCCGCTGGCATGGCAGGTCATGGTATTGATGGGCTCCCAGTCCTCGCTGGCCTATATCGTCTTCGGCTGGCTGCCGACCTTGCTGCAGGCTCGCGGCTACAGCGAAGCCGAGGCCGGCTGGATGATGGGCGCTTCGGTGATGGTGCAACTTGTCTCGGCACTCGGCGCCCCCTGGCTCGCACGCTTCGGCCGCGACCAGCGGCCGGCCCTGCTGCTGGTGCTTGGCTGCGTGGCAGCCGGCCTTTGGCTGCTGCTGCAGAGCGGCGAGAACTGGCGCTGGCCCGGGGTGGTGCTGCTGGGACTGGGACAGGGCGGCAGCTTCAGCCTCGCCCTTACCCTTATCGTGCTGCGTACGGCCAACTCCCGACTGGCCGGCAAACTGTCCGGCCTGGCCCAGGGCGGTGGCTATACCTTGGCGGCCATGGGTCCGCTGGCCGTTGGCGTGCTGTTGCAGCTCGAGGTGAGCATGAATGTGCTCACCCTCGTACTGCTGCTGATCGTGGCACTGGCGGCCGCCTTTGCCCTGCTGGCCGGACGCGACCTGCGCCTGGATGTCGGCAGGGATGGCAGGCTATTCACGCGTTGAAAGTGCCGGCGGCTCCCCCACCCCAGTGATCGAGTCGCCGTAGGCGTCGGGTTCGTGGTCGACGAGTGAGATCCTGCACGACTCCCGGTATCATTGTCGCTGCGCACCGCTCGGTGCCCCAAGAACACCTCGACGCCAGGAACTGCCATGAATGAGTCTTCCTCCGCCGACCGCCCCGTGCTGGTACTCTACACCGGCGGCACTTTGGGCATGGTGCCCAGTGCCGAAGGGCTGGCCCCGGGCGGCGATATCGAGTCGAGGCTTCGACAGGCGCTGGCCGGCCTGCCCCCTAGTCGCCAGGCACGACTGCCTCGATTCACGGTCCAGTCGGTGAACGACCCCATCGACTCGAGCGCTGCCAGCCCTCGCGACTGGCAGCGGCTGGGGGCGATCATCGCCGCCCAGGTAGGCGAGCATGCCGGCGTGGTCGTACTGCATGGGACCGATACGCTTTCCTGGACCGCCTCGAGCCTGGCTTTCCAGCTCCAGGGGCTGGATCGCCCCGTGGTCGTCACCGGCGCCATGCACCCCCTCGAAGCCGAGGGCAGCGATGCGCTCGACAACATCGAGCTGGCCCTGCGCTACGCCGCCAAGCCGGAACTGCAGGAGGTTGTCGTGGCCTTCGCCGGACGCCTGCTGCGTGGCGTTCGCACGCGCAAGATCCATAGCGAAGCCGATGACGCCTTTGTCAGTCTCAACTATGCCGTGCTCGGCGAGCGCATCGACGACGACGTGATCCTTTACCCCGGTCGAGGGCTCGAAACCCAGCAGCGCGGAGCGCCTCGCTTCGAGCTGCCGGACTACTCGATACTGGCCGATGGTGGTGTGGTCAGGCTCGTACTCTGGCCCGGGATCCAGGCCTGGCAGTTGGACGCCTGGCTCAGCGACTCACGCGTCCGCGGTGCGCTGCTCGAAGTATGGGGCGGTGGTAACGTTCCACCGGACCCCGAGCTGATCGGCGTCCTGGCCAAGGCAAGCGGTGAAGGCAAGCTGCTCGCCGCGATCAGCCAATGCCCAGTTGGCGGTATCACCCCAGGCCATTATGCGGCCGGCCAGGGGCTGCTGCAGGCCGGCGTCCTGTCGGGAGACGCGATGACATCGGAAGCCGCCATGACCAAGCTCGTCCACCTATTGGCGCAGCCACTCGACGAGCAGGAGCGCCGCCGGCGCTTCCTCACCCCGCTGGTGGGCGAACGCTGAACACCGCTGCTCGGTTGCCATGCGCATGGAACCGGCTGACTTCCTATGGCCGCCAAGCTAAGTTGAATGTAACCGAGCGGAACTGCAGGCGTTAAGGAGTTACGACATGGAGCATCCCGTGCATCCCTTCAGCGAACTCTTCGAGCAGCTTGGCCTCGATGCCGATGATGCCTCGATCAAGGCCTTCCTCGAGCGTCACGCTCCGTTGCCCTCGGCCATGGCGCTCCATGAGGCGCCATTCTGGAACCCGGCACAGGCAGAGTTTCTCGAAGCGGCACTCGAGGAGGATGCCGATTGGGCCGAGGTCGTCGACCACCTCGACGCATCGTTGAGGAAGCGGTGAGTTCTCAAACGCTTGGTTCACGGCCGTTCTGATAGGCTTGGCAGGGGATAACAAGAACCATTATGGCGGGGAAAAATATGCCGATCGATAGGATATCGATAACGGAGTCTTCTGGCGTGGCTGGTCTCGCCAATTTACCACCCCTGCCCGACACCCTGCGCACCCGTCTGGCCGAATGCCGCACGCTACCCAGCCTGCCGGCGGCAGCGGCACGCGTCATCGCCATTGCACGCTCCCCGGACCCGTGCCTGGGCGACTACGCTCGTACCATTGGACAAGACCCAGCGCTCACCCTGCGACTCCTTTCCATGGCCAATAGCGCCTCATACTCGCGCGGTGGGAATCCAGTCTCCACCTGCCTGGATGGCGTTTCGCGCATCGGCCTGGATGCAACCCTGGCGATAGCACTGAGCTTCGGCCTTCCCCGCCCCGGCAAGAATGCCGTGCTCGATCACGAGTACTTGTGCCAGCGAGCGATCATTGCAGCCACAGCCACCCAGGAACTGGCCCAGCATCTCTGCCCACACGAGGCCCCGCAGCTGTTTACCACCGCTCTGCTGCAGGACATTGGCATCCTGGCTTTCGAAGCTCTGGATGGCGATGCCTATGCCGCACACATTCCCGATCTTCGTCAGCACCAGAAGCTGAGTGAGGCCGAGAACGAACGGTACGGCTGCGATCACGCCCTGGTTGGCGCCTGGCTCGCAGTCAGCTGGGGAGTGCCCAGCCCCATTGCGGTCGGCATCATCGACAGCCATGGCCCCCTGGCCGACGGAGATGCGCGTAAACTCTGCCTGCGCCTCTCCTGCCGTATCGCCGACTGCTGGCTGGCAGCCGATTCGGCCTCCGCCTTCAGCGCCCTGCTGCGCCAGCTCGCTTCGGTCGCCTCGCTGGACATCGTCATGCTGATGACGGTGATGCAGGAGCTGCAGCATCGCCTGCCTTCGCTGGCACGCCTGTTCGAAATCACCTGCCCTCCAGCCATCGACAGCACACACTTGCTGGCCGAGGCCAAGGAGCTATTGTTCGAACAGAACCTGCGCATGACCATCCGCCTGGCCGAGCAGCAGCGCGAGCTCGAGGCGCTGCATGCCAGCCACGTCGTGCTCGACGAACAGCACCGCACAGATCACCTGACTCAGTTGGCCAACCGCCCCTGGCTGGAAAAACGCCTCGAACAGCACTTCGACTGCGCCAAGCGAGCCCGCCAGCCACTTGCGGTGATGTTCATCGATCTCGATCACTTCAAGCTCATCAATGACCGTTTCGGCCATCGCTTCGGCGACGAAGTGCTCATACACTTCGCTGCGGCCCTCAACAACATGGTGCGCGAGAGCGACATTGCGGGCCGCTATGGCGGCGAGGAGTTCCTCGTCATCATGCCCAACACGCGCCGGCAGCAGGCGGGCATCCTGGCCGACCGCATCCGCCAGTACCTGACCAGCCAGCCGCTGGCCCAGGCCGACGGTGAGCCGCTTCACGTGACCGCCTCCATCGGCATCGCCGATCTGGAGGACGGCGAATTCGAGGATGCCGCCGCCCTGGTCGATGCTGCCGACCAGGCCATGTACGGCGTCAAGCATGGCGGCCGAGACGGCGTGGCCCACTACGAGGAACCGGACCCCTCCGCGTAGCGGGGCGCACCGGTTGAACACGCTCCTTCATGACATGATGCGAGGGGGCGGCCGATTGGCCGCCCCCTCGCATCATTCGTACCCACGACAGCCCGAAGCAGGCTCGACCAGAGCTAGCCCGGCAGGTCACGCATCAGCAGTGCGAACTCGATCCTCTCGGGAGCAATGGCCTCGCCCGGTACCGGAATCCGCACCACGTGGCCAGAGCCCGGCGCGGCCTGCACCGACTCGCCGCGCTTGTTCTCGATGTGCTCGAGGATGAAACGCCGGTTGCCGCCGGGCAGCATCAGCTCCATGCCGTCACCCACCTCGAAGCGGTTCTTGACGTCTACCTCGAGTACGCCGCGATCGGGGTCGTAGCCGATCACCTCGCCGACGAACTGCTGATGCACGCCCACCGAGTTGCCGCGTTCGTAATTCTGGTATTCGTCGTGCACGTGTCGACGGTAGAAGCCTTCCGTGTAGCCACGGTTGGCCAGGTTGTCGAGTTCGTCCATCAAGCGCATGTCGAAGGGGCGCCCGGCCACGGCATCGTCGATGGCGCGACGATAGACCTGAGCGGTGCGCGCCACGTAGTAGTGCGACTTGGTGCGGCCTTCGATTTTGAGTGACGTCACTCCCATCTCGGTAAGCCTGGGCACGTGTTGCACGGCGCGCAGGTCCTTGGAGTTCATGATGTAGGTGCCGTGCTCGTCCTCGAAGATCGGCATCAGCTCACCCGGCCGGGTGGCATCCTCGATCAGTGCCGAGAGCTCGTCCTGCCCCTCCACGCCGCCGGCCGTCGCCGTGCTGTAAGTGGTGCTGCCACCGCCCGAGGCGATTAGCCCGCTCTGGCCAGGGGTCCAGACGCCACTGGCCGCATGCGCTGCCGCCGAGTTGGCCGGTACCAGATCGCCGGTCTCGTCCTGGGCCGCGGCCACGGTGTTGTACTGCCAGCGGCAGGCGTTGGTGCAGGTGCCCTGGTTGGGGTCGCGATGATTGAAGTAGCCGGAGAGCAGACAGCGGCCGGAATAGGCGATGCACAGCGCGCCATGGACGAAGGTCTCGATCTCGAGGTCGGGGCACTCGGCGCGAATCTCGGCGATCTCCTCCAGCGACAGCTCCCGCGACAAGATGATGCGGCTGATACCCTGCTGCTGCCAGAACCTTGCTGCTGCCCAGTTGACCACGTTGGACTGCACCGAGAGATGGATGACCTGCTCGGGCCAGCGCTCGCGGATCATCATGATCAACCCGGGGTCTGACATGATCAGCGCATCGGGCCCCGCCTCGATCACCGGTTCCATGTCACGCAGATAGGTCTTGAGCTTGCTGTTGTGCGGCGCGATGTTGGACGCCACGTAGAACTGCTTGCCCCGCTCACGGGCGTAGGCGATGCCCTTGTGCAGGTTTTCCAGCTTGAAGTCGTTGTTGCGCACACGCAGCGAATAGCGCGGCTGGCCGGCATAGACGGCATCGGCACCATAGGCGAACGCATAGCGCATGTTCTTGAACGTCCCCGCCGGGGAGAGCAGTTCGGGAGCTTTCATGTGGGTCACCGTTTACAGGACGATGCAGTACTGCGCGAAGCCGCCTATGCCTGGCGAGGCTTCGAACAGAACCGAGGAAGAGGGGCGAGAAGTCTAGCAACTGGCGCCAAGCCTGGCCAGCATTTGCCGGAGCCGGTAGACTGACGCGCGCCGGACCGGATCCCGGCGCCCCGTCATCGACGGGGAGCGACAAATTCTCCGACATAGAGCCTCACCATGACTCAAGCTAACCCACGCGCCACCGTGGTGATCTACTCCGGCGGCATGGACTCCTTCACCGTGCTCCACCGCGCCCTGCGACAAGGGCTCGAGGTCAGCGCCCTCTCCTTCGATTACGGCCAGCGTCACGCTCGAGAACTCGAGGTGGCGGCTCGCGTCTGCCGGCAGCTCGACGTACCTCATCAGGTGGTCGACATACGCGCCATACATGGTCTGATCGACAACTCGGCGTTGACCGATGCCAGCCGAAGCATGCCCGAAGGCGACTACGGCGAGGAGAACCTGACGGCGACGGTGGTACCCAACCGCAACATGATCCTGCTGTCACTGGCCATCGCCAAGGCAGTCAATGTCGGGGCGGGACGCGTCGACTACGGCGCCCACGGTGGCGACCATATTCTCTACCCCGACTGTCGTCCCGAATTCGTCGAGGCCATGAATGCGGTCGCCGGCATCGCCAACTTCGAGGCGGTCGAGATTCACGCGCCCTACCTGCGTTCGAGCAAAGCGGAGATACTCGCCGATGGCCTGGCCATGGGCCTCGACTACAGCGATACCTGGACGTGCTATCGCGGCGAGGCACTGGCCTGCGGGCGCTGTGGTAGCTGCCGTGAACGGCTGGACGCCTTTGCCGCCAATGGCGTGAGCGATCCGCTCGGCTATTTGCAGCGGCCCGATTCCGCCGCCTCACAGCGACCCGATACCGCCGCATCACAGCGGCCCGCGACCAGCAGCGGCGGCTCATCGGGAGGTGACGGCTGATGTATCACGTGAAAGAAGCCTTCTACTCGCTACAGGGCGAAGGCGCCGGCTGCAACCTGTGGTCGGGACGCGAGCAGGATCGAGCCAGCGCCGCCTGTCGCTTCTGCGACACCGATTTCATCGGCACCGATGGTCAGCAGGGTGGACGCTTCGCCGATGCCGACGCACTCGCCGCCCACCTGACGGCGCTTTGGCCAAGCAGGGGCGGCATGGCCAAGCCCTACGTAGTGTTTACCGGCGGTGAGCCGTTGCTGCAGCTCGACGAGGCATTGATCGGCGCCATGCATTCCCGTGGTTTCGAAGTGGCGGTGGAAACCAACGGCACCCTGCCCGCTCCGGCCGGCATCGACTGGCTATGTGTCAGCCCCAAGTCTTCCACGCCCCTGGCGTTGACTTCAGGCGATGAACTCAAGCTGGTCTATCCCCAGGCGGAAGCTCCCCCCGAGCGCTTCATCGACCTCGACTTCCAGTATCACTTCCTGCAACCCATGGATACCACGCCGCTCATTGACGCAACCGACCACCGGGATGCGACCGTGGCTTACTGCCTGGCTCACCCACAGTGGCGGCTGTCACTACAGACCCACAAGATCACGGGAATCGACTGATGACCCTATTCGTCAACCGACTGACCCAGCTCGACGCTTCACTCTGGTGCCCTCGGCGCGGCCTGATCGGCGTCAGTTGGTACGTCGATGCCGAACTCGACGGCGAACTCGGTGAAGATGGCATGCTGTTCGACTTCGGTCAGGTCAAGCCGTGGATCAAGTCGCGCCTGGATGCGAGCGCCGACCATACGCTGCTGTTACCGACCCGCGCACCCGGCATCAGCATCAGCGAATGCAGCGAGGGCATCAGCGTACGCACCTCGCTGCCTTACACGCTGGAAGTGCGCGCACCGCGCCAGGCCTTCACTCTGCTGCCCTGGCAGGAGATCACTCCCGAGCGGCTTGCCGACTCTCTCGCCCGGGAACTGATGAAACGCCCACCGCCGCGAGTCAGCGACATACGTTTGCGGTTGCGTGAAGAGACCATCGACGGGGCCGCCTACACCTACAGTCACGGGCTCAAGCACCACGCCGGCAACTGCCAGCGTATCGCTCACGGCCATCGCTCGCGTTTGCACATCTGGCAACACGGTGAACGCAGCCCGATGCTTGAGGCCCGGTGGGCCGGCCATCTGGACGATCGCTACCTGGTCGACCAGGGCGACATCATCGACCAGGCCGAACCCGAGATCTATCCCAGCCTGACCAGCCGTTACCGCGCCGAACAGGGCCGCTTTCAATTGCGGCTGCCGCAGGAACGCTGCATCGTGCTCGACTCGCCGACCACGGTCGAACACATCGCAGCCTGGTTGGCACGAAAGATCGCGGAAGAGACGGGAAAGCCCACACGGGTGCAGGCGTTCGAAGGGATCGACAAGGGTGCGATCGCCGAGGCAAGACCGTGAACATGGATGCCGCTCGGACAAAGAGCCAGCCCGCACCCGCGGGCTGCCGACCAGGCTGCGGCGCCTGCTGCATTGCACCCTCGATCAGTTCGCCGATACCCGGCATGCCCCATGGCAAGCCGGCCGGCGTACGCTGCGTACAGCTCGATGAGAACAATCTCTGCCGCCTGTTCGGCGATGCCCGCCGCCCCGTGGTATGCGAGCGATTCGCTTTCGACCTCGAGCTATGCGGCGAGAACCGCGCCGAGGCATTGCAGCGAATCGCCCTCCTCGAATGCGGCACCCTCGCCGAGGGAAACTAGCCGTTGCCGACGGCCACGCGCCCTTCCGCACTGCTCGCCTGAGGCAGTTGCCGCTCGAGCAGCATACGCCAGCGAATCAGGACCGGGGCATCGCTGTGGCTCACGCTGTCGAGCAGGGCTCGGAACTGCTCACGCACGGCCTCATCCTGATCGTCGATCAGCGTCAGCCAAGCCTCGAGTGCACACAGTTCCTGGTGACGGTTCTCATGCAGGCGTGCGCATTCCAGTGCTTGCTCCACCAGCAGCCGCACCTCGTTCACCGAACGCCCCAGGCGCTGGCGAACACGCGCGAGCTGAACAGCCAGCTCGGAAACGAACAGCGTACTGCGCTCGCGCGCGATCATCAGGCACTGGTCCAGATAATCCTCGGCCCGGGAGAGTTCGTCCAGTGCCAGGCAGGCATCGCTATACCACAGCGTCGGGCGGTGGTAGCGATCGCGCCCGGTGACCTCGCCCAACTCCTCCTGAGCCAGCTCCATTTTCGTCAGGCCATCGCGATCGCCGGATAGCGCCCGACGCCAACCGAGAATCGCCTGGGCCGACACCTGCCACAGGTGCAGGTCGGGAGTCTCGGTCAGAGCCACGGCCTGTTCGGCGCGACGTGCCGCCAGATGCACATGCCCAAGTTGCCGATAGAGCGCAGCGGCAAACAGCAGCGCCATGGCCAGCGATCCGGGGTGACCGATTCGCTCGGCCAGACGGATCGCCGCTTCGACCTGCTGCTCGGCGCGCCGGTAGTCGCCACGCAGGCAGATCGCCCAGCCCTGGAAGCAGGCCGCGGCCACCTGGGGATGCTCGGAGAACGGCAGCCACTCGATGATCATCGGTCGCTCCAGCGGCGCAATCTCGTCGAGGTGTTCGTACGCCTGCCTGATTCGCCCGGCCCAGTATTCACAGTTGGCCCTGGCATAGTCGGCCAGACGCTGGTAGCGCGGATCCTCGAGGCGGACGGCAATGGAAGCCAGGCTGGCAGCCAGCGAGAAGGCATCGGCGTGAGCGTGGCGCTGGCTGCAGCCTACCCACAGCCCCCACTTGACCAGGAAGGCCTGCTCGAGATCTTCGGCGTCCTCGGCATGGCAGCCCCCGTGCTCCACCAGCAACTCACGGGCGCGGACGAAGCTCTCGTGGGCGGTCGGCGAGCCGTGTCCCTCAAGGGCGAAGGCGGCTTGCCCACGCACGGTCAACAGACTGATCTCGCGCTCTTCCTGGCCTTCCACATGGCGCAGGCTGGCCAGGCCGAAATCGGCCATCTTCAGTGCGGTGCGATTGGCGCTGACCTTGAGCGCCTCGCGCGCCGCCAGTTCGAAATAACGTGCCCCACGGGCATAGTGGCCGCTGCGCCGCAGATGAGTGGCAAAATCGCCGGGGTGCCTGCCGATCCACATCGGGAAACGCTCCTCGATCAGGCTGACGACCTGACGATGGATACGTACCCGCACGTCGCGCGGGCAGGAGAGGTACGCGGCTTCTTGCAGCAACTGGTGACTGAATTGGTATTCGCGACATCCACCCTCGCCGCCGGCTGACTCGATGATCTCGAGGCGGCGCATCTGCTCAAGGGCGCGATTGAGCTGAGCCATTTCCCAGCCGCTGCACTCGGCCAGGAAGTCGAGTCGGAAACGGCGTCCCAGTACTGCGGCAACGTGTGCAACCTCCCGGTCGCCGTCGAGCTGATCGATACGCCCGGCGAGCAGGCCGAGCAGGCCCCTGGGCAATTCATCGAGCTGCACGCTGCGCCCTTCACGGCGATCCATCTCCAGGCGCCGGCAGATCTCCTGCATGTAGAGCGGCACACCATCGCAGCGCTCGATGATCTGCCCCCGCAGGCGCGGGCTGAGATGCAGCCGGTAGCGCCTGGCCAACTGCGACAGCAGCCGTGACGACTGCATGGCATCGAGATGGCTCAGGGTGACCTGCTGGTCCCAATGCAGTCGCGTGGGCAGACTCTCGCGACCATGGTGGCTGGCGACCAACAGGAAGGCACAGTTGATCGGCAGCCGAGCCTGCAGGCCCGCCAGCACCCGGAACGACGGTTCATCGAGCCACTGCAGATCATCGATCATCAAAACCTGGGTACGCTCGGCGGCCTGCCTTTCGATGGCCTTGCATAGCAGCGCCACGACCAGATCCGCCGCTTCGCCGCTCTTGGCCAGTTGCGCCACTTCGGGAGATTCCTTGACGCCCAGCGCTTCCTCCAGCAGCCCCAGTTGCTCCGGGCTCAGCGTGAGTTCGCACTGGCCAATCAGTTCCTCGAGCCCCGCCTCGTCAAGCTTGCCATCGAGCCGCCAGCGCAGCAGCGTGCGGGCGACACCGTAAGGCTCCAATACCGACAGGCGAGTGGTGGGCTGCCAGCAGATCGCCGCGTCACGGCTCAGCTCAAGCTGGCGGAACCCTACCATCAGGGCCGACTTGCCCATGCCGGAGGCACCTCTGACCAGTACGCTCTGACGCAAGCCGATGCCGGCGCGCGCCAAGGCATCGCGCAGCACACGCAGCGGGGCCTCGCGGCCGACCAGGCTCGGCGGCGTGGCATCGCGACCGCCTTCGTTATGGCCCAGCACCAATGCCCGCAGCCGCACGCGGCCGTCGCTCGCCACCAGCCGCGAGGAGAGACGCGGCTGCAGGTCCAGCGCCGGCGGCATGTGCTGGCTGGCCTCCTGAGAAATGACCAGCTCGCTGCCTTCGGCGGCGCACATCAAATCCAGCGCCCCCTGGGTCACTTGACCAAGCGGGTCGACCAGTTGGCGCTCGGGCAGGTAGACGACTCGACCACTGTTGAGGCCGGCCGCCAACTCGATGCGCGGGGCTTCCTCTTCGCCGCTCCAATGCCGTGCCACTTCGTCGGGTAGTACACGCCGGCAGTGCTCGTAGAGCGCTACCAGCTCGGCCAGCTGGTGTGCCGGACCGTGAGTACCGAAACAGGCAAGTCCCAGTCCACCGGTTGCTCCAGGTAACCAGAAACCTCCCAAGTGGTGGCATTGCTGCTCCAGCCAGCGCATCAGTTCGATCTGCAACGCCAGGCAGGCGCGGATCTCGTCGCGGGCCGAGAACTCTCCCTTGACGCGCAGCCGGATCGCCATCACCGAAAGCTGGCGCTGCTCGATCTCGTCCTCACGCAGCGGCGAACTGCCGGCCGCCAGCGTGCGCGAGAAGGCACCCTGCGGCGACAGACTCTGAAGATCGGGGTTGCCATCCGACCAGTAGCGCGCCAACTGCAGGAAATTGGGCTCGGGCTGCTGGCCGGAAAGCGCCAGCAATTGCAGGTAGGCGTTGTACTGCTCGTGGGCTGCGGCCAGCTGACCCTGCTCGGCGAGTTGCCGCACCAGGCGCTCATGGAACGGACCGTAGCCGGAGAAGCGGCTGACCAGTGTCTGCAGCAGGGCGTCGGGCACCTCGTCGTTGCGCTCGAGGACCCCTTCGGCGAAACGGATCACCCTCTGGCGCCATTCGTTGCGCAGTTGCACCAGCCAGCGCTGGAATTCGGTGCAGGCCGGCAGTTGCAGCTCCTCCACCAGGTCGCCGCGATAGCGCCGCAACAGCTGCTCAAGCGTCGCAACGTCCTGCGTGCCCTCCAGCAACTGCTGGAGTTCGTGCAGATCGAAGCGCCAGCTCTCGGGCCGCCGGAAGGCGATGGTCTGGCGTGACACGACCAGCACGCGCTCGGCCTCCTCGCCCAACGATTGTCGCAGGCAATGGAGGGCATGGCGCAGATTGGTGCGCCCCGAGGAGAGCCCCTGATCCGGCCAGAGCAGCTCAGCCAAGCTGGCCCGATTGACCGGCTGGTGGTGCAACAGTAAATAGACCAGCAGCGCCTTGACCTTGTCGTAGCTGAACTGGGTCAGTACATCATCACCCAGTGCCAGCGAAAACTGGCCGAACAACGCCAGGTGATCCCCATCATCACTGTTATGCTCGGTTACTGAAGCGTCCTGCATGACGGAACCCTGCATGGCAAAGTGGCGATATCAAGCCGGTACGCCACTATGGAAACGAAACGCCGTGTCCGGCGTGACTATTAGTTGTGCTTCGCATTCGGCAAAGAAACCCACCCGCTTGTCAATGGCATCCGACGAAAGATACCGCGCCAGCATGAGATAATCCTCGTAGTGGCGGCCTTCCGACTTGACCAGCGAACGATAGAACCGGGCCAGTTCGGGGTCGAGGTGAGGAATCAGCCTGGCGAAACGTTCGCAGCTTCTCGCCTCGATAAATGCCCCTATGATGAGAATATCGACCAGACGCTCCGGTTCTTGAGGGCGCACGTGCCGACGCAGTCCTTCGGCATAGCGCGAAGCACTGAGATGGCGGTATTCGATGCCCCTCGCCTCCATCAACTTGACCACCTGCTCGAAATGCAGCAACTCTTCGCGCGCGAGCTGCGACATCTTGGTCAGCAGCAGCGGATGGTCGACATAGCGGTAGAGCAGGCTCATCGCGGTCGAGGCGGCCTTCTTTTCGCATTGGGCGTGATCGATCAGCAGCAGCTCGGGATTGTCCAGCGCCCACTCGATCCAAGCATCAGGCGTGGCACAAGCAAGAAAGGCGAGCAGGCCCGGCGGTAGCTCGACATCGTTGAGGGTCGCTTCGAAAATCTCTGGCATTTGTGGCTCGGCAATCTGGCTCGTACGGTTAACGGTGGGGAATCGAAACCTGGTCCGCGCATCGGCGTTCGTTCGCCTCTACCAGCAACTGCTCGTTGAGTCGCGCATGGAGATCGGCAGGGCTGAGCCCCACAGCGCTCTCTTGTGGCGCCAGTCCGTAGCGATGCAGCTCGCGAATCCGATCGCGCCCGACCCGCAGCAACTCAACGGCACGCGACAACGGCGGCTGCTCCGGACGAAAGCGGATACGATGCTGGCGCAGTTGCGCTTCGAGACGGGCTTCGTCAGTAACTTTCAGAAAGCGGGCGGCGACACGCTCACGCAAGGTATCGAGCTGCGCGATGCGAAGGTCGCGCTGCTCGGCGGACAAGGCCATCCACACCACGATCTCATCATCCGTTCGCTGGCAACCCCGGCACACCGGATCGCCCAGCGTCGTCGAACAGAGCCCCACGCACGGCGAGGCGATACGTGCGCACATTCACTTCCCCTTGTTCATTCGGCAATGGTAACGCGCCCCGCCCTGACTGGCACGCTGTAGTTCAGCAAACATCGCGACGACCAAAGTCTAGGCTTCGGCGGATAAGGGCCAACTTAACATTGTCGACAGTTTCCCGTAGAATCGCGCCACCCAGTGACTACGGTTGTTTCACCGCCAAGGCAGTATTTTCGCCGATGTTCATCGCCGTATCGAACTGCTTTGGGCAACACACCAGATGAGGGCCCCCAAACGTGCTTGAAGCCTATCGCCAACATGTCGAAGAACGCGCCGCCGAGGGCGTCCCGCCGAAGCCCCTGAATGCCGAGCAAGTCGCCGCGCTGATCGAGCTGCTGAAGAACCCGCCGGCCGGCGAAGAGGAGTTCATTCTCGACCTGCTGACCAATCGCGTTCCGCCGGGCGTCGACGAGGCCGCCTACGTCAAGGCCGGCTTTCTCACTGCCATCGCCAAGGGCGAGGCAGAGTCTCCGTTGGTCGATAGGGTGCATGCCGTCAAGCTGCTGGGTACCATGCAGGGCGGCTACAACATCGTTTCCCTGGTCGAACTGCTCGACGACGCCGAGCTGGCCAAGGAGACCGGTGAGCAGCTCAAGCACACCCTGCTGATGTTCGACGCCTTCCACGACGTGGAAGAGCGTGCCAAGGCCGGCAACGCCGTAGCCAAGGACGTCATGCAGTCCTGGGCCGACGCCGAATGGTTCCTGTCCAAGCCCGCGCTGGCCGAAAAGATCACCCTCACCGTATTCAAGGTGCCGGGCGAGACCAACACCGACGACCTCTCCCCCGCCCCGGACGCCTGGTCGCGCCCAGACATCCCGCTGCACGCCAACGCCATGCTCAAGAATGAGCGCGACGGCATCGAACCCGAAGTACCGGGCACCACCGGTCCGCTCAAGCAGATCGAGGAAGTAAAGGCCAAGGGTTACCCGGTCGCCTACGTCGGCGACGTCGTCGGCACCGGCTCTTCGCGCAAGTCCGCCACCAACTCGGTGTTGTGGTTCTTCGGCGACGACATCCCCAACGTGCCCAACAAGCGTGCCGGCGGCTTCTGTTTCGGCGGAAAGATCGCCCCGATCTTCTTCAACACCATGGAAGATTCCGGCGCTCTGCCCGTGGAGATGGACGTTTCGAAGATGGAGATGGGCGACGTCATCGATGTCTATCCCTACGAAGGCAAGGTGTGCAAGCACGGCACCGATGAAGTGGTCTCCACCTTTGAGCTCAAGACCCAGTTGATTCTCGATGAGGTGCGCGCCGGCGGTCGCATCCCGCTGATCATCGGCCGCGGCCTGACCGGCAAGGCACGCGAGTCGCTGGGCTTGCCCCAGTCCGACGTTTTCCGCCTGCCCGAGCAGCCCGCCGACACCGGCAAGGGCTACACCCTGGCCCAGAAGATGGTCGGCAAGGCCTGCGGCATGGAGGGCGTGCGCCCGGGCATGTACTGCGAGCCGAAGATGACCACTGTGGGTTCCCAGGACACGACCGGTCCGATGACCCGCGATGAACTCAAGGACCTCGCCTGCCTCGGCTTCCAGGCCGACCTGGTGATGCAGTCGTTCTGCCACACCGCCGCCTACCCGAAGCCGGTCGACGTGGAGACCCACCACACCCTGCCCGACTTCATCATGAACCGCGGCGGCGTTTCGCTGCGTCCGGGCGACGGCATCATCCACAGCTGGCTGAACCGCATGCTGCTGCCCGACACCGTAGGCACCGGCGGCGACTCCCATACCCGCTTCCCGCTGGGCATCTCCTTCCCGGCCGGCTCCGGCCTGGTGGCCTTTGCCGCGGCCACCGGCGTGATGCCGCTGGACATGCCGGAATCGGTGCTGGTGCGTTTCAAGGGTAAGCGTCAGCCCGGCGTGACCCTGCGCGACCTGGTCCACGCGATTCCCTACTACGCCATCAAGCAGGGTCTGCTGACCGTAGAGAAGTCAGGCAAGAAGAACGCCTTCTCCGGCCGAGTGCTGGAGATCGAGGGTCTCGAGGATCTTACCGTCGAGCAGGCCTTCGAACTCTCCGATGCTTCAGCCGAGCGCAGTGCCGCCGGCTGCACCATCACCCTGGGCGAAGAGAGCGTAGCCGAGTACCTGAAATCCAACATCACCCTGCTCAAATGGATGATCGCCAACGGCTATGGCGACAAGCGCACCATCGAGCGCCGCATCCTGGCAATGGAAGAGTGGCTGGCCAACCCGAGCCTGATGCGTGCCGACAAGGACGCCGAATATGCTGAGGTCATCGAAATCGACCTGGCCGAGCTCAAGGAGCCGGTACTGTGCGCGCCGAACGACCCTGACGACGCCCGCCTGCTCTCCGAGGTGGCCGGCGAGAAGATCGACGAGGTTTTCATCGGCTCGTGCATGACCAACATCGGCCACTTCCGCGCCGCCGGCAAACTGCTCGAAAAGCAGCCTGCAGGTAGCCTGAAGACTCGCCTGTGGCTGGCGCCGCCGACCAAGATGGACCAGCACCAGCTCACCGAAGAGGGTTACTATGGCATCTACGGTCGTGCCGGCGCGCGCATGGAGATGCCGGGCTGCTCGCTGTGCATGGGCAATCAGGCCCGTGTCGCCGCCAAGAGCACCGTGGTTTCCACCTCAACCCGTAACTTCCCCAACCGTTTGGGCGACGGCGCCAACGTCTATCTGGCGTCGGCCGAGTTGGCCGCGGTGGCGGCGGTGGAAGGTCGCCTGCCGAGCGTCGAAGAGTACCAGCGTTACATGGGAGAATTCGACGCCATGGCCGGCGAGATCTATCGTTACATGAACTTCCATGAAATCGAGGAGTATCAGAACGCCGCTTCCAATGTGATCCCCGTCGCTCAAGAAGCCTGATACTTCGGGTTCTGATAGAATCAGGTTCGACTCCGATGCTCGCAACATCGACGGTACCTGGTACCTGAGCCGATGAACGAAGCGCCCCGTACGGGGCGCTTTTTTTGTTCTAGCCCTCGCCCTTACCGTCGCCGCTCGGCGACGCCTCGGTACGTTATTTTACTCGGCACTCCTTGAGTGGCGATGGCCACGAGTCTACGTTTAGAAAGCCTACATGCGTCGAGCACGGTCGGCATGGTCGACTGCGCATTAGAAGAAAGAGGGATTTCAAGGCTGGGCTTCGTACACACTTGCCAAGCGCAGGTAAGCGTGTCTCCCGACGGAGTCCGAGGGATTTTTCAAGGAGTCAGAATATGTCAACCAGAACGCTCCTCACCGCAACAACCCTATCCGCTTCTCTACTCGTTGCCACCGGGGCCCAGGCACAAGCCGAACCTCACGAGCAATATGCCTATCTGGGCCTGGGCACCGGCTTCAGCTCGCTGGAAAACGATCGTGAAGACGTGGACAACTTCATCGACAGCGGTGCCAGCGACTTCGACCTCGACGACGACGACAACGTCTGGAAAGGCTTCGCTGGCTACCAGTTCAACCGCTACCTGGCCGCCGAGGCCTTCTATGCCGACCTCGGGCGTGTACGCCTGCGTGGCAACGACGGTGCCAATACCGACCTGGAGTCGACCGCCTACGGCGCCAACCTGGTTGGCCAGTTCCCGATCACGCCCTGGTTCACTCCCTTCGCCAAGGTCGGGGCCGCCAGTTGGGAAACCGACGTCGACGGCAACCTCGGCGACGCCAGCATCGATCTGCAGGACAACGACGGCTTCGATCCGGTCTACGGCCTCGGCGCCCAGTTCAA
This sequence comes from Billgrantia bachuensis, assembly GCF_011742165.1. GTDB lineage: Bacteria > Pseudomonadota > Gammaproteobacteria > Pseudomonadales > Halomonadaceae > Halomonas > Halomonas bachuensis. The sequence goes on along the minus strand of NZ_JAAQTO010000028.1, from coordinate 191,825 downwards.
CTTCAACCCGGTACTGATCCGCGCCGAGTACGAGCGTTACGATTTCGACAGCGACTATACCATCGACACCTTCACCGCCTCGGTGGGGCTACGCTTCTAGCTCGCTTGCCTCCTGCTTTACCTTCGACACCGGCTCCGGCCGGTGTCGAGTCCGCCTGCGACGAATCGACGAGAGTCCGCTCGCCCGAACCATGACATCATCCGACCATTCTCCCCCAGGCAAGGAATCCGCGATGAGCGCAATCATCACGCCCGATATCTGCGATGCCCATCCGCACGTGCAGGTGCTCGACCCGATCTTCGTCAGCTTCGGCGGTCGCGAGGCCTTCTGCGGGCCGGTGCGCACCGTCAAGTGCTTCGAGGACAACTCTCTGGTCAAGCAGGCCGTCGGCGAACCCGGAGAGGGCGCCGTACTGGTGGTAGATGCCGGCGGCTCTCATCGCTGCGCCATGCTCGGCGACATGCTGGCGGAACAGGCCGTGGACAATGGCTGGTCGGGTGTCGTCATGTATGGCTGCGTACGCGACGTCGACGTCCTGGCCGAAACCGATCTTGGCGTGCAGGCGCTCGGCGCGCATCCCCGCAAGAGCGAAAAGCGCGGCGAAGGAAGCCGCGACATTCCGGTCACCTTTGCCGGCGTGACCCTGCGTCCGGGGCAGTGGCTGTATGCCGACAACAATGGCATCGTAATTGCCGAAAAGCGTCTGCCTCTCGACACTTGAACCCTCCGGCATCGCGGCGGCACTTGCCCACCAGGCGACCGTGATGCCACGCTGATGACATGAATCCGCAGCGAGAGTTTTCATACCGATGACGTCACTAGGCGTGGATGTGCTGCGCAGCCTGCGAGAGCACCTGCGTCCGCTGGTGGCGTACCACCTCTTCTTCACCCTGCTCGCCTCGAGTCTACTGCTGCCTGGCGTCGCCTGGACCCTGACCGGCCTGCTCCGACACTTCGACCGCCCTGTCGTCACCAATGCCGCACTGCTCGATCTGCTACTCAGCCCGGCGGGTGTACTCTGGCTGCTGGCGGCCATCGGCCTCACCTTCCTGATCCTCTACCTGCAGCAGGCCGGCATGATCCTGGTGGCGGTCAAACGCCGTGACAATCATTACCAGTTGGCCTTCACCGCCCTCTGGCAGACCCTGCGTCGGCTACCCATCCTGGTCGGCCTGGTGGTGCTGCAGGTGGGCACACACCTGCTGCTGTTGCTGCCCGTCGCGCTGCTGCTGGGCTGGTTATACGAGCTGATCATAGGCGGGCTCGATCCCTATTACGTGCTGCGCATGCGTCCGCCAGCGCTATGGTACTTCCTGGCCACCGCTGCACCGCTGATACTCGGCTGGGCGCTCACTGCAGCATGGTTCTACGTGCGCTGGATCCTGGCCTTGCCGGTGGCCACACTGGAGAATTTATCGGCGGTTGCCTCACTCAAGCGCAGCCGTGAACTGACCCGGGGCCACCGCGGCAAGGTAGCCTTGGTCGTGATCTCCGTCCTGCTGATCATCGTTGCCCTGCCCTTCCTTGCCAGCACGCTCTTCGACCACGTCTTCACGCCCATGCTGTGGTGGCTACCGGAACGCAATGCGGTACTGATCCCCGCCATGCTGGCCTATGTGACGGGCTACGTACTGGCAACGCTGGCCATCACCTTCATCGGCATCGCGGCGAACGCACTGCTCTCCGCCTGCCTCTACCTGCGCCTGGCCCACCGTGAGCCTCGCCCGGCCCCACCGCCACCCGATGCCCATCCGGGCCGGCTCGCCTGGGGCGTCGAACTGGCCGTGCTGCTGTTTGCACTGGTACAGGCCTGGTGGATCGTCAACAGTTTCGAACTGCGCGATGACATCGCCATCATCGCGCATCGCGGCAGCTCCATGGCCGCACCCGAGAACACGTTGTCGGCGATCGAGCGTGCGAACGAGGATCGTGCCCACTACGTGGAGGTCGACGTGCAGCTGACGGCCGATGGCGAGGTGGTGCTGTACCACGATCGAAGCCTTCAGCGCCTGACCGGTGACCCACGCAGCCTGCAGGAGGTGACATTCGCGGAGTTGCGCGAATACGACGTTGGCAGTTGGTTTGGCGATGCCTTCATCGGGGAGCGCATCCCTACCCTGGCCGAGGCCTTCGCAGCGGTGCGCGGCAAGAGCGCCCTGATGATCGACATGAAACCGGATCCCGGAACGGAAGACGCTTTGGTGGAGGCCGTGCTCGATGCAATGCAGCGCGAAACCGAAGCGCGGCGGGAGTGCCTCGCCCGGGTGACGCCGGCACAGGCTGCCCGCTGTGGCAGCCCCGACGTGAGCGGAGAGACACGACTGGCGGTGATGTCGACCCGTGTGCTGGAGAAGGTCAAGAAACGCGAGCCGGACCTGCGCGTGACCCTGCTGGCCCAGTTGGTGATGCCGGGCACTCTCGATCGACGCAGTTTCGACGCCCTGGGGCTGCGCCACAACCGCATCACCGACAACGAGATACGGCTGGCGCGTGAACTCGGCTATGAGGTACACGCCTGGACGGTGAACGATCGGGCGCGTATGTCGCAGATGATCGATCTTGGTGTTGACGCCATCATCACCGACTATCCGGACCGCCTCGCCGAACTTATCCGCGACCGTCGCGAATTGAGTGACGGGGAGGTCCTGCTGGTGAAGCTGCGCAATTGGCTACGACGTTGATGTGACGCCCTGACGGGCGTCACCGAAGCGAGTCAATCTCCCATCACCACGCCCTCACGGCGCGGGTCGGCACCACCGAAGAACCCGTCCTCGGTGCGCTGGATGGCCTGAAGGCCACTGACCAGTTCACGCTCGCTGGCTTCGTGGCCGAGGTCGTTCAGCTCCTCGATTACATGAGCCGGGAAACGCCCCTCTTCGAGGTAGGCCGGACCACCCAGCGTAATGGCATGAGGCAGGTTGAGCGCCTCCTGCGCATCCAGCCCCCAGTCAAGCATGGCCACCAGAGCCTTGGCGGTGTAGTGGATGATGGCAGCCCCGCCCGGCGAGCCGAGGCTGGCGATCAGCTCATCGCTCTCACGGTCGAATACCAGCGTCGGGCTCATGCTGGAGCGTGGCCGCTTGCCGGCCTCGACACGGTTGGCGATCGGTGAGCCGTCGACGTCCAGCGGCCGGAACGAGAAGTCGGTGAGTTCGTTGTTGAGCAGGTAGCCGCCCGGCAGCCCGGTGCCGCCATCGGTCAGGATACGCGAGCCGAAGGCGGATTCGATGGTCGTGGTCATGGCCACGGCATTGCCCTCTTCATCGATGATGCTGATGTGGCTGGTACCGTACTCGGGCTGGAAGGGCTGGACGGCCCAGGCCATTTCCACTTCGCCGGGATTGCCTGGTTCGGCCCCGTCGGGCCCCATGCTGCGCTCGTCGACCAGTTCGGCCCGCTCGGCCAGGTACTCTTCATCGAGCATGCTGTTCCAGTCGCCGCCGGGAGGATTGACGAAGTCCGGATCGGCGATGTACTTGTCACGGTCGGCGAAAGCCAGCCGCGACGCCTCGAGGAAACGGTGCAGCCACTCGGTACTGGGGCGATCCTCCTCCAGCGGCTCATCGAGTGTCGGCAGGTTCTTCAGGACGCCCAGGATCTGCATGATGGTGAGATGCCCCGAAGACGGCGGCGGGAAACCGCAGATCCGGTAATCCTGCCAATCGGAACACAGCGGATCTCTCTCCTTCGCCACATAAGTTGCCATGTCCTCCAGGCTGATCGCCCCCGGCCGTTCGGCATGTCCCTGCACACGTTGAACGAGATTCTCGGCAATCGGCCCAGTATGCAGCGCCTTGCTGCCGTTCTCGGCAATGTCGCGCAGGATCTCGGCTAGCGCCGGGTTTTGCAGACGATGTCCGTGAGGTAGCGGCTCACCCTCCTTGGTGTAATAGAATTCGCTGGCAAGCGGGTCGTCGCGAAGCCTCTCCTCGGCGGCAAGACTGCTATGTAGCCGTGGGCTGACCTCGAAGCCCTCCTCGGCCAAGGTGATAGCGGGTGCGAACAGCTCCGCCCAGGGCAGCTTGCCATGTTTTTCATGGGCCAGCTCGAGCATGCGCACGGTGCCAGGTACGCCGACCGAGAGACCGCTGGCCGCCGCGTCCATGAACTCGAGAGGCTCGCCACCACCATTGAGGAACAACGACTCGCTGGCTGCGCGAGGAGCCGTCTCGCGTCCATCGTAGGCCTTCACCTCACTGCCATCGTAGTGCATCAGGAAAGCGCCGCCGCCGATGCCGCTCGACTGGGGCTCCACCAGGGTCAGTACCATCTGTACGGCGATAGCGGCATCCACAGCCGAGCCCCCGGCCTTCAGCACCTGGTAGCCGGCATCGGTAGCCAGGGGATTGGCTGCCGCCACGGCAAAGCGCTCGGTGGCCCAGCCGGGTTTTTCGTTATAGCCGGACGCGGCCTCCGGCTCGATGGCCGGAGCTTCGTATTGAAAGGCCACCTCGGCTGGCGCCATCAACGGCGCGCTCAGCACGCAAGCCGCGGTAACGGTAACTAACCAGTATCGACGAACAGAAACTGATCGGATGTCCATGAGTGGGCCTCTCGGTAACTCCATGTAAGAGTTGTACAGCATAGGCGAAAAAAAGCCCGATTAAGAGTCATCAATCGGGCAAGTTTGTAAACCTAATCAGAATTAGCTATGAGAGTGTTTCCCCCGCCAGCATGAACCAGGTCTCGAGTACCGCGTCGGGATTGAGCGATACGGAATCGATGCCTTGCTCCATGAGCCATTTGGCAAGATCGGGGTGGTCGGACGGTCCCTGACCACAGATGCCGACGTACTTGCCGTTGGCCTTGCAGGCCTGGATGGCCATGGCCAGCAGGCGTTTCACCGCAGGATTACGCTCGTCGAACAGGTGCGCCACGATACCCGAGTCGCGATCCAGGCCCAACGTAAGTTGGGTCAGATCGTTGGAGCCGATAGAGAAGCCATCGAAATGCTCGAGGAATTCCTCGGCCAGCAGCGCATTGGCCGGCAATTCGCACATCATGATTACCTTGAGCCCGTTGTCACCCCGCTTGAGCCCATTGGCTGCCATCAGTTCGACGACCTCGCGCGCCTCTTCGGTAGTGCGCACGAACGGCACCATGATCTCGATGTTGTCCAATCCCATCACGTCACGCACGCGCTTGAGCGCCCGGCACTCTAGCTCGAAGCAGGGACGGAAGGCATCGGAGACATAGCGTGAGGCGCCACGGAAGCCGAGCATGGGATTCTCCTCGCCCGGTTCGTAGAGCTTGCCGCCGATCAGGTTCTCGTATTCGTTAGACTTGAAATCGGAGAGCCGCACGATCACCCGCTGCGGGTGGAACGCCGCCGCCAGGGTAGAAATGCCCTCGACCAGCTTGTCGACGTAGAAATCCACGGGACTGGCATAGCCGGCAGTACGCAGGTTGATGGTCTGCTGCAGGTCGAGTGGCAGGGTGTCGTATTCGAGCAGTGCCTTGGGATGCACGCCGATCATGCGGTTGATGATGAACTCCAGGCGCGCCAGGCCGACGCCGGCGTGAGGCAAGCTGGCGAAGCTGAAGGCGCGATCGGGGTTGCCGACATTCATCATGATCTTGAACGGGATCTCGGGCATCGAGTCGACGCTGGTAACACGGCGATCGTAATCCAGCAAACCCTCGTAGACATGGCCGGTGTCGCCCTCGGCGCAGGAAACCGTGACGTCGCGGCCGTCCTCGAGGATATCGGTGGCGTCGCCGCAGCCCACCACGGCGGGGATGCCCAGCTCGCGCGCGATGATCGCCGCATGGCAGGTACGGCCACCGCGATTGGTAACGATCGCCGAGGCGCGCTTCATGATCGGCTCCCAGTCGGGGTCGGTCATATCAGTGACCAGCACATCGCCGGCGTTGACCTTGTCCATCTCTTCCGGGGTGAACACGATCTTCACCGCCCCGCGGCCTATGCGCTGGCCGATAGCCCGGCCAGTGACCAAGGTGCGTCCCTTCTCCTTGAGGTGGAAACGCTCGAGCTTGCCACCCTCCTGCTGGGACACCACGGTCTCCGGACGCGCCTGCACGATGTAGAGTTCACCGTCGTCGCCGTCCAGCGCCCATTCGATGTCCATCGGCCGACCGTAGTGCTGCTCGATAGTGACCGCCTGGCGAGCCAGCGCCATGACCTGGTCATCGCTGATGCAGAAGCGGGCACGATCTTTGAGCGGCACGTCTACCGTGGAGACCGACTTGCCGGCACTGGCATCGTCACTGTAGATCATCTTGATCAGCTTGGAGCCGAGGTTGCGGCGCAGCACCGCAGGCCGGCCAGCGGCCAGGGTCGACTTGTGCACGTAGAACTCATCGGGGTTGACCGAGCCCTGCACCACCGTCTCGCCCAGGCCCCAGGAAGCGGTGACGAACACTGCATCGCGGTAGCCCGACTCCGTATCCAGCGTGAACATCACGCCAGAGGCTCCGGTCTCCGAGCGCACCATCTTCTGGATACCCGCCGATAGCGCCACGTTCTCGTGGGCGTAGCCGCGGTGCACGCGGTAGGAAATGGCGCGGTCGTTGAATAGCGAGGCGAACACCTCGTGCACGGCACGCTTGATATTGTCGAAGCCCTCGATATTGAGGAAGGTTTCCTGCTGTCCGGCGAAGGAGGCATCGGGCAAGTCCTCGGCGGTAGCCGAGCTGCGCACCGCCGCCTTGAGGTTCGGGTGCTGGCTGGCAAGCTTGTCGTAGGCGGTGCGCAGATGCTCCTCGAAGGTCGGCGGCAGCGGCGTCTCGATCACCCATTGGCGGATCTCCGCGCCGACTCGCGAGAGTTCTGCGACATCGTCGACGTCGAGACGCTTCAACGCCTGATTGATACGCTCGTTGAGCCCCTCATGAGCGAGGAATTCGCGGTAGGCATGGGCAGTGGTGGCAAAGCCGCCAGGTACGGTGACGCCAGCTCCCGAAAGGTTGGAGATCATCTCGCCGAGAGAGGCGTTCTTGCCACCCACCCGCTCCACATCGTCCATGCCGAGCTGATCGAACCACAGGATGTAGTCTTCCACGTAACCCCCTTGAATGTCCGTTGCCTAGGCTTCAGGCGAAAGCGCAATGCTGCCCACCTTAAACGCAAGCGGCCATATTCGCCATTGGTCTAACATCGAAGTCACTGGAGGTTTTTTACAACAATTGCCCGATTCCTGCGTTTCCTGTAGTCGGGAGGCATCGACAGGCACTGGAGTCACGCCTTGCCGACGGCGCCACGAGCGCTGACAATGAGATATTCGAATCATCACGGATACCCTCGACACCATGTCCCGAACCGCCTTCTTCATCTCCGACGGCACCGGCATCACCGCCGAGAGCCTGGGTCGTAGCCTGCTTGCGCAGTTCGAGAACGTCGAGCTGCGCATGCTCACCAAGCCCTATATCGACACTCTCGACAAGGCGCGAACCCTGGTCGATATCATTACGGGCGCCGCGGCGCGTGATGGCGAGGAGCCGATCATCATCGACACCATCGTCGACGAATCGATTCGGGAGGTGATCCGCAGCGCGCCCGGCTTCAAGATCGATATCTTCTCGACCTTCCTCAAGCCGCTGGAAAAGGAGCTCGGCACTCACTCGAGCTATACCGTGGGCCGCACCCACTCCATCGGCCAGGACGAGGTCTACATGGATCGCATTCACTCGGTCCACTTCGCCCTGGACAACGACGACGGTGCCCGCACCCACCAATACAACCAGGCCGACGTCATCCTGATCGGGGTGTCACGCTGCGGCAAGACGCCGACCTCGCTCTACCTCGCCCTGCAGTTCGGTATTCGCGCCGCCAACTATCCGCTCACCGAGGACGATCTCGACGAGGATGGCAGTCTCAAGCTGCCACGGGCCCTCGCCCAGCACCGCCACAAACTGTTCGGGCTGACCATTGACCCCCGCCGGCTGGCCGCCATTCGCCATGAACGGCGCCCCAACAGCCGCTACAGCTCGCTGGACCAGTGCGTCCAGGAAGTGGAGCAGGCCGAAGGGCTCTACCGCCAGATGCACATCCCCTATATCGACACCACGCGCTTCTCCATCGAGGAGATCTCGACCCGCATGATTGCCGAGACGGGGCTGACGCGCCGCTTCTCGCCGCGCTGAGCGGAAGGGAGCCTCGCCGTGCTCAGGCTACTCCTCGGTGCGTTGACCCTGGTTTTGCTGCTGGGCGGCGGGCCACTCTATATGTGGGGTTTCGGCGGCATCGATACTCGGGGTGACTGGCGCAGCGCCGATCGTAGCAGCATGGGGCTGGCGCCCGACCCGACCCAGACCCACGCCGCTGTCGTCCAGGTCTATTCGGCCCGGGCCTTCGACTGGCGCGGCATCTTTGCCGTACACGCCTGGGTAGCGACCAAGCCACGAGGTGCCGCGCACTATACCGTGCACCAGGTCACCGGATGGGGATACCCCGCCCTCTCCTCACGTATTGGCGGCCCCGACCGCGCCTGGTTCGGCAGCCAACCCACCGTACATGCCACCCTGTGCGGCAGAGAGGCCGAGCGTGCCATCGAACGCATCGAAACCATCCTGCCGGACTACCCCTATCGCGACCGTTACCGCGCCTGGCCCGGTCCCAACAGCAATACCTTCGTGGCCTGGCTGATCCGCGAGATACCGGAACTCTCCGTATCGCTACCGTCCACTGCCATCGGCAAGGACTTTCTGGGCGACGAACTGGTGGCGACCAGTCCCAGTGGCACGGGGGTTCAGGTCTCACTGGGCGGCTTGGTCGGTGCCGCAGTGGGACTGCAAGAGGGCCTGGAACTCAATCTTGGCGGGTTGATACTCGGCATCGACCCAGCTGCGCTGGGTATCAAGCTTCCGGGAATCGGCACTCTGGGGTTGCTGACTCCCGCATACGGCCAGTCACCGGGAGAGTGTCCCGCCGTGGCGGCGGGCTAAGCGGCTCGTCCCCAAGCTAGCGCACGATACCCTCGCGCCGCAGCCGCTCGATATCGTCGGCGGTCAGGCCCATCTCGGCGAGTATCGTATCGCTGTCCTGGCCCAGCCGGGGCGGTGCCACCTCGCTCACGGCGGGCTGGCTGTCGAAGCGCAGCGGACAGGCCACCTGCGGTACCTCGAGCTCACCACGCTTCAACGTGCGCTGCATATGTCGATGCTTGATCTGGGGATCGTCGAAGACTTCGGCGATGGTATTGATCGGCCCGGCAGGAATGCCGCGAGCCTCGAGCTCGGCAAGCCATTCATCGCGCTTTCGCGTCAGGAAGATCGCCTGGATCCGCGGCACCAATACGTCACGATTGCCCACGCGGGCGGCATTAGTAGAATATGCCGGATCGTCAGCCCATTCGGGATGACCCAGCAACTCGGCCAACCGCGTGAACTGACCGTCGTTGCCCACCGTCAGGACCAGATGACCGTCGGCACAGGCAAAGGCCTGATAGGGCACGATGTTGGGATGGGCGTTGCCATGGCGTTCGGGCGAGACGCCACTGACCAGTGCGTTGAGTGCCTGATTGGCCAGTGCCGCTACCTGCACGTCGAGCAGCGCCACGTCCACGTGTCGCCCTTCACCGGTGCGGTCTCGCTCATGCAGCGCAGCGAGCACGCCTATGGTGGCATAGAGCCCTGTCATCACGTCGGTGATCGCCACGCCGGTCTTCATCGGCATGCCATCCGGCTCGCCGCCGATACTCATCAGCCCGCCCATGGCCTGGATCATGAAGTCATAGCCGGCACGGTGCGCATAGGGACCATCCTGGCCGAAGCCGGTGATCGAACAGCCTATCAGCCGTGGGTTGAGCGTCTTCAGGCTGGCGTAGTCCAGGCCGTACTTGGCCAGGCCGCCGACCTTGAAGTTCTCGAGCACGATATCGGCACCCTCGGCGAGCTGACGGATCAGCGCCTGGCCCCGCTCGCTTGCGATATCCACCGCCAGAGACTGCTTGCCACGGTTGGCGCACAGAAAATAGGCCGCCACCCTCTCGACGCTTCCCGCCTCCAGGTCTTCGCCAAGCCACGGCGGCCCCCAGCCGCGGGTGTCGTCGCCGCGCTCGGGGTGCTCGATCTTGATCACACGCGCGCCGAGGTCGGCGAGCAGCTGGCCGGCCCAAGGGCCGGCCAGCACGCGCGACATATCGAGCACCACGATACCGTCAAGCGGTCCGCTCATGCTCCCTCCTCGCGTCATCGCATATCAATTGGCGAAAGCCTGGATACCGGTCTGCGCCCGACCAAGAATCAAGGCGTGCACATCGTGGGTACCTTCGTAGGTGTTGACCGCCTCGAGGTTCATCATGTGGCGAATCACGTGATATTCGTCGGCGATGCCGTTGCCGCCGTGCATGTCGCGGGCGACGCGGGCGATGTCCAGCGCCTTGCCACAGTTGTTGCGCTTGATCAGCGAGATCGCCTCCGGCACCAACTGGCCCGCGTCGATCATGCGGCCCACGCGCAGCGCCGCCTGCAGGCCCAGCGCAATCTCGGTCTGCATGTCGGCGAGCTTCTTCTGGATCAGCTGATTGGCGGCCAGCGGACGGCCGAACTGCTTGCGGTCAAGGGTGTACTGGCGGGCGGCGTGCCAGCAGGCCTCGGCGGCGCCCATGCTGCCCCAGGCGATACCGTAGCGGGCGCGGTTGAGGCACGAGAACGGCCCCTTGAGCCCGGTGACGCCCGGCAAGCGCTGCTCGTCGGTCACTTCCACATCCTGCATGGCGATCTGCCCGGTAACGGAGGCACGCAGGCTGAATTTGCCTTCGATCTTGGGAGCCGAAAGCCCTTTCATGCCCTTCTCGAGAATGAAGCCGTTGACCACGCCCTGCTCGTCCCGCGCCCACACCACGAAGACGTCGGCGATCGGTGAGTTGGTAATCCAGGTCTTGGTGCCGTTGAGGCGCCAGCCGTTGTCGGTGCGCACGGCGCGGGTGGACATGTTGCCCGGGTCGGAACCGTGATCCGGCTCGGTGAGGCCGAAAGCCCCCACCCACTCGCCGGTCGCCAGCCTGGGCAGGTATTTCTCGCGCTGCGCTTCACTGCCGAAGGCGTGGATGGGGTACATCACCAGGCTCGACTGCACGCTCATGGCGCTGCGGTAGCCGGAATCGACGCGCTCCACCTCGCGAGCGATCAGGCCGTAGCTGACGTAGTTCATGCCGGCACAGCCATAGCCGTCGATAGTTGCGCCGAGCAGGCCCAGCTCGCCCATCTCGTTCATGATCTCGCGGTCGAAGCGCTCGTGGCGGTTGGCCTCGAGCGCACGCGGCATCAGCTTGTCCTGGCAATAATCGTGTGCGGTCTGAAGTACCATGCGCTCGTCTTCGTCGAGCTGGTCGATCAGACGGAACGGGTCTTCCCAAGTAACGGGGGTGATCTGGCTCATGGCGACTCTCCTGGTAAAATTTCTACATTTTTATCGAATGTAGACCAAACCAGATTCTCTGCCAACCCTTCGTCATGTTTTTTTCTCGAGGGAATCATTCGATTCAACCTTGGGTGCGACGGGGAGCATGGCGTCGAGCCGCCGGCGCAGGGTGCGCCATGCCACCAGCCCCACCAGCACGTTGGCCAGGAACAAGCCGACGAAGATGCCTCGAGTATCGCCAATCACACTACCCACCCAGGCCAGCGGCACCGTAAGCAGGAACAGCCGGATCACCGAGAGGCGCATGGCCCGGGAAGGTTCGTGCAGGGCATTGAACGATGACACCGCCAGGATCACCACGCCCTGGGCGCCGAGGCCCAGCGGCACCCACCATAGAAAGTCGCGTAGAACCGATCCCGTCGCCTCCCCGGCGGTATAGCCATCCACCAGCCAGGGGGCCAGCAGTTGCAGCAGCAGCCATACGCCGAGCTGCCAAGCCAGCACGAACACGAAGCAGCCGAAGATGGCCCGCCGCACGCGCTCGTGCTGACCAGCCCCTACGTTCTGGCTGACCAGCGGCGGCAGCGTCATCGACAGAGCCAGCACGGCGATCTGGGCAATGGCCTCGATACGCGTGCCGACACCATAACCCGCCACGGCCTGGTGGCCATGACCGGCGACGATGCGCGTTATCAGAGCCAGGGCCAAGGGCGTGAATACGCTGGTGATGGCGGCAGGCAGAGCGATCCGCGACAGCTCACGCCAGGAAGCCACGAGCCCGCCGAGGGTGAGTCGGCGCAGATCGAGACAGTCGCGCAGCTCGCGCTGCCAGAACAGTGCCGCTGTCATCGCGCCCCAGCTCAGCACCGTGGCCAAGGCCGCGCCCTGTACACCCAGCGCAGGGAATGGCCCCACGCCGAAGATCAGCAGCCAGTCGAGCAGGCCGTTGAGCAGCGCGGCCAGCGCCATCATCAACCCGGGGATGAGCGTATTGCCCTGGGCACGCAAGACGCTGTTGAGTACGCGCGGTACGATCACCGCCGCCGCGCCCAGGTACCAGATACCCATGTAGTCCTGGATCAGCGGCATCAGCTCTGCATCGGCCCCCAATAGCCGGAACATCGGCTCGAGCGTGGTCAGGCCCAGCAGGCTCAACAGCACGCCAGCCACCAGCGCCAGCAGCGCGGCATCGGTGGCACGTCGCCGGACGGTCTCGATATCGCCCTGCCCCAGGCGCCGGGCCACTACCGCCGAGGTGCCGATCCCCAGGCCAATGGCCAGGCTGATCACCGCGAACACCACCGGGAAGGTGAACGATACCGCCGCCAGCGGCGCCGGCCCCAGCCGTGAGACGAACCAGGTATCGACCAGGTTGAAACTCATCATGGCAATCATGCCGCCCACCACGGGCAGGCACTTGCGTAGCAGGGTCAGGGCGATGGGGCCTTCGAGCAGCTCACGGCGCACGGGGCGTCGCGAGCCGCCTTCAGCGGAGGAAGGAGACGTTGACATGGGACCTCGAAACGAGAAACGAGCAAAGGATTGTGCCCGTTTCTCGCCAAGCAGCCAAAAGCGGGGTTCAGCTCTCCTCGCCCGAGCGGTAGAGCTTCTGAATGCTGGAGAAGTCGAGTCCACCGTTGCCCTGGGCCGAGTGCAGGGCAAACAAGTTGCGCGCCTGGGAGCCCATTGGCACGGTGGCCTTGCAGCCCAATGCCAACTCCCAGGCCAATCCCAGATCCTTGGCCATCAGGTCGGTAAGGAAGCCGCCCTGATAGTCGCGCGAGGCGGCGGAGCCTTCCATCACGCCAGGCCAGGGGTTATAGACGTTGAGCGCCCAGTTGCCGCCGCTGCTCTGCTTCATGATCTCGGACAGCACGGCCGGGTCGAGGCCATTCTTGACGCCCAGGGCCAGGGCCTCGGCAGTACCGCTCATGAGAATGCCGAGCAGCATGTTGTTGCAGATCTTGGCCACCTGGCCGGCACCGATCTCCCCGGCGTGGAAGATGTTCCTGCCCATGCCCTCGAGCACCGGCCTGGCCTGCTCGAAGCCGGCCTGGCTGCCACCGACGATGAAGGTCAGGGTGCCGGCCTGGGCGCCCCCGACGCCGCCGGAGACCGGTGCATCGAGGTAGGTCAAGCCGCGCTCGGTAGCCGCGGCGCCAACGAAACGGGCATCCTCCGGCGAGATGGTGGAGGCATCGATGATCAGTGGCTTGCCATCCAGGGCATCGAAGAGCCCCGGCGAGTCCTCGCGACCGAGATAGAGGCGGCGCACATGCTGGCCGGCCGGCAACATGGAGATGACCACCTCGGCATCACTGGCCGCGCTCTGGGCGCTGGCACAAGCGTTGGCCCCCGCTTCCTCGAGGCGTTTCATGGCGGCATCGACCAGATCGAAGACGCTGACCTCATGACCGGCCTTGACCAGATTGTGGGCCATCGGGGCGCCCATGTTGCCGAGGCCGATGAAGGCGATTTTCATGCGAGCTGCTCCTGGTTGTCGTTATAGAAAGTGAATCTCTGGAATCGATAGGTTCAGGTCATTCGTTTGCCACTGCCGAGGTCGCGCAAGGGATGCTCCTCTCCGCTCCACAGCGGTGCCAACAGCGCCTGCAGATCCTCTTCAGGTACATCATCGACGCTCTCGTGCAGCCATTTGGGGTTCTTGTCCTTGTCGATCAGCAGGGCTCGCACACCTTCGGCGATATCGCCTTGGCGGCAGCACTGCACCGAGAGGTTGAGCTCATCGCGAAAGGCATCGGCCAGGCTGGTATGGCGATGGCGTTCGAGCATGCGCCAGACCAGATGGGCACTCAGCGGACTGCCGGCCTCGAGCCGCTTGCGGTTGGCGGCAAGCCACGCATCGTCGCGATCGTCCTGCAGGATACGCTTCACTGCCACCGGGGCATCCACCTGACCGCAGAGGGCCTGGAGATGGTCGAGCAACGGCCAGACCTGGGCGTCCGGTGCCTGGGCGCGATCCTCGAGTTCGTCGAGCACCCGCTGTACGCCGGCCTCGAGGTCGCGAGGGCTACGCGAACCGTAGTCGGCTTCGCCGAGGGCTTCGAGCAACGCATCGCGTCGCTCGCGCGGCACGAAGTGGTCGGCCAGCCCCAGGTCCAGCGCATCGCGGGCGTTGAGCTGGGCCCCGGTGATCCCGAGATAGGCCCCCACCCCCGGCGGCATGCGATTGAGGAACCAGCTGGCGCCGATGTCCGGGTAGAGGCCGATGGTGATCTCGGGCATGGCGATCAGCGTGGTCTGCGTTGCCAAGCGCCGCGAGGCACCCGCCATCAGGCCCAGCCCACCACCCATGACGATACCGTCGCCCCACACCAGGACCGGCTTGGGGTAGGTATGGATGCGATAATCGAGGCGATATTCCGTGGTGAAATAGGTCTCGGCGAAGAGGCTGTCGCGTCCGGCACCGCGGTTGTCGCCCTCTTCGGTCATCGAGCGGTACAGCGCCACCACGTCGCCCCCGGCACAGAAAGCTTTCTCCCCCGCGCCCTCCAGCCACACCGCGACGATACTGCGATCCACCGCCCAGGCCTCGAGCTTGGCGTCCAACTGTCGCGCCATGTCCAGCGTCAGTGCATTGAGCGACTTCGGCGAGTTGAGGGTGGCGACACCGATCCTCCCCCCGTCGCGGGTCGGCAACTCATCGAAGATGACCGCAAGGTCCGTCATGCCACTATTCTCCTTCTGATTATTGCAACGCTTCGATCATGCCGTCCGCCAGCAGGCGGCGGGCCACGATCACACGCATGATCTCGTTAGTGCCCTCGAGAATCTGGTGCACTCGGGTATCGCGCACCATGCGCTCCAGGGGGAACTCCCTCAAGTAACCATATCCTCCATGCAGCTGCAGCGCCTCGTTGCAGACGTTGAAGCCCATGTCGGTGGCGAAGCGCTTGGCCATGGCACAGTAGGCGGTGGCCTCCGGGTCGCTCTGGTCGAGCCGCCAGGCGGCATGGCGCACCATCAGCCGCGCCGCAGAGAGTTCGGTGGCCATGTCGGCAAGCTTGAACTGCAGCGCCTGGAAATGCGCCAGCTCGCGGCCGAACTGCTTGCGCTCCTGCAGATAGTTGCGCGACAGGGTCAGGGCGTGCTGGGCTGCCCCCAGCGAACAGCTGGCGATGTTCAGGCGGCCACCATCAAGCCCCTTCATGGCCAGCTTGAAGCCTTCACCCTCCTCGCCCAGGCGATTGCCGATCGGCACGCGCACCCCATCGAAGCTGACCAGGCGGGTGGGCTGACTCTTCCAACCCATCTTCTCCTCGTTCTTGCCGTACTCGATGCCCGCGGCGTCCGCGGGCACCAAGATCGCCGACACCCCGCCGGCACCGCTGTCGGGTGCGCCGGTGCGCGCCATGACTACCAGCACGTCATTAGCGCCGGCGCCGGAAATGAACATCTTGGAGCCGCTGATGACATACTCGTCACCCTCGCGCACGGCCTTGGTCCGCAGGCTGGCCGCATCCGAGCCGGAACCGGGCTCGGTCAGGCAATAACAGCCCAGGCACTCGCCGCCGATCAGCCGCTCGACCCATGTCTCGCGCAGCGCCTCGTTGCCCCAGCTCGCCACCATCCAGGCCACCATGTTGTGAATGGTAAGATAGGCGGTCGTGGAGATGCAGCCCTGGGAGAGCTGCTCGAAGATCAACGAAGCATCCAGCCGCGACAGCCCCAGGCCACCGCGCTCTTCTGGAATGTAGATGCCCAGGAACCCCGCTTCGCCGGCGCGACGAATGACCTCGACCGGAAAATAAGAGGTGGCGTCCCATTCGGCGGCATGGTCGGCCAGCTCGGCTCGCGAGAAGTCCGCGGCAGCCTGGACGAGCGCCTTCTGGTCATCGGTAAGAGAGAAATCCATCCGGGTAACCTCGTGTGTTTTGTTTGTCAGGCCGCATGCCAAAGCGCGACTCAGCCCCCGCCGCTGACCAGGGAAACGCAAAGCGCTTGATGCCGACCAACCTAGCACTTGCTAGGTTTTACCGCACACATCCCTTGGTCGACAACCACTTTACGTTAACGTCAACGTCGTCTAGTGTTGCGATTACGTGGCGAGACACCGCACGACGGCCCGCCCTACACATAGGAAGGTAGCAATGAGCACACCCAAACCGGAAGCCACACTCGCGGTCAACGGCAGCCTGTCCCGGCATCGCCGCACCTACTCCATCGGCGAACTGGCCCGGATGTTCGAGGTGACGCCACGCACCATCCGTTTCTACGAACAGGAAGGATTGCTGGCGCCGGAGCGCCGTGGCCAGACCCGCATCTATCATGAGAAGGACCGCGTTCGCCTCAAGCTGACCCTGCGCGGCAAGCGGCTGGGTTTCTCACTGGCCGAGATTCGCGAGGTCATCGAGATGTACGACGCCATGCCCGACGGCAACGCGCGCCAGCTCAAGCGCTTGCTGGAGATTCTGTCCGACAAGCGTAGCAACATGGAGCGCCAGCTGGAGGACATTCGCCTGATGCAGCGTGAACTCGACGACGTGGAGATGCGCGCACGCGAAGTCCTGGAGCGCCTCGACCAGAATTGACCGAAACGCCGCGGCGTCCTTGCAGTATCAGCCCCAGTGATCGGCATCCAGCGGCAACCGATTATTTGCAAACTGCCACAACAAGACGGGTAACACGATGACACGCCAAGCACTTCAAGAACGCGTCCCGAACAGTTACGTCAGCGGTATCAGCGACACGCCGCTGAAGGGCGAAACCATTGGCGACTGCTTCGACTCGACGGTAGCACGCTTTCCCGACGGCGAAGCCTTGCTCAGCCTGCATCAGGGTCTGCGCTACACCTGGAAGGAATTGCAGCAGGCGGTCAACCAGGCAGCCCGTGCCATGCTCGCCCTGGGCGTGAAGAAAGGCGACCGGGTGGGCATCTGGTCGCCCAACTGCGCCGAGTGGACCATCACCCAGTTCGCCACGGCGAAGATCGGCGCCATTCTGGTCAACATCAACCCCAGCTACCGCACTCACGAGCTGGAGTACGCACTCAAGCAGTCCGGCGCCTCGACGCTGATCCTGCAGGGCCAATTCAAGACCTCCGACTATGTCGCCACCCTCGCCGAGCTGGCACCGGAGCTGCGCGAGGGTGCGCCCTCCACCTTCTCGGCCGCCAAGTTGCCCGAGCTCAAGCGCGTGGTGTGCCTCGACGCCGAGCGTGCACTGACCGGCATGTTCAGCTGGCAGAGCATGCTGGCGCACGCCGACGAGGTTTCAGCCGAACGTCTGGCCGAGATCCAGGCCACGCTGCAGTTCGACGAGCCGATCAATATTCAGTACACCTCCGGTACCACCGGGGCGCCCAAGGGGGCCACGCTCTCTCACCATAACATTCTCAATAACGGCTTCTTCGTTGCCCGCACCATGGGCTTCAGCGAAAAGGACCGCCTGGTGATCCCGGTGCCGCTCTACCATTGCTTCGGCATGGTGATGGGCAACCTGGGCTGCGTGACTCACGGCGCCACCATGATCTACCCGGGCGACGGCTTCGAGCCTGAAGCCACTCTCAGGGCGGTCGCCGACGAGAAAGCCACGGCGCTGTATGGAGTGCCGACCATGTTCATCGCCGAACTGGAGCACCCCAACTTCGCCCAGTACGACCTCTCCACCCTGCGCACCGGTATCATGGCGGGCTCGATCTGCCCCATCGAAGTAATGCGCAAGGTCATCGAAAAGATGCACATGGAAGACGTCACCATCTGCTACGGCATGACCGAGACCAGCCCGGTCAGCACCCAGACCCAGACCGACGCTCCGCTGGAGAAGCGCGTGACCACGGTGGGCACCATCCACCCCCACCTCGAGGTCAAGTTGGTCAGCCCCGAAACCGGAGCGGTGGTGCCGCGCGGCGAGACCGGTGAGCTGTGCACCCGTGGCTACAGTGTGATGCTCGGCTATTGGAACAATGAAGAGGCCACCGCCAAGTCGATCGACAGCGCCGGCTGGATGCACACCGGCGACCTGGCGACCATGGACGAGGACGGCTACATCGCCATCGTCGGGCGCATCAAGGACATGATCATCCGCGGCGGCGAGAACATCTACCCGCGCGAGATCGAGGACTTCCTCTACACTCACCCGGCCATCTCCGACGTGCAGGTCATCGGCGTGCCGGATGAGAAGTACGGTGAAGAGGTCATGGCCTGGGTCAAGCTGGCAGATGGACAACAGCTCAGTGCCGACGAGCTCAAGGAGTTCTGCAAGGGCAAGATCGCCCACTACAAGATTCCGCGCTACGTGAAGTTCGTCGACGAGTTTCCGATGACCGTCACCGGCAAGATCCAGAAGTTCAAGATGCGCGAGGAAGCCACCCACGAGCTGGGCCTGGCCTGAACGCATCGCGGCTCCGCACTTGCCCGCCCCTCACCGCGCCCCTGCTCCGCCAGGGGCGCTTGCCGTTTACCGCCTCACGCAATTCGCTCGCCAATCCAGTCGATGAAGGCACGCACCTTGTAGAGATCGGCCATGTGCTCGGGGTAGGCCATGTAGTAGGCATCCCGGCTCTTAAGGCTGAAGGACCAGGGAACCACCAGCTTGCCCTCGTCGATCTCCTCCTGGGCGAGAAAGCGCGGCACCAGGGCCACACCGCAGCCGGCCTGTGCCGCCCGCAGTGCCATATAGAAGGTATCGAAGCGAGGCCCATGGTAGCTCTGCTCGGTGTACTGGCCCTGGGCATCGAACCAGTCGTGCCAGGCCTCCGGTCGGGTGGTGCTCTGTAGCAGCACCAGCCTGGTCAGGGCCAAGGGCTCGTTCACGCTCATCCCTGCCAGCGCCAACGGGGAGCAGACCGGCACGATCTCCTCGTCGAGCAGCTTGATGCACTCGGCCTTGGGCCAGGCGCCATGGCCGAAGAAGAACGCCACCTCCACCCGCTCCTGCTGCATGTCGAATGGCTCGACGCGATTGCTGATATTGAGATTGATGTTCGGATACCGAAAACGGAAGCCGTTGAGCCGCGGTATCAGCCAGCGTGCTCCGAAGGTGGGCAGGGTGGCAACGTTGAGCACGTCGGCGTCTCCGCCATAGGACTGCATGTAGCGCGTCGACATCTCGACCTGGGCGAGAATCTTGCGCGCCTCGCTCAGGTAGATTGCCCCCTCGGGCGTGAGGTGCAGGCGCCGTCGGATCCGCCGGAACAGCGGGTGCTCCAGGATCGATTCCAGCTGCGCGACCTGCTTGCTCACGGCGCTCTGGGTCAGGCTCAGCTCGTCCGCCGCGCGGGTGAAGCTCAAGTGACGGGCCGCCGCTTCAAAACACTGCAGCCCGGCCAATGAAGGGAGGTGTCGTCGACTCATGAAACTCACAGCATGAAATTAAGGAATGATATGTATCGTAATCATCGCTTGTTGCCGCTTTACGACGCTAGCAATACTTGGAGTCACGATATTCATAGACGATAACGATAGGAGAAAGAATGATCGAATCCCTGATGCAGCGTCTCGGCGTGGCGCCCGAACAGTACCAGCACGGTGAGATCGTGGTCTCCACTCCCATCGATGGCAGCGAGATCGGTCGCGTGCGCATCGCCACCTCCGACGAGGTCGACACGGCCATCGCCAACGCCCAGCAGGCCTTCGAAGCCTGGCGTCAGGTGCCCGCCCCGCGCCGTGGCGAACTGGTGCGCCTGTTCGGCGAACAGCTGCGCCGCCACAAGGAGGACCTGGGCGCCCTGGTGACCTGGGAGTGCGGCAAGATTCTCCAGGAGGGGCTCGGCGAAGTGCAGGAAATGATCGATATCTGCGACCTGGCCGTGGGTCAGTCGCGCCAGCTCTACGGTCTCACCATTGCCTCCGAACGCCCCGGGCATCACATGCGCGAGAGCTGGCATCCGCTCGGCCCGGTGGGGCTGATCACCGCTTTCAACTTCCCAGTCGCCCCCTGGGCATGGAATGCGGCGCTGGCGCTGGTCTGTGGCGACAGCCTGTTATGGAAGCCCTCCGAAAAAACGCCGCTCACGGCCCTTGCCTGCCAGGCACTGCTAGAGCGAGCCATGGCCGAATTCGGCGACGACGCACCCCAGCATCTCAGCCAGGTGATCACGGGCGAGCGCGCCGTTGGCGAGCAGTTGACCGAAGATCCCCGTGTTCCTCTGATCAGCGCCACCGGCAGCACCCGCATGGGCCGAGAGGTAGGCCCCCGTGTCGCCTCTCGCTTCGGCCGCAGTATTCTCGAACTGGGCGGCAACAACTCCATGATCCTCACACCCAGCGCCGATCTCGACATGGCCGTGCGCGCTATCCTCTTCTCGGCGGTGGGTACCGCCGGGCAGCGCTGTACCACCCTGCGCCGTCTGGTCGTGCATCGCTCCATCAAGGAGGACGTCGTGGCCCGCCTCAAGCAGGCTTATGCCGGTATCAGCATCGGCAACCCGCTCGAGGGCAACCTGATCGGGCCACTGATCGATCGCCAGGCCTTCGACACCATGCAGCAGGTGCTGACCCAGGCCCGCGAACAGGGCGCTAGCGTGTTCGGCGGCCAGCGCCAGCTCGCCGAGCAGTATCCCGAGGGCTACTACGTGGCGCCGGCCATCGTCGAGGTCGACGGTCAGAACGACCTGGTGCGGCACGAAACCTTCGCGCCGATTCTCTACGTGATCGACTACGAGCAGCTCGGTGAGGCCATTGCACTGAACAACGACGTGCCCCAGGGGCTCTCTTCCTGCATCTTCACCACCGACGTACGCGAAGCCGAAACCTTCGTCTCCGCGGTGGGCAGCGATTGCGGCATCGCCAACGTCAACATCGGCCCCAGCGGCGCGGAGATCGGCGGCGCCTTCGGTGGCGAGAAGGAAACCGGCGGCGGCCGCGAATCGGGCTCCGACGTGTGGAAGAGCTACATGCGCCGCCAGACCAATACCGTGAACTACTCCCGGGAGCTCCCCCTCGCCCAGGGCATCAAGTTCGATTGAGCCTGCCGCGTCACTGGCCTCGGCGCAGCGCTGCGCCGGGGCCTTTCCAAGTGCTCCAAGTACGGGAGGTACCATGCAGGAACGCTGTCTCTGGCACGACACCTCACCGGAGCCGCCCCTCGATCTGGGAAAGTTGCAGGGCGACCACACTACCGATGTGCTGGTGATCGGCGGCGGCATTACCGGACTCAGCACCGCCCTGCACCTGGCCGAAGCCGGCATCAGCGTGACCCTGATCGAAGCGGGCGACGTGCCCAGTGGCGCTTCGGGGCGCAACGTCGGGCTGGTCAATGCGGGCTTGTGGATTCCGCCGGACGACATAGTCGAGGTTCTTGGCGAGGAGATCGGCGAACGCGCCAACTCCATTCTTGGCGGCGCGCCAGCGCTCGTCTTCTCGTTGATCGAGCGACATGGAATCGAATGCCAGGCGACCCGCACCGGCACGTTGCACCTCGCCCACAACGGCAAGGGCGATCAGGAGTTGGCACGCCGCGCGGAACAGCTACAGCGACGCGGCGCCCCGGTGGAGTTGCTCGAGGCAGACGACTGCCAGCGGCTCGTGGGCACACAGCGCATCCGCCGCGCCCTCCTCGACCATCGCGCCGGCACGCTGAACCCTAACGCCTATACCCGCGGCCTGGCGCGTGCCGCCCAGGCAGTCGGGGCACGCCTCTTCACGCACAGCGCCGCTACCGGGGTCAGCCGAACGGGGGAAGACTGGTCGATTACTACCCCCCATGGCAGCGTCAAGGCCCGGCGTCTGGTACTTGCGACCAATGCCTACACCGAGGATCGCTGGAACGAAATTCGTCATCACTTCTTTCCCGGCTTTTTTTTCCAGGTCGCCTCCCGGCCGCTACCCGAGGAACTGGCCGGCGACATCCTGCCTGAGCGTCAGGGCGCCTGGGATACCCGAATGGTGCTGAGCAGCATGCGCCGCGACGCCGAGGGTCGCTTGATCCTCGGCAGCCTGGGCAAGGGCGACGGCAAGCCCGCCGCCTTCCTGCGCTGCTGGGCCAATCGCATCCAGCGTCATTACTTCCCCCAGTTGGGCAGCATCGAGTGGGAATGCAGTTGGAGCGGGCGAATCGGTTTCACGCCCGATCATACGCTGCGCCTGTTCGAACTCGCGCCTGGGGTACTCGGAGTGTCGGGCTACAACGGCCGCGGTATTACCACCGGCACCGTGGTAGGCAAGGGCTTTGCCCAGTACCTGATCAGCGGCGACGACGACGCGCTGCCCCTGCCGATTCGCTCCCCCAAGCCGATACGCGCCAGGTCGCTGCGAAGTTCCAGCTATGAAGGCGGATTCACGCTCTACCACACCGGACAGTGCCTGCGTGTATTGATCTGAGCCCGCCATGGTCTCTAGGGAGACATCGGAAAGCTACCGCTCGGGAAAGGCGTCGATGGGTACCGGTACTGTAACTTCATCCTTGACCAGTTCCATCACCACGAAGGAGTGCGTCTGGTGAACATTCGGCAGCCGGCCAATCTGCTGCACGAGCACGGCGCGGTAATGAGTGATGTCGTGGGTCCTCACCTTGAGCAAGTAGTCGAAATTCCCCGCCACCATGTAGCAGCCCTGCACTTCGGGAATAAGGCGAACGGCCGCGTTGAAGCGCTCCAGGGCATCCTCACTGGTCTTTTCCATGGTCACCAGCACCACCAATACGTGCCCGGCGCCGAGCTGGGCCGGGTCCAGGTCGGCTCGATAGCCGCGAATGATCCCGGCCTGCTCGAGCCGACGCACGCGCTGGGCACAGGGTGTCTTGGTGAGGTTGACCCGGCTGGCCAGTTCGACGATGGAAAGGCGTCCATGCTCCTGCAGTTGGTAGAGGATACGGCGATCGATGCGATCCAGCTTGGTAGCCATATTGCCTACTTATAGGGTTTTAGAAGGCCAATAGGAAAACAATCTAGCGTTATTTGGAGCCTATTCCTAGTCATTCTGGCCAATACTGAGCCTGCAAGGCCAGCAGGAAGTGACAACGATAACGAGCCACCCCGCGGCCATGCCGCCGGCACATCGATCGCTGCAATACCTGCCGATGGCAAGGTGTCGCTGTAACTGGAAAACATGGGAGGAAATGATTGCCCGACCAAGAGGATATCCGGCGATTCCAGCCGAACCTTATCGATCCCTGAGATATTGGATCGTCAGGCTGGACATCGATCAAACAACGAGATGAAGCAACACGTATCAACCCCAGGGTAATGACATGACAAGTCCAAAGGATCCAAAGACTTACAAGCAGCCAGGCCTGTTGCTGGCGCTGACTCCCGTCGTCCTGACACTGCTGGTACTGGCGGTGCAACTGTTCTATTTCGGCGATTTCACTCCCCATATCCCGCTGGCCATCGGTTTGGCGATCACGGCGCTGGTAGGGGTCAAGCTCGGCTTCCGCTGGAAGCAGATCGAAGAGGGCGTCTTCCACGTCATTCACGTGTCGCTGCCCTCCGTCTCGGTACTGATCTGCGTCGGCATGATCATCGGCGTGTGGATCGCCAGCGGCACGGTGCCGACCCTGATCTACTACGGCCTGACGATTCTCTCGCCGACCATCTTCCTGGCAGCGGCCATGCTGCTCTGCTCGTTCGTGTCGCTGGCGCTGGGTACCTCCTGGGGTACCGTCGGTACGGTCGGCCTGGCCCTGATGGGCATCGGCGCCGGCTTCGACATTCCGATGTACTGGACCGCCGGCGCGGTAGTATCGGGCGCCTTCTTCGGCGACAAGGTCTCGCCGCTGTCGGATACCACCAATCTTGCCCCGGCGGTCACCGGAACGGACGTGTTCTCGCACATCAAGAACATGATGCCGACGACCATCCCGGCAATGCTGATCGCCTTCGCCATCTATCTCGGCGCTGGTTTCACCCTGATCGACGATAACTCCGCCTCATTCGATCGGATCGATGCCATCACGGCAGCGTTGCAGGCGAACTTCACCATCTCGGCCTGGCTGCTGCTGCCGGCGGTGCTGGTCATCGTGCTCGCGGTCAAGCGCATGCCGCCCATCCCGTCGCTGTTCGCCGGCGCCCTGGCCGGTGCGGTTACCGCCATGGTCGTGCAGGGAGTCGGGGTACATGACGTATTGACCTATGCCAACAGCGGCTATTCGATCGACAGCGGCGTCGCAGCCATCGACAGCCTGCTCAACCGCGGCGGCATTCAGTCGATGATGTGGACCATCTCGCTGGTGCTCATCGCGCTGGGCTTCGGCGGTGCGTTGGAAAAGACCGGCTGCCTGGAGGCGATCATTCGCGCCATCATGACCAAGGTAAGCAGCTTCGCCGGGCTTCAGACCTCGGCCGTCCTGACCTCGGTTTCCACCAACCTGGTCGCCGGCGACCCCTACCTCTCCATTGCCCTGCCCGGCCGCATGTATGCCCCCACCTACCGCGGCATGGGCTATTCGACACTGAACCTGTCGCGCGCCATCGAGGAAGGCGGCACGCTCATCTCGCCTCTGATCCCTTGGAACGCCGGCGGCGCCTTCGTGATCAGTGCCCTGGCACTGGGTATCGCCGACGGCAACGTCGAGAACCTGCTCTACATCCCGCTGGCCTTCGCCTGCTGGCTGTCGCCGGTAATCGGCCTGATCTATGCGCAGACCGGCCTGTTCTCACCGCGAGCCAGCGAGGAAGAGCGCCAGCTCTGGAAGGAACAAGGCGAAGCCATCGCGACCGACCTGGGCGCCGCGGCTGGCATGACTGCAACAAACGCCGCCCCTGCGCCACGGGCGAGTTGAATCAGCGCCCCGTCACCGCGCGGGACACGCCTCCAACCCAGCAGGCCATGCCTGTTGGGTTTCGCGTTCCTCAAATTACTCCATCGCATCCTGCACCCAGCCGCACCTCACCCACCCACCATGTGGCGGAGTTCTTCGAGATAGGTCTCCAGCACCAGGTTGGGTGGGGCTCCCTTGCGAGTAATGGCGCTGTAGTGGGTGAGATAGTGCCAGCGCTCAGGATTCAGAGCGCGCATCCGGCCGCAGCTCACCCAGCGCTCGGCATAGTGGGTCGGCAGGTAGCCGATATAGCGATTGGAAAGAATGAGGAAGGCGATGCCCTCGCGATCCGTGGCCGAGGCGGCGGCCCTGAGGGGTTCATGCAGCGCCTTGACCTCCGGCGTCTGGGCATAGGCGGGAACCACGGCGTCGCAGTTTGCCAGCTCTTTCTCGGTCACTGCTTCGCTATCGAACAGGGGATGCTCGGAGGCACAATAGAGCTGCGAGGTCTCCGCATACAGCGAGAGATAATCGAGCCCCGGTAAAGTCTTGAGTGCCGGTATCACCCCGGTATGCAGGCGGCCGTCCAGCACGGCCAGCTCGATGTCGCTGGGCGGGATCATGCGAATGTTGATATGCACGTCCGGACCGCGCTCCTTGAGAGCACTAAGGGCGTTGGTAATATGCATCTGCGGCATGGTCACCAGATTGTCGGTAATGCCGATATTGAGTTCGCCCTTGAGCCAGGCATGCAGGCCGTTGACCCGGGTACGAAATCCTTCCACCGCGGCCAGCAGCTGCATGGTGGCTTCGTAGACTTCCGCCCCCTCGTCGGTCAGCGAGAAGCCACTGCGCCCACGCTGGCATAGCCGCAGGCCGAGCCGGGTCTCGAGATCGTTCATCGCCATGCTGATGGCGGCACGACTGATGTTCAGCTCCACCTCGGCGGCAGAAAAGCCGCCACACTCGACCACCTTGCGGTAGATCTTCAGTAGGCGCAGATCGGCATCGCTGGGCTGGGCCGATAAGGCCTCCTTGCGGCGTGACATTGGCGTTCCCCTACGGCATGACGTTCGGTTTCGAGGGTATCGCTGCCAGACAGGAAAGTTAAGCAATCGCTTGCGTGAAATTAAAAATATCTGGATTTAACTTAGCATCGACCCGAACTAGCCTGTCTTCATATCACCAACAACAGCAACGCCAACAGAGGGTGGAGCCATGTCAGTCCAGGAATCTCCACGGGCCGCAGGTCTGAGCCAGGCGCAGCTCGACGCCTACTGGATGCCCTATACCGGCAATCGTCAGTTCAAGCGCGATCCGCGGATCATCGTGGGTGCCGAGGGCAGCTATTTCACCGACGCCGACGGTCGCCGCATTTACGACGCTCTCTCGGGCCTGTGGACCTGCGGTGCCGGGCATGGCCGCCCCGAGATCACCGAGGCCGTGACCCGCCAGTTGCAGCAGCTGGATTACGCCCCGGCCTTCCAGTACGGCCACCCCAAGGCCTTCGAGCTGGCCCACCGCATTCGCGGGCTGACCCCGCAGGGGCTCGACAACGTCTTCTTCACCGGCTCTGGCTCCGAAAGCGCCGACACCTCGCTGAAGATCGCCCGCGCCTACTGGCGCAAGAAAGGCAAGCCGACCAAGACCAAGCTGATCGGTCGCGCCAAGGGCTATCACGGGGTCAACTTCGGTGGCATCAGCCTGGGCGGCATCGGCGCCAACCGTGTCCTGTTCGGCCAGGGCGTCGATGCCGACCACCTGCCCCATACCTTGCTCACTGAGAATGCCTTCACCAAGGGCATGCCCGAGCGTGGTGCCGAGCGTGCCGAGGAGCTGCTGGAGCTGATCGCCCTGCACGATGCTTCCAACATCGCCGCGGTGATCGTCGAGCCCCTGGCCGGGTCGGCCGGCGTGATCCCGCCACCCAAAGGCTACCTGCAGCGGCTGCGCGAGATCTGCGATGCGCACGACATCCTGCTGATCTTCGACGAGGTCATCACCGGCTTCGGCCGCATGGGCTCCATGACCGGCGCTGAGGAGTTCGGCGTGGTGCCGGACATCATGAACGTGGCCAAGCAGCTGACCAACGGCGCGGTGCCGATGGGTGCTGTGATCGTGCAGGGCGAGATCTACCAGACCTTCATGGATCAGGGCGGCCCCGACTATATGCTCGAGCTGCCCCACGGCTACACCTACTCCGGCCACCCGGTGGCCTGTGCCGCGGCTCTGGCGGCGCTGGACGTGCTCGAGAACGACCGCCTGATCGATCGCGTGCGCGAGATGAGCCCGGTGTTCGAAGCCGCACTGCACGGCCTCAAGGGCACCCGCTATGTCAGCGACATTCGCAACTACGGGCTCGCCGGTGCCCTGCAGATAGAAAGCTACCCCGGCGAGCCGGCCCGGCGCCCCTTTGAGATCGCCATGAAGTGCTGGGAGAAAGGCTTCTACGTGCGCTATGGCGGCGATACCATCCAGCTCGGCCTGCCTTTCATCGTCGAGCGCGACGAGATCGACCGTCTCATGAATGCATTGGGCGACGCGCTCGGTGAGCTGGAATAAACGGAACAGTCGCGGTGGAAGACGAGGGGCGCCGGGGACGGGGCGAAGAGGAGGTCTTTTGCCATGGATGGCAAAAGTAGCCCCCATGGAAGGGTTTACGGCGCCTCCTCGCAGCCCCGTCGACGGATCAGCCCCGAGCACTCCGCCAATGTCGACCACCTTATCGAACTGAAGAACTCAGAGAGGAAGCATATGACCACGCTCGGCCACCTGATCAACGGCGCACGCGTCAACAGCGAGGGGCGCACCCAGGACATCTTCAATCCCTCGACCGGCGAAGTCGGCGGCCAGGTCAGCCTGGCCAGCAAGGCCACCGTCGAGGAAGCCGTCGCTGCCGCCCAGGCCGCCTACCCGGCCTGGCGCAACACCCCGCCGGCCAAGCGCGCCCGCGTCATGTTCCGCTTCAAGCAGCTGCTGGAAGAGCATGCCGACCAGATCTGCCGACTGATCGGCCAGGAGCACGGCAAGATCGTGCACGACGCCCAGGGCGAACTGCAGCGCGGCATCGAGAACGTGGAATACGCCTGCGGCGTACCGGAGCTGCTCAAGGGTGAGCACAGCAAGAACGTCGGACCGGGTATCGACTCCTGGAGCGAGTTCCAGCCGCTGGGCGTGGTCGCCGGTATCACGCCCTTCAACTTTCCGGCCATGGTTCCCCTGTGGATGTACCCGATGGCCATCGCCTGCGGCAACACCTTCGTGCTCAAGCCCTCCGAGCGCGACCCGAGCTCGACGCTGTTCATCGCCGAGCTGGCGCTGGAGGCAGGCCTTCCCGCCGGCGTGCTGAACGTCGTCAACGGCGACAAGGAAGCCGTCGACGCCCTGCTCGACGATCCACGCGTGCAGGCCGTCAGCTTCGTCGGCTCCACGCCGATCGCCGAGTACATCTACGGCCGCGCCAGCGCCAACGGCAAGCGCTGCCAGGCGCTGGGCGGCGCCAAGAACCACTCCATCGTCATGCCCGATGCCGACATGGACAACGTGGTCAACTCCCTGACCGGGGCTGCCTTCGGCTCCTCCGGTGAGCGCTGCATGGCACTATCCGTGGCCGTCGCCGTGGGCGACGCTGCTGCTGACGCCCTGATCGCCAAGATGCAGGAGCAGATGCAAACCCTCAAGGTCGGCTCCTTCGCCGACGCCGGCAACGATTTCGGCCCGGTGATCACCAAGGCCCACCAGGAGAAGGTCTGCGGCTACATCGACAGCGCCGAGGCCCAGGGTGCCGAGATCGTGGTCGACGGCCGTGGAGTGAAGGTGTCCGGCTTCGAGAATGGCTTCTATGTCGGTGGCACTCTGATCGACCGTGTGACCCCCGAGATGACCTGCTATCAGGAGGAGATATTCGGGCCGGTGCTGCTGGTGGTTCGTGCCGGTTCCATGGAGGAAGCCATGAAACTGATCGACGATCACGAGTACGGCAACGGAACCTGCATCTATACTCGCGACGGCGAGGCGGCCCGCTACTTCAGCGACAACATTCAGGTCGGCATGGTCGGCATCAACGTACCGTTGCCGGTACCGGTCTCCTACCATAGCTTTGGCGGCTGGAAGCGCTCGCTGTTCGGCGACCTGGCCGCCTACGGACCGGATGCCGTGCGCTTCTACACCAAGCGCAAGACCATCACCCAGCGCTGGCCATCGGCCGGGGTTCGTGAGGGAGCGCAGTTCTCCTTCCCCTCCTGAGGCCAGGCACCAGCATGGCGAAGCCGAACCAGGCCCCTGGTTCGGCTTTTCATTACGGCTTCTTTCCTCGGGGCGACGGCTATTCAGCCGACATTGCCTCCAATACCGATTCGCGAGAAATCCGCTCACGCTCGGCATATAACGCCAGCTCGTCGGCGACCGGCGTCCCCAGAGCCTGCTCGAAGGCCTCGCGATTGGCGTTGCCGGCATAGGCCTCGTTCTGCCCGCCCCCCAGGTTCGATTGAAAGATCCCTGCCGCACTGACCGGCAGAAAATCTTCATAGGTGAGTGGCACAGCTTCCACCAGCCCCTGGGCGATCAGCGTCTCCAAGTCAGCGCCGTCCAACCGATCTGCTGCCGCACCAGCGTCGGTCAGACGGTAGTGGAAGAAGGCCAGGCCCTCGCGCCGTAGAACCGTCTCGTCGTCGGGGAAATCGGCGAAGACCTCTTCAAGCACGCGCTGATGCGCCTCGTTGTCGAGGCCGGCAGTGCGGCGCCGTGCATCGCCAAGCAGCCTGTCGTAAAGCTCCCGTCCCCTGGCGGTCAGCGCCATGCCGCGCTGCTCGATCTCGCCGAAGCGGGCGGTATGCGTGCCCTGCCGCTTGCCGGCAAAGCGAATCCCCTCCTCCAGGGCCTTGAAGCTGGTCTGGCGAAGCAGGATCGGGCAGGCGCGACGGGGCGGCCCTTCGATCACCGCCTTGGAATTCATGCCGGCATCGGGCATGCGTCGCTGCGCCTCGTCGATATTCAGCGTGCGCGGCGTCAGGTGGTTGATATGCGGCCCGCGAAAGCAGACTACGTCGGCGATCAGGCGATGCTCGGCATGCAACGCCTCGTAGGTTTCCAGATCCACCGTGGCATCGCGATGCCAGCGGAAGGTCTCCAAGGCCTCGGCGATGAAGCGTTCGGCCTGCTCCTCGTCGAGCCCGCCCTGCGCTTCATGCAGCGAGATCGACTCACGGCAGCCCTCGGTGAAGATGTCGCGCCGGGCCAGTATCGCGGCGGCACGCTCCCGCAATGCCTGGCTCTCGATCAGCTCGAGACGCAGCAGCGAGGTGAAGATCCGGAAGGGGTTACGGGCCAGCGCCGCCTCGTCGATCGGGCGGAAGGCCGTGGCATGTACCGGTACACCGGCAGCGGAAAGGTCGTAGTAGCCCACCGGAACCATGCCCATGACCGCGAACAGCCGGCGCAGCATAGCCAACTCCTGGGCCGTTCCCACGCGGATGGCGCCATGGCGCTCGGCATCCAGGCGTTCCAGCTCGCCGTGGGCTGCCAGGCGCTCGGCCAGCGCGGAGTCGGCCTCCAGGGTTTCCCGGTTCACGCGTTCGACCAGTTCGAGCAGGGTCCCGTACTGGGGCACCTCGGCCTGGTACATGGTCGACATGGCCCGGGCGAAACGTTCGCGGATGTCATCGGAAGAGAGAAAACAGGACACGGGCACCTTCATGCCTCCTTGGTCTCGAGTTGAATGAGTGACTCCAGGCCACGCTCAATGCGAGCGAGTCCTTCCATCATGATTTCGGGCTCGGCGGTCAGGGGTGCCAGCAGGCGCAGCACGTTACGCCGACGGCCGCTCGGCATCAGCAGTACACCGGCCTCACGCGCCGCCGTCAGCAGCCTGGCCAGATGCTCGCCGCCGCTGGCCCTGGCGGTATCCTCGAAGACGATTCCGCGCATGGCGCCCACCCCGCTGAGCGCCCCTACCATCGGAAAGCGGCCGCTTGCCTGCCAGCGCCGATGGGCCTCGACGATCAGCCTCTCCTGACATTTGCCCCAGGCGGCCAGGGCCTCCTCGCTCATCAGCGCCATTACCGCCCGCGCCGCGGCACAGGCCACGGCATTGCCCGAATAGGTACCGCCCAAGCCGCCCTTGGGAACGGCATCCATGAGTTCCGCCCTGCCCGCCACCGCCGCCAGCGGCAGTCCCGCGGCCATGCTCTTGCCCATCAGCAGCAGGTCGGGCTCGATTCCCAGGCGGGAGAAAGCAAAGCGCGACCCGGTTCGCCCGAACCCCGACTGAATCTCGTCGAGGATGAGCACGATGCCGTGACGATCGCACACGCCACGCAGCCGTGTGGCGAAGTCACGACACAGCGGCCGGAAGCCCCCTTCGCCCTGGACCGGCTCGACGACGATGCATGCCACCTCATCGGCAGGCGTCTCGACCTCGAATAGACGCTCCAACGCGGCCATCGCCTGGTCGGCGTCGACATCGCTGTCGCCACTGGGAAAGGGGATGTGATGAACCGGACCGGGCAAGGCACCCAGCCGGTTCTTGTAGGGTTTGACCTTGCCGTTGAGATTCAAGGCCGCCAGCGTGCGGCCGTGGAAGCCATCGTCGAAGGCAATGACCGTCTGACGCCCGGTCGCTGCGCGCGCCACCTTCAGCGCGTTCTCGGTGGCCTCGGCCCCGCTGTTGGTCAACATGCAGGAAAGCGGATAGGAAACGGGTACGAAGGCGGCCAAGGCTTCGGCCACTGCCAGATAGCCGCAGTGCGGCACGGCATTGAACGCAGAATGCATCAGCGTATCGACCTGTGCCTTTACCACCTCGATGATGACGGGGTGCGAATGGCCCAGGTTAAGTACGCCGATGCCGCCGACGAAGTCGATATAACGGTTGCCGCGGTCATCCCACACTTCGGCATTGCGCCCCCGTTCGATGCAGATGGGATGCACGACACCCAAGGCTTGGCTGATGTGAGGAAAATTCATAATAAATGTCTGCACTCGTCAAAGGTTGAGTGGCTTCAATGAGAGCAGACGGCCAACCCGTTTCACAAACGAAAAAAAGACGCTCATGCATTCCCAAAAGTTATGAACGAAGGCGGCTTTAAAGGGTTAAAGCGTATTTTCAGCTTGATGGAAGCATGACGCGATTTACCCATTCCTGAATGGATGAATCAAAGCCCCTTAGGAGCAAAGATTCCCGGCGCGTTGCGCCAGTAGCCCTTGTAGTCCATGCCGAAGCCGAACACGTAGCGGTCTACCACTTCGAGGCTGCAATAGTCGGCCTTGAGCCCCGGTACCGCCTTGCGGTCGTGGCGCTTGTCCACCAGTACCGCGGTAGAGATGCTGGCCGCTCCTGCCTCGCGGCAATAAGCGAGTATCGCCGCCAGGGTGGCGCCTTCGTCGAGGATGTCGTCTACGATCACCACGTGGCGATCGGCCATGGGTATCTCCGGCGAGACCCGCCAGAACAGCTCCCCCCCGCGCAGGCCGCCGCGGTAGCGGGTCGCATGGAGGTAATCGACTTCCAGCGGGAAGCCCAGGCGTGTCAGCAGGTGGCCAGTGGTGATCAGCCCGCCGTTCATCACGCAGTAGAACACCGGCAGCTTGTCTCCCAGGTCGACGGTGATCTGCTCGGCCATGCGATCCAGCGCTCGCTCAACCTCCTCATGACTGATCAGACAGTCGGCGTTCTCCATGACATCGCGCATGGTGGCCAGGGATTCGTGAAAATCGGCTTCGAGTTTGGGCATGAGGGACTCGTGTCAGATGCAGGTAAACGAATAGAAACGATCAGGCAAGTCAGAGTGACGCCATGGCTTCGAGCCGTGCGTGCACACGGCGCCAGCGCCCCAGGGCCTCGAGCGCCTCGATGTCGGGACGCGCCCGGCCGTAGCGCAGGCGCGCCGTTGGCCGTGTCGTCCGCCCCTGGCAGGCTTCCAATGCTTCGAGCGCAGCGGCGCGGTCGTTGCACACCAGCACCATGTCGCAACCGGCGTCCAGCGCCGCCAGGGCTCGCTCGCCCGGGGCGCCGGCGAAGCCGGCACCCGCCATGCCGAGGTCGTCGGAAAAGATGGTGCCCTTGAAACCAAGCGATTCGCGTAGCAGCCCCAGCCAGCTACCGGAGAAGCCCGCCGGACGCGAATCGAAGGCGGAATAGATGACGTGGGCCGGCATGACGCCATCGAGCCGGGGGGCGAGTTCGGCAAAGGGTATCAGATCGTGCCGGCGAAGCGCCTCGAGGGGGCGATCGTCCACCGGCAGTTCAAGGTGGGAGTCTGCCGCCACGCCGCCATGCCCGGGGAAGTGCTTGCCCACCGCTGCCATGCCGGCTTCGTGCAGGCCAGCAATGAACGCACCGGCCATGGCCGCCACGGCCTGAGGACTGGAGGAGAAACTGCGATCGCCAATTACGCTGGAAATGCCGGTATCGACATCGAGCACCGGAGCAAAGCTGAGATCGAGCCCGCAGGCGGCCATCTCCATGCCCAGCAACCAGCCGGCATCCAGGCACAGCCTCAGGGTCACTTCCGGCGTCACCTCATAGTCACGGCCAATACGGCCCATGGCGGGCAGCCGAGTCACTCCTTCGCGGAGCCGCTGGACACGACCGCCTTCCTGGTCGATGGCCAGCAGCAACTCGGGGCGAACCCGCCGAATGCCATCGCAAAGCTCCCGCACCTGCCGCGCATGCTCGACATTGCGGCCGAACAGGATGACACCTCCCACTTCGGGACGCTTGAGCAGTGCGCGCTCTTCCTTACGTAATGCGGTGCCTTCCAGATCGAGCATCACCGGGCCGAGGGTCTGGGTCATGATCGGAGTCCTTGGGCATGAAAGGGAGCTGATTCTAGACTAAAGCCGCCTACGGCAACAGCCATCCATGACACACCCGATCCGAACCCAGTTGGAACCGGCATGTCGCCCTATTGGGTCAATCGTGCAGCCAGACGGGAGTGCCCGGCAGTGCCAGTGCGAAGACTTCCAGCAACGCCTCGTCACGCATGCGAATACAACCATGCGAACGGGGAACCCCCATCGGCTGGTCCGGCGGAGTGCCGTGTAGATAGATATAGCGTCTCTGGGAGTCGACGTCGCCGCCGCGATTGACATCACGCTCGAGTCCGCACAGCCACAGGATGCGGGTCAATATCCAGTCACGCCCCGGATGGGCGTCGGCCAGCGCCGCGCTGTAGACTTCACCGGTTGGGCGCCGGCCGCGAAACACCGTGCCCGCGGGCTGACCGGCGCCGATCGCCGCCCGCACGTAGTGCCAGCCCAGCGGTGTGCAACCGCTGCCCTCGCGCTGCCCCGTGCCCGCCAGCGCCGTCGAAATCTGCCACTCCATCTGGGGCTGCTCGCCCTGCCACTGGACGAGGCATTGGCGACCGACATCGACCTCCAACCAGCACCCATCCCGGGGCGGCAATGCTTCCAGCCGAGGGGTGCGCATGTCAGCTCGCCTTGGCCGGCTGAGCGGCGGGAGGTGGCGGCAAAGGGGCATTCATGGCGGCGACTACCACCGGGCGCAGGCGACGGATCAAGTCACGCACCGAGACGTGCTCGTGATAGTCCTTCTCGGCAATGTCGCGCAGCGCGTCGAGGCCGGAGAGCGTGAAGATCACCGTACCCAGGACGAAGTGCAGGCGCCAGAATCGCTCGGCATCGGGCAGCTCCGGGGTGGCGCGCCTCACCAGCTCGGTAAAGCGGGTGAACACACTGCCGTACTCTTCCTGGATGTGGCGACGCAAGTGCCCTTGGGCCTGGCTGTAGGCAAGCCCCAGCAGTTTCATGAAGACCTTGAGGCTGTGCTTCTCGGCGGGCACTTCGAGCACGGTTCGCGCCATGGTTTCCAGCAGCTCTTCCAACGGGATGACGCCGCCGGCGTGACGCGCCTCTAACTCGTCGAGGGCGTGATGGAAACGCACGGTGAAGGGGTCGAGATAGCGCGAGAAGACCGCCTGGATCAGTGCTTTCTTCGAGCCGAAATGATAGTTGACCGCGGCGAGATTGACGCGTGCCTTGCTGGTGATGGTGCGCAGCGAGGTTTCGGCGAAGCCGCGCTCGGCGAACAGCACCTCGGCGGTGTCGAGAATGCGCGTGACGGTATCGGTCTGGGCCATGTTCAGTTCCCGCTGGAAACGTCTGTTTTAAACATTACAAAAGTCTACGTCATTACGTCTCGTCCCTCAATGAATAGAGATCCAGTAGCGTTTCAAACATCTCCCGAGCGGTTGGCGACGGCGGACGATCACCTTTTTACTGTATGGGCTTCCATGCTGTATACTTGACCAATACGGCAGTCACGCCACTGGAGTTTGCCATGACACGCCCTCTCACCTCGCGCCAGCAGAACGTCTACGACTTCATCGTCAAGACCATGAACGAGTTCGGCTACCCCCCGACCCGTGCCGAAATCGCCCGGGCGCTGGGTTTCCGCTCTCCCAATGCCGCCGAGGAGCATTTGCGAGCGCTGGAGCGCAAAGGTGTGATACGAGTGATTCGCGGCACGTCTCGCGGCATTCGATTGCCGGCCCAGGAGGCCGACGCCGCTGCCACCGAGCCGAATGTCGAAGGACTGCCGATCATTGGCGAAGTCGCGGCCGGCAGTCCCGTTCTCGCCGCCGAGCACATCGACCGCTACTGCCCCCTGCCCCCGGAATTCTTCACCCCCCGAGCCGATTACCTGCTCAAGGTTCGCGGGCTTTCGATGAAGGATGCGGGCATCCTTGAAGGCGACCTGTTGGCCGTGCATCGCACCGACCGCGTGCGCGACGGCCAGATCGTCGTGGCACGGCTGGAGGACGAGGTCACGGTCAAGCGCTTCCATCGCCAGGGGCACCGCGTGGTGCTGGAAGCCGAAAACGCCGACTTCGCTCCCATAGAGGTGGACTTGCGCCATCAGCCGCTCGAAATCGAGGGTATCGGGGTGGGAGTGATTCGCGGCGGCAGCGGCCAAGCATTGGGTTGATCGCTTCCTGAACTCGGCCATACGGCGCTCCAGCTGAGCGGAACAACGTATCGATGAGCCGCAAAATCCTGCACGCCGATTGCGATTGCTTCTACGCCGCAGTGGAGATGCGCGACAACCCGGCGTTGCGCGACATTCCCTTGGCGATCGGCGGCAGCGCCGAGGGGCGCGGCGTCATCTCGACCTGCAATTACCCGGCTCGGGCCTACGGCATCCACTCCGCCATGCCGACGGCGCGGGCGTTGCGCTTGTGTCCTCACCTCACCCTGTTGCCTGGCGACTTCGATCGCTACCGCGAGGCTTCGCGGCAGCTACTGGCGATCTTTCATGAATTGACACCGCTGGTGGAGCCGCTCTCCCTGGACGAGGCCTTTCTCGACGTCACCGACGTGACCCGCTTCTCGGGCAGCGCCACCTGGATGGCACGCTGGCTGAAGGAGGAATGCTCCAAGCGCGTGGGTATCACCGTCTCGGTCGGCGCCGCCCCAGCAAAGTTCCTGGCCAAGATTGCCAGCGACTGGGAGAAGCCGGATGGCCTCACCGTGATCACCCCGTCCCAGGTGGACGACTTCGTGCGCGAGCTTCCCGTTACCAAGCTGCACGGCGTTGGACCGGCCACGGCCAAGCGCCTGCAAACCTTGGAGATCGTAAGCTGCGCCGACCTGCAACGCATACCGCTGGAACGCCTGCTGCAGGAATTCGGCAAGTTCGGGCGACGCCTGTTCGAGCTGGCACGTGGAATCGACGACCGGCCGGTGCGCATCGAGCGAGAGCGCAAGTCGGTGAGCGTGGAGACCACCTTCGCCACCGACCTGCCCGACCTGGCGAACTGTCACACTCAGCTGTCGCCGCTATGCGAACGCCTCGAGGCACGCCTTGCCCGCCATGGCCATCCGCCTATTGCAGGCATTTTCGTCAAGGTGCGCTTCGATGACTTCTCTCTCACCACCCTCGATTCCCGCGGCGGCCTGCCCACGCTCGACACCTTCACCACGCTGATGGAACAGGCGTGGGCCAGGCGCCAGCGCCCGGTACGCCTGCTGGGTGTCGGAGTACGGCTGGTGGCAGACGACGCACGACGCCAGCTCAGCCTGCCGCTTTAGGCTCACTTGGTATCGATATAGCGATGATCGTTGAACGTCGCGACCCACTCGGGGTGGTAGACCATCAGCACACTGAGCAGCATGCCGGTGAGGAAGGCTTCCGAGGGCATCAGCAACGGCAGGAACAGCGCGTACTCCTTGGCCAGGTGGACCGCCTCAGGATCGGTAGCACCCAGCATTACCAACCCCAGGCCCGCGAGCCCGGTACCTAGCGTAGCCAGCGCAGCGCCGAAGAAGCCGCATACGAAGAGGAAGATCATCAGGTTATCGGGCAGGTAGCGATCCACGATGCGCCATATCGCCACCATGATCGCGATCGGTACCACTCCGGTGATCAGCACGTTGACGCCAAGCAGAGGCCAGCCTGCCTTGCCCAGTACGACCAGCGAGAGATTGGCCAGCAGGTTGGTCACCAAGGCCAGCGGCGCCTTGAAAATCAGCGTCATCAGTGCCGTCAGCATCAAGTGCAGGGTCAGCCAGTCGACCGACTGGGCCCTGAGCTGCCATAACAGCACGACCGCCACGCTCGCGGCCAGCCAGCGATGCTGCTGGCCACGATCGGCCAGCAGGGCCTGCCAGGGACGCTGCATCAGCCCCAGGAATAGCCCCACAATTGAGCTCGCCCCGCAGGCAATCAACAGCCATGAGGCCAGAATCGGCTCGGAAAAACTCATTGCCGCACTACCTACCGGCGTCAGGCAAAGACAACGGTCTTGTTGCCGTGAATCAGCACCCGATCCTCCAGATGCCAGCGCAAGCCGCGTGCCAGTACCGCCTTCTCCACATCGCGGCCGAAACGGACCAGATCCTGTGGCGTATGGCAGTGGCTCACGCGGTGTATGTCCTGTTCGATGATCGGCCCGGCATCCAGTTCCTCGGTCACGTAGTGACAGGTGGCGCCGATCAGCTTGACTCCCCGCGAGTGGGCCTGGTGATAGGGTCGCGCACCGGCAAACGATGGCAGGAAGCTGTGGTGAATGTTGATTACCCTGCCGGCATAGCGCCGGCAGATTCGAGGCGGCAGGATCTGCATGTAGCGGGCCAGCACCACGCTATCGGCCTCCAGCGCTTCGACATGCCGCTCCACCTCGTCGAACGCCGCGCTCTTGTCGTCGCCAACCGGCACATGGTGATACGGCAGGCCATGCCACTCGACCATGCTGCGCATGTCGTCGTGGTTCGAGATGACCCCGACGATGTCGCCCTCCAGCTCCCCCGCCGTCCAGCGGTACAGCAGGTCGACCAGGCAATGCGACTCGCGCGAGGCCATGATCACCACCCGCGGCCGCCGACGCGTATCGCGTAGCGCCCAATCCATGTCGAACTCACGGGCGACGGGTTCGAAAGCCTCCTTCAGTTCGGCGGCGGTCATGCCGATGGAGTCGGCGAGGATCTCGTAGCGCATGAAGAAACGCCCGGCTTCCAGGTCGGAGTGCTGGCTCGCCTCCGTGATGGAGCCACCGTGGCCGGCAATGAAACCGGAAACGCGGGCCACGATGCCACGGCGATCGGGGCAGGAAACGACGAGACGATAATAGTGAGACATGGACCCAACCTGGTGCGGACGGTATTCAGGAAGCACGCATTGTAGCGAACTCGTCAGACCCGGACACGTCCAACGTCCAACTCCGCCACTCACCACCGGCATCGCATTGTGGTAGGTCGCGACGTTCCCGTATAGTGAAGTTTCCATTGTCTGGTCATGATTTGCCGATGCATTCGACTCAAGCCACCATACGTCCCCGCCGCCGTTCCCCGCTTCACTTCCTGCCATTGGGGGGCTGCGGCGAGATCGGCATGAACCTGGGACTCTATGGGCACGAGAATGAGTGGATTGCCGTCGATTGCGGCATGATGATTCGCCAGGATCTGCCGGAAACGCCGCTGCAAGTACCGAGCCTGGAAACCCCCGAGTCACTCGGCATTCAGCCTGCGGCCGTGGCCATCACCCATGGTCACGAGGACCATATCGGTGCTGTCGCCTGGTTGTGGCCCAAATGGCAATGCCCCGTATACGCCACACCGCTGGCTGCCGGCCTGCTGCGGGCGAAGTTCCATGAACTCGGCCTGAGCACCGAGGCCATCCAGGTGATCGAGCCTGGCGAAGCCCTGGAGAGCGGCCCTTTCACCCTGCGCTACCTGCCATTGACCCACTCGATACCGGAAAGCTGTGCCCTGCTGATCGCCGCCGGCGACTACCGAGTGCTGCATACCGGTGACTGGAAGCTCGACCCGGAGCCCTTGATCGGAGCGCCGATGAAAGGCTCGCTGTTTCGTGCCCTCGCCCCGGTCGATCTAGTGGTCGGGGATTCCACCAACGCTCCCATGCCGGGCCATTCGCGCAGCGAGGGCGAAGTAGCCAGGGCTCTCGAGAGCCGCCTCGCCCAATGCGCGGGGCGCGTCGTGGTGACCTGCTTCGCCAGCAACCTGGCCCGGGTACTGGCCGTGGCCCGTGCCGCCGAACGCTGCGGTCGCCGAGTCAGCCTGATGGGTCGGGCCATGGAGCGCATGGTGGCGGTGGCCCGCGGCCTAGGCTACCTGGACGACATGCCACCGCTGGTACCGGTCAGCGACCTTGGTTACCTCCCGCCGGAAGAAGTCCTGGTCATTGCTACCGGCAGCCAGGGCGAGCCTCGTGCCGCCCTCAGCCGCCTGGCCAACGGTCGGCACCACAGCTTCGAACTGATGGCGGGCGATACCGTCCTCTTCTCGGCCAAGGCAATCCCCGGTAACGAACGCCAGATAGAGCGCCTCAAACATGCCCTGGGCCACCTCGACATAGCGATATGGGATGAA
This sequence comes from Billgrantia bachuensis, assembly GCF_011742165.1. Taxonomy (GTDB): domain Bacteria; phylum Pseudomonadota; class Gammaproteobacteria; order Pseudomonadales; family Halomonadaceae; genus Halomonas; species Halomonas bachuensis. Next base: position 151,995 of record NZ_JAAQTO010000028.1, on the reverse strand, counting down.
TTCAATCATCCCGAGCTTCATGCCTCGGGCCACCCCGCCCAGGATGAACTACGCACCTTTTACGGCTGGATAAAGCCGCGCCACCTACTGCCGGTACATGGCGAACGCCGTCATCAACAGGCACACCAGGAACTGGCGGAGTCGATGGGAATACAGGCACCGCTGGCGCCGGTCAATGGAGATCTGATTCGGCTCGACGGGGATGGGTTGAGCCTGGAATCGCGACACCCCCAGCGCCCCTGCATCGTCAGCCAGAACGCCATCACTCCCTTGCCGGGGCTTACGGCGGAGCGAGGATCCTCACGCCATGGCATTCTGCATCTTGCCCTCTCTGTCGCCTCGACGAGGAGCGGCTGGACACGCATCGGGCGGCTCATGATGGATGCCCACCGAGTCAGCGCCATGGATGAAGATAGCTTTACCGATTGGCTCGACGAGCGCCTGGAGGAAGTCGAGGCGGAAACATTGGCCGAACTTCGTACCGCCCTGCAGCCCCTCATTACTTCCTGGCTGGGGCAGCACCTGCGTCAATTACCCGACGTTCACCTCCAGTTGATTGCCGTGGAGGTGCCGGCCTACCGCTGAATCGCTGGTTCAAGAGCGACAGAAAACAAAGAAAGGTAAAAATCAGCAGATCGGAGGTGACGCCCCATGCATCACCCCCGATCCGATTTGCGCGAGCAGACGATTCGTGCCCCGACGGCTCACGAACCGCTGGCATTCTTGGGTGGACGACCACGCCGACGGCGCGGCTGTTCTCCCACGAGATCTTCCACGGAGAGACCGGCATCACTCATGGCCTCGCGGATCTCAGCCAGTTTCTTTTCCTTGTCCGCTTCTTCCTTTTTGCGGAGCTTCTCCTCTTCGTTTTTCTGCTCGATGACCTCGCCGATCACATCGGACAGCTTATGCAGCTGTTCCATGCTCAACTGGCGAGCCGCGGCACGAGCCACGTTCTTGTTACGGGCGATGCGCTCCAGGGTTTCGCTGGACATTGGCCTCCTCCATGCAAGAAAACGACGAGTCAGCCATAAGGCTCACTCGTCAAAAGTATATGCCGAATTGCCGAATTGGCAAGAAAAGGCCTTTCCAACGCAAGGCCGAATAACATGGAAAGAAGGTGAGAAAAAGTGGGCCTTCTTGTTGATGCTCAGCCACCGGTCATGTTCATGAAGCGAACGATCTGCACGTCGCCATCGGTAGTGAAATGATGGCGCTCGGGCTTGAGCGGCAGGGCTGCGACGATAGCGCGCTTCAAGGCATCAATGTCGCCGGGATACTGACGCAGCACGGCACGCAAATCGACGGAGTGCTCATTACCCAGACAAAGCAATAGCCGCCCTTCCGCAGTGACACGCACACGGTTGCAGCTGGCGCAGAAGTTATGGCTATGGGGAGAAATGAAGCCGATGCGGCTGTCACTATCGGTCATACGGTAATAGCGCGAAGGACCAAGTGTTGATTCGGCGGTAGGAATCAGCTCGTGGCGCTTTTCGATGAAGGCCTTCACGTCATCGCTCGAGCAGAAAGTCTCGGCGCGAGAGTGATCGGACACGTCCCCCAGCGGCATCTCTTCGATGAAGCTCAGGTCGACGCCTTCGGACCTGGCGAATTCCACCAGGTCGAGCACCTCGTCATCATTGCGCCCCTTGAGAATTACGGCATTGAGCTTGATATGCTCGAAGCCTGCCTCACGCGCGGCACGCAGTCCATCCAGCACCTGCTCGAGATTTCCGGTACGCGTCAATTGGCGGAAGCGCTGTGGATCGAGGGTATCGAGGCTGATATTGAGCCGGCCCAGGCCAGCCTCGCGCAGGCGTCTGGCGTGCTTGACCAGCCCCGCCCCGTTGGTGGTCATGGCCAGGTCGCGCAGCCCAGGCAGGGCGCTGGTCTGCTCGATCAGCTGGTCGATACCACGCCGCACGAGGGGCTCGCCGCCGGTCAAGCGGATTTTCTCCACGCCCATCTCTATGAACGCACGTGCCACCATGCCTAGCTCTTCGAGCGTCAGGATCTGTGCTCGAGGAAGGAAGGTCATCTCTTCGCTCATGCAGTAGACGCAACGGAAATCGCAGCGATCGGTGACGGAGATCCGCACATAGCGAACTCTTCTGCCGAAGCCGTCGACCAATTCGGACGGCAAGGTCTCAGGGGATTTTGTCATCATCGCTCTCCCAGCGGCTGGCATCCCGGTGGTCCGATTCGCGCTCGGCAACCCAGTAGTCCCCGGTGATGCTATGCTCCTTTTTCCAGAAAGGCGCACGGGTCTTCAGGTAGTCCATGATGAAGTCGCAGGCCTCGAAAGCCGCACGGCGGTGAGCACTGGCGACAACCACCAATACGATAGGCTCCCCCGGGGAAAGGCGTCCAACCCGATGTATGACACGTATCCCCTGGAGCGGCCAGCGCGACTCGGCTTCCGCCACGATCTCCCCCAGGGCGGATTCCGTCATGCCCGGGTAGTGCTCGAGCGTCAACGCGTTTACGTCGGGGCGCTCGTTGAAGTCGCGTACCAGCCCGGTGAAGCTGACTACTGCCCCGATGTCCGAACGCCCTTCCAGTAGCTGCCGTTGTTCGCTACCAGCATCGAAGGGCGCCTGTTGTACCCGGATCATGCCGCTCAGCCTCCCGTTACCGGTGGGAAGAATGCCACTTCATCGTCATTGGTGATCGGCGTGGGATCAAGCGCCATGACTTGATTCACCGCGCACAGCACCCGCCCCTCGCTCAGTCGCGCAAAGCGCGCATCGCGCTTCAACAGCGCGCTCTTTAGCCCGCCGACATCGGTGCTCGGCAGGGTGTCGAGCGGCAGGGTCAACTCGCTGACGCCAAGCCGCTCACGCAACTCGGCGAGAAACTTGACCCTGACGCAAGGCGAGTCGATATCGCAGCGACTGCCCACCGACACCTGACCCGCGGCACCCTCCCCGGTGACGATCGGAGCCGCTGTCAAGCCTGGCTGGCGCTGATAGTCGCCCGATTTTCCGCCACGCTTGGCGTCGAGATGAATGGCACCGATCTCCATCTCCTTGTCCACTGCCTTGCACATGTCATAGAGCGTCAGGCAAGCCACCGAGACCGCAGTCAGGGCCTCCATTTCCACCCCGGTACGGCCGTTGAGGCGGCAGGTGGCAATCACTTCGACCCGGTGATTCACTTCATCCAGGCGAAAATCGATTGCCACCTTCGATAGTGGCAGCGCATGACACAGCGGAATCAACTCATGGGTTCGCTTGGCGGCCTGGATACCGGCGATACGCGCAGTAGCCAGTACGTCGCCCTTGGGCAGCCCGCCTTCGCTGAGCAGTGTCAGCGTCTCGGGCTTCATCTGAATATGACCGGAGGCAATCGCCTCGCGGCGACTTTCGGCCTTGTCGGCGACGTCGACCATGTGGGCCTCGCCGCGCTGGTTGAGATGGGTCAGACTCATGTGAGGCAGCCTCGAATTCGGTTGTTCGAACACAATTTCGCAGCGGGCAAGCCGATCAGATCAATCACGCGGTACCCGCTCTTCCGGCCATCGCGACGGCCAGGCGGCTACCCACTCGGCGATGGCCTCCAGATCGTCCAGATCGAGCCAATCGACACCGGCCGGCACATGGAGCGGTGGGTGACTGGCCACAGCCTTTATCCAAGGATCCTCGGCCACACGAAGTGTCTTGCCGAGGGCTTCCCGGTACAGCTCGAGCTTGGGCAAGGGCCATGCCTTGAAGCCCTCCACCAGTATCAGGTCCGGGCGCTGGGGGCGTAGCATCTCGATCAGCTGCGCAAGGTCGGCCTCCTCTTGCTCGGGAGTTTCCATCATCATGGCCCACCTGGTCCGGGAGGCAACCAACATCGGCGTGGCACCCGCCTGGCGCAGGCGATGGCTGTCCTTGCCCGGCTGATCGACGTCGAAACCATGATGCGCATGCTTGATCACAGCCGTACGCAACCCACGTGCCGTAAGGCGTGGCAACAGGCTCTCGAGCAACGTGGTCTTGCCGGTCCCGCTCCAGGCGGCAATGCCGAGCAGCGGCGGCGTATCGTCGAGGCTCAGCGGGGCATACTGAGGTCGTGACATCAGGGGCGACTCTCCTCGTCAAGGCGCGCCTCCAGGCGCCGCTTGTCCTCTTCGCTATTGAGATTGCCGAAAGCTTCGGGGCAATCGCTGAAATCCACACGGGTCCAGGCGTGACGCTCGAACCAGCGACCGACCTTTCGCTCTCCCGCCGCAAGAGCGGCATGCAGGTCCTCCGCCAGCGCTCGCTCCAGCAGGACCACGACCGGATGCAGGCGCTCTCCATCATGCGCCACGGCGATGCGATGGCGACCGACACCAGCCACCATCCTGTCCACCAGATCAGGCGGCAGTAACGGCGTATCGCAGGGTACGACCAGCACCCATGGCGTGGTGGCGGCACGCAGGCCGCTGTAAATACCCATCAGCGGTCCCTGGAAGCCGCCCTCGGCGTCGGTCACGACACGGTCGGCAAGGCACCGGTAGCGTTCGAGATGGCGATTGGCACTGATCAGCACCTCGGCGACCCTGCCCGCCAGGCGTTCGCAAACATGGGCAACCAGCGAAACACCACCCAACAACTCCAGCCCTTTGTCGCGCCCACCCATGCGGCGACCTTGACCACCAGCCAGGATCAGGCCGGTAACATCGGTCAGTGGGTTCGGCATGCTGATGACGGGTCGATCGGACATATCCACCATGATGCCTTAGCCGGCACGCCGGTGCCATGGCCAGTGAGCCAATCCCACCCCACCATGATCCGGATCATCTTATACATGACGGCGACAGCAGGTATCATGTGTCAAACAAATCGAACGACTCTGGACCTGACAATGGATGGATTTGATGTGGGGACCCGCCTGCGCGAATTACGCAAGGCACGCAAGCTGTCCCAACGGGAGCTGGCCAAACGAGCCGGCGTCACCAACAGCACCATCTCGCTGATCGAGCAGAACAGCGTCAGCCCTTCGGTAAGCTCACTGAAGAAGATTCTCGATGCCTTGCCGGTATCGATCAGCGCCTTCTTCGCCGGCGACGAACCCTCCCCGCCGCGTGCTTTCTACCCTGCCGCTGAGCTCACCGAAATAGGCGACGGCCACCTGTCATGGCGCCTGGTGGCGGCACGCCGCCCCGATCGCAGCATGTCGATCATCCATGAGCGTTACCCGCCCGGAGCCGACACCGGCGATGAGATGCTCGAGCACGACGGTGAGGAAGGCGGCGTGGTGGTAGCCGGCGAGATCGAACTCACCGTAGCCGGCGAAGCGCGACTGTTGCGCGCCGGTGACGCCTACTACTTCGACTCACGCCTGCCCCACCGCTTCCGCAACGTCAGCAACGAGGAGTGCGTCATCGTCAGCGCCAACTCCCCGCCGACCTTTTCTGAAGGCGGCAGGGAGATGCATCACACCTGAGCTTTGTCCGAAAACTGGCTGCGCTCGTCGGCGTTTCCAACGAGGCTCAGCTCTCCTCTTCGGCGCCGGGCAGCACCCAATTCAGCACGATGCCCACCAGCGCGGCCAGGCTCACTCCTTGCAGGGTGAACTGCCCGCCCCCGAACTGCATGCCGCCGATACCGAACACCAGGATCAGCGACACCACGACCAGGTTGCGCGGCGCAGTCAGCGAATGCCCGGCGCGAACCAGGGTATTCATACCCACCACCGCGATGGAGCCGAACAGAAGGGTCATGATGCCACCCATCACCGGCCCGGGAATGGTCTGCAGCAACGCGCCAAGCTTGGCGACGAAGGCCAGCCCGATGGCGAAGCAGGCGGCCACTACCATGATCCTGGGGTTGAACGCCCGGGTCAGCGTGACCGCCCCGGTCACTTCCGAGTAGGTGGTGTTGGGTGGGCCGCCGAACAGCGCCGCGGCAGAGGTCGCCAACCCGTCGCCCAGCAGGGTGCGGTGCAGCCCCGGCTTCTCCAGGTAGTTCTGGCGGGTGACCGAGCCGATGGCGATCATGTCGCCGATATGCTCGACGGCAGGCGCAATGGCCACCGGGATCATGAACAGGATCGCCGCCCAGTGAAAACTCGGCGCAGTGAACGCGGGCATGGCCAGCCATGCCGCCTCATGCACCGGCGTAAAATCCACCAGCCCCATCATCAAGGCCATGGCATAGCCCACCAGAATGCCGCCCATGATCGGCACCAGCCGCAGCAGGCCACGCCCGAAAACGGCCAGCACCAGCGTTACCAGCAGGCTGGCCATCGACAGCAAAATGGCAGGCCCATAGTCGATATGGTCGCTGGTTTCACCGGTCGCCATACTCACCGCTACCGGGGCCAGTGCCAGACCGATCACCATGATCACCGGCCCCACCACTACCGGCGGCAACAGGCGGTGCAGCCAGGCCGTGCCCTTCATGCGCACCGCCTGGGAGATCGCCACGTAGACCAGCCCCGCCGCCATCAACCCACCCATGGTGGCGGGCACACCGAAGTTGGCCACCGAACCCTGGATCGGTGCAATGAAGGCAAACGACGAGGCCAGGAAGACCGGCACGGTAACCCGGGTCACGCCATGGAACAGCAGGGTACCGATTCCGGCGGTGAATAGCGCCACGCTGGGGTCGAGCCCGGTCAACAGCGGCACCAGCACCAGGGCGCCGAAGGCGACGAAAAGCATTTGCGCCCCGGTCAGGAGAACCCTGGGCAGGGAGTCGGTCGGCGCCTGCGCAGCCGCCACTTGTTCGCTCATGGGAAGCTATCCTTCTTTAGTGTCGTTGGTCGAATGAAGGCATCCTGCCCAGAAAAACGCCCCTGGACCGCGATCTCAGGGGCAGCATCTTGTGTTTTTTGCCAATGAACCTCGACGAGCGAAAGCAGGCGAAAAATTACCGGGTGCCGAAGATCTTGTCCCCGGCATCCCCCAGGCCCGGCACGATATAGCCGTGATCATCGAGATGGTCGTCGACGGCGGCGGTATAGATCTCGATGTCGGGATAGGCATCCTGCACCCGCTTGATCCCCTCGGGGGCCGCCACCAGCACGATCACTCTCATCTGCTGGCAGCCACGCTCGCGCAGCATGTCGAGCGTCGCCACCATGGTGCCGCCGGTCGCCAGCATCGGGTCGATGACGATGGCCATGCGCTCGTCGAGGTCGCCGGCGAACTTGGCGAAATAGGGCACCGGCTGCAGCGTCTCCTCGTCACGATAAAGCCCCACCACGCTGATCCGTGCACTCGGGATCAGGTCGGTCACACCGTCGAGCATGCCGAGCCCGGCACGCAGGATCGGCACGATGGTCACCTTCTTGCCCTTGAGCAGCTTTACCGGAATCGGTTCGCCGCTCCAGCCGTCGATATTCTGTTCTTCCAGCTCCAGATCCTGGGTCGCCTCGTAGGTGAGCAACTTGGCCAGCTCACCGGCCAGCTCACGAAAGCTCTTGGTGCTGATGCCGGCTTCGCGCATCAGACCCAGCTTGTGCTGGACCAGCGGATGTTGGATGGCGTGGACGCTCATGACGGACCTCTTGGCGTGGGGGTTGGAGTGACTCAATCATTGCCGGGACGAATCGCGCGCCATTTTACCCTTATCCCGTAGCGAGGTTAAGGCGCAGCTTCAGGGTGTCGCGGGAAGCTGCCAATCGATCGGCTCACGTCCGTTTGCCATGAGGAACGCATTGGCCCGGGAAAAATGGCGATTGCCGAAGAAGCCCCGGTGCGCCGAGAGCGGCGACGGATGCGGTGACTCCAGCACCAGGTGTCGCGATGTATCGATCAGCGCCTTCTTCTGCCGGGCATGGCTGCCCCACAGCAGGAACACGCAGGGGTCGGCATGGGCATTGACGACCTCTATGGCACGGTCTGTGAAGGGCTCCCAGCCCTTGCCGCGGTGCGAACCGGCATTGCCCTGCTCTACCGTCAGCGAGGTGTTGAGCAACAGTACGCCCTGACGCGCCCAGTACTCGAGATTGCCATGATCGACCGGTTGGAAGCCGACGTCGGCGACCAGTTCCTTGTAGATGTTGACCAGCGACGGCGGCGTTGCCACCCCGGGCATCACCGAGAAGCACAGTCCGTGGGCCTGATTGGGGCCGTGGTAGGGATCTTGCCCCAGGATGACCACCTTGACCCGCTCCAGCGGCGTCAATTCGAACGCCCGAAACCAGTTCGAGGAGTGCGGGTAGATGACCTTCCTGGCTGATTTCTCGGCAGCCAGGAAATCACGTAGCGCTTGCATGTATGAGGCCTCGAACTCGCTCCCCAGCCAGCGCTGCCAGCTCTCCGGTAATGGACAGTTCATGTCGTGCTCGACTCGCTTATCGCTTGACCTGATCGACCAGGGGCTCCACATAGGCAACCCCCATATCCCACGGAAACTGGATCCAGCAGTCCTGCGCCACCTCGGTCAGGTACTGATCGACCAGCGGTCGCCCCTCCGGCTTGGCATAAACGGTGACGAAGTGCGCTTTGGGCAGCATCTCGCGCACCTTGCGCGCCGTCTTGCCGGTATCGACCAGATCATCGACCAGCAGCCAGCCGTCACCGTCATGATCGACGCCCTTCATGACATCCAGTCCACCCTGGTCCATATGGTCGTAGCTGCTGATACAGACGGTATCGATGAGGCGAACGTTGAGCTCGCGGGCGAACAGGGCCGCCGGAATCAGACCGCCCCGAGTGATCGCCACGATGCCCTTGAAGTCGCGTTCGACCAGACGGTGACAGAGTTCGCGCACGTCTCGATGCAACTGATCCCAGGAGACGGTGAAGTGCTGATGATAGCGGGCGTTGCTCATGGTGATGTTACTCGTCCTCATTGAAGGAGCAGACCGCAAAGACGCCGAAACCGGCCTCGCGAATCCTTGCCGACCCACCGATCTCCGGCAGGTCGATGATGGTGGCGGTCTCCACCACCTGCCCACCAGTACGCGTGATGAGCTTGGCGGCGGCCAGCATGGTACCGCCGGTGGCGATCAGATCGTCCATGATCAGGATCCTGTCACCCTGGCGAAATGCATCGGAATGCAGCTCCACCTCGGCCTGTCCGTACTCGAGCGTATAAGTCTCGCTGATGGTGCGAAACGGCAGTTTGCCCTTCTTGCGTACCGGCACGAAGCTGCAGCCCAGCTCGTAGGCAACCGGTGCACCGATGATGAACCCCCGCGCGTCGATGGCGGCGATCGCATCCAGTTCCATGTCCTGGTAGCGATGCACGAAGCTGTCGATCAGCTTGCGGAATGCCGAGCTGTTCTGCAGCAGCGGCGTGATGTCGCGAAAGTTGACCCCCTGCTGCGGCCAGTCGGGGACGGTTCGGATCACGGACTTGATGTAGTCGCCGTAAATGCTCATCGCAGCTCTCGGTGAGGAAATGTCAGTCTAGGAACAGGAACTTCAATACGAACAGGATCGCCAGCACGACCACGGCCGGGTTGAGGTCACGGAAGCGGCCGGAGAGGGTCTTGATAGCAGCGTAGCTGATGAAGCCCAGCGCAATGCCTTCGGCGATGGAGAAGGTCAGCGGCATGGCCAGAGCGGCAATCAACACAGGGGCGGCATCGGTCGGGTCGTCCCAGTTGGCGTGGGCCAGGCTACCAGCCATCAGCACCGCAACGTAGAGCAGTGCGCCAGCAGTGGCGTAGGCCGGGATCGAGCCCGCCAACGGCGCGAAGAACAGGCTGATCAGGAACAGCGCGGCCACTACCACGGCAGTCAGCCCGGTACGGCCACCCGAGACGATACCGGCAGTGGACTCGATATAGCTGGTGGTGGTCGAGGTACCCAGCACGGCACCGGCCATTGAAGCACCGCTGTCGGCCATCATTGCGCGACCCAGACGCGGCAGCTTGCCGTCCTTGTCGAGCAGGCCACCCTTGTGCGCCACCCCCACCAGCGTACCGGAGGTGTCGAACAGGTCGACGAACAGAAAGGCGAAGATCACGCTGAGCATGGCCACGTCGAGGGCACCCGCCAGGTCCAAGGCCATGAAGGTCGGCGCAATGGAAGGCGGCATCGACATCAGCCCGCCGTACTCGTTGTGCCCGAGCAGCATCGCCACCAGAGTCACGCCGAGGATACCGATCATTACCGCCCCGGTAATGCGCAGATAAGCCATGGCGGTAATGGCGAAGAAGCCCAGCAACGCATAGATGGCAGCAGGCTCGGAGAGGTCGCCAAGCGCCACGTAGGTGGCCGGGTTCGCTACCACGATGCCGGCATTCTTCAGCGCGATCATGGCCAGGAACAGGCCGATACCGGCGGCGATCCCCAACCTCAGGGAGAGTGGAATGGAGTTGATGATCCACTCCCTGATCTTGAAGATACTGAGCAGGAAGAAGCAGAAACCGGAGAGGAACACGGCCCCCAGTGCCGCCTCCCAGGTGTAGCCCATGCCGAGCACGACGCCATAGGTGAAAAAGGCATTGAGTCCCATGCCGGGCGCCTGGGCGATCGGATAGTTCGCCCATATGCCCATGATCAGACAGCCGACGGCAGCAGCCAAGCATGTCGCGACGAACACCGCGCCGTAATCCATCCCCGCTTCGGAGAGAATGCTGGGGTTGACGAAAATGATGTAGGCCATGGTCAGGAAAGTGGTAATCCCGGCAATGACCTCGGTCTTCACGCTGGTATTGTGCTCTGTCAGCTTGAAGTGTCTTTCGAGGAGATTCTTCATTTTTGGCATTCCTGCGCACTAGGGCTGGTTATTCGGCCTGGGAGCGAGAAAAGCCGCACATGGTACCCAAAGGCTGCCGACGATGCGAGGTCGCCCTGAACGCCATGCCGCGGCACGGTTCGCTCTGTATAAGCAAACTCTGCGCCATGCGCCAGCGCGGCTACCAACGCAGACTTGACGAAACGGTCATTTGAACCAGAATCAGCCACCACGCGATGCGAGCACACGCTCGACCGTCTCGACGATGGCCTGGGTCTGTGGATCGATCTCGATATTGACCCGGTCACCCGGCACGCGATCGACCAGGATGGTGCGCTCCAGTGTCTCGGGAATCAGATCGACGCAGAAGCGCGGTCCATGGTCGACTGTGGCACGCCGCACCTCACCTATCGTCAGGCTGATGCCGTCGACACCGATGTAGCCCTTGTCGAACAGGAAGCGCCCCAGCGCATGAGGCACCTCGAACCAAAGCCGGCGGTTATTGGGCGCCTGGTCCAGCTCCACCAACTCCGCCATGGCCATGACGTGCCCGGACATCGCATGGCCGCCTATCTCGTCACCGAAGCGCGCCGCCCGCTCGACATTGACGCGATCCCCTTCGCGCAACGCACCGAGATTGGTCACGCGCAGCGTTTCGCGCATCAGGTCGAAGCTGACCCGCTCGCCTTCGATGGCGGTGACGGTCAGGCAGACGCCGTTGTGAGCCACCGAGGCTCCGAGCTCGAGGCCTTCGCGCAGCTGCTCGGGCAGGCTTACCACATGGTTACGGAATGCCTCCGCTTCGTTGATGGCGACGATCTCGGCCGTCCCCTGCACGATGCCTGTGAACATGACGCCTCCTGGGCAGCCCCTGCCGGGGCGAGAGTTGATGAGTTTCGCAGTGTAAGAATTCGGCAACGCGACGTCCATTGGCGTGGTTATGATCGACAACTCATTCGCCAGAACGAAGTCACGCCGAAAACGCCGGAGCCAGCATTTCTTCCTGAGTATTCAGGCATCGAGTGCAAACATACACCAATGCATTGACAGCATGCTTCTTTGGTCCTAGTATTCGCCATCACATTTCAGGCGCCGATTTGTACCCGGATTGCGGGCGCCCACGCCAGCGGGAAATGGAATTGCTCCATTCCCGTTGGCGTGAAGTGCAGCTAAAAGGGTGTGTCCAGCGTTGATGGCCACCCGACAGGGTGGCCTTTTTTTCTTTTCGGCTATCCATCTGGCTAACGCTGCGCCCGCCTCACCGGGGACGGCCTCTCAGGAAGCCAGATGATCACGCTACGCAACGTTTCCAAGACCTACCATCTCGCCGGCCCCAGAAGCCGGCTGCCGTTCACTGCGCACCGAAAAGACACCTCGTCCCGGACGATCGAGGCACTCAGGAACGTCGACCTTCATGTCCCCCAGGGCAGCATTCACGGCGTCATCGGCCTGTCCGGCGCCGGCAAGTCGACCCTGATCCGCTGCGTCAACCTGCTCGAGCGCCCGACGAGCGGCAGCGTGGTCGTCGACGGCCAGGAGATGACCGATCTCTCCGCCACCGCGCTCAACCAGGCGCGGCATCGCATCGGCATGATCTTCCAGCATTTCAATCTGCTGACGACACGCAACGTCTTCGACAATGTCGCCCTGCCGTTGGAATTGATGGGCATGAAGCGCAGCGCCATTCGTGAACGCGTGCTGCCACTGCTCGAACTCACCGGCCTTTCCGACAAGGCGCGCCAGTACCCGGCCCAGCTCTCCGGCGGCCAGAAGCAGCGCGTGGCCATCGCCCGGGCACTGGCCAGTGAGCCTCGTGTACTGCTGTGCGATGAGGCAACCTCGGCACTGGATCCGCAGACCACCGGCTCGATCCTGACCCTGCTGCGCGAGATCAACCAGAAGCTCGGCCTGACCATCCTGCTGATTACCCACGAGATGGAAGTGGTCAAGTCGATCTGCCACCGCGTCAGCCTGATATCGGACGGTGAGCTGGTAGAGGAGGCTGACGTGGGCGATTTTTTCACCGCCCCGCGCACCCGACTCGGCCGCGAGTTCCTCAACGACTTTCTTCAGCTCGAGCCGCCCAAGGCCCTGGTGGAAAGACTCGAAGACGAACCGGGCGAGCATACCCACCCCGTGGTACGCCTGGCCTTCTCCGGTGATGCGGTCTCGACCCCATTGATTTCTCGGCTCGCCAGGGAGTGCGGCGTGGACGTGAGCATTCTCCAGGCCAAGGTGGAGTCGATCCAGGAGCGCACCCTGGGCCTGATGATCGCCGAGCTGCTGGGCTCGCCGGAGCAGACTCGGCGCGCCATCGACTACCTCGAAACCCATGATCTTCACGTGGAGGTGCTCGGCCATGTCCAACGCGATGATTGACCTGATCCTGCAGGCGACCCTGGACACGCTCTACATGGTCGCCGTCTCGGGCGTGATCTCGGCCTTGCTCGGCGTACCGCTGGGCGTAATGCTCTACGTCACCCGCCCGCGCCAGATCCTCGCCCGCCCGGCAGTCAACCAGGCGCTGGGCATGGTAACCAACGTCGGCCGCTCGATACCCTTCATCATTCTGATGGTAGCGATCATCCCCTTCACGCGCATGGTCGTCGGCACATCCATCGGCACCAATGCGGCTATCGTGCCATTGACCCTTGCCGCCATTCCCTTTGTCGCACGGCTGGTGGAGGGTGCGCTCAACGAGATACCGCCGGGCTTGGTCGAGGCCGCCCAGTCGATGGGTGCCACGCCCCACCAGATCATTACCAAGGTGCTACTGCCGGAAGCTCGCGGCGGCATCATCACCGGGCTGACCATCACCGTGGTCACCCTGGTGAGCTACTCGGCCATGGCCGGGGCCGTGGGCGGTGGCGGCCTGGGCGATCTGGGCATCCGCTACGGCTACAACCGCTTCAACCCGACAGTCATGCTGATCACCGTGGCCATCCTGGTGGTCATGGTGCAGGGCTTCCAGAGCCTGGGGGATTACCTGGTACGCAAGTCGGATCGCAAATGACGCAACACCCAAGGAGAACGACCCAATGCAAGCAACTCTGACCCGTCTGCTCGGCGCCGCCACACTGGTCGGCACTCTCGCCACTACCAGCCTGATCGCCGGCTGCGGCAACGACGATGCCGCCGAAACGCGCTCGATCAAGGTCGGTACCATGTCCGGCCCCGAGTCGGAGGTGATGGAGGTGGCCGTCCAGATCGCCAAGGATCGCTATGATCTCGATGTCGAGATCATTGAGTTCACCGACTACGTCTCGCCCAATGCAGCGCTCGCCGACGGCAGCCTCGACGCCAACGCCTTCCAGCACGAGCCCTACCTGCAGAGCATGATCGACGATCGCGACTACGACCTGACTGTGGCCGGGCGCACCTTCGTCTATCCGATCGGTGCCTACTCCGAGAAGCACGACAGCATCGAGGAGTTGCCCGAAGGCGCCATTATCGCCCTGCCCAACGACCCCACCAACGGCGGTCGCGCGATGATCCTGATGCACAACGCCGGCCTGATCGAGCTGGACGATCACGAGAACCTCGAGGCCACCCCGGTCAACGTGGTCGAGAACCCGCATGACTTCCAGTTCCGCGAGATCGAGGCGGCCCAGCTGCCGCGCGTGCTGCAGGACGTCGACCTGGCCTTCATCAACAACACCTTCGCCCAGCCGGCCGGCCTGAGCCTGGACGATGCCCTGATCAAGGAGGGTCCCGAGTCGCCCTACGTCAACCTGATCGCGGTTCGCGCGGGTGACGAGGAGCGCGAGGAGATCCAGCAGCTCGTTTCCGCCTACCAGAGCGACGAAGTCGCAGCCAAGGCAAAGGAACTGTTCGACGGCGGTGCCGTGCCCGGCTGGGAGTGAGCCGAGGCTTATCGCCGATTGAACGACAACGGGCCGACGCATGGCGTCGGCCCGTTTGCGCAGCAAAGCCGATCGAGATTCAATCGATCTTCTGTTCGACCTTGTCGATGCGACCTTCAAGGCTCTGGTCCTTGTCGCTGGCGGTGGCGATACGGATCGCACTGTCCACCCGTGGCGCACCGCGCTCGTGCAGCACGTCATGACAGCGCTTGACGACCCTCATCACCTCGTCCCACGAGCCTTCGAGATTGGTGCCATGGGCATGCAGACGATACTTGAGCCCGGCCTCCTCGATTATCTCCTCGCAGGCGGCGATATGGGACGACAGCGAGGCTCCGGCCCCGATCGGCGTTACGTTGACATCGGCAACCACACGCATACTCAATCCTCCTGATCGACCAACGGGTATCCTTACCCGAAAGCTAGTGTCGCCACGGACATTGTTCAAACCCCGAATCCGAACGCAGGAGACCCCATGGCATCGACCGCCCCCGATTACGCGCTGCTTGCCCGACAGCTCGATGCACTGCTGGATAGTGACGACTGGCTGGTCAACACCGCCCAGGCCTGCGCCTTCATCATGCAGCAGGTCGCGGAACTCAACTGGGTGGGTTTCTACTTGCAGCGCCAGCCCGAGCTGCTCACCCTCGGCCCCTTCCAGGGCAAGTCCGCCTGCAACCCGATCCCGTTCAGCAAAGGCGTGTGTGGCGCGGCCGCCCGCAGTCGACAGACCCAGCGCGTCGACGACGTTCACGCCATTGCCGACCACATCGCCTGCGATGCCGCCTCTAATTCCGAGCTGGTGGTGCCGGTCATGCGAGAGGGAACGCTGTGGGGCGTGCTTGATCTGGACAGCCCACGCCACGCCCGCTTCAGCGAAGAGGATCAGGCCGGCATTGAGCGGTTGGTCGCGGTATTTCTCGAGCGCACGACCCTGCCGGATCTGCTCGCTGCGCCGTAGCCGTGCGGCCCGGAAAAGAGAACGCCCCGTGGCGCTGAGCCACGGGGCGTTCCGGGATGCTGGTAGGACCAAGCGGATTTGAACCGCTGACCTCCACGATGTCAACGTGGCGCTCTAACCAACTGAGCTATGGTCCTGAAAATCGCTGGGAAAGCTGGTAGGACCAGGCGGATTTGAACCGCCGACCTCCACGATGTCAACGTGGCGCTCTAACCAACTGAGCTATGGTCCTGCTTCCGACTTTCCGCGGCTGGCATGCATTCCTACTCAACTCAGAATGCGACGGCAGCCTGTTACCGTCGAACCTTCGCTGCGGCAACGGATGCATATCTTACCGATATCGCTGCCTTTTGCAAGCTTCAGGCAGTGCTTTTTACACGCCCCACCGCTTCGAGCCAGCCCCCATAAAGCCGCTCACGCTCGGATTCCGGCATGCTGGGCGAGAACGTTCTCTCACAGCGCCAGAGTTCGGCAATCTCCTCCAGGTCCCGGTACCAGCCGAAGCGCAGCCCCGCCATGTAGGCGGCACCCAGCGCCGTGGTCTCGAGCACCGTAGGACGGTCGACCTGTACCCCCAGCATATCGGCCAGAAACTGCACCAGCCACGAGTTGGCCGCCATGCCACCATCGACGCGCAGCGTGCCCGGGGGCACTCCCATGTCGTCGCTCATGCAGGCCTGCAGGTCGCGAGTCTGGTAGCACACCGCCTGCAGCCCTGCGGCAACGATCTCGGCGATACCGGTGTCCCGGGTCAGGCCGAAGATCGCCCCGCGTGCCTTGGGATCCCAATGCGGTGCCCCCAGCCCCGTGAAAGCGGGTACCAGGTAGACGCTGTGGCCGTCACGGGTCTGCTTGGCCAAGGCCTCGGTCTCGGCCGCATCCTTGAACAGCTTGAGGCCGTCACGCAGCCACTGCACGGCCGCACCGGCCACGAAGATACTTCCCTCCATGGCATAAGTGGTCTTGCCCCCCAGTCGATACGCCACGGTAGTCAGTAGTCGGTTGTGCGATGTCGCCGGCTTGTCGCCGGTATTGACGATCATGAAGCAACCGGTGCCGTAGGTGCTCTTGCCCATGCCCGGCTCGAAACAGGCCTGCCCTACCAGCGCAGCCTGCTGATCGCCGACTATGCCGCCGATGGGTAGTTCGGCTCCCAGCCACCGGGCTTGGGCGGTGCCGAAGTCATCGCTGCTGTCGCGCACTTCAGGCAGCAAGTCGCGAGGGATACCGAAGAGAGCGAGCAGTTCCTCGTCCCACTGCTGGGTATGGATGTTGAACAGCATCGTGCGCGAGGCATTGGTGGCATCGGTGGCATGGACACGGCCACCGGTCAGTTGCCAGAGCAGGTAGCTGTCCACCGTGCCGAAGGCGAGTTCACCACGCTCGGCACGTTCCCTGGCGCCATCCACGTTGTCCAGCAGCCAGGCCAGCTTGGTTGCCGAGAAGTAGGGATCGATCAGCAGTCCGGTGCGCGCCTGGACGAGATCACCGTGACCCGCATCGCGCAATTGTTGGCACAGGTCGGCCGTTCGCCGGTCCTGCCAGACGATGGCGTTATAGAGCGGGCGTCCCGTCGCCCGATCCCACAGCAGGGCGGTCTCGCGCTGGTTGGTGATGCCGATGCCGGCGAGGGAATCGAGCGCGACGTCCGATTCCTGCACCACCTCGCGACATGTGGCCAACACCGTGTCCCAGATGTCCTGCGGATCGTGCTCGACCCAGCCGTCACACGGAAAGTGCTGGGGAAACTCCCTCTGCGCAACGTGAAGTACATGGCCGCCACGGTCGAAAAGAATGGCGCGTGAACTGGTGGTGCCCTGATCGATCGCGAGTAGATAGTCGGCCATGTTGCGTCCCGTCGTTGTATGTTCGTTTATGATCACCAAGAGTACTCGAGTATGTTCGCAATGCTTTACGACTTTCGTAGAATAAAACCGTGATCACCTGCCGACAGCGTGCCGAATCGCTTACACTCGCGTGATCGAAAGGGAGCCGACATGAACCAGCAACAACGACAAGATGCCATCGTTGATCTGGTACGCCGCCAGGGCTACGCCAGCATCGAGCAGTTGACCGAGCACTTCTCGGTCACCCCTCAGACCATACGTCGCGACCTCAACGCGCTGTCGGAAGATGGCATGATTCGCCGTGTACACGGCGGTGCGGGGCTTGAATCCAGCACCGTGAATACCGCCTACAGCACGCGCAAGAACCTCAATCTCGACGCTAAACGGCGCATCGCCGCCCTGGTCGCCAGGCACATTCCCGATCACGCCTCGCTGTTCATCAACATCGGCACCAGTAACGAAGTGGTGGCGGAAGCCCTGCTCGACCATCAGGGCCTCGAGGTCATCACCAACAACCTCAACGTGGCAGCGATTCTCCAGCACAAGGAGGATTTCAACGTCATTATCGCCGGCGGCCAGGTTCGCTCGCGGGATGGCGGTATCATCGGTGAGGCGACGATCGACTTCATCAATCAGTTCAAGGTGGACTTCGGCATCATCGGCATCAGCGGCATCGACGAGGATGGCTCGCTGCTGGAGTTCGACTATCAGGAAGCACGCGTCGCCCAGGCCATCATCCATAACTCACGCCAGGTCTACCTGACCGCCGACCACTCGAAATTCCATCGCAACCCCGTGGTACGCCAAGGCAACATCGCTCAATTGGATGCCCTGTTTACCGACCGCCAGCCTCCCGAGCGCATTGTCCACCTCATGCAGGTCAATGAGGTCGCCCTGCATATCGCCTGAACGATAAACGCCAGGCCGAACCGCTCTGCCGACACCCTGGTGTCGGCATTGTTGTCTTCAGGCTCTTGATGTTCGCTTTCGATTGATCTATGTTCGTTTTCAAACATCAGCAGTTGCATCGGTTCCACTCCCGCGGGGCCGCAAGTTCGGAGCCTTACCTTCCATGGCGCAGACGTCTCGCAAGTTACTCGACATGTTCATCATCGGCGGCGGCATCAACGGCACCGGCATCGCCAACGACGCAGCCGGCCGCGGGCTGACGGTCGGCCTGTGCGAACAAGGCGACCTGGCCGGCGCCACATCGTCGGCGAGCAGCAAGCTGATTCACGGCGGCCTGCGCTATCTCGAACACCACGAGTTCCGCCTCGTTGGGGAAGCCCTGCGCGAACGAGAGGTTCTGCTGCACAAGGCGCCGCACATCATCTGGCCGCTACGCTTCATTCTGCCGCACCGCTCACACTTGCGCCCGGCCTGGATGATCCGTGCCGGGCTGTTCCTTTACGATCACCTTGGCAAGCGCAAGAAACTGCCCGGCTCACGCGGCGTTCGCTTCGCCGACGACTCGCCGCTGAAGCCCGAGATGATGCGCGGTTTCGAATACTCCGATTGCTGGGTGGACGATGCCCGGCTAGTAGTCCTCAACGCCCTGCAAGCACGTGAAGGCGGTGCGGAGATCCTCGTGCGCACACGCTGCACCGGGGCTCGGGAAGAGAGCGGGATCTGGCACATCGAACTCGAGGACGTGCGAACCGGCGAGCGCTTCGAGCGCCACGCGCGAGCCCTCGTCAATGCCGCGGGGCCCTGGGTCGAGCAAGTGGTACGCGAGCAGGCGGCGCGCACTTCGCACTACTCCATCCGCATGATCCAGGGCAGCCATATCGTCGTACCGCGCCTCAACGCCGACGACCGCGCCTATATCCTGCAGAACAGCGACCGCCGCATCGTCTTCGTCCTGCCTTACGAGGACGACTTCAGCCTGGTCGGCACGACGGATCGGCGCTATCAGGGCGACCCGACCCAGGTCACCATCAGCGAGGGGGAAATCGACTATCTGCTCGGCGTGGTCAACGAACACTTTCGACGCCAGCTAGACCGCCGCGACGTCATCACGAGCTTCTCGGGCGTACGCCCGCTATGCGATGACGAATCGGCCGACCCTTCGGCCATGACCCGCGATTACACCCTGGCCCTGGACGACAGCGGCGCCCCGCTACTCTCTGTGTTCGGCGGAAAGATCACCACCTACCGCAAGCTGGCGGAAGCCGCGCTGAAGATGCTGGCTCCTGCACTGCCTGGCATGGGGCCGAGTTGGACCGCCGATGCCACCTTGCCGGGAGGCGATATCGTCAGCCAGGCGCACTTCATGGCCCGCCTGCTTCACGACTACCCCTGGCTCGGCGAGGAGCGTGCACGCCGCTTCGCCCGTAGCTACGGCAGCCTGTGCCTGCGTTTTCTCGAGAATGCCAAGGCTCCGGACGACCTGGGGCAAGACTTCGGCGCCGGCTTCACCGCCGCCGAGGCCGACTATCTCATTGATCATGAATGGGCTCTCAGCGCCGAAGACATTCTGTGGCGGCGCACCAAGCTTGGCCTGCGCCTGACACCGCGTCAGGTGGAAGCACTGAAACGACATACCGAAAAGCACCGGCACGGACTAGCTGCCTGAGGCTTCGATCACTTAAGCTCTGGGAGGGGGATTCAGCCAATACCGGCCAGTTCAAACCAGAGACACCTGCATGGCCCTCTATTCGCTCGTACTCGGCGCCGTGGTGGCGCTGCTGATCGCTGCCACTCTGCTAGCCAAGCTGCCGGTTCGCTGGTGGTGGATACGGGCCTGTGAATTTCCACGCCTGCAGCTAGCCTTTGCCGCCCTACTGACCGCCCTGCTTTCGCTTCCACTCGAGTCGCCCTGGCGTTGGGTGCTGCTCGGCACGAGCCTTCTCGTCGTGGTCCTGCAGGCTCGCTTCATCCTGCCCTGGACTCGCTTGTGGCCAGTCCAGGTACACAGCGCCGAACCGGGTCAGCAGGAACGCTGCATCACGCTGTTGATCGCCAACGTGCTGACACCCAACCGCCAGGCCAGCCGGCTCATCGAAATCATCCGACAGCACGACCCCGATGTCGTCTTGACTCTGGAATCGGACGCCTGGTGGCAGGAGCGTCTCGATCAGGCGCTCGAGGGGAACTGGCCCAACAGCGTCAAGATCCCGTTGGACAACCTCTACGGAATGCACCTCTACTCGCGATTGCCGTTGGCCAATACCCGCGTCGAACGGCTGATCCAGGACGACATCCCCTCGATCCATACCGATGTGAAGCTGGAGAGCGGAGACAGTCTGACGCTGCACGCTCTGCATCCTCGACCTCCCGCACCCAACGAGAGCGAAGAGTCCCTGTGGCGCGATGCCGAACTGCTGCTGGTCGGCAAGGAGATCCATCGCCACCCAGCCCCCACCGTCGTCGCCGGAGACCTCAACGACGTCGCCTGGTCGCGCACCACCCGCCTGTTCTGTCGTATCAGCGGCATGCTCGACCCCCGTCAGGGGCGAGGAAGGTTCAGCACCTTCCACGCCCGCTACCCGCTGCTGCGCTGGCCGCTGGACCACATCTTCACCAGCGAGCACTTCACCTTGAAGAGGCTGGAGCGGCTGCCGGGCTTCGGCTCGGACCACTTTCCGATCCTGGCTACGCTCTGCTTTCGACCTTCACGCAGCGACGAACACGACAATCCCGAAGCCGATGATGGCGAACGGGCGTGGGCGCGGCAGACGATTCGCGAAGCTCGAAGCCGTGAGCAGGAGCCATGAAGGCGCCTTCACTCCGGAATTCCGCCGTAGGTCAGTTGCTCCGGATCGAGCAGTCGCTCGAGCTCCGCACGACTCAGATCGGTCTGCTCCTCGGCCACTTCGATGATCGGTCGTCCGGCCTGGTAGGCCTGTTTGGCAATGGCCGCGGCAGCGTTGTAGCCGATCACGCCGTTCAGCGCCGTCACCAGAATGGGGTTGCGCGCCAGCGGCTCGGCAAGGCTATCCTCGCGCACGCGGAAGGTCGCAATGGCACGCTCCCCGAGTAGCCGCGCCGTATTCGCCATCAGCCCGATCGATGTCAGCAGGTTATTGGCAATCAAGGGCAGCATCACATTGAGCTGGAAGTTTCCGCTCTGCCCCGCCACCGTAACTGCCGCGTCGAGTCCGATCACCTGGGCGGCGGCCTGGGCGGCAGACTCGGGTATTACCGGATTGACCTTTCCCGGCATGATCGAGCTGCCGGGCTGAAGCGCCTCCAGCTCGATCTCGCCCAGCCCGGCCAAGGGCCCCGAATTCATCCAGCGCAAATCGTTGGCTATCTTCATGATTACGCATGCCAGGCCCTTGAGCTGTCCGGACAGCTCCACGGCGGCATCCTGGGAGCCCAAGCTGGCGAAGAAACTGTCGTTGGGGCTAAGTGAGAGGCCGGTCTGTTCACTGAGCTCGCGTGCCATGCGTTCGGCGAACTCAGGGTGAGCATTGATACCGGTCCCCACCGCCGTACCGCCCTGAGCCAGCCGTGCGATGCGTAGCATGGCGCTGTCGATGCGTTCGATCGCCTGGCCAACCTGGCTCGACCAGCCACCCAGTTCCTGGCCCAGCCGTAGCGGCATGGCGTCCATCAAGTGGGTGCGCCCGGTCTTGACTACCCTGTCCAGCTCCAGAGCGCGCTCGTCGATAGTCGTACGCAGTTGCACCAGAGCGGGACGCAGCCGGGAGGTCACCTCCAGCGCGGCGGAAAGGTGGATGGCGGTGGGGATGACGTCGTTGCTCGATTGCCCCATGTTGACATGGTCATTGGGGCCAACCAGCAGCTCATCATGGCTGGCGAGATGAGCGATGACCTCGTTGACGTTCATGTTACTCGAGGTACCCGAGCCGGTCTGGAACACATCCACCGGGAACTGGTCGTC
Organism: Billgrantia bachuensis; assembly: GCF_011742165.1. Classification (GTDB taxonomy): domain Bacteria; phylum Pseudomonadota; class Gammaproteobacteria; order Pseudomonadales; family Halomonadaceae; genus Halomonas; species Halomonas bachuensis. Next base: position 129,868 of record NZ_JAAQTO010000028.1, on the reverse strand, counting down.
ATGCTTGCCGTCGACGATCGCCTGGGCGGCCGCGATGATGGCCTCGGCCCGCTCACCATCCAGCAGGCCGAGATCCCGGTTGACCTTGGCCGCGGCCAGCTTGATGCGGGCGATGGCATGGATGAACGCTACCGGCAACGGCTGGCCCGAGACGGGGAAGTTTTCCACGGCGCGCTGAGTCTGGGCACCATAGAGCGCCGAAGCCGGTACTCGAAGCTCGCCCATGCTGTCGCGCTCGATACGATGTTCGCTCATGTCATTCCCTCGCTTGTCGATCCTTCCTTCACCATGGTGCCAAGCCTTGCCTCATGCAAGGCCGGGCAGGTCTTGACAGTTATCAACCTTCGTCATCGTGTCGATCTTATCGAAGTGGAACATGATAACTGTCATTGCAGCGCAGAAGCCCCCTTCCCTAAGATCGCTTTGCCTACCCACTCCAAGGCAAAACCGATATCGAACCAACCCGAGTAGAACAAAGCGGACGTAACAATTCATGGACAAGACTCAATCCCTGCTTCTGCTGCCATACGAGCAACTCACCCTCGCCAACGCGCACGAAACAGCCGAGCTTCAACGCTATCGCCGCTTGACGCTCAGCTTTCTGCCGCAAGCACCCCAGACCAGTCGCCTGATGGCCACCCTGGGCCTGCAATGCGAAAAGCGCCTCGACATGCTTCGCCAAGCAGCCAGGGGCTTGGAACTCGAAGCCTGTATCAGGGAGATGCCGGTATGTGCACCGAGCTTTGCCTGGGACCAGCGGCATTTCTTCGTCGTCGACGACTTCATGGGAGACCAGGTCATCGAACAGGCCGTTCGCGCCGCGGTAGAGTCGAAGAATTTCTTTGATTGGCTGTTGAATACCAATGCCACCCCGAAATTGCATCAGCCACTAGTGAACTTCGTCAAGGAGAAGGAAGGTGAGTGCAGGGTCCTGCTTGAATTCTGGGAGCAGCGTCGAGTCGCCGTGATGAATCAGCGAGCCTGATGAACCAGGCTACTTCCTAGGGCTTCTTCTGTCTGCCGGTAGAAGAAGCCAACCGTTGGAGTCGAGCGATGTCGAGGAGGTGGTACTCGCGCCCGTGCACGCGAAGCAGTCGTCGGGTCTGGTAGGCCGCAAGCGTTCTGCCGACGGTTTCTTGGGTGAGCCCCAGGTAACTGCCAATATCGTTGCGCGACATGGGTAAGCGAAAGTGTGAAGACGAATACCCGCGGCGATGAAAGCAAGCCGATACGGCCAGCAGAAAATATGCCAGGCGCGCCTCGGCCGTGCGACACAGCAACTGATGCAGGCTCAACCGCTCTTCATGCATGGCTCGGCTGATACTGCGCTGCAGTTGCCGGCGTAGCCTGGGCATCCTCTGTGTCAGTGCCTCGAACTGATCGAAAGGGAGCTTGCACAGCGTTGCGGTTTCGAGCGCACTCACGGTACCGGGATAACGCCCTAGGCCGATGGCATCGCAGCCGATGATATCCCCGGGAAGCCAGAGTGCGGTGAGGAGATTCTCGGCTCCTTCGACAGCCGTCTCCTGCTTGAGACAGCCGGTGCGCACGGCATAGAGACTATCGAACGACGCGTCTTGAATACAGAGCACTTCGCGCTTTTCCAAGCGGATGGGAGGGAAGACGAGTTCATCCAGTAGCGCTGTCTCGTCGGGCGACAACCCTTGTGGAACGCACAGGGCCTTCAGATAGCACGAGAGGCATCCGGCGGCCTTCGTCACGCCATGTTCGTCCCTGCCATGGCTCGGCATAGTGCGGCTCTCCTCTCCATGGACGTATAGACAAGTATAGGAGTGCGTCGCTCCCCTGCAGTTTGAGTTCCATCATGCTTCGACCTAGGCGAGCTAAAACCCCACCCACCGATGTCATGACGAAAATCATGCTGCACGAAAAATAGCCGCAACCTAGTGTTAATGCTGCAGTGCCGCAGGCTCAGCGTTACCTCTGGGACAAAGAGGAACGCCACTAAAAGGGAACCTAGCCATGCACCAGACACCCTGGATGACGTCTGACATTCTCAGCCGGCTCAATGCCAACGCTGGCATGCTATTGGTGCGCAGCCTCTGGGAATATTGCCCCGAGCACATGTTCATCGTTCGCGTCGAGGGGCCTACCGACTTCGTGATCGAAGCCATGAATCCGACCCGTCAAGCCATGCTCGGCAATGACACCGTCGCCATCGGAAAACGCATCGAACAACTGCTCCCGCCTCCGTTGTGCCATGGAGTTATCGCCAACCTGAGCCGCTGCGTCGAGTGCGGCAGCCCCATTCGCTATGAAGAGGAAGGGGGGTACATCGACCGCAACGGGATCTATCAACAAGGCCACTGGCAGACATTGCTGGTGCCGATCACCGACCAGGAGGGTTACATTAGCCATTTGTTCGGCGTGTCCCGTGACATGTCGCAGTTGCCTGAACAACCTGTTGGGGCTAACCCCGATAGCAAGGAATTCGAACGACGGGTGCATGAGCGCACGGCAGAGCTCGTCGCCGCCAATGAGCATTTGACTCACCTGGCAACTCATGACTCCTTGACCGACATCTACAACCGCCGCTACTTGCTGGAATTGGCCGAACAGGAACTTCGCCGCGCCTCTCGCTACGAACAGTCGCTATGCCTGATGATGCTCGATATCGATCATTTCAAGGAGATCAACGACACCGAGGGCCACCTCTCTGGCGACGAAGCCCTGCGTCGCGTTGCCCGTACGATACTGGCCACGGTCCGGGAGTGCGACCTGGTAGGCCGCTATGGCGGCGACGAGTTCATCATTCTGATGCCGCAAACCACGGCTGACGGGGCACGGGAGATCGCCGAACGCTTGCGGCGAACACTCACCCAGGCGTCTTCCCTTACGATCAGCATCGGAATCGCCAGCCTGGAACCTACCGACCACTTCGTCGTCGATCTGATTCATCGCGCCGACAATCTCTTGCTGCAGGCCAAGCGTAACGGTCGCAATCGCATCGAATATGCTGCCTGACAGAAAGCGACAGAGGCTTACCGAAACTATTATTGCAGCGCAAAAACAACTCTGCTATGTTGCAATGCAGCAGAACGGATTCCCGTTCGTTATCTATCGCGAACCTGGAGGTTCACAGGAAATGATGAAGACATTCAGCTTCGACACCAAGCCGTTCGAAGCCATGCTTCTCGGCCCGGCCCGTGCCTATGCCGCCCTGAGCATCGAATATACCGAGAAGCTTCTCGCCACCCAGTTGGATACCGCCAAGGCGTGTGCCGACACCGGTCTGGCCCAGGCCCGCGAGCTGCTCGAAGTGCGCGACGCCGATGGCCTGCGCAGCTACGTCGAAGGGCAGCAGCAATTCGCCAAGGACATGACCGAGCGCTTCAAGGGCGATGCCGAGAAGATCGTCTCCCTGAACCAGGACTTCTTCCAGCAGAGCCAGAAGCTCGCGGAGAGCAGCCTTAAGCAGGCGCAGCAGGCCACTTCAAGCCAAACGGCCAAAGCCTGACGCAGCAGTACGCCCCGCATCCGGGAAGGCCCACCGAGCATGGCTCGGTGGGCCTTTCCTTTTTGGCCTGTCATCCCCCTGCCCCCATCGTTTATGCTCGATGCGTACGGGCATGGCAGTGAGGACGCAACCGAATGAAAGCATGGATATCCATAGCCCTGTTGGGCCTGATTCTTGCCGGCTGCCAGATGATGGAGCCCGGCCCGCCTCGCGAGCGCATCGAAATCATCGAGATCGGCGAGCCGCAACGTCCCGATAGCGAACGCCCCGACGCGCAGCCACCGGCACCGGAGCGCATCGCTCGACAAGTGGCTTTCCCGGTCGAAGAGTATGCCACACTGCCGAAGACCGGCAGCGCAGCCATTACCGGCCGACTCAGCCTGAACGGCAGGCCGGGTGCAGGCGAGACCGTTTCCGTCGCCCCCGTCACCACCTACTCGGCCGAAGCCGCCGAGCACGCGCTGGCTGGGCGTGCGGTCGAGCCTGCCGACCCTCGGGCACGCGAGTACACCCACACCACACGTACCGACGGCAACGGCAACTTTACCCTGCAGGGCCTTCCAGCCGGGGAATTCTACGTCTCGGGCAGCGCGGTCAACCCCGCCAATGGCCAACGCCAGGTGGTACTGCGCCAAGTTTCGCTGCGTAACGGCCAGCGACTCGAGGTCAACCTGAGTCGTTGACCCTGGGTTACCAGCCCAGCGCCTGCTTGACGAAGGGAATAGTCAGTTTGCGCTGGGCGGAGAGCGAAGCGCGATCGAGAACGGACAGCGCCTCGAACAGCTCGTCGAGACGCCGTGGGCCGCGATGCAGAATGTAGCGCGCCACTTCGTCGGGAAGCTGGATCCCACGTACCCGGGCACGAAGCTGCAGGGCCTGAAGCCGCTCGCCATCGTCGAGCTGCTGCAGATGAAAAGTCACGCCCCAGGTCAGGCGTGAGGCCAGGTCGGGAAGTTCTACCGGTAGCTGGCGGGGCGCCACGGCACCGGACACCACCAACCGCTTGCCGGCGTCGCGCAGACGGTTGAAGGCGTGGAAGAGTCCTTCTTCCCAGCGCCGCCGCCCGATGACGCTGTCCACGTCGTCGATGGCCACCAGGTCGAGGCGCTCGGCATCCTCGAGCATCAAGGGAGGAAAATGACCAAGGTCCTCCAGCGGCAGGTAGAGCGCGCGCAGGTCGCGATCCGAAGCCGCGTGGCAAGCTGCCTGCAGCAGGTGACTACGGCCACTGCCGGATGCTCCCCACACGTACAGGAACGGTTCACCGTCGGCATCGAGCTGACGGGAGAGGTGTTCCACCAGGCTGGCGTTGGCTGCCGGCAGGAAGCTATCGAAAGTCGCATCGTCGCGCAGCCCCACACCCAATGGCAGTTGCGCAGGCGCTCGGCTCATGATGAATCCTCATTGCGATGCTCTCGCCTGTCCAGGTCGTAGAGAGTGCTTCGCCTGTAGCGATCGTTGAGCTCGCGCAAGAGTACCATGATCACTGCAGCGGCCGGCAGCGCCAGCAGCACGCCGGTGAAGCCGAACAGCTTGCCACCTGCCAGTACGGCGAAGATGACCGCCACCGGGTGAAGCCCGATGCGATCTCCCAACAGCTTGGGCTGCAGCAATATGCTCTCCAGCACCTGCCCGGTGGCGAATACTGCCACGACACCGATCAGCGCCAGCCAGCCGTCGAACTGGAAGAACGCCACGATCAATGCCACGCTAAGCCCGACGATAAATCCAAGGAACGGCACGATACTGGCCAGCCCCGCCGCAATCCCGATCAACAGTCCGAAGCGCACGTCGAGGAGTGTCAAGCCGATGGCGTAGATGGCTCCCAGCGACAGCATGACCAACAGTTGACCGCGCAGGAAAGCCGCCAGCACCTCGTCGCAGCGCTGGCTGAGACGGACTGCATCCGGCTCCCAGCGGCGTGGCAGCATATCATGCAGGTTGGCCATCATCCGATCCCAGTCGAGCAGCAGGTAGAAGGTCACGACAGGAATCAGCGCCACGTAGGTGATCCAGGTGATGAAGGCCATGCTCGAGCGTCCTACCTGGCCCAGGAACTGGGCCGCATACTCGCCTGCATTCTGCCAGTTCTGTGCCAGTGTTTGCTGTATGGCATCGAGATCGGCGGTCAGGTCGAGCCCTGTCCAACTCTGTAGTTGAGGGGCCAGCACCGTCTGCCCCCAGGTAAACATTCCCGGTATCATCTGGTTGAACTGACGGATTTGCTGCATGAGCAGCGGTATCAGGATCAGCAGCGCAATCGCCAGCACGATCGACATGACCAGAAACACGGCGCATACCGCCAGCATACGCGACAGCCCCAGGCGCTCGAGCCGATCAGCCAGGGGATCGCACAGGTACGCCAGAATCGTGCCGGCAATGAACGGCATCAACATCGCTTCCAACTGGAACAGTAGCCATACCACTGCCACCGCACCGATCAGGACCCACCACTCTCTGCGCATCACACCTCCCTGCATTAGTCGTTCACGGCGATGCGAGCCGTGTATCGTGATGCTACAATTCCGGCCCGATCTTGCCCACTGCGGCGGCCATCAGACGACGAGCCGCCTGGCGTCAGCCAACGAACCACTCACTGCGTTTCTCTTCCTACAGGACAGGCCATGACCGATTCCACCTCTCCCGACAATGCCAAGGCTTCGCTGAGCTACAAGGATGCCGGCGTTGATATCGATGCCGGCAATGCCCTGGTCGATCGCATCAAGGGCGTCGCGAAGCGTACCATGCGCCCCGAGGTGATGGGTGGACTGGGTGGCTTCGGCGCCCTGTGCCAGCTGCCATCCGGCTATCGCGAACCGGTGCTGGTCTCCGGTACCGACGGGGTGGGCACCAAGCTGCGCCTGGCCATGGACCTGGGTCGTCATGACTCCATCGGCATCGATCTGGTCGCCATGTGCGTCAACGATCTGGTAGTGGCCGGCGCCGAGCCGCTGTTCTTTCTCGACTACTATGCCACGGGCAAGCTCGATGTGGACATTGCCGCCGACGTGGTGGCCGGTATCGGTGAAGGCTGCGAGCGGGCCGGCTGCGCGCTGGTCGGTGGCGAAACCGCCGAGATGCCCGGCATGTACGAGGGCAGCGACTACGACCTGGCCGGCTTCTGCGTCGGCGTGGTGGAGAAGTCCGAGATCCTCGACGGCAGCAAGGTCGGTGAAGGTGACGTGCTGCTGGGTATCGCCTCCACAGGAGCACACTCCAACGGTTATTCGCTGATTCGCAAGATTCTCGAGGTCAGCCGCGCTTCCCTGGATACCGCCATCGACGGCCAGCCACTCGGCGATGCCCTCCTCGCCCCCACGCGCATCTACGTCAAGCCGCTACTGTCATTGATCAAGGAGAGCGGTGTAGCGGTGCATGCCCTGTCACATATTACCGGTGGCGGCTTGCTGGAGAACGTGCCTAGGGTGTTGCCGAAAACGCTCTCCGCCCGCATCGATGCGAAGAGCTGGGCCCGTCCGGCGCTGTTCGACTGGCTGCAGGAGCAGGGCAACGTGGCCGAGCATGAAATGTACCGCGTGCTGAACTGCGGCATCGGTATGGTCGTCGTCGTGCCTGCCGACCAGGCCGACCAGGCCCGCGCTCACCTGCAGGCACAGGGCGAAACGGTCTATCGCATTGGCGATATCGTAGCACGCGGGGAAGACGAGGAAGCGGTGCAACTGGAGAATCTCGAGGCATGAGCGAGTCATCCGTCAGCGATACCCTCAACGGCTTCACCCCCGAGCCAAACGCCGCGCGCCGGGTGGTGGTATTGATCTCCGGTAACGGCAGCAATCTGCAGGCGCTGATCGACGAGCAGACCCACGAACGACTGGGCGGCGAGATCGTTGCGGTGATCTCCAACGTGGCGGATGCCTACGGCTTGCAGCGCGCTCGAGATGCCGGCATCGATGCGGTGGTACTGCCCCACGGCGAGTACGACAGCCGTGAAGCCTACGACGGCGCTCTGATCAAGGTGATCGAACGTCACGAGCCCGACCTGGTGGTGCTCGCCGGTTTCATGCGCATCCTCAGCTCACGCTTCGTGCAGCGCTTCCACGGCCGCATGCTCAACATCCACCCCTCCCTGCTGCCCGCCTATCGTGGTCTGAACACCCACGCCAAAGCGCTGGCAGACGGCGTGGCCGAGCACGGCTGCAGCGTGCACTTCGTCACCGAGGAACTCGACGGCGGTCCAGTGGCGATCCAGGCCGTAGTGGAGGTGAGCGAAGGCGAAACCGAAGCCAGCCTCAAGGAGAAGGTGCACGCCCGCGAGCACCTGATCTACCCCATCGCCGTCAAGTGGTTCCTGGAGGGACGCCTGCGCCTCGAGGGAGAAATTGCCACCTTCGACGGCATGCCGCTTCCCCCGCAAGGCATGCGAATGTCACACGCCGACGCCGCCGAGGAACTGGACGAAGAATAGAAAGCACTTCCCACATCCCTGTGGGTCGTCGAGCGCAGCAATAAATCGACGCTTTCTCAGGTACGGGGCAGAGTCACCCCCCTCTGCCCCATATACTTGCCGCCGCGATCCTTGTAGGAAGTGTCGCAGACCTCATCCGACTCCAGGAACAGCATCTGCGCCACGCCCTCGTTGGCGTAGATCTTGGCCGGCAGATTGGTGGTGTTGGAGAACTCCAGGGTCACGTGCCCTTCCCACTCCGGTTCCAGCGGCGTGACGTTGACGATGATGCCGCAACGGGCATAGGTCGATTTGCCCAGGCAGATGGTCAAGACGCTACGCGGAATGCGAAAGTACTCGACGGTACGCGCCAGGGCGAAGGAGTTGGGCGGAATGATGCAGACATCGCCCTTGATGTCGACGAAGCTCTTCTCGTCGAACGCCTTGGGGTCGACCACCGCGGAGTGGATGTTGGTGAACACCTTGAACTCATCGGCGCAGCGAACATCGTAGCCATAGCTGGAGGTCCCGTAGGAGATCACCCGCTGATCGTTCACGTAACGCACCTGGTCGGCTTCGAAGGGTTCGATCATGCCTTCCCGCTCGGCCATGCGGCGGATCCAACTGTCGGGTCTGATGCTCATGGGACGTCCTGAAATGATGTGCCGAACAAAACAAGTAGGGCCGCTATCATAGCGGCCCTCGTGGCGGGCGTCACGGGCCCCGCGCAATGGTCTCAATCGCTGAAGCTGATGCTTGGACCTTCACCTGGCGCCTGGCCCTCGAGTTCTTCGGCAATCTGCCGCGCCATGGCGCGGAAAGTGCCGGTCACCTCTCCCTCCGGCTCGGCGACCACCGTCGGCCGTCCACCGTCGACCTGTTCGCGGATAGACAGCGCCAACGGCAGCCGGCCCAACACCCGCGTATCGTACTCGTCGGCAATGCGTTCGCCGCCACCTTCACCGAAGATCGGCTCGGCCTGGCCACAGTTGGAGCATACGTGCAAGCTCATGTTCTCCACCACACCCAGCACCGGCACGTTCACCTTGCGGAACATCTCGATACCCTTGCGGGCATCGAGCAGCGCGATGTCCTGTGGTGTCGTGACGATTACCGCACCATCCACCGGCACCTTCTGCGCCAGGGTCAGCTGAATGTCGCCGGTGCCCGGGGGCATGTCGATGAACAGCACGTCGAGATCCTTCCATGCCGTCTGGGTCAGCAGCTGCTGGAAGGCACCCGCGACCATCGGCCCGCGCCACACCATGGGCTCGCGCGTGTCGACCATAAAAGCCATCGACATGGCCTGTAGGCCGTGCATTTCCAGAGGCCGAAACTTGTTCTCGCCGGCCTGCTGGGGTCTTACGCCTTCCGGCACACCCAACATCTGGGCCTGGCTGGGGCCATGAATGTCGGCATCGAGTACACCCACCCGATAGCCCTCGGCCGCCATGGCCAACGCCAGGTTGACGGTGACCGTGGACTTGCCGACCCCGCCCTTGCCGGAGGCCACCGCCACGATATGCTTGACCCCTTCGATCACATTCCGCTCCTTGTGCTGAGAATTGTCGCGTTACTCTAGGGTAGCTGAACGGGCGCCAGTATAGCGCGCCGTTTCCTGATGGCCGAAATGGTCTGCGACGGGCCGAAGCCCGCCGCCGACATGAACCTTGCCAATTCAGCTCTCCTCGGCCTCTGCGCTCTCCTCGGCCTCCTCGTTTTCCGTATCACTCTCCTGCGACTGGCCTTGCTGCTCCTGCGGCTGGCCCTGCTGCTCCCGAGACTGGCCCTGCTGCGCCTGGGACTGGCCCTGCTGCTCCCGAGACTGGCCTTGCTGCTCCTGCGACTGGCCTTGCTGCTCCTGCGGCTGGCCTTGCTGCTCCCGAGACTGGCCCTGCTGCTCCTGCGGCTGGCCCTGCTGCTCCCGAGACTGGCCTTGCTGCGCCTGGGACTGGCCTTGACTCGCGTTACTCTCTTCCGCGCTGTCCAGCTCCAGCTCGGACAGAGTATCTCGCCACTCGGCGAGCTGTGCTTCGAGACGCCGCAGCTGCTGCCGACGACGCTCGACTTGCTCTTCGACCTGGCGTAGTTCGTCGCGCCCCGCATCGATGGCATTGGTCAGCTCATCGCGCTCCTGACGGATCGACTCCAACTCGGTCATGGCGCTGTCACGCTGATCGCGAAGGGTGCCCATTTCGCTCTCGATCTCGCTACGCAAGGTTTCCATGGCCTCGATGTCGTTCTCGAGTGCTTCAAGGGTTTGCTCGCGTTCGTCGATCGCCGCGTTCAAGGTATTCAAGCGCTCCTCGGCGGCATCCGCCTTCTCCCGCAGGTCGCCCAGTTCCGACTGAACCCGCTCGCGTTCCGCTTCGGCTTGCTGGCGCGCCTCCTCGGCCTGCTGGCGTTCCTCCTCGATTGTCTGACGAGCGGATTCGGCTTCCTGGCGCGCCTGCTCCGCCGCCTGTCGGGCTTCCTCCGCTTCGACGCGGGCCTGGTCCACTTGCTGGTACTCTTCGCGCAGCGCCGCTACGGTCTCCTCGATCTCGGCCTGCTCATTGCGACGCGCCTCGAGATCGCTCTCCAGCGAGGACTGCTCTTCCTGCAGCTGGCTGAGACGCTCCTCGGCCTGCTGGGCCTCACCCTCGAGACGCTCTATCTCGCTACGAGCCGCTTGCTGTTCGTCATGCAGGGCCGCTTCGGTCGACTGCCGCTCCTCTTCGAGTTCGGCCAAGCGTGCTTCCATCGACTCGATATCCTCACCGGCCTGGTTACGCTCATTGAGTTCCGCAAGCAGATCCTGATGCTCGCCCTCGATCGCCGCCAGTTGCTCTTCGAGCGCTTCACTGCGGTCGCGGTGATCAGTGGCACTGTTGTGAGCAAAGATTGCCCAGATGATGGCGAGCACGGCCACGGCCACCAGGGCCAAGACGCGCCTATTCTTGTAGAGTGGACTTTCGGGTGTCTCCGACATGGGCTAAACCCTCCAGATGGTTCTTTTTGGTATTCTCTTGCCGCTCATTCTTCAGCATACATAGCCATACCCATGGGCGAAAGAAAGCGAGCCTGCCCTTGGCTCAGCTCCGCACAATGCAGCGAAATGGGAGCTCAACGCGTGGCAACTCGCCAACGGGAGAACCAGGGTGAGCCATGAACTTCGACATCCAATGCGCGTAGCCAGCGTGCTACGACCAGGTTCGATTGGTGGATGGCAGAATACCCTCGCGGATAAGGGACGAATTCAAGTCCGAACTCGTCGCTCGACATCGGCTCGACGTCGGCTCGCTCGAAATGCCCATCGAGCCGTCGCCGCAAGGCCAGGACGCGCCCCGCCTCGACCGGGAACGGGTAGACATCGGTCAACCCTTCCGGAGCCAGCCGATGAAACTGCTCGAGTGTGTCGATAGCGGGATACACGCCTCGCCCAAGCCCTGACTTGGTAGGCCATAGCATGGCCATGGCTCCTGTCGGCAGATGGCGGCGTCCTTCTACGTACCAGCGCCATTCGCCGTAGCTGTAGCGCACTACGCCGCCTTCCTCGCGTGGCAATACCAAGCTGGAGTGACGACCGTGATCGAGCAGGTAGACATCGACAGGCTTGGTAAGCGAATCAGGTTCTGGAGGCACGACACGGCTAACGCAGCCAGCCAGCAACAACACACACGACCCAGCGCCCAGCCAGCGTAACCGGCTGAATCGGTTGCCCATGTCCTGCCTCCCAAAGTCCCGCTGGCCGGGACACGCGTCAAGCGAACGCGGCTCGGAAAGTACTACGTGGGCTAGCGCAACCCCAGCATTGACAGGATAAACAGCACCACCACGATCAAGCCAATGATATAGATGATATTGCGCATACAGCTCTCCTTGCTGTTCAGTTCAGGAAGTTCGACCCGGCACCACCAGGCACCGTCAGCCCCCAGTGTAGCGGACCTGCACGAAGCATCCAGCATAGTGACAGGCTTGTAGCCGCCGGCCGGCACGAATACCTTGAATCAGCAGGATCCCCAAACCGGCACAAGGAGTGACCCTTACCATGTCTCGAGACCACAGGTCGCAGCGGGCCATGTTCGTGCTGATCCCGCGAATTGGCGCTTTCCTGTGGCGAGTCCTGTCTGCCTTCCTGCGCAATCGCGGCATTCTGCTGGCCGGTGGCGTCGGCTACAATATTCTGCTCTCCATCGTTCCACTGTTCGCCCTGCTGGGCGTTTTGCTGACTCAGATCGTCGACGAAGCAGTGCTGCTGGAGGTGCTCAGCATTCAGGTCACACACCTCGCTCCCGCCCATGCCGAGGGCTTGATGGAGGCCGTGCGCACCCTGCTGGCCTCACGCGACGTGATCGGGCTGTTCGGCATACTCACGCTGTTGATCTTCAGCTCCTTCGTCTTTCGCATGCTGGAAGACGCTCTGGCGATCATCTTCCACACTCCCGAGGCTCACCCCAAGCGCAGGATCTGGGTTTCCGTACTGCTTCCCTACCTCTTCATGCTGGTGCTGGGCGCCGGACTGCTGGCGCTGACCTTGATGGTGGCCCTGGCCGAGGCGATCGGCACCTTGTGGCAAGTGGTGGCCGGGCGCGACATGCCCCTGGCAGGACTCTCCGAACCATTGCTGAATCTGTTCAGCTTCATCGGTGTCTTCTTGCTCTTCAGTGCAATCTACAAGGTACTACCGGTGGTCAAAATCGCACTGAAGAGAGCGCTGATAGGCGGCTTCGTCGCGGCGCTGCTGTGGGAAGGCGTGCGTTTCCTGCTGATGTTCTACTTTCTCAATGTGTCGCTGGTAAACGTGGTCTACGGCTCGCTGGCCACGTTGATCGTGGTCCTGCTCACGCTGGAAGTCGGTGCCATGATCGTATTGCTCGGCGCCCAAGTGATCGCCGAGCTCGAATACAACGCCCGTCGCGGCCTGCCCTGGTACGTCGACCCGCGGCGTGAAGCAGTAACCCATGTGGAGTGAGCCGGTCTCAGTGACGGGGGTGACGGTTGCGCAGGCGGCTCAACAGATGAAACAGAGCCTTGCCACTGACCATACCCAGCACATAGATCACCAGCAAAAGCAGCGCCAGCGGCAGCTCCATACTCCATGTCAGAAAGCGCACCTCGACCAGGGCGATGTTCTGCACGAAAAGAATCGCGACCAACAGCGTGACGAGGATTTTTACCGCCAGCAGTAGCGTGTCCATGCGCCCTCCCTTTCTTGTTGGCTCCCTTCAAGCTGGGCGGCGCCATGTTTTCTGTCAACTTCTGCTAATGCGACACGTCCGGCCAGGCCGGACGTGTCACCGTCACCTTGGACTCAGCCAAAGGCGAATAGAGCCCCTGCTGCCGTGAGCGCTACGCCAAGGGCACGCACGATACGGTTTTCGCGCTGCATGAGGAACCCGCCAGCTAGCCTGCTGGTATAGGTAATCGCCAGCGTGGCCACGGTGAAGCCTGTCAGGTAGGCCAGCATGGAAGCGCCGTGAGGCATCTCGCTGCCGTGGGCGTGGCCGTGGAACAGCATGAACAGCACCACCACGCCGGCACCGACGGCAACCGGCACCCTCGCCAGCGCAGCGATCAGCACTCCCGCCAGCAGCACCGACATGGTGATACCCAGCTCCACCCCAGGAAGCGCCAGCCCTCCCCAGGCCAGCCCCGCCCCCAACAGCATGCCGCCGGCAGCAAGCAACGGAGCGGCGAGACTGAATGCACGACTCTGGCGCACGCTCCAGAGCCCCACCGCCAGCATCGCCAGTAGATGATCGAGCCCCAGCAGCGGGTGGGTCAGGCCGGCAGCGAAGCCGCTGCCGTGAGCGTGGTCGTGTCCGGTATGAGCCATGGCCAGGCCGGCGGCAAGCAACAAGGCCGGTGAGGCGACCAGCGCCAGACGGGAGGCGTAAGCGTAGCGATGACGGTTCATGGGAGCGTTCTCCTTGCCATTGAAGTGGTAAAGAAAATCAGGCGCTGGCCGACTGGGTATGCGGCCGGCGTTCCGGCAGCATGCCGCGGTCGAGAATGAACTGGATGATCTCCTCGAGGCCCACGCCGTCGTAGAGGTTGGTGAAGACGAACGGGCGCTCGCCGCGCATTTTCTTCGAGTCGCGTTCCATCACCTCCAGCGAGGCATGCACCTGCTCGGCGATGTCGATCTTGTTGATGATCAGCAGGTCCGACTTGGTGATGCCCGGCCCGCCCTTGCGCGGGATCTTGTCGCCTGCCGAAACATCGATCACGTAGAGCGTGAGATCGGAAAGTTCCGGGCTGAAGGTCGCCGAAAGGTTGTCGCCTCCCGACTCCACCAGTACCAGCTCGAGGTTGGGGTGGCGCGCCTGGAGCTCGTCGATGGCGGCCAGATTCATGGAAGCGTCCTCACGGATTGCCGTATGCGGGCAGCCGCCGGTCTCCACGCCGAGAATGCGGTCGGCCGGCAACGCCTCGTGGCGCAGCAGGAAGTCGGCGTCCTCGCGGGTATAGATATCGTTGGTGACCACGGCGATGTCGTAGTGGTCGCGCAGCGTCAGGCAGAGCTGCTTGAGCAGGGCCGTCTTGCCGGAGCCCACCGGGCCGCCGACGCCGACGCGTAGGCAATGTGTCATCGTCTTGCTCCTTTCATGAATTCGACGTTCGGAAAGTCACGAGAAGGAAGACGTCGCTTCGCGACTCGAAGAGGGAAGAACACTCACGCCCTGCCTACCCTCTTCCCTCTTCCCTCTTCCCTCTTCTCTTTTCCTACTAGCTTCTAAACAATCGCGAATACTGCGTTTCGTGCAGGGCGCTGGCCAGTGCCAGACCGGGCAGTGCCGGACCGAGCTCGTCATCTTCGAGCACAAGCGCCTCATCCACTGCCGCGACTAGCGCCGGGCGCAGCCGCTCGATCAGGCGCTGGGCGGAGGTATGCCCCAGCGGAAGCGCTTTGCAGGCAACGGCCAGTTGGTTCTCGAACCAGGCCCAAGCGAAGCCGAGCATGGCCTGACGCGGTGTCAGCCCCCGCATGTGGGCGGCCCAGGCGAAAACGGTCACGTAGCCCGCCTCTTTCGGGAGTACCAGCGCCCTGATTGGAAGATCGGAGGGCAGCAACCCCAGACTGCCCAGCAGACGAGCAAGCGATGCCCCAAGGCGGGCGTCCTCCGCCACCAGTTCAGCGGTTTCCCGATTGGCAGCAAGCCACTGGTCCCAATAGCTGATCGTCTCACCATCTCCTCTCGCCCAGGCTTGCTGCAGGCGAGCCAGGGCAGGCAATTCGCAGCGGGTCAGGCCGTCATCGAGCACGCCGGCCAACCACTCGCCCAGGCTTGTCTCGTCGCTGACCCAACCCAGCTCGAAGGCGCTCTCGAGCCCCTGCGAGAAAGCGAAGGCGCCGATCGGCAACGCCGGACTGACCAGTTGCATCAGCCCGAGCAGCGCCAGGTCGTCGCCCTGCGCCTCACTAGACACAGGCGCCGCCTCAGTGCGCATGGGAGTGGCCGTGCTCGTGGTGATGGCCATTGTCGTGTGAGTGAGCATGGGCGTGACCAAGCTGGTTGTAGGCACCAGGCTCGGGGTCGAACGGCGCCTCGTGTCGCTCAAGGGTCGCCCCCAGCAGCTCGGACAGTTCTTCCAGCACATGGTCCGGCGGGAATCGTACGTAGCCTCCCCGTCCATCCTCACCCAGTGCCAGTTGGACGTGGCGATTGCCCAGGTGATAGGCGAGCCTGGCGAGCGGCAAACCGGCGGCCACGCGCGCTGTGACTACCGGTTCGATGGCCGCCCGGATACATACGATCTCGCCGCTCTCGGCACGCACCCCCTCGCCGTCGCGCAGCACCGGTCCGCGGTCGAGAAATAACCCCAGTTCGCGGCCGGCATCGCTCTTTGCCTTCAGCCGGCCGCGTATACGCAGCTCGTAGGGCAGCGTCAGGGTGTCGATATCCTGGCTCGCCTCGATGGGCCCCAGGCGTTCAATCAGTTTCAGCATCGGCATGTGCCTCTTCGCTGGTCGCCAGCCTTGCCCTCGCTCAACGCCACGTGACCGAAACCCTGCCCCCTCGGGCGGACTCCTGCGGTCGGAAAGACGGCACATCCCTGTGCCGGCTTTCCTCGATCTTCATCCATGAAGATCGACCGCGTCGCTTCGCCCGAGGGATCAGCGGTCACGCGAGGTTTCGCGATGACAAGCTGGCTTGGCGATATAGTCATGGTTCAAAACAGGTGATAGCGCTGAGCCAATGGCAGCTCGGTGGCCGGCTCGCAGGTCAGCAGCTCGCCATCGCAACGCACCTCATAAGTTTGCGGGTCGACACTGAGCTCCGGGCAGGCGTCGTTGAGCTTCATGTCGCCCTTCCTTACGCCCCGAACATCGCGGCACGCCGAGAGTTCGCTCTGCAGGCCAAGCCGCTCCTTGATGCCCGCATCCAGCGCCGCCTGGCTGACGAAGCCGAGACGCGTCTGGCTGGCGGCACGGCCGAAAGCGCCGAACATGTAGCGGTAATGCACCGGCTGCGGCGTAGGGATCGAGGCGTTGGGGTCACCCATGGGGGCGGCCGCGATCATGCCCGCCTTGAGAATCAGCGCCGGCTTGGCGCCGAAGAAAGCCGGTTTCCACAGCACCAGATCGGCCAGCTTGCCTACCTCGATGGAGCCCACCTCGTGGGCGATACCGTGGGTGATCGCGGGGTTGATGGTGTACTTGGCGATGTAGCGCCGCGCACGGAAATTGTCGGCGCCGAGTGCCTCGTCCTCGGGCAGCAGGCCGCGCTGAACCTTCATCTTGTGGGCGGTCTGCCAGGTGCGGCACACCACCTCGCCGACGCGGCCCATGGCCTGGGAGTCCGAGGCGATCATCGAGATCACGCCCAGGTCCTGCAGAATATCCTCGGCGGCGATGGTCTCGCGGCGAATGCGCGAGTCGGCGAAGGCCACGTCCTCGGGAATGCTGGGGTCGAGGTGGTGGCACACCATCAGCATGTCGAGGTGTTCGTCGATGGTGTTGACCGTGTAGGGCCGAGTCGGGTTGGTGGAGGAAGGCAGCACGTACGGCTTCGAGCAGGCCGTGAGAATATCCGGCGCATGGCCGCCCCCGGCGCCCTCGGTGTGGTAGGTGTGAATGCCGCGCTCCTTGAAGGCCGCCAGGGTATCCTCGACGAAGCCCGACTCGTTGAGGGTGTCGGTATGGATGGCGATCTGAACGTCGTAGCGCTCGGCCACGCTCAGGCAGTTGTCGATCGATGCCGGGGTGGTGCCCCAGTCCTCGTGCAACTTGAGCCCCATGGCGCCCGCCTCGAGCTGGGCTTCCAGGGCCTCCGGCAGGCTGGCATTGCCCTTGCCGAGAAAGCCGATGTTCATCGGCAGCTCATCAACAGCCTGCAGCATCTTGCCGATATGCCAGGCGCCCGGCGTACAGGTGGTGGCATTGGTACCGGTGGCAGGCCCGGTGCCACCGCCAAGCATGGTGGTGATGCCGCTCATCAGCGCCTCTTCCACCTGCTGGGGGCAGATGAAGTGGATATGCGCGTCGATGCCGCCGGCGGTGAGGATCTTGCCCTCGCCGGCGATCACCTCGGTACCGGGGCCGATGACGATCTCCACGTCGGGCTGGGTGTCGGGGTTGCCGGCCTTGCCGATGGCCTTGATCCGCCCGGCCTGGATACCGACATCGGCCTTGACGATGCCCCACCAGTCGAGGATCAGGGCGTTGGTGATCACGGTATCCATCACCGTGTCGTCGAGGCGCTGGCTCTGCCCCATGCCGTCGCGTATCACCTTGCCGCCGCCGAACTTCACCTCGTCGCCGTAGTGAGTCGCGTCGCGCTCCACCTCGATCCACAGCTCGGTATCGCCCAGGCGCACTCGGTCGCCCACGGTGGGGCCGTACATGTCGGCATAGGCCTGCCGGCTGATGCTGGTGCTCATGCGTCACCTCCATCCAGCTTGCCCATCACCTCGCCGCGGAAGCCGTAGATCTGGCGCGTTCCGGCGAACGGGATCAGGGTCACTTCACGGGTCTGGCCCGGCTCGAAGCGAATCGCCGTGCCAGCCGCCACGTCCAGGCGATAACCGCGCGCCTTGCCGCGGTTGAATTCCAACGCTGGATTGGCCTCGGCGAAGTGGTAGTGGGAGCCGACCTGGATCGGCCTGTCGCCAGTATTGGCGACCTCCACGCTGATCCGCTCGCGCCCCGCACAGAGTTCTATCTCGCCATCTTTCAACTGATACTCACCGGGAATCATTGGAACCTTCCCTCTATGTTGTGGCTGCCGTTGACAGCTAAAACCGTTGAACAGCTAAAACTGAGCGAACTAGGGCCCTTTCTTACTCCCTAGACGATTGGGGTGTGCACGGTGACCAGCTTGGTGCCATCCGGAAAAGTGGCCTCGACCTGAACCTCGTCAACCATTTCCGCCACGCCCTCCATCACCTCGTCACGACCCAGGATCTCGCGGCCGTAGCTCATCAGCTCGGCCACGCTGCGGCCGTCGCGAGCCCCTTCCATGATCTCGAAGCTGATCAGCGCCACGGCTTCGGGATAGTTGAGCTTGAGGCCTCGTGCCCGGCGTCGCTCGGCCAGTTGGGCGGCCGAGAACAGCAGCAGCTTGTCCTTGTCCCTTGGGGTCAGTTCCATGCGAGTCTCCTGGTAAGTCAGGTCAGCCAGATACGGGGAGGATAGGCTGGGATGCAGGCAAGCAACGGCCTGAGGCATGCCCATGCTTGTTGGCAAAGCTCCCAGGCCTCATTGCGTTCATTGCCCAGGTAGCGAAGCAGCAGCACGCCGTGGCGAACGGTGACGGCCCAGCGCGGACTCGTCGCGATGACGTCCCGTACCGCCTCGATGGCGCCAGTCTCATCGGAAAGGCCCACTGCCCATAGCGTGGCCTGTACGCTGGCGCCGCCCTGCCCCCAGCGACCCTTGAAACGGGGATGGGAAGGATCGAGCGGTTGGCGTTCGAGCCACAGCGGCTTGCCGTCACGGGTGAGCCGAAAGCGCTGATCGATACGGCCGGAAACGTAGGGCAAGCGGCTGGCCGGCCGACCCAGGGCGAGCACTTCCCAGCCCAGACAGCGCGCATCCCCGGCCAGGTCGATCTGCGTGACCTGCTCGCCCCGCGAGCCGTCGAAGGCGATGGTCTCCTGTGGCAGCCACTCGAGGACGCCACCGTCATCCACCCTGAGCCTGGTGTGTTGTGCCCAGGCCACGCCATGGCTGTCGGCGCGATAAAGCTTGTTGGCGGCAGGTGTGGTCAATAGCGCGTGGGCATCGGTCTCGACCCGAGCCGATACGTTCAGTGCATCGCCGCTGACCAGGCCGCCAGGAGGATGCAGTACATAGACGTGGCAGGCGCCATCGCGGCCCTCTGGATAGAAAGGTCGCTGCACCCGCAGCGGGCCCTGGTGACGAGCCGATACCATGCGGCAAACGCCCTGGCGCCGGGCGAAGCCAAGCTGGAGCGATGCCGCCCAACGACGCCCGCCATCGAAGCAATGGCCGGAGGCGCAGGGAAGCTGAAGCGTGGCGCTATCGAAACGAGCCGTCATTGTCAGCGGCCTTCTGTGCGGGGATTTGCCTCTTTTCGAGGCTCTGCCCCTTTCACTGGCAACCGCTGTACCATAACGGTGAAAAATCGGTTTTATAGAACAGATTCAGTTATTTATATCGTATACAAAAAGTCGCTATAAGCTCAATCGTTCCGCTAGCGCACCGAAGCGGTGCACGCCCAGCCAATGAGTGCACCATGGGCGTGAATGAAACGGGGAGCCGGTACGGGCTGGTGCACTGATTCTGGTGCAAGTGCCTCTGGTGCAACTGACGTAAGGAGGCGGCGTCATCGACGATGCGACACCCTGGCTAACGCTCCGGCACCAGCGCCCATCGCAACCCATCCAGATAATGAATGACCTGCCTGGATTCCTGAAGATAAAACAACTTCTCGGTGGCGAAGGCGCAACTGAAGCCGGGCTGTATGGCGAGAAGCCGTTCCTTCGCTTCGACGGCATCATCGCGCCGGCCCAGGTGAGCCAGGGCAACGACGCGGTGAGCGGGGGTCCAGTACTGGCAATTGGGCAGGTTGGAGGCGCATTCCGTCCATTCCAGGGAACGCTCGTAGTCACCCTTGAAGATAAGCGCCAGTGCGCCATAGGTGTAGAAAGCCCAAAGCTGCGGGTCGTTGGGACTCAGCGCAATGGCACGTTCGAATTGCACCATGGCCTCTTCATAGCGACATTCGTAGGCCAATGAATCCCCCATACCGCAATAGGCCGCGGCGAAGGTTGGATTGAGGTCGATGGCGATCCGGTTATCGGCCAGGGCCCGCCGATATTCCCGGCGAGCCAGCAACACACGGCCACGCAGCATGTGGAACGTCGCGTTCTGGTGATCGATCAGCAGTGCCCTGTCACAGGCGGCGAGCGCCTCGTCCAGCAGCTTCCGATCCGGCGGCGTGTCCCAGTAGACCATACCCAGCACGACGGCATAGGCCCACCAGGCCTTCGCCTCCCCGAACATGGGATCTTGAAGCTGGCTCTGGCGCAGCAGGCGCTGGGCCTCCTGGTTGTCCTCCCCCGTGAAGCGGAACAGGTGGTAACACCCCAGGTGGAAGCAATCCCAGGCTTGCATGTTCGTCGGTCGCGATACCACGATCTTGTGTCGTTCGGCGAACCCGATCTCCGGTTCCAGCCGAGCGGCGATGGTTTCCGTGATCTCATCCTGAAGGGCAAAGATTTCGCACCTCTCCCGATCGTAGCGTTCCGCCCATCGGGTCAGCCGTGTGGCGGCATCGACGAGCTGTACATTGATCCGCACATGATTCCCAGCCCTCTGAATGCTACCTTCCACCACGTAGTCGATAGCCAGAATCCGGCGCAGTTCGAGCGGGTCCGGAGCCTGGTCCTTGAAACCGAAGGCCGTATTGCGCGCCACCACGTTCAACCAGCGATGTTTGCTGAGCAGAGCGATGATGTCGCTGGTGATGCCATCGGCGAAATACTCGTGGTCGGCCTCTCGGGACAGGTTGATCAGGGGCAACACGACCACGGCCGGCTTGTGCAACGGGTCGGGGGCATACAGCTGCGTGGCAGGCGGCACGAACTCACCTGGGTCGTCGGCTTGCACGACGCCCATGAATCGGAATCCCTTGCGATGAATCGTGCGGATATAGGTCTGGCTGCGCCCGTCGTCTCCCAGTAGCTGGCGGGCCAGCTTGATCCGACTGCTCAATGCCGCCTCGGAGACGATACGCCCCCTCCACACCACCTCATTGATCTCCTGCTTGGTGACCATGCGGTCGCGGTGCTCCACCAGCAGGACCAATAGCTCGATGACCTGCGGTTCACAGCGCAGCGGCTGGTCGTTGCAGCACAGCTCGAAGCGGTCGGTGTCCAGAATGAAGTCATCGAATCGGTAGCGCATGGCGATTTACCGTCTCAGTCAGCTCTGCAGCACTTCACCACAATAACACCAGTTCACCTTCAAGCCTTCCCGGGAGACTGTCACTAGGCTGGTGATGTGTTTCATGCATCGCCCCTATAACCCGAGGAAAGCACAATCATGTCCGAGCACAACCTCTCGAACCGGAAATTCCTGGTCAACTGCCAGTACGGTACCGACAACCTGGAACGCGCCACCATCGCCTTCATCCTGGCCAGCAGCGCCTCGAAGACCTCCGAGACTGCGGTCTTCATCAGTTCCAACGCCACGGAGCTATGCGTAAGAGGAGCCCTCGACGGGCTAGTGGCCGAAGGGTATGAGCCCATCGCCGACCTGGTCGCCCAGTACCAGGCCAACGGCGGACAGCTCTGGGTCTGCCCGGTTTGCGTCAAGGCCAAGGGCTTGTCGCCGGAGGATCTTCTTCCCGGTGTCGAAATCGCCGGAGCCCCTCGTACCACGGCCTACCTTGCCAGTGGCGCTAGTTTGCTGGCTTGAGGCGCCGCGTTGCCGTCGCCAGTGACGACGGCAGCGCCGGTGACCATACTTCGAGTAAAGGAGAGGCACCATGGCGACCGAACAGGCTGAATGCGGAAAGCTGGAGACCTACCTGCAGACGCTGGGGCACACGCTTGATCGCTTCCTGACCTTTCAGCATCCCGATGCCATGCACGAGCCGGCGCGTTGGCGTGCCGTACTGGAGCGACCACTGCCTGCCTTCGGCATCGGGGTCGATGCCGTCATGGAAGAGATGACCCGATACCTGATCCCCAACGGCTCGGCTATTCCGAACCCTGGCTGCACGGCTTTCATCACTACGGGCGCGACCACGGTCGGCGCTCTGGCGACGCTGGCCGGTGCGGTGGCCTCGCCTCAGCGCCTCTCGCTCAACGCCTTCAACTTCCTGGAGGAGCAGTCCCTGGAGTGGCTCGCCGAACTGCTCCAACTTCCTCCCGCGATGAAGGGCCTCTACAGCAGCGGGGGCTCGGTAGCCAATCTTGTCGCCCTGGGCGCGGCCCGTCAGCATGCGTTCGAGACAGTGGGCATCGATCCGGCACGGCACGGCGTCCGTGGCGCGGCGCGTCTCTACGCCAGCAGCGCCAGCCACCATTCCATTCGCCGCGCGGCAGCCGTGCTTGGTCTTGGGCGCGATGCGGTGGTGACGATCGCCACGGACGCCGAGGGGCGGATGATCCCCGCGGCGCTGGAACAGCAATTGGAAAGGGACCGCGACCAGGCCATGGTGCCGGTCGCGGTGGTGGCCAATGCAGGTACCACGGACACCGGGGCCATCGATCCGCTTCAGGCTATCGGCACTCTCGCGCACCGGTATGCCATCTGGTTTCACGTCGATGGCGCCTATGGCCTGCCGGGCATCCTGGACCCCGAGGTCAGCCCTCTGTACGCGGGCCTCGAGCTGGCCGACTCGGTGATCGTCGATCCGCACAAGTGGCTGGGTGCGCCGGTGGGCATCGGCGCCACTTTCGTGCGGGACCGCGCCCTGCTACAGCGCGCCTTCACCCAGGAAGCCTCCAGCTACCTGGAGCGGGCGTGCACCCAGGAAACGGCACAGCATTCCATGGATAGCCTGGGCATTCCGTACAGCGACTTCGGTGTGGAGCTGTCCGCCCCTTCGCGCGGGGCCGTGGTCTGGGCGCTGCTGCGGGAGATCGGCGCCGGCGGGTTGCGTGCGAGAATCCGCCGGCATAACGCCATGGCACGCCAGTTGGCCGAGCGGGCGGACGCTCATCCCGACCTGGAAGTCCTGCAGAGGCCCACTTTGTCCATCTGTTGCTTCCGCTACGTGAACGCGGCCTACCCGGATCTCGACGCGCTCAATGCACGGATCCATCGTGCGCTGGTGCGCCAGGGGCGCCACATTCCCAGCACCACCGTGGTCAACGGTCGGCTGGCCATCCGCCCCTGTTTCCTGGGCGCGCGCACCGGGCCTGACCAGGCGCAGGCGTTGGTGGACGAGGTGCTGGCTCTCGGTGCGCGGTTCACCCAGGGCCCTGAACCCGATACCCACAACAGCGGCACCATGCCGGACATCGAGAGGTAACTGAACATGGGAAAACGTTACGACAGCATTCTGGAAACCGTAGGCAACACACCCGTTGTGCGCGTTAATAATCTCGGTCCGTCGCATGTCAACCTGTACGTGAAGGTGGAGGCGTTCAATCCCATGGGCTCGGTGAAGGATCGCCTGGCGTTGGGTGTGATCGAGGACGCCGAGCGCCGCGGTGAACTCACTGCGGGGCAGACCGTCGTCGAGGCCACCAGCGGCAATACCGGCATCGGCCTGGCAATGGTATGCGCCCAGAAGGGCTACCCCCTCGTGGTCACCATGGCCGAGAACTTCAGCGTGGAGAGGCGCAAGCTGATGCGTTTCCTGGGGGCCCGCGTGGTCCTCACGCCCGCCTCGGAGAAGGGTTCGGGGATGGTGGCCAAGGCCGATGAGCTGGCGCGAGAGCACGGCTGGTGGCGGTCGCGACAGTTCGAGAATCCCGCCAACGCGGACGTTCACGCACGCACCACGGCGGTGGAGATCCTCGATGACTTCGAGGACGTCACGCTGGACTTCTGGGTCACTGGCTTCGGCACCGGCGGCACGTTGAACGGTGTCTCGCGCGTGCTCAGGGCCCGCAGCCCGCAGACCCGAATCGTGGTGTGCGAGCCCGACAACTCGGCGATCCTGGCCAGCGGCATTCCCCAGCCACGCAGTGCGGACGGCAGCCACAGCCAGAGCCACCCCGCCTTTCGCCCCCATCTGATGCAGGGCTGGACGCCGGACTTCATTCCCAAACTGCTAGATCCGGTCATCGACGAGCATCGCTACGACGCCTTTCTTGGCATCAATGGCCAGGATGCCTTGCGCTGCGCCCACGAGTTGGCCAGCAAGGAGGGCATCTTCGTAGGAACCTCCGCCGGTGCGACGTTCGCCGGGGCACTGCAAGTGGCAGCCGACGCTCCCGCTGGCAGCAACATCCTCTGCATGCTGCCGGACACTGGGGAGCGCTACCTCTCCACGCCGCTGTTCGAGGACGTGGCGGTGGATATGACCGAGGAAGAAACGGCCCTGTCACGTTCGACGCCCGGCTACCGATTCGATGGCGGCGCAAGCACATCGCCTACCCTGGATGATCGGGAACTTGACCCCGAGGCGCAGCGCCAAGTGGAGGCAGCCCTGGCTGATCCGCGACAACCGGTTGTCATGTTCGCGCTGGAGTGGTGCGAGTTCTGCTGGTCGGTGCGCAAGGTCTTCGACCGCTACCGTATCCCCTACCGCGCCCTCGACCTGGATTCGGTGCATTATCAGGTAGACGATCTGGGTGGAAAAATGCGAGCGGTATTAAAGCAGAAGACCGGCTGGAGTACCCTGCCGCTGATCTTCATCGGTGGGGAGCTCGTTGGCGGCTGCACCGACCTATTCGATGAGATCCGCAGCGGCAAGCTCTTCGATCGCCTCGAAGCCTTGCAGCTCAGCTACGATGCCAGCGTCGACACGGATCCCTACACCCTGCTGCCTACCTGGCTCCACCCTCGCTGAACGCAGGGAATGCGCCCGGAGAGAGGCCTGGATAGCTTCCTACGGCCCCTCCCCCGGGCGCTTGCGTCTTCTCTTGAGCGGGCCGCAGGCTGGCGCGGCTTGCCGGTTATACCGTCAAGTGCTCCTTGATCAGCGCATCCGAAAGCTCGCCAATCCCGCCTTTCGCCACCGGCCGGCCGCGATCCATGATGGCGAAGCGGTCGGCGTACTTGCGGGCGAAGGGAAGCTTCTGCTCCACCAGCAGCACCGTCAGGCCATCCTCGGCAATCAACTTGCGGATCACCTCGCCGATCAGCGTGACGATATTGGGTTGAATGCCCTCACCCGGCTCGTCGAGGATCAGCAGGCTCGGTTCAAGCACCAGCGCGCGGCCGATCGCCAGCTGTTGCTGCTGGCCGCCGGAAAGATCGCCACCGCGGCGATGTCTCATCTCCTCAAGTACGGGAAAGAGCTCGAAGACACGCGCCGGAATGATGCGACTGTCACGCCGAGCAGCCAGGCCGGTACGCAGGTTCTCTTCCACGCTCAGCAACGGAAAGATCTGCCGCCCCTGGGGCACGTAACCGATGCCCAGACGCGAGCGATCCTCGACGCGCTTGCGAGTCAGCTCCACGCCACCGGCGTAGCACATGCTGCCGGAGCGCACCGCCACCTCGCCCATGATTGCCTTCATCAAGGTGGTCTTGCCCACCCCGTTGCGCCCCATCACGCAGGTGCACTGCCCCGTCGGCACACTGAGATCGAGGTCCCACAAGGTGTGACTCTCACCGTAGAACTGATTGAGCCTGTCGATTGAAAGCATCAGGCCAACTCCTCTTCGGCTTCGGCCCCCAGATACACCTCAACGACGCGAGGATCGCTTGCCACCTGATCCATGCTGCCCTCCGCCAGCACGCTACCCTGATGCAGCACCGTCACCTTGCGCGCGATGGAGCGCACGAAGCCCATGTCATGCTCTACCACCACCACCGACTGTTTGCCGGCAAGCCCGGTAAGAAGTTCGGCGGTACGCTCCATTTCCTGCTCGGTCATGCCGGCCACCGGCTCGTCGACCAGCAGCAGGCGCGGACGTTGCATCAACAGCATGCCGATCTCCAGCCACTGCTTCTGTCCATGGGAGAGAATGCTTGCCGAACGCTGGCGCTGCTCGACGAGCCCGATGGTCAAGAGCACCTCGTCGATACGCTCGCGGATCTCACCGGTCATGCGCGCGGTGAGTGTGGGCAGAATGCGCTTGTCGGCGGCCATCGCCAGCTCTAGGTTCTCGAATACGCTCAGCGCCTCGAATACCGTGGGCTTCTGGAATTTGCGCCCGATCCCGAGGCTGGCGATCTGCGGCTCGCTCATGGTGAGCAGATCATGGCGGCTGCCGAACCACACCTTGCCGCTATCCGGGCGCGTCTTGCCGGTGATGATGTCCATCATGGTGGTCTTGCCGGCCCCGTTGGGGCCGATGATGCAGCGCAGCTCACCGTCGTCGATAGTCAGATTGAGCGTGTCGATGGCCTTGAAGCCGTCGAAGCTGACCGTGACGTCTTCGAGATAGAGAATCGGCCCGTGGCGAACGTCGACGGGCGAATCGGCCGGCACCAGGAAGTCGAAGACCCGGTCACGGCTGGCCAGCGAACCCAGGATGCTCATGCCGATACCTCCCTGCCGCTCAAGGAACCCGGACTCTTGCCGCGACGCCTGAACCTGAAGGCCAGCAGCCCGGCCACGCCGCGCGGCAACAGCACCGTCACCAGCACGAACAGCCCACCCAGGGAGAATAGCCAGGCGTCGGGCATCACGCCGGTAAACACCGTCTTGGCGTAATTGACGAGTATCGCCCCGATCACTGCCCCGTAGAGTGTCGCGCGACCGCCCAGCGCCACCCACAGCACGATCTCGATGGAGAACAGCGGCGAGAATTCGCTGGGGTTGATGATGCCCACCTGAGGGACGTAGAGCGCCCCGGCCAACCCCGCCAACATGGCCGACACGACGAACACGAACAGTTGGAAGCGCTCGACCCGGTAGCCCAGAAACCGCGTACGCGCCTCGGCGTCACGGGTCGCCACGCAGACCCGACCCAACTTGCTCGCAACGATCGCCCGGCACAGCACATAACCGATGGCCAGTGCCGCCCCGCTGGCCAGGAACAAGCCCAGCCGCGTGTCGCTGCTGCGCAGGTTGAAGCCGAGAATCTCGCGGAAGTCGGTCAGACCGTTATTGCCGCCAAACCCCATCTCGTTGCGAAAGAACGCCAGCATCAGGGCGAAGGTCAGCGCCTGTGTGATGATCGAGAGATACACCCCGGTGACCCGAGAGCGAAACGCCAGGAAACCGAACAGCAGTGCCAGCAGTCCGGGCGCCAGCAGCACCATCAGAAAAGCGAACCAAGCCATGTCGAAGCCTTGCCAGTACCACGGCAGGCTGTCCCAGTTGAGAAAGACCATGAAATCCGGTAGGTCCGGATTGCCGTAGTCGCCGCGATCGCCGATCTGGCGCATCAGGTACATGCCCATGGCGTAGCCACCCAGGGCGAAGAAGGCACCGTGACCCAGGCTGAGGATACCGAGATAGCCCCACACCAGGTCTACCGCCACCGCCAGCAGCGCATAGCTCAGGTACTTGCCAAACAAGTTAACGGTATAAATACTCACGTACAGTGGGTGCTCCGGCGGCACGGCGACATGCAGCAGCGTCACCGCAGCCAGTGCCAGCAGCAGTACGCCGAGGAAGACAAGCGTCGAGCGCTCCCTGAAGGGTTGTCCTAGCCAATGCATGATCGATCAGCCCTCCGCGGCCCGGCCCTTCTGCGGAAAGAGACCGCGCGGGCGTTTCTGGATGAACAGAATGATGAAAACGAGCACCATGATCTTGGCCAGCACCGCCCCCGCCCAAGGCTCCAGCACCTGATTGATGACACCGAGCGACAGGCCCGCCACCAGCGTGCCCCAGAGGTTGCCCACGCCACCGAACACCACCACCATGAACGAGTCGATGATGTAGCTCTGCCCCAGGTTGGGGCCCACATTGGTGAGCTGGGAGAGCGCCACGCCGGCCAGCCCCGCCACCCCGGAGCCCAGGGCAAAGGTCAGGATGTCGACCCGCGTGGCACGGATGCCCATGGCACGGGCCATGGCACGGTTCTGCGTCACCGCGCGCACCTCCAGTCCCAGCCGGGTACGGCGCATGATCAGGATCAGTGCGGCGAACACCAGCAGCGCGAAGCCCATCACATACAGCCGATTGAGAGTGAGTGACAGCGCGTCGTTGATCGCTACCGAACCGCTCATCCACTCGGGTGTCACCACGCTGCGGTTGAGCGGCGAGATCACGGTACGCACCAGTTGCTGCAGAATCAGGCTGATGCCGAAGGTGGCGAGCAGGGTTTCCAGCGGGCGCCCCTTGAGGAACTGGATCACGCCGCGTTCGATGGCGATGCCGACGAGTGCCGCCACCAGGAAGCCGGCGGGAATCGACAGTAGCAGCGCCAATCCCGGCTGACCGGGCAACAACTGCTGCATGGCCCAGGTGGTGTAGGCGCCGAGCATCATCAATTCGCCGTGAGCCATGTTGATCACGCCCATCACGCCGAAGGTGATCGCCAGCCCGATGGCCGCCAGCACCAGCACCGAGCCCATGGAGAGGCCGAAGTAGAGCGTCTCCGCGACGCGGTTCAACTTGAGCGTCTGCTGGATATCGGCCAGTGCGCGCCGGGCGGCGTCGGCCAGGGCAGGATCGTCGCTCTGTGCGGCCCGGGTCAGCGCCACGCGCACGTTGCTGTTGAGGCTACCGGCCAGCGTCTCGACGGCATCCGCCTCGCCCCGCTCCAGGCGATGAACGGCCAGCGCCTGGCTCAGGCGGTGACGAACCTTGTCGCTCTCTTCTTCCTCGAGCCGCGACTCGAGCGCTGCAGCCAGCTCGCCGTCGACCTCACCGATGATGCCCTCGGCGGCGGCCAGGCGTGAGCGTTCGTCGCCCGCGTAGAGTTCAACAAGGGAGAGAGCCGAGCGCAGTTGGCCGCGCAGGGCATTGTTGATGGTGATCCGGTCCAGGTCGCGACGGGAGATCTCCCCCAGCGCCTCGCCGCTTAGGGCATCGCGAACCGGCCACTCGCGCCCCGAGTTGCCGACGACCACCACGAAACGGCCATCCTCCTTGAGTCGCTGGAGGTTGCCGTCGAGCAGGGCCTGCAGCCAGTCATTCGCTCGCTCATCCTCACTCTGGAGGATGGCCTCGATGGCGTCGGCCTTGTCGTTGAAGCTGCGCGAAACGAGGCCTTCCAGCAAGGCGTGGCCCCTGTCGTTCTGGGCCGCACCCACGGCGGGCAGGCAGGCGAGCAGGCACAACAGGGTCAACGTGACGATCCTGGTCATGACGGGCAGCTTGAACGCGTCAGGGATCCTCATGCGATGTGTCCTTTGAGTGGCGTGTATCGCTGGTCGAACGCTGGCCGCGAGCGATTCCCACCTGGACTCAGGCCGTTCGGCAGCTGCGTCGGGCGGTGCTCGGGGGCGTATCGTCCGTTGTCGTTGAGCAAACGCGGGCCCGACCGATGCCGGACCCGCTGAGACCTCAGTTTCCTGCCAGGGCCTCTTCAGCCTGGGCTTCGGCATCGCTCCCCATGCATCGGCCCTCCCGAACGTTGTAATTGCCGCACTCCATCGGTTTGCGCCAGTCGGCGATCAAATCGCGCGAGCCGGGCAGGAAGTCGGACCACTCGTCACCGGCCACGGTGGAGGGAGTCTCCCACACCACCACGAACTGGCCGTTGTCCTGGATCTCGCCGATCATCACCGGCTTGGTGATGTGGTGATTGGGCAGCATCGCCGCATAGCCACCGGAGAGGTTGGGCACGGTCACGCCGATGATCGCTTCCTTGACCGCATCCACATCGGTGGTACCGGCCTTGCGTACCGCCTCTGCCCACATGTTGAAGCCGATGTAATGCGCTTCCATGGGATCGTTGGTGACTGCCTCTTCGTCACCGGTGTGCTCGATCCAGGCGTCGATGAAGTCATAGTTGGCGTCGGTATCGACGCTCATGAAGTAGTTCCAGGCAGCCAGGTGACCTACCAGTGGCCCGGTATCGATGCCGGAGAGCTCTTGCTCGCCCACCGAGAACGCCACCACCGGGATATCGGCGGCATCGATGCCCTGGTTGCCCAGCTCGCGATAGAACGGCACGTTGGCATCGCCGTTGACGGTCGATACGACGGCGGTCTTCTTGCCCTCGCTGCCGAAGCGCTTGATCTCGGCAACGATGTTCTGCCAGTCGGAGTGACCGAACGGTGTGTAGTTGATCAGGATGTCTTCGTCCGCAACGCCGAGCTCCTCCTTGAGGTAAGTCTCGAGAATGCGGTTGGTGGTACGCGGGTAGACATAGTCGGTACCGGCCAGCACCCAGCGTTCGACACCAACCTCGTCATGCAAATAATTGACGGCGGGAATCGCCTGCTGGTTGGGCGCCGCCCCGGTATAGAAGACGTTCTCCGAGGACTCCTCCCCCTCGTACTGCACCGGGTAGAACAACAGGCCGTTGAGTTCCTCGACTACCGGCAACACCGACTTGCGCGATACCGAGGTCCAGTTGCCGAAGATCACATCGACCTCCTCCTGCGCGAGCAGCTCACGGGCGCGCTCGGCGAACAGCGGCCAGTCGGAGGCGGGATCGACTACCACCGCCTCGAGCTCGCGACCCAGCAGGCCGCCCTGCTCGTTCTGCTGTTCGATCAGCATTTCAACGGTGTCCTTCAGGGTCGACTCGCTGATCGCCATGGTGCCCGACAGCGAGTGCAGGATACCGACCTTGATCGGCTCGTCCTGTGAGAGTGCCGGCGCTGCGACGCCGAGCGACAGCAAAGCTGCGGCAACGAAGCGAAGCGGAGTTTTCAGGGGGTGGAAAGGCATGTTGCGACGGGAAGCGTTCACGTGAACCTCCTTGCGCCCTGCTGAGCAAAGGGCTTGTTGTGATGTCAGCGCTGCCGCGCAGCGCTTGGCTCAGCCAAGGGTCCTTTGCAAGGATGCGCCATTCGCCTCTCTCCTGGGTAAGACTTCTTTAATTCAAATAGTTAGCTGACTTTCCCGGCCGCGTGTCACGCTTTCGACGCACCGCCAGGGGGCAGTAGTCCAGTGCAGGCGCACCACGAAGCAACAGCACGACCCGCTGCCTGCACCGACTTGGCGAGCATCCATAAATGCATCGGGGGCGCCGATCGCTCGGCGCCCCCGATGGAGGGATTGGCAACTCCCGGCTCAGTCGCCTTCCGGGTTACCAGCGGTCGCCGCCGCGTCCACTTTCATGCGACGCCGCAGGATAGGCCCGACGATGTAGGGCAGAATCAGTCCCACGCCGGCGAACACCCACAGCCCGATGGCCAGGCCGCTGTTCCACAAAATAGTCCAGTCGCCATCGGAGATGTCCATGGCGTGGCTTAGATTCTTCTCCATTTCCGGCCCCAGCAGCAGGCCGAGGATGACCGGCACCAGCGGGATCTCAAGTTTGCGCAGCACGTAGCCGGCGATACCGAAGGCCACCATGAAGTAGAGATCGAAGGTAGTGTTGCTGATTGAATAGATGCCGACGAAGGCGATCATCGTCACGCACGGCAGCAGGTACATCGGCGGCACCGACAGCAGCTTGACGAAGATCCCGACCAGCGGGATGTTGAGTATCAGCAGCAGGAAGTTGCCGATCAGCAGCGCCGCGATCACGCCCCAGACGATGTCGGCGTTCTGGGTGAACATCAGCGGACCGGGGGTGATGTTGAGCGAGATCAGCAGCGCCAGCAGCACCGCGGTGGTGCCGCTGCCCGGCACGCCCAGCGTCAGCATGGGCACCAGGGCACCGCTCGAGGCACCATTGTTGCCCGCCTCGGGGCCAGCCACGCCGCGCGGGTCGCCCTGGCCGAAGAAGCCCTTCTTGCCCACCACCTTTTTCTCGAGGGTGTAGCCGATGAAGCTGCCCAGCGAGGCCCCGGCACCGGGCAGCACGCCGGCGATGAACCCCAGGATACCGCCGCGAATGCTCGACGGCAGAACATTGCGGATATCGCCCCAGCTGAGCTTGAGCTTGTTGACGACCATCTTCTTCTTTCCGCCGCCGGCACGCTCCTCGATGAAGAAGAGCAGTTCCGAGATGGCGAACAGGCCGACGATGGCGATGATGAAGTCGATCCCCTCGTAGAGTTCCAGGGTACCGAAGGTGTAGCGCTGCACGCCGGTGGAGTCGATCCCCACGGTGGCTACCATCAGGCCCAGGCAGGCCGCCACCACCGTCTTGACGGGGTTCTTGCCGGTGATGCCGCCCAGGGTGGCGAATGCCAGCAGGAACAACGCGAAGTACTCGGCCGGCCCGAAGGTCAGGGCGAAGCGTGCCAGCACCGGTGCCAGCAGGATCAGCCCCACCGTGGCAACCAGGCTGCCGATGAAGGAGGCGATGGCGGAGATCGCCAGTGCTTCGGCGGCCTTGCCCTGCTGGGCCATGGGGTAGCCATCGAGACAGGTCATCATAGCCGGCTCGTCGCCGGGAATATTGAGGAGGATCGAGGAGATCCGCCCGCCATACATGGCCCCGGCGTAGACCGCCGTGAGCATGATCAACGCGGTTTCCGGGGCCAGCCCCAGGGAGAAGGCCAGCGGGATCAGGATCGCCACCCCGTTGGCCGGCCCCAGGCCCGGCAGCGCGCCGATCAGGGTGCCGAGAAAGGCTCCCATCAGAGCGAACATCAGGTTATGCGGGGCGAGTGCCACCCCGAAGCCATCGATCAGAAAGCCCAGGGTTTCCATCAGCTCACCTCCAAGAACGAGAGCAGGCCCAGCGGCAGTGCCAGGTCGAGGGCGAAGTTGAACAGCAGGAACACCACCACGCCTGCGACCGCCCCGACCAGGTAAGCGCGCAGCGGCTCGGCCCCCATGCGCCAGCACAAGGTGCCGACGGCCAGCGTGGTGCTGATGATGAAGCCGAGCGGCTCGAGCAGCATGGCGTAGAACACAAGCACAACCACGGCGATGACCAGTTCAACGCCGGTGCGGCTCCAGGGCCAGGCATGATCCGGGTCGGGCCGCACGATCAGGTAGAGGCTGCAGAGACCCAAGACCACGGCCAGCAGCGTAGGAAAGGTATCGGGTCCGATCGCCTCGGACCCACCGAACGGTTCGGGAAACTGGCTGGCGCCCCAGCCGTACGCGACGGCCAGGGCAATCAGCAGAACACCGAAAATGCGGTCGTTGAAAGTCATTACTGAATCAGCCCGATATCCTTGGAAAGCGTCTCGATGTCCTCGATCTGCTCGGTGACGAAGGTCTCGAATTCACCGGCGCTCATGTGGAATGGCATCAGTCCGTTGTTCGCCATGATGTCCTGCCACTCCTGGCTCTCGTAGATGGTATCCATGGCCTCGACCCAGTACTGCTTGGCCTCGTCGGAGATATCCGCCGGCATGTAGAAGCCACGCCAGTTGGGGCCGACGGCATCGATCCCCTGCTCTTTGGCGGTGGGAATATCCGAGAAGTCACCCGGGAGGCGTTCATCGGACAGCACCGCCAGCACGCGCAGGTCGCCGGATTCCAGGAAGCCCTGTGCCTCGCTGATATCCCCGGTGAAGGCTTCCACGTGCCCACCCACGACCTGAGTCATGGCCTCGCCGCCGTTGTTGTACGAGAGATAGGCAATGCGCGGCAGCTCCTCGACGCCGGCAGCATCCGCCGCGATAAGGACCTTGAGGTGGTCCCAGCCGCCCTTGGCGCTGCCACCGGCGAATTTGACGCTGCGCGTATCTTCCTTGAGCGCATCCATCAGCTCGGGCAAGTCGTCGTACTCGGAGTCGGCGGCCACGGCAATGACGCCATAGTCGGCACCCAGCGCCCCGATCCAGTTGACCATGTCGGCGGTCATGCCCGGAAATTGCCCCTGGGCCAGACGGGTGGTGGTGGCGGTAGAAGCAGCAACTAGCAATTGCTCGTCACCTGCGCGCTTGGACACGGTATGGGCAAAGGCAACGCCACCGCCGGCACCCGCCATGTTCACGGTCTGTACGCTGCGCGGCACCAGGCCCAGCTCCTCCATGACGTTGCCCACGCTGCGGCAGGTGAAATCCCAGCCGCCGCCGGGATCGGCCGGGGCGAGACACTCCACTTTACCCTGTGGCTCGAAAGCCATGGCGCTGCCTGCGCTCAGTGTGAAAGCGGCGATGGCGATGAGTTTGAGTGGCGTTTTCGTGGACATTGTTGTTGTCCCTCCGGTCTTGGCGTGTTGTGAAAAGTGGCTTGCGGTATTCCATCGGCTACCTTACAATTCTGTAAGGCAGAACAACGTTCTTCAGGATAGAAACTAGGCGTGCCGACAGGCAGCGTCAATGCATGGGGTTGCAATTGCGACCAAAGTTCAATGCCTCCAGACTCAGGAGACCCATGGCATGGCCCAGGATCGCGTCGAGGCCGTCGAGCGCGCATTGACCGTATTGGAAGCGTTCGATGTCGATCAGGAAACCTTCACCCTGGCCGAACTCGCCCAGGCAACCGGCTACTACAAGAGCACCCTGCTGCGCCTGCTGGGCTCGCTGGCCCGTTTCGATTACGTACAGCGCAGCCGCGATGGGCGCTGGAGCCTGGGTAGCGCGCCGCTTCGCCTGGCGCGACGCCATCCCCCCAGCCGCCATCTGACCACTCGCGTCCAGCCATTGCTCGACCGACTGGCCGCCGAAACCGGCGAGACCGCCGCCCTGCTCGAGAATCATGGAGGCCTGGTCGAATGCCGGCTGGTTGCCCTGCCCGACGCCGCACTGCGTCATGAGCTACGCCCGGGTAGCCAGTGGCCTCTCGCCGCGAGCGAAGACCCTCGCCCTGAACTTCCTGGCGGCGATATGCTGTTGCAAGCCTTGCCCTGCGTTCCCGGCGAGCCGCGGCGCTGGTTGACTCTCTCGGGCCCGGCAAGCCGCCTCGATAGAAATAGCGAGGCCGCTCTACGAGCGGCGCGGGACGAGTTGACGGCCGTGAGCGAAGTGGAGGCCATGGCATGAACCTGCTGCTCGTGGAGGACGACCACCTGCTGGCCGAAACCCTCCAGGACGCCCTCGCCCTGGAGGGTTATGCGGTGACGCATCTGGCCGGGGGCGACGCCGCGCGCCGACACCTGGAGAACCCCCAGCACGACCACGCGCTGATACTGCTCGACCTCAATCTTCCCGGTGCCAGCGGGCTCGAGGTGCTCGAGACCCTGCGACGCCACGACCGCGACACGCCGGTGCTGATCCTCACCGCCCGCGGCGCGGTGGAGGATCGCGTGCGTGGGCTCGACCTCGGGGCCGACGACTACCTGGCCAAGCCCTTCTCGCTGGAAGAACTCGAGGCCCGAGTACGCGCGCTGCTGAGGCGGCGAGTACGAGGCCAGGAATTGCGCGTCGGGACGCTGCACTTCGATGGCCTGGCACAACGCTTCACTCTCGCCGGCGAGACCTTGGCCCTGCCGCCCCGAGAGCAGCGCCTGCTCGGCTGCCTGATGCGTCACGCCGGCGAGCCCGTCGACAAGGCACGCCTGGCCGATGAAGCCTTCCAGGGCGAAGCCATGGGCGACAACGCCATCGAGGTCTACGTGCATCGGCTGCGCAAGCGGCTGGACGGCAGCGACGTCGCCCTGCGCACGGTGCGTGGGCTCGGCTACCTGCTGGAGGCGACGTGAAACGCGGTGACAGCCTCTATCGCAGGCTGCTGGCCTGGTTGCTGCTGCCATTGCTGGCGCTTGGCGGTTTGATGGTGTTCCAGGCCTGGGTGGACGCGCGCAACACCGCCGATCGCGCTTTCGACCGTCTGCTCGAGGCGGCCAGCCTGGCGATTGCCGAACAGGTCCAGTGGCAGGACGACCGGCTGTGGCTCGACCTGCCCCCGGCAGCCCTGGACATGCTCGCCACCGACGCCGAGGAACGCGTCTTCTACAGCCTGGTGGATCGAGACGGGCACTTCATTACCGGCAACGCCGAGCTGCCCGGTGACGAACGCGGCGACAGCGAGGATGGCGACACCCTGCTCTACCGCAACGTCGAGTGGCAGGGCATGACGCTCCGCCAGGGCGTGCGCCGCTCCCGACTGGAGGACTGGCGCCTCAGGGAGCGCTTCGAGATCCGCGTGGCGCACAGCCGCGAGGGTCGCAATGCGTTGACCCATGAGTTGCTGCGCGCCAACCTCGCCTATATTCTTGCCATGGCCCTGGTTGCCGTCGTGGTCCTGCTGGTGGCTATTCGCTCGGCACTGAGACCGTTGACGCGACTGAGGCGCGCCATTCGTGCCCGCGACCCACGCACCCTGGAACCCCTCGACCTGGCACTGCCCCGTGAGCTGGCCGAACTGCGCGAGACCCTGAACGAACTGCTGGCACGCATGCGCCGGGTGCGCGCCAACCAGGAGCGCTTCATCGGCGACGCCTCGCATCAACTGCGCACCCCGCTGGCGGGGCTCTCGGCGCGAGCCGAGCTGGCCCTGCGCCACGACGACCCCGCCCGCTGGCGCGACGCCCTGAGCGCCATGCAGGCGACCAGCGCGCGTACCGCGCGGCTGGCCATGCAGTTGCTGTCGCTGACGCGGCTCGACAACCCCGAGTACCGCCCCGAACTGACGCCCCTGGACCTCAACGACCTCGCGCGCCAGGCGGTTCGCGACCATTGGGCCGGCTGCCATCGCCAGGGTATCGACCTTGGCGTGGAGTGTGCCCCACGGCCCGTCCGGGTCCATGGCATCGACTGGCAGTTGCAGGAAGCCTTGAACAACCTGATCGACAACGCCTGTCGCTACGGTGCCCAGCGCATCACGCTGCGCACCCATGCACAGCCGCCCATGCTGGAAGTCGAGGATGACGGCCCCGGCATTCCCGAATCCCGCCGCCTGCTGGTGCTGCGACCCTTTCACCGCGGCGAGGAGGGAGGCGAAGGCTCGGGATTAGGCCTGGCCATCGTCGACAGCATTGCCCGCGCTCACGGCGCACGGCTCGAGCTGACCCAGGGCCCGAACGAAAGCGGACTCATCGTGCGTCTGCGCTTCAGCGAGGAGAGCCCATGATCCGTGCCCTGTTCTGGTGGCTTCTCGTCCTGTGGAGCCTGGCCGCCACGGCCGAGGATGCCCTGCACTATCCTGCCGACCCAACGGCGGGGACGCCCCAGCCGTTGGTCATCCATGCCGCCCTGGACCTGCCTCAGGCACGCCCCGTGCTCGAAGCGTTTCACCGGAGCCACCCACGCATCGAGCTGACCTACCGCAACCTGACGACCCTGGAGCTTCACCAGCGCTTCCTGGACGCCCCGGATGCCGCCGATGTGGTGCTCTCCTCCGCTATGCCCTGGCAGTATCATCTCGCCAACGACGGCCATGCCCAGCCACTCGAGAGTGACGTGGTGCGGCGCTGGCCGGCATGGGCCCAGTGGCGCGGCGAACTGTTCGCCTTCACCTTCGAACCGATCGTGATGGTGGTGCATCGCGACCTGATCGAACGCTTCGGCGAGGTGCGCAGTCATGGCGACCTGCTCGAGCTGTTGAGCGATCACGCCGACGCCTTGGCGGGCCGAATCGTCAGCTATGACCCGGTACGCAGCGGCGCAGGATATACCTATGCCATCGAGGAGTCTCGACTCTCGCCGCGCTACTGGGACCTGGTCTCGGCCTTGGGACGCGCCCGCACGGTGCTCACCGGCACTACCGGCGAGATGCTCGACGGACTCGAGGAGGGACGCTACCTGCTGGGCTACAACCTGCTCGGCAGCTACGTGCGCGACGCGGTGGCCGACCACCCGCAACTGGTCATGGTGGTACCCGAGGACTATGCGCTGGTCACCCAGCGCCTCGCCTTCATTCCGCGATTGGCGCCGCATCCGGAAGCGGCCGCCCTGTTCATGGAGTTCCTGCTCAGCGAAGACGGCCAGCGCGTGATAGCCGAACAGACCCACCTGGGGGCGATGCACCCCGCCCTGTCCGGCCCGGGCACCGCCGATGCGCTGCGCGACGAAGTCGGCGACGCGCTGCGCCCGATCGCGATCGGTCCCGGCCTGCTGGCCACTCTGGATCGACTCAAGCGCGAGGCCCTGCTGGCCCGCTGGCGTCGCGAATTCCAGCGCGAGGTGCCGGCGCTGCGCTGAGCGCCATAGCGAGCCCCGCCACTGCTTTCCCTATCGGAGCCAAAGAGGAAAAAACAGACGCCAGGTGAGAACGCTTCACTCAGGCGACAATCGCACCTCCGCCACGCCCTGCCCGAGCATGTTGAGTTCTTCGGCCGCACGTCGCGAGAGATCGATGATACGACCGCGCACGAAGGGCCCGCGGTCGTTGATGCGCACCACCGTCTCGCGGCCGTTGTCCAGCCGCGTCACCCGGACCCGGGTGCCGAATGGCAAGCTGCGGTGCGCCGCCGTCAGCGCGTTGCGGTCGTGGGCTTCGCCACTGGCGGTGCGCCGACCATGGTAACGGTCGGCATAGAACGAGGCCTGCCCCTGCTCGCCATGCCAGCCGGATGGCAGCGAGGCGCGCTCGACCTGTCGACCGTCTCGTCCAGCACAGCCGACGGTCAATGCGAGCAGCAGCAGGACCAGCACGCCCCGCACCAAGCGGGGGGCAGAAGGGCCGGCACCGAGAATGGAACGAACGCTCATCCTGTCACCTCGACGAAGACGTCCCCATCGGACCGGCCCGACATTAGCGTCAAGCCTCGCGGCAGGCAAGCGTTCAGCCGGCCAGAGTCCGCCGCAGGCGCGGGCTGGCCAGTTCACCGATCAGGGTGATCAGCACCAGCACGCCCAACAGCCACGGCCAGTGCAGGCCGAACTGCAGGCGCGCGATGCCCAGCGCATCGACGAAGATCACAAGGATGCCCAGCGGGCTGACGTAGCGCACCATGAACAGCCACAGTGCGTGCCAGTGCGGTGCCAGGCCCAGCTCTTCGCGGAAGGTTTCGCTCTTCAACACGAAGCCGGCCAGCAGCACCATGCCCAGCCCGCCCAGCGGCATCATCCAGCGCGAGGTGAGATAGTCGAGCCAGTCGAAGAAGTGCTTGCCCGCCAGGGTCCAGTCGGCGCCGACGTTGAACGACAGCATCGCCAAGGTACTGACCAGCCACAGCACGATACCGGTTCCCCAGGCCGCGGTGCGGCGAGTGATACCCTTGTTGTCGACCAGCCAGGAGACGGTGGCCTCGACCATGGAGATCGACGAGGTCAACGCCGCCATCGACAGCATGATGAAGAACAGCACGCCGAACAGCGTACCCATCGGCATGGCCTGGAAGGCCAGCGGCAGGCTCATGAACAGCAGCCCCGGCCCGCCTTCGGGACTCATGCCGTTGGCGAAGATCACCGGGAAGATCGCCAGGCCGGCCATCAATGCCACGAGCGTATCGGCCACCGCCACGCCGAGGGTGGTACGCGCTATCGAGGCACCGGCGGGCAGGTAGCTGCCGTAGGTGAGAATCGCACCGGACGCCAGTGACAAGGTGAAGAACGCATGCCCCAGCGCGGCCAGCATCCCTTCGCTGGACAGACTGCCGGTATTGAACGAGAACAGGAAGCTCCACGCCTCGCCGAAGCCGCCCGAGAACACGCCGTAGCCGATCAGGATCAGCAGCATGATTACCATGCCCGGCATCATCCAGCTCACGCTCTTCTCAATGCCCGCCTGCACGCCCTTGCCCACGATCAGCATGGTCGCAAGCGTCACCAGGGTGCTCCAGAAGCCGAGGTTAAAGGGGTTCTCGTTGTTGGCGACGAAAATCGCCGCCATGTCGTCGACGCCGCTGCCTGCTAGGCCGCCGGTCAGCATCTTCCACAGGTAGGAGAACGACCAGCCGGCCACCACCACGTAGAACGAGAGGATCATGAAGCCGCACAGCATTGCCATCCAGCCCAGCAGCGACCAGACCGAGGAGCGCCCGGATTCGCTCACCACACGCCGCACGGCATCGATGGGGCTGCCACGGCCGCGCCGCCCGAAGGCGATCTCGGTCATCATGACCGGCACGCCGACCGCCAGAATGCACACCAGATAAACCAGCACGAAGGCGCCCCCGCCATGCTCGCCGGTCATGTAGGGGAATTTCCAGATATTGCCCAGGCCGACGGCGGAACCCGTCGCCGCCAGTACGAAGCCCCAGCGGCTGAGCCACTGAACGCGGGGTTGTTGTTGAGTCGTCATTTGATCACCAGGGGAAATCGTTGTTATCGCTCGACGCAGCAATATGCACGCTGCAATCCATGCGATGCAACGTTATTTTTGTAGAAATGGCTTGCTTTCAGTCGTTTCATATCGGACGAAATGGCCCCCACCCAAGTGAGTGGGTAGGGGCCATCGGGATCAATCCGCCTTGAGCACACCGCGGCGAATCTGATCCTCCTCGATCGACTCGAACAGGGCCTTGAAGTTGCCCTCGCCGAAGCCGTCGTTGCCCTTGCGCTGGATAATCTCGAAGAAGATCGGGCCGATCACGGTCTCGGTGAAGATCTGCAGCAGCACGCCCTCGCCTTCGCCGCCATCGATCAGCAGGCTGAGTTCACGCAGGTCCTCGACCTTCTCCTGATGGTTGGGTACGCGCGCATCGACCTTCTCGTAGTAGGTGTCCGGCGTCGAGAGGAAGGTGACGCCGTTGTTGCGCAACGCACGCACCGTGGCGTAGATGTCGTCGGTGGCCATGGCCAGGTGCTGGATGCCTTCGCCGTTGTACTCACGCAGGAACTCGGCGATCTGCGAGGTATCGTCGGCCGATTCGTTGATCGGAATGTGCATCTTGCCGCATGGCCCGGTCATGGCCCGGGAATGCAGGCCGGTCTTCTTGCCCTTGATATCGAAGTAGCGGTTCTCGCGGAAGTTGGCGATCTCGGTGTAGAAATCGGCCCAGACGTCCATCTGGCCACGATCGACGTTGTGGGTCAGGTGGTCGAGCACCTTGAGGCCCACGCTGTTGTCGTTGCGCGAGCGGCCGGGAATCGCCTCGAAGTCGATGTCGTAGATGGTGCGCCCTGCATCGTCGACCCTGTTGTCGACGAAGTAGAGCAGCGAGCCGCCAATGCCGCGTACGGCGGGAATGCCCACCTCGCCGGGGCCGACCGGGTTTTCCATCGGCTCGGCGCCGTGAGCCACGGCGTAATCGAACGCCTGCTTGGCATCGGCTACCTTCCAGGCCATGGCACAGGCGCTAGGGCCGTGTACGCGAGCGAACTCGGCGGCATGGCTATCGGGCTCGGCGTTGAGCACGAAGTTGACATTCTCCTGCTGGAACAGGAACACCTGCTTGGAGCGGTGCTTGCGGGTCTCGGTGAAACCCATGCGGTTGAACAGCGCACGCAGCGACTCGATGCCTTCGGCGGTCGGCGCGCTGTACTCGACAAACTCGAAGCCGTTGGTACCGATGGGGTTCTCTTGGCTGATCGGTGACACGGTCTTGGCGGGTGCGTTCATGGTTACCTCCAGGGGGATTTACCGTTGTTATGTCGTGCAGTCATGGATGCCGAACTGGTGCCCCCAGCCTAGTGCGCACGCTCCCCCCTAGAAACGCTGCTTTACGACCTTGAGCGTGGGCGGCAGATGTCCGCCCTCACCTATATCGTAAGCAAAACCTTACAGCGCTCCGAACTCCATAAATCCTGCCTTCGGAGTGGTTCGCCAGCCTGACACAGCGTAAAGATAGCTTTACAACAGTCGTCGCCTACCTATGGCATCATGGCGCCACTCGCCAACCTCCACGCCACCCAAGCCAGGATAAGGCCAATCGCCAGATCGATGGCGCGCCACACCCGCGGGCTCGCCAACCGCGGTGCCAACCAGCCGGCGGCAGCCGCCAGGCCGAAGAACCAGCCGAACGAGGCCATCGCCGCACCGATGAAGAACCCCAGCGGGCTCGGCTGCACCGCACCGATGGCGCCCAGCAGCACCACGGTTTCGAGATAGACCTGGGGATTGAGCAGGGTTACGGCAAGCGTGGCGGCCAGCGCCGCCTGCCACGATTGCGCACTGCCGCCGCCGGCCGTCAAGGCTTGGCCGCCCAGGACACGGCGCAGGGCCAGCCAGGCCTGCCATGCAAGGAAGGCGGCACCGGCCCAGCGCGCCACTTCCATCAGCGCCTCCTGCTGGGCAATCAACACGCCGAGCCCCAACACGCCCAGCCCCACCAGCAGCCAGTCGCAAAGCGCACAGACTCCGGCCACCAGCCAGGCGTTCTGGCGGCGCAGGCTCTGCTGCAGCACGAAAGCATTCTGCGCCCCGATGGCGACAATCAATCCCGCACAGATCAATAGCCCATTGAGCCATGACAACCACATGATGATTTCTCCCTGGCAAGTCGTAATCACCAAGGCTAAGCTCACCGCAGCAATTAAAGAAATAAATAAAGGCACTAGGGGATAAGCAGAATCGATGCTCGACTACAAACTGCTGGAAGCACTGGTGGTCGTGCTCGACCAGGGCGGCTTCGAACGAGGCGCTCGCCATCTGGGCCTGACCCAATCGGCGGTTTCCCAGCGCATCAAGCTGCTCGAAGCACGCCTGGGGCAGCCGGTGCTGGTGCGCAGCCCACGCCTCGCCCCCACGCCGCTGGGCCGACGCCTGCTCAACCACGCCCAGCAGGTACGCCTGCTCGAAAGTGACCTATTGGGAGAAGTGCCCGCGCTAGGCGGCGGCGAGCAGCGCCTGCGCCTGGCCATCAATGCCGACAGCCTGGCGACCTGGTGGCCGGAGGCCATCGGGCGCTTCTGCGAGCACTACCGGGTACTGTTCGAGCTGGTGGTGGAGGATCAGGAGGTGGCGCTCAAGCGCATGCGCGACGGCGACGTGGCCGGCTGTATTTGCGATTCACCCACGCCGGTCCAGGGCGCGCGCAGCCACGGCCTGGGCAGCATGCGCTATCGCGCCCTGGCCAGCCCCACCTTCATGGCACGCTATTTCGCCGACGGCGTGACGCCGGAAGCGCTGCGCCAGGCACCGGCCATCGTCTTCGGCCCCGACGACCGGCTGCAGCATCGCTTCCTGGCCATGTACGGCGTGGAGCCCCCCTTCCCCCATCACCTGTGTCCTTCGTCGGAGGGCTTCGTCGGCCTGGCGCTGGCAGGACTCGGCTACGGCATGGTGCCGGAGCGCCAGGCCGAGCGGGAACTCAGCGAGGGGCGGCTGCAGGAGATCGACCCCGGTCCCCACCTGGCCGACGGCCGCCTGGTCGACCTCTCGCCGGGCCAGGTGATCGACGTGCCGCTCTACTGGCATCACTGGCGCCAGGGCGGCAGGATCCTCGACGCTCTCACCGACCACCTGCTGCGCCTGGGCGACGCCTGGCTGGCGCCGCTGCCGGCCTGAACAACGCTGCGTGATGACGGCTCAGGGGCTACGCAGTTTATTCTCCACGCTCGTCACCTTGTCGGCCATGGACTGCTCGCGGTCGGTGCGTGTACCCAGCTTGATGGTGGTGGTGATGCGCGGCGCCCCCATCTCGTGCACCACCTCGTGGCAGCGCTTGACCACCGCCATCACCTCGTCCCACGGCCCCTCGATGTTGGTGCCGTAGGCATGCATGTGGTGCTCGAGACCCGAGGCCTCGATCACCCGCTGGCAGGCGGCGATCTGCGGCGAGACCGACACCCCTACGCCCAGCGGGACGACGCAGAGATCGATGATGACGTGCATATGTTTTCTCCTATCCGTTGAGCATCGGTTCAGCTCGGCTCCGGCTCGCTGACGTGAATGCCGAACAGGCTGGCCTCGCCGACGCTGCGCCCTACCGACTCCGGCGGCGTGATGCGGCCGTCGCGCACCATCACGTGGCCGCCCTGCCCCTGGGCGCCGCCGATCACGCTGCCCACCAGGT
Source organism: Billgrantia bachuensis (assembly GCF_011742165.1). Taxonomy (GTDB): domain Bacteria; phylum Pseudomonadota; class Gammaproteobacteria; order Pseudomonadales; family Halomonadaceae; genus Halomonas; species Halomonas bachuensis. The sequence continues at coordinate 86,258 of NZ_JAAQTO010000028.1, read as the reverse complement.
AGGTGGGGAAGATGTCGGGGTCGTTCTCGTAGTTGGGGTTGTGGATCAGGCCAATCATCTGGAAGCGCCCGCGGGTGTTGCGCAGCGACTCCAGCGAGTCCTGGATCAGGCGACGATGCGAGAGCTTGGAGAACAGGCCGTCGAGAAGGATCACGCTCTCGCGGCTGGTGCGTGCGCGGCGGCGGTGGTGCCCCGGAAGTTCACGCAACTCGCGCTCGATGGCGAACTCGGAGAGCTTGACCAGCCACATCAGCGACACCGCTTCGCGCTGGCCTTCCGACATCTCCTCGTTGAGCGAGAACAGCCGCCCGTGCGGGCGAATGGCGTCGTGCTTGAGGCGGATCGCCACGTCGTGGAACAGGCCGCGATAGATACGCCGGCGGATCTGGCGCAGCAAGTCGTCGTCGCGCCGGCGCGCCTCGCCGTCGACCATGCCGCCGTCACGCTCGGCGCGGCGGCGCATGGCCGCCTGGTGCTCGTCGATGTCGGCGAGCAGCGTGGCGATGAGATCGCGCAGCTGGTCGGGGCCGATCAGCGAAGCCTTGACCTCGAAGAAGGCGCCGCCCTCGCCGCTGCTCTTGGCCACGCGCTTGAGGATGTCGAGATTGCCGGCGGCGTCCGAGATGATCGAGCTGAGCCGCTCCACCAGGGTGCCTTCGATCTGCTCGCGCGAGGCATGCAGCCGCTCGACCCGCACGCGATGCTCGTCGAGCTGGCCGGCGAGCAGATCGTGCAGCCGGGAGAGGTCGTCCAGCGCCTCGGCGCTGGCATGCGTCAGGCCCGCCAGGCGGGCACGCTCGGTGTCGCTGAAGAGGCGACTATGCGCCGCCTCGGCGAGTGCCTCGGCCAGCTTGCGCTCACCGCCCTCGACCTGGCGGGCCTGGCGCTCGCGGTTACGCGCTCGCTCGCCCAGGTTGAGCTCGCCCAAGGCGTCGACCAGGGTCTGCTGGCATGCCTCCAGCGCCTCGGCGTCGAATTCGCCCTGCTCGCTCTTATCGCCGGCCATGACGCGCCAAGCGTCGAGGGCGGCGTTGCGCGCCTCGAGCTCATCCGTGTCGCTGGGCCAACGGCTGGCCTCTTCGAGATCGACCAGCGCCGCCAGGCGCCGCGGCCAGCCCTCAGGCAGCTCGCGCAGCACCCGCAGCCACTCCACCGCCAGTTGGTCGACGCAGGCCAGTGCCCGGCGCTGCTCGGCAAGGCGCGCCTCCAGCACGTCCCGCTCCGCCGAAAGCGTCTTGCGCTTGTCGCGCAGCTCGCCGAGCTCACGCTTGACCCGGGCGATCTCGCGCTCGAGCTTCTGGCTGCCGCCACCGGCGTCGCGCACCTCCAGATAGGCACGGATGCGCGTGAAATCGAAGTCGGCACGCCGGGTCGCCCGCGCCTGGGACGCCTCCAACTCGGCCTGCACCTCGGCGGCGCTGGACATGAAGGCGACCCCGCCATCGGCCTCGAAACTCGCCAGGGCACGCAGCCGGTCTCGCTCGCCGTCGCTGAAGATGCCTCGCAGCCGGGCCTCGGTCTCGACGACTTTCCGTGCAAGCGCCTCCTTCTCCTCCTCGGCGCTGGCCAGCCTGGCCGCGGCCTCGGCCAGGTGACGCTCGAGTTCGGCGAGGCGCGTCTCCAACGCCTGCAGCCGCTCGACACCCCCGGCATCGCTGAACTGCTCGGCGGCAAGCCAGGTCGGCCCGTGGGCCTCCAGCTCGCGGGCCGCACGCTCACGCTGGGGCGTCAGCTCGGCCAGCGTCGTCTCGGCCTCGAGCCGCGCCTCGGCGGCTTCCTGCTGGGCGATCTCGCCGCCCTCCTGCAGGTAGCGCTGATAGTCGTCGATACAGGCCAGCGCGGTATCGCTCAGCCGCGGGGCCAGCTCGGCCTCGCGCTCGGCCAGCGCTGCCTGCTGCTCGGCCAGCGCCTCCAGCGCCACTTCGACATCCGCCTCGTCGGCTTCACGGGCGCGCAGCGCCAAGGCGAATGTGTCGCCATGGGGATCGAGTCGCTCGCACTCTATGGCCAGTGCCTTCTGCCGCTCGCGGTCGGCGGCAAGCCGCTTCTCGGTGGCCTCGCGCAGCGCCTCGAGGTAGCTCGGGTCCAGCGCGGCCTTGACCGCCAGGGTTTCCACCCCGGCCACGGCGCCCAGGGGCGGCTCGCCCCGGGCCAGCAAGTCGGCCAGCGCTTCGGCCTCGAACACCGGCACCGCCAGGCCCGCCTCGATCAGCGCGGCGGCGGCGGACTCGGCCGCCTCGCGCCCCGCCACCACCGGGGCGAACAGTACGCCGGCGGCCTGCACCAGCCATTCGCGGCGCTGCTCGGGGGTATGAGTCGCGACGTTGAGCACCGCATGCAGCGGCTGCCAAGCGATGCCGCTATCGTCCAGGTGACGATGGGCCTCGGCCTCCACCACGCGCCGCTCCAGCGGGTCGCCGGAGAGGCTTTCCAGGTAGCGTTCGCGGGCGGCGATATCAGCCTCCAGCGTCTCCGCCTCTCGCAACAGTCGCGGGTAGCGGCGCCGGGCGTCGGTGAGCCACTTCTCGGCCGCCAGCTCGCTGCGCTCGGCGAAATCGAGCCGCGCCCGGTGCAGCGTGCGCAGGCGGCTCTCTTCCTCCGTCAGCCGCTGACGCTCGTCGGCCAGTTCGCGTTCGCGCTCGCGCAGTCGCGCGCGCAGATGCACCGGTTCGTCGTCGCCGTGCAGCTCACCGTAGCGGCGCGCGGCTTCGGCCAGCGGCGCCAGCCGTGACAAGGTGCGCTCGGCGTCCTGGCGGCGCTGCTCGGCCTCGCGGGAGTTCGTCTGCAGCTCGGCCAGTGCCGTCTTCCGCCGCGACCAGAAGCCGCCAACCTCCTCGCCCGGCCAACCCTCGACGAAGGCGCGCCAGGGCGCCTGGCCGCGGGCCAGCAACCCCTGTTCGCCGGTCAAGCGTTCGCGTTCGCCGTTGAGTCGCTCGCGTTCTGCACGAGCGGTCTCGAAGGCGGTGGCCACCTCGTCACGACGACCGGTCAGTTCGTCGAGCGTCTCAGCCAGCTCGGCCTCACGGTCGAGCTTCTCTTCCAGCCGCTCGGCCGGTGCGGTACCGGGGCACTCGCGGCGGAAAGCGTCATGCCAGGCGGCTACCTGCTTGAGTTCACCGACCCGGCCCAAGTGCTGGTTGAGTGCCCGACGTGCGTCGGCGGCCTCGGTCTTGGCCGCTTCGGCGCTGGCCTCCGGGGTTTCCAGCTCGGCTTCGCTGAAGAGACCCTCGGACAGCGCCTGGGTGTAAAAACTCTGGTTATCGACAAAGTCGCGCTGCTGGGATTCGAGCCGCTCGCGCTCCTGCTCCATGTCGTCGCGGCGCTCGTCGAGGGCAGCCAGGTCGCGGGTCAGTTCCTCGAGATAGACGCCGTCGCCGATCACCTCCTCGCGGAAGCGGTTACCGTCGGCCGCCTCGAAGGCGTCGGCACCTTCGTCCAGGGCGGAAAGGGCCCGGTCGCGAGCCGTATCATCGTTGAGGGCGTGGCTTTCGCTCAGCCACTCGCGAGCGGCCTTGAAGCTGACGTGACCCACGTCGCGGTTGAGCGGCCACTCCGCCTCGGGCAGGTGGATCAGGCGCCGATGCACGTCGACCCGGGCGCCGCGCTCGGAGAGCGCATGCCGCACCGCCCGCTCGGAGAGGCCGGAAAGGGTCGCCAGCAAAGAGGTCGAGACCCGAGGGCGCGACGTATCCCCGGCAATCCAGGCGAAGCCTTCCAGCGGGGCGGCCCCACTCTCTTCGGGATCGTCCACTGCGCTGGCGCGCGGCAGCCCGGGCAGACCAAGCAGGGCCTGGCCGCCCAGCAGCGCTTCGCTGGCCGCCAGGCCCTGGTCCAGCTCGCTTAACCGAGCGCGGGCATCGCGCAGGGTCTCGCCCTGCTCACGCAGCTCCGCCAAGCGCACCACCTTGTCACTAGCGCGGCGCTGGTCGCTTTCGGCCTCCTCGAGGCGTTGGCGCAGCTCGGTGATGTTGGTGCCGGAGTTGAGGATGACCTCCTCGATCAGTTCCTCGCTCTCGTCGGTCTCGCCGCGGGTGGCGCCGGAGAGGATCTCCGGCGCCAGCACCTCGAAGAAGAACGCCTGGTCGGCCTTCTCGCCGGCGCGGGGCTTAATGGCGTTGAAGATCTGGCTCTTGTCGGCGCCACCCTCCTTCTGGAAGGCCGCGAGCTGGGCCAGCTCGCGGCGCGACACGTGGGCACCCACCGCCTCCAGCCACTCCTCGCGGTTGTGAGTCAGGCGCACGCCACGCTCGGCCATCACGGCCTTGACGTCGCGGTTGGCGTAGAGCGCCAGCTTGCCGTCGAGTGTCAGGTGATGCACCGGCACGTCTTCGAGACGCCCGGCATAATGGTAGAAGGAGAGCCCGCTGCCGTCGCTGTAGCCGTAGAAGCCGAACACGAAAGTCTCGCCGGCCACTTCCTCTCCGGCCACCGCCAGCATGTCGTCCTGGCGCTCGAGCCCGCTGCGTGAACGGAACTCCACCCGCAGGTGACTCCAGCTTCTCCCTTCACCGCCCACCGACGAGGGCGAACACTTGCGCCGCGTGCGGGAGAGCAGCGTGCGGTCGCGCGACAGCAGGCCGATCAACGCCTCGGCAAGCGTGGTCTTGCCGAAGCCGTTCTCCATGCTGATGGCGCTGGACTGGCCGCGCAGGTCGAGCAGCACATGGCGCATCTTGGCGTCCCAAGGCGAGGCCACGTCGCCGTGCTTGTTGAGCAGGTTGGCGACCTCGATGCGGTTGATCACGCTCATGCCTGGGTCTCCTCGTGCTCGTCGATGGGCATTGCATTCTCGTCCGCATGCCGGCTCGCCACGCGGCCCTGGGCCAAGTCATGCAGGTGGGCGAGCTGGTGAATCCCGATCTGCTCACTTTCCAGCGCCCCGAGCAGAGTCTGCTGCCAGACCTCGCCGCTCCCTTCTTCGGTGGCCGCTCCGGGATCGGCCTCGCGCAGGCCCTCGAGCAGGCCGGCACGCACCTGCAGGTCGATGAAGGCGCGCACCCGGCGGCTGATGTCCTCGCCGCGCTCCTCGAGCAGTGCCCGGCTGGCCTCTGGCGCCTCCTCACCCAAGGCGCGCAATGACTCGAGCTGGTCGCGCATCAGTTCGACCAGTTCGGCGCCGGAGAAGGTGGCCTCCTGGTAGCGGCTGACGTCTGAGAGCGCGCGGTTGTAGCGTGTATAGAGCAGCGTATGCATCAACAGCCACAGCTGCAGGTACCACTGGGCCAGCTCGGCGCGGCTCTCCTGGCGTAGCTTGAGCGCCTCGAATACCGGCTCGCGGGTATACAGCGGCGGCTGCTCCAGCTCCGGGTCGGGCAGCAGTGCGTAGTAGCGTGACCCCGGCGCGATGCCCGGGTAGTCTCCAGCCTCGAAGGCCTTGAGCCGCAGGCCCTGGCCGCCCAGGAAGTCGCGCAGCGCCTCGCGCTCGCCCTCGCTGGCGTCATCGATCAGGGCGCACACGTCACGCTCGGAGAGCTGGCCTTCGCGAGCGGCACGGCGCTTGCGCCCGCCGCCCGGGGTGCGTTCGGCGCTGCGGTAGCGCAGCAGGTAGGCGACCACCTCGCCCATTTCGGTCATATTCATACGGGCTCATCCTGATCGATTCGCGATGTGGCGTTGTTCGAGGCGTCGGGCGTCTGTAAGGAATGCGGCGCGGCCCCGGGCGCCTGTAAGGAGTGCGGCGCGGCCCCGGGCGCCTGTGAAAAGAAGCCGAGGGACGGGGTCACGGCCCCTTCGATGCGGCGGCCGTCGTCGAGTGCAAGCTCGAACGGCGTGGCGTCGATACCTACCGTCAATCCCGGGTCGAGCAGCTCGGTGTCGACGAAGGTATTGAGCAGTTGCGCCAGGCAATCGCCCTCCTCGAAGCGGTGCCAGCCTTCGGCCAGCGCCTCGGGCAGCGATAGCGGTGCCTGCTGGATGCGCTGACGCAGCGCCGGGCCGCGCGCCTCGAGGAAGCGCGCCAGCAGCGGGTCCTCGGGGGCCTCGTCGCCGGCCTCGTCGAACACCAGTGCCGAGGCGCTGGCTTCGGCACGGCGGCTTTCGAGCAGCGGCACCAGCGGCGCCAGGCGCGGGAACGTCGCCTGCACGTGCAGCGGCATCATGCGCGCCACCACGGCGTCGCGAAGCGCGGCCGCAGGCGGCGCCTCGAGCAGTTGGCGCGCCATGTCCTGGAAATCGATCACGCCCATGGCCTGGATGCGCCCCTCGGCGATGTCGGCGAGAAGTTCCGAGAGACGGCGCGAGAGGTTTTCGATGGCGTTGAGTACCCGGCCGAGGGCGCTGGAGAGCACTCGCAGATCCCACTCCTCCTCCTGCACCTCGCGCCAGCTTTCGAAGCGCTCCATCAGCCGCGGCGTGGCGAGCTGGGCACGGGCATCGAGCAGGGTCTGCTGGATGTTGGTCAAGGCGTTGTGATAGTGGCGCTCGTTGTCGAGCAGCGCGGCCAGCTTGCCCTCGCGGGTGGGATTCTCGCGCACCCGGCGCAGCTCCTGGGTCAGCGCACGAATGGCCAGCAGGATCTGGTTGGTGATGTCGGGAATGCGGGCGAAATCGCCCCGCGCCAGCGCCGCCAGCACCTTGGCGGCGTCGTATTCGGAATAGAGCAGGTCCTCGACCTGGCTGGCCAGCGTTACCGCCTGGCGGCCGCTCGGCGTGAGCCGCACCTGGCCGGTCTGGCCCTGCTTCTCGACGAGTGCCGTGCGCTTGGTGCTGCGCCGGGCGCGGCCCTCCCCCATCTCGCTCGAGGTCGGAGACGATTGTCGAAAGTGAATCTCGCTGGGCGTGGCCAGCAGGTTGATGACGAAGCTCAAGTCATCGTGCGGCAGCTGCGGATAAATCTCGCGCAGGTGATTGAGGCAGCGGCTCTGCGAGACGAAGGCGCTATTGGTGGCGAAGTCCTCGTCGAGCAGGTAGTCGAGCAGCAGGCAGCCGAGGTCGAGCCAGTAGCCGTCACGCAGGCCGCGACGCTGTTCCTGACTGACCTGCACGAAGGGCGAGCCGGGTTCATGGGCGCTGTCGTGCAGGTCGATCAGCCGCGTCGTGGCGATCAGCAGCTTGCTCCAGGCGGTCATGAAAACTTCCCTGCAGGCAAAGAAAAGAGGGGCATTATGCCAAGCTAGGCTGCTCGGGTCATGACGTGGTTGTGCCTGTCTTTCTACGCTCCCGGACTTGGTTGCCGATCACGCCCGCAGGGGACCCGCGGCAACACCTCCAGGAACGCTGCTAAAGATGTTCCAGGAAGAAGCGGGTCGCCAACCGCTCCACCTCCTCGAGCTTGCCCGGCTCCTCGAACAGGTGCGTCGCGCCGGGCACGATGACCAGCTCGCATTCTCCGGCCTCGGTCATCCGCTCCCGAGCCCGCTCGTTGAGCTCGATCACCGGCTCGTCATTGCCCCCGACCAGCAGCAGGGTCGGCACCTTGACAGACGCCAGATGCCGACCGGCCAGGTCCGGACGCCCGCCGCGGGACACCACCGCGCGTACCTGCTCGGGGCGCTCGGCGGCGGCAATCAGCGCCGCGGCCGCCCCGGTGCTCGCGCCGAACAGACCGATCGAGAGATGCCGGGTGGGGTCGGCCGTGGCCACCCAGCCCACCGCCGCGGTCATGCGTGAGCCGATCAGCGGAATGTCGAAGCGCAACTGCCGGGTGCGCATGTCGATTTCGTTCTCGTCGGCGGTCAGCAGGTCGAACAGCAGCGTGGCCAGCCCCTGATCTGCCAGGTGTTGCGCCACCCGGCGGTTGCGGGAGCTGAAGCGGCTGCTGCCACTGCCATGGGCGAACACCACGATGCCGGTCGCACCCTCGGGCAGGATCAGGTCCCCTTCCAGCGTGACACCGTCCGCATCGATCTCGACACTCCTGGGTGTGGACATACGGCCACCTCCTGCTTGCTCCGTGATAGCCCTTCTACTGGTTGGTGATAGCTCTTCTGCTCGGTGACAGTTCGGTATCTCTCAAAGTGTAGGCACACGATCGCCTCCATTACACGCGGCCGCTGCTTTCGCCCGTGGTCACGCCGCCGGCGATCAGATGCGCCACGCGCAGCGGCTCGGGTACGCTGCCGTGAGGCGTGGTGGCGCGCAGGGTCGCTGCCGCCTCCTCCACGCTCAGCCCAACGCGCTGCACGTAGACGCCTTCGAGTGGCTCCATCTCGCCCAGCCGCTCGACCAGCGCCCACTTGTGGGCACCGCCGGGAATGCGCTCGAGCAGCGCCCGGCGCATCGCGTCTCGGCGTGGTGCGCGGCGAGCCACCACCAGCACCGGCAGCCCTAGCTCTTCGTGCACACGCACGGCGTCGACAACGTTGAAACCGGCAAGTGCCACCCCCTGCAGCATGACGAGTTGAAGATGCGCGGCAAAGCGCGAGCTGCCGGCCAGGCGGATCAGCTCGCGGGTACTGTTGACGCCATCGCGGCGCACCTTGCCGGAGAGCACGCCCTCCAGGCGGAGCCTGGAGAAAACCGTGCCGACGATGGCCACGTCGCCGCGGTGCCCGCGCGGGAACGGACAATCGTCGAAGCCGACGATATGCGAGAATGTGCGCTGCCGCCCGGTGGTCGCCATGGCCTCCGCCTCAAAGTCGATAGAATTCTGTGTTTACAACAACAGCGCAGGGAGTGCCTACATGATCGATCAGACGTTACAGCGGGTCTTCGGCTATGACGACTTCCGCCTCGGGCAACGCCCGGTCATCGAAGCGATCACGGCGGGCCGCTCGGCGGCGGCGATATTTCCCACCGGCTCGGGCAAGTCGCTGTGCTACCAGCTGCCCGCCCTGCATCTGCCGCATCTCACCCTGGTCATCTCCCCGCTGCTGGCGCTGATGCAGGATCAGCTCGCCTTTCTCGCGCGCCACGGCATCGCCGCCGCCAGCATCGACTCGAGCCAGAGCCGCGAGGAGGCAGCCGCGGTCATGGAGGGCGCCAAGCGCGGCGAGATCCGTATCCTGATGATCTCGGTGGAGCGGCTCAAGAACGAGCGCTTCCGCGCCTTCATCCGCCGCGTGCCGATCTCGCTGCTGGTGGTCGACGAAGCCCACTGCATCTCCGAGTGGGGCCACAACTTTCGCCCGGACTACCTCAAGCTGCCCCAGTATCGCCGTGAGTTCGGCATTCCCCAGGTGCTGCTGCTGACCGCCACGGCCACGCCGCGGGTGATCGCCGACATGCGCGAGCGCTTCGACATTGCCGAGGGTGACGTGACCGCCACCGGCTTCTATCGCCCCAACCTCAACCTGGAAGTGGCGCCGGTGCCGGCCGAGATGCGCCCACGCCGGCTGGTCGACTGGCTGCGGCCCAAGCTTGGCGCCCAGCCGCCCGAGCCCACCATCGTCTACGTCACCCTGCAGCAGACCGCCGAACGCCTGGCGGCCTACCTGAGCAAGGCGGGCATAAGTGCCATTGCCTACCACGCCGGGCTCGATGGCGAGACCCGCGAACGTATCCAGCGCGACTTCATGGCCGGCCACACGCCCTGCATCGTCGCCACCATCGCCTTCGGCATGGGCATCGACAAGTCCGACATCCGCAACGTGGTCCACTTCGACCTGCCCAAGTCGGTCGAGAACTACAGCCAGGAGATCGGCCGCGCCGGCCGCGACGGTAACCCCTCAGACTGCCTGATGCTGGCCGGGCGCGATCACGTCAACGTGCTGGAAAACTTCGTCTACGGCGACACGCCGGAGCCCGATGGCATTCGCCGCGTGATCGACGAGCTGACCAGAGCGAACCAAGGCGGTGCCGCACGCCAGTGGGAGCTGGTGCTCAACTCACTATCGCAGCACAGCAACATCCGCCCCCTACCGCTCAAGACGCTGCTGGTACAGCTCGAACTGCGCGGCATCATCGCGCCGCGCTACAGCTACTTCGCCGAGTACCGTTTTCGCCTGCACGACGAACCCGAGGCGTTGGTGGCCCGCTTCGAGGGCGAGCGCAGCGCCTTCGTCCAGGCGATCCTCGACGCCTCGCAGCGCGCGCGCACCTGGTTCAACCTGGATTTCGAGGCGCTCCAGCGCCTGGGCGGCGAACGCGGCCTCAACGTCGAGCGAGCCCGGGTGATCACCGCGCTGGACTACTTCGTCGCCCAGGGCTGGATGGTGCTCGAGAGCAAGCAGATGACCGAGGTCTATGATGTGCTGCGCGACGATCTCGACCCTGCCGCCCTGACCGAGGAATTGCACGCCTATTTTCGCGACAAGGAGCACGCCGAGGTCGAGCGGTTGCACGCCATGCTGGCGCTGTTCGAGAGCGAGGCGTGCCTCAGCCGCCGGCTCGCCGAGTGGTTCGGCGACCAGCGCGCGCCCGAGCAGTGCGGCCACTGCTCGGCTTGCCGCGGTCAGGTCGCGCGCCTGCCCGACCCCGCGCCGCTCGAACCGCTGACGGCAGAAACCATCGAACGGCTGGCGGGCGAATTGGTTCAACAACTGGCCAGCAGCGACGAGGCCCACCCCGTCACGCCCGACCTGCTCGCGCGTTTCCTGTGCGGCCTGAGCGGCCCCCTGCTCACTCGCCTCAAAGCAAGGCGCCTGGCCGGTTTCGGGGCACTGGAGGCCTATCGCTATGCCGAGGTACGTAACCTGGCTGAACCGGGGCTGAAGCAGCAAGGCTCAGCGCAGCCAGCCCTTTCGCTGCAGGGCAACCATCAGTAGATGCACCGGGAGATAGACCGCCACCGGCCAGAGCAGCGTCAGGCCCGTGAGATAGAGCAGCGGGTCTAACATTTCCTGGGGCTGGCCGAAGGGCCCATGAACCCAATTGACGTTGCGCTCGGGTTCGGTAGCCGCATAGGCCAGCGGCACCACGATCCAGGTCAGCGCCGTCTGCCACAGCAGCGCCTGGCGATCGTATCCAAGCCGGTAGACGGCCAGGCCCGATATCACAGGCAACACCAGGTGGTAGAGCGAAAGCAGCCGGGTCACCAACGGTTGTTCGGGGTTGAACATGTACTCGGTGCCGCCGATGGGATGCACACCCGTGATCCAGGCGGAGCCCACGTCCACCGCCCAGAGGCTGCCAACCAACAGCACCGATAGCAGCTGCATCGAGATCAACCGCCGGCTCTCGCTCCATAGCCCCATCAGGATCAGGAAATTGGCCAGATTGCACAGCCAGAAGTAGTTCTGTGGACCCAGCAGCATCCAGTAGGTCGGCGCCCAGACGAGGATCCAGGCGGTAAATGCCAGCTTCAGCCAGAGGGGCAGGCGATGCTGATGGAGATGCCAGGGCGCACCGTGAGCCATCGAAGCTCTCCTTACCGAATGCCTTTACTCTAGCAGCCCCGTCACGTATGGCTTTGTCAGCCCAACTCGCCCGTGCCGGGCCCGATGCCATATTGGCGCAGCTTGTTGGCCACGGTGGTATGCGACACTCCGAGGCGCTTGGCCAGTTGCCGGCTGGAAGGGTACTGCGGATAGAGCGCGGCCAGCACACGCCGCTCCACGTCGTTCATGATGCCGGCCAGGCTGCCGTCCAGGTCGATGCCGGAGAGTCCCGGCGCCGCCCCCACGTCCGGCAGGCGCAAGTGGCCCGGCTCGATGGCATCGCCCTCGCACAGCGACACTGCCTGGAACAGCACGTTCTCCAGTTGGCGCACATTGCCCGGCCAGTGGTAGGTGGATAGCCGCGCCAGCGCCGCCGGCGACAGCCCGGGCATGCGGCAACCGATCTGGCGTGCGGCACGGTCGATGAAGTGCAGCGCCATGGCTTCGATGCCGTCGAGGCAGTCGCGCAGCGGCGGCACCGCCAGCGACAGCACGTTGAGCCGGTGGTAGAGATCCTGGCGAAACAGCCCCTCGGCGCAAAGCTTGGGCAGGTCCTGCTGGGTGGCACAGATCACCCGCACGTCGAGGTAGGTCTCCTCGTCGCTGCCCACCCGACGAAAGCCGCCGTCCTGCAGGAAGCGCAGTAGCTTGACCTGCAGGCGGGGGCTCATCTCTCCCACCTCATCGAGGAAGATGGTACCGCCCGCGGTCAGTTCCAGCAGGCCGAGCTTGCCCTCGGGGCGCGCACCCTCGAAGGCGCCCGGCGCATAGCCGAACAGCTCCGTCTCGGCCATCGACTCCGGCAGCCCCGCGCAGTTGAGTGCCATGAACGGCGCCTGCCCGCGTGCACTGGCCAGGTGACAGGCCCGCGCCAGCAGCTCCTTGCCGGTACCGGTCTCGCCGTGAATCAACAGCGGCGCATCCAGCGGCGCCATGCGCCGCGCCTCGCGAATCAGCGCGGCAAGCCTTGGGCTTGCCTGGAACAGCGCATCGAAGCCGCGCAGCTCCTGGCGCTGCACCTGATAGATGCGCTCGCCGATGCGATCGGCGCTGTGCAGGGTCACTACGGCGCCGGCCAGGGAGGCCACGTCGTCATGGTGCTCACGGTGCAGCGGGGCGATGTCGGCCAGGAAGGTGGCATCGCGCAGCTTGATGCGCAGCCCGTTGACCCGCGCATTGTTGCGCCGAATCAGCGCCGGGAGATCCACATCGGGCAGGTAGCGGTTGAGCGACAGCCCCGGGACCTCGTCGATGCGCACTCCGAGCAGCTGGCCGGCGGCGCGGTTGGCGGCGACGATGTGCCCCTCCATGTCGATCGACATCACCGGGTCGGAGAGCGACGACAGCAGTGCATCGAGCTCAAGGTGACGCCGTTCGCTCGGCATCAGGCTGACCCGGCGCACGCCGAACACGCCAGGCACCGCCTCGAGCTCCGGCTTGAGCGTGGCCAACTGGGCATTGAGCAGATTGGGAATATGAAGGTAGATGGCATTGCCATGCTCACCCCCGACCTCGCCACGCGCGACGTTGAGGCCGTAATCGACGAAGTGCGAGACGATATCCCGCAGGATGCCGATACGGTTCTGGCAGTGAAACCTCAATCTCATTGGGCTTGGCCTCTGGGGGCGTGAACGGAACGCGGCGAAGGCGAGACCGCCGGCAAAATTACGTCAAGACGACGTGACTCCACTGTAAAGATAACGTGACACCTCAACCGACTCAAATACACCTGGGTCTCGGTTTGACGAAAGCGAGCACGAGCCTGCAGCAAGTCGTCAGATTTTCTTTACGCCAGGGCTGGCTGGCTGCCGCCGACGTGCCTCAAAGAGAGGAAAAGCCGGGGTGCTGCGGCCCTAGACTCGGGTCAAAAGGTTCGCAAGACAAACACAAGACAGCCGACCGGAGTGACCCCATGACGTCATCCAATCCTCATCTCAGCGATGTCGCCAGCAAGACCGGCTACCGTGCGCGTCTGCCCGACGAAAACGGCTTCATCGACTGGCCCGAGCAGGACAACGCCACCTGGCAGACCCTGATGCAGCGCCAGCTCGGCATGCTCGAGGGTCGCGTATGCCAGGAGTATCTCGACGGCCTGGAGCGACTGGCCCTGCCAGAGGACCGTGTTCCCCAGCTCGCCGACATCGACCGCGTGCTCGAGGCCAGCACCGGCTGGCAGACCGCCCAGGTACCGGCGCTGATACCGTTCAATACCTTCTTCGAGCTGCTGGCGAACCGACGCTTCCCGGTGGCCACCTTCATCCGTACGCCGGAGGAGCTCGACTATCTCAAGGAACCGGACATTTTCCACGAGATCTTCGGTCACTGCCCCATGCTCACCAACCCGGCCTTTGCCGAGTTCACCGCCACCTATGGCCGCCTTGGCCTCGCCGCCGAACCCAAGGAGCGGGTCTATCTGGCCCGGCTGTACTGGATGACGGTGGAGTTCGGCCTGGTGGACACGCCGGACGGTCGGCGCATCTACGGCGGCGGTATCATCTCCTCGCCCAAGGAGACCCTGCATGCGCTGTCGGATACGCCGGTGCACCAGCCGTTCGACCCCATCGAGGCCCTGCGCACGCCCTATCGCATCGACATCCTTCAGCCGCTCTACTATGTGCTGGACGACCTCTCGACCCTGCACGAACTTTCACAGCAGGACATCATGGCCATGGTGCACCAGGCCATGGAGCTGGGCCTGCACGAACCGCGCTTCGAACCGGCCCCCAAGGCGGCAAAGGCCAAGGCCTGAGCGCCCTTGCTCGGCAGCCTTGGCCGACTACCCTGACCAAAACCAAAAACACTTCGACGAGGAGCCAACATGAGCCAACTTTCCGAACAGCAGTGCGAAGCCTGCAGCTGGGATGCCCCGCACGTCAGCGACGCCGAGATCGATGCGCTCAAGCGCGATATCCCCGAATGGAGCGTGGTGGAGCGCGACGGCGTCAAGCAGCTCGAACGCATGTTCAAGTTTCGCAATTTCAAGCAGGCCCTGGCCTTCACCAATCGCGTCGGCGAGATCGCCGAGGAAGTGGGCCACCACCCCGCTCTGCTGACGGAGTGGGGCAAGGTCACCGTGACCTGGTGGTCCCATGAAATGAAGGGGCTGCACAAGAACGACTTCATTCTCGCCGCCCGCACCGACAAGGTTGCCGAAACAGGCTGATCAGTCCTCTCACCTCGCCCGAGCTTCGGCATCGGGCGGGGACGCTTACAGCACCCATTCCTCCGCCTTCTTGTCAGAAGTCTCACAGAGGCATTGGCCAATTTCGCCCAAACACTATCGGCTTTTTCTTACGTAGCAAATGGCGATATGCCTATCTTTTTCCCCGCCTGGCTCGTTTAGCTTGAAGGGCGAGACCTAACCGGGTCTCGAACGCTCCAAGTTGAAAACTTCAGAAAGAGGAAAATAAAGATGAAGGGAGTCATTCAAGCTGCCTTGTTGGCACTGACGCTGAGCTTTGCCTCACTGGCCATGGCCCAGGACGTGGCGCCGATCAACGTAAACACGGCCGATGCAGAGCTGCTCGCCGAGCTTCCGGGCGTCGGGCCGAGCCGTGCTCAGGCGATCATCGAGGATCGCGAAGCCAACGGAAACTTCGAAAGCGCCGATGACCTGACCCGGGTCAGCGGTATCGGATCGGCCACCGTGGATGGTTTCCGCGACCAAGTGGCCTTCTAAAACCAGGATCCAGCCTTGGCTGAAACGAAGCGAGGCCGGCGATAGCCGGCCTCGCTGCCGTTATGGGCAGGGGTTCCCTCATACTACGCAAACCGCCGTTATATACGCAGACCGCCGTCGCACTCGATCACCCGGCCGGTGAAATAGTCGTTCTCGATGATGAACGCCACGCTCTGGGCGATATGGTCGGGATCGCCGAGCCGCCTGAGCGGCACGCCGGCAGTCAGCTTCTCGAGCATGTCGTCACGCATCGAGGCGGTCATGTCGGTTTCGATGAAACCCGGGGCCACCGCACCCACGCGAATCCCGTAGCGCGCCAGCTCCCTGGCCCAAGTGGTGGTCAACGCCACCACGGCAGCCTTGGCGGCCGCGTAGTTGCTCTGGCCCATGTTGCCGGCCCGCGAGATGCTGGAAATATTGACGATCACCCCGTCATGCCCAGCCTCGATCATCTGGCTGGCGGCCTCACGACCGCACAGGAACACGCCGGTGAGGTTGACGTCGATGACGGACTGCCACTGCTCCAGCGACATGGTCTTCTCGACCTTGCCATCCTTCGCCTTGACCAGCAGCGCATCACGCAGGATACCGGCATTATTGACTAGGCCGCCGACAGGACCCAGGGTGGCCGCCACGTCGCCGAAAGCCTGCTTGACCGATGCCTCGTCCGCTACGTTGACGCGAAAGGCCCCCGCCTCGATGCCTTCTGCATGCAGCGTGGATACGGCCTTGTCCAGAGCGTCGCTGTCCATGTCCAGCAGCGCCATTATGGCGCCTTGCCGACCCAGGCGACGCGCCATGGCGAAACCAAGGCCCCTGGCGCCGCCGGTAATGCCGATCACGGTCTTGTCCAGTTTCATTCGCTGTCCCCTGTAAGTAGTGAGCCGGTTCGATGCCCGTCGATTCAGGAGCAAAGGCATCCGTCCCGCTGTCTCATATTCTTCTCGCCATGCTGTCTTTTCGGCAGAAAGCTCAGTCGACTTGAGGGCGGAACCGTTTTTGTGCACTGCAACACAAGAATATCATGAACTCACGCCAGTGGACCAATACGCTTGTATTTGCGCCGATCGCCCCCATGATCAGCAGAACGCCACCCCCGGAGACGACATGCCGTTACTGATCTTCTTTACGCTTTTCACCCTGCTCGACTTCATCGTGCTGTTTTCCGTTGGCAGCCGCATCGGTCTCTTGCCCACCCTGGCGCTGGTTCTCGCCACCGGCTTCATCGGGCTCTATCTGATTCGAAAACAGGGCACCGCCACTCTCGCCCGCGCTCGCCAACGCATGGCGCAAGGCGAGCTGCCCTCGAGCGAACTGCTGACGGGAGCGGCACTGATCTTCGGCGGCGCCCTGCTGCTCGCCCCCGGCTTCCTATCCGATGCACTCGGCCTGCTCTGCGTCTTGCCCGGCGCACGTCGTTTGCTTGCACGCCTGCTGGCACTGCTCAACTTACGACTGCTTGGCGTGGCCCATCGCGGGTCACGAGGCAACCCGGGACGCAGCGGCGATTGGCACCGCCCCGAGAGCGATGCACATGAGCGCAGTGCCGATGAAGAACAACCGAGTGGCAGCGACGGTCAGCCTCTGGAAGGCGATTTCATTAGTCGCAACGAGCCACGCCGCTAGCCCGAACCAGTGAAACACCCAGGCAAAAAATTTTTACCGCTGGCCCTTGAAAGGGATTTGCCCGGCCCCATTTCTCGGTCAGCACAAGGCTACGGTGCCGAGTGGAACTCGGCATCTTCAACAAGGAAGGCGTCCTCGCCCTCCACTTCCGGTTCGACCGGGAGGAATTGATGAACCGCCATGCTTGCCATGGCACAACTGACCATCAGGAGAACGTGAGCAATGAACATCCGTCCCTTGCACGATCGCGTCGTCGTCCGTCGCGTTGAAGAAGAGCAAAAAACCGCTGGCGGCATCGTGCTTCCGGGCAATGCCCAGGAAAAGCCGACTCGTGGCGAAGTGCTCGCCGTCGGTAACGGCCGGATTCTCGACAACGGTGACGTTCGCCCGCTGGACGTCAAGGTCGGCGACACCGTGATTTTCAAGGAAGGCTTTGGCGTCGAGAAGCAGAAGATCGATGGCGAGGAAGTCCTGATCATGAGCGAGTCCGATATCCTCGCCGTGGTCGAAGGCTAAGCCAACGCAACTACTCCGTTCCCATAAGACGTTCACGAACTGACAGGAAGTAACGAAAAATGGCAGCGAAACAAGTCAAATTCTCCGACGACGCCCGCAAGCGCATGGCCCGTGGCGTTGACGTTCTGGCCAACGCCGTCAAGGCCACCCTGGGCCCGAAAGGCCGCAACGTGGTTCTGGAGAAGTCCTTCGGCGCCCCTACCGTGACCAAGGACGGCGTCTCCGTCGCCAAGGAAATCGAACTGAAAGACAAGTTCGAGAACATGGGCGCACAGATGGTCAAGGAAGTCGCCTCCAAGACTTCCGACGTCGCCGGTGACGGCACCACCACCGCCACCGTACTGGCTCAGTCCATCGTCACCGAGGGCATGAAGGGCGTCACTGCCGGCATGAACCCGATGGACCTCAAGCGCGGCATCGATCAAGCCGTCATCGCCGCAGTCAAGGAAATCCAAGCCTTGGCCGTGCCTTGCACCGACTCCAAGGCCATCGCACAGGTCGGCACCATCTCCGCCAACGGCGACAAGCGCATCGGCGAGATCATTGCCGAAGCGATGGAGAAGGTCGGCAAGGAAGGCGTCATCACCGTCGACGAAGGCCGTGGTTTCGAGGACGAGCTGGAAGTCGTCGAGGGCATGCAGTTCGACCGCGGCTACCTGTCGCCCTACTTCGTGACCAACCAGGACACCATGGCGGTCGAGCTCGAAGACCCCTACCTGCTGCTGGTCGACAAGAAGATCTCCAATATCCGCGAGCTGCTGCCGGTGCTGGAAGCCGTCGCCAAGTCCGGCAAGCCGCTGGCGATCATCGCCGAGGACATCGAAGGCGAAGCGCTGGCCACCCTGGTGGTCAACAACATGCGCGGCATCGTCAAGGTTGCGGCTGCCAAGGCGCCCGGCTTCGGCGACCGTCGCAAGGCCATGCTGCAGGATATCGCCATCCTGACCAACGGCACCGTGATCTCCGAGGAAGTGGGCCTGACCCTGGAGCAGGCCAACCTGGATCACCTGGGCAGCGCCAAGCGCATCACCATGTCCAAGGAGAACACCACCATCATCGACGGCGCCGGTAACGAGGGCGATATCGAAGCCCGCGTCAACCAGATTCGCGCGCAGATCGAAGAGACGTCTTCCGATTACGATCGCGAGAAGCTGCAGGAGCGTGTCGCCAAGCTGGCGGGCGGTGTGGCCGTGATCCGCGTCGGTGCTGCCACCGAAGTGGAGATGAAGGAGAAGAAGGCTCGCGTCGAGGATGCCCTGCACTCCACTCGCGCCGCGGTCGAGGAAGGCGTGGTGCCTGGCGGCGGTACCGCCCTGGTCCGCGTTCTGACCAAGATCAAGGATCTCAAGGGCGAGAACGATGACCAGACCCACGGTATCGCCATTGCCCTGCGCGCCATGGAGTCTCCGCTGCGCCAGATCGTGACCAACGCCGGCCAGGAAGCTTCCGTGATCCTCAACGAGGTCAAGGCAGGCCAAGGCAACTTCGGCTACAACGCCCAGACCGGCGAGTTCGGCGACCTGTTCGAAATGGGTGTGCTGGATCCGGCCAAGGTGACCCGCTCTGCGCTGCAGTCCGCCGGTTCCGTGGCTGGCCTGATGATCACCACTGAGTGCATGATCGCCGACGATCCGGAAGAGAAGGAAGGCGGCCCGGACATGGGCGGCATGGGTGGAATGGGCGGCATGGGCGGCATGATGTAATCGCCCCTGACCAACCCCAGGCATCCGCCTGATCCAACCCCCGTCGGGAAGCCGGCGGGGGTTTTGTTTGCCCGGCAGCTTAGGCAGGAGGAAGAATCCAAGGCCGTGTAGAATGTGTTCGTCATGGCGCGAAGCGTCAGTCTTCCTTCTTTACTCTTCCGTCTTGCTTACATGCTCACCAATATTCGCATCGTTCTCGTCCAGACCTACCATCCCGGCAACATCGGTGCCTCGGCACGGGCCATGAAGACCATGGGCCTGACCGACCTGGTGCTGGTCAGCCCCCGCTGCTTCCCCGATAGCGAGGCCTCACGCCTGGCTGCCGGCGCCGAAGACGTGGTCGACGGGGCTCGTGTCGTCCAAACGCTCGAGGAGGCGGTATCCGACTGCGTGCAGGTAGTGGGCGCCAGCGCCCGTCTGCGCAGCCTGCCCCTGCCCCACTTCGACGAGCCAGAGGCGATGGCACAAGAGCTGGTCGCCCATGCCGCGACCGATCCGGTGGCGCTGGTGTTCGGCCGCGAGCGCTTCGGGCTGACCAATGACGAGATCCGCTGCTGTAGCCATCAGGTCAGCATTCCGGCCAACCCCGACTACGGCATTCTCAATCTTTCCCAGGCAGTCCAGGTGCTGGCCTACGAGACGTTCAAGGCGTGGCGCCAGCGGCCAGATAGCCAGTATCGCCAACCTCGCCCCGCCGAGGAGCGTCAGCCAACCCGCGAGCAGCTCACTCATTTTCACGAGCACCTGGGCCGCGTCATGCAGGCCAGCGGCTTTCTGACCCAGCCCCACGCTCGCACCGAAGTCCAGCTGCAGGCGCTGTTCGCGCGGGCACGACCCAGCCGCAAGGAGATCTCGCTGCTGCGCGGCCTGCTTCGCTCACTGGAAGAGTCAGTGAAGGACGACTAATCTTGGAATTGCCTTTATCCGACCGTTTTTCACCCTGCCGTCACGGCAATGTCACCTGTTGATGGGATAAAGGTTCGTGCCCCGCCAGGGCAAAAGACAAGGGATACTGTCGAGCTGCGACACGGATGCGACCGGGCAGGAAGCCGGTGCAGGAATGTCGGCATGAAGGACCATGCCCAGGGAGACATGCGCCACGTGGCCTCAGGCCCGTGGCGCTCTTTATTTCCCGCTACCTTTTCCTTCCAGCGACTCTCGGTCCAATGACTCCCAGCCGGGCACCTCCTGGCGGATGCGCTGCGAGAAATCGGCAGCGCGATGCGCCCGACGAGCCTGCTCGTCGATTCTGCCGCACTCTTCCAGTTCGGGTAACGTATAGCCAGGCCATAGCCCACCGACCTTGAAGGCATAGCCCGGCAGCCTGTCGGTCACCAGCAGGCGATAGTCGAAAGGCAGGCGTGCCCCGATGCCGCGCGCCATGGCAAAAATCAGCGTGGTGCAGTTGGCAGTAATGGTGTTGTAGAAGCGTGGCGACTCGGCCAGTGCATTGGCTTCCTCGACATAGGCCAGCAGCAGCGAACGCATGGCGCTCTGCGGCATGCGCAGCCGAAACAGCGAAACCCGCTCACCCCGCACCTCGGCACGCAGGCCCACCGCATCGCGCTCGTCGGCGGCCACGATGGCAAGCTCGTACTGGCGGAAGAAACCGCCGATCTCGGAGAAACGCGCACCCTTGAGGCGCCGCACCTCCACCGAGAAGAGCACGAACCTCTCACCTTCGAAGCCGAACGAGATCATCACGTGGGCGACTCCCGGCCGCCCCCAGCTAGAGACGATCATGTCGACCGAATTGAGCCGGTCGAGATCATAGCTTCGCTCTTCCCAGTGCACCAAAGCCTCGTCGCGGGTCCGCCAGTCGAAGTCGCGCACATGATGAAGCGTCAACCGGTCGTCCCTCACCTCGCCGGTGGCCAGGTAGGTCACGTCGTCGGACCAGGGCCGGTCATGGGTCGGCTGCAGCCGAAACCACCAGACGAACAGCGCTGTCAGCAGCAACAGCTGGGCCACGTTCGCCAGCCACTGTCCACGCATGCCCAGCAGTAACAGCACCAGGGCCACCACTCCCCAGCCGACCACGGCCAAGCGTCGCCGTGTTCGTGACCCCGGCAGGCGAAACCACAGCGCGGCAGCTCCCCACGCCATGACCACGGCCAACAGAGCACTAACCAAAAAACCTACGATCGCTTGAGTCATTACGCCCCACTATCTTCGAAGTGCCGCCATATTAGCAGTCTAAATATGGCCTTGCGCGTCTCGAAGTATGGAGCACACTCAGGCGAACGGCTTAGATCGGGGTCAGCCAGTCGTGGAAAACAGCCAAATTCCCGCTCGGTTCTCCACGCGTAAGGCGATGATAAAGGCGTTGTAATTCGGCCGTCACGGAGTCCTCGGCGATCGGCTGTCCCGCGGGCGGCGCACCGACACGGGCTCCGATGTGGCGTCCATCGAGTTCGCGTAGCGGCAGAAGCTCGGCGGCGGTGCCGGTGACGAAGGCTTCGTCGGCGATGTAGAGCTCGTCGCGGGTGATGCGTCGCTCGCGCACCTCGATACCGAGCACGTCACGCGCCAGGCGGATCACGCTGTCGCGGGTGATGCCCTGCAGGCAGGAGGTGACCTCGGGAGTATGCAGCACGCCGTCGCGCAGCAGGAAGACATTGGCCGCGGAGGCCTCGGCCACATAGCCCTCGGGGTCGAGCATGATGGTCTCGTCGAAACCCGCCTTCACGGCGGTGTTGAGCGCCAGCATGGAGTTGACGTAGTGGCCGTTGGTCTTGGCGCGGCACAGGCTGATGTTGACGTGATGCCGTGCCCAGGAGGAAGTCAGCGCCCGCAGGCCCAGTGAAGCGGCCTCGGCCGAAATGTAATCGCCCAGGTCCCAGGCAGCGATCATCACGTGCACGGTGAGACCCTTGGCGCGCAGCCCCAGCCCTTCCGCACCGAAGAAGATCGTCGGCTTGAGATAGGCGTTGCGCAGTTCGTTGCGCACCAGGCACTGACGCTGAGCCTCGATCAATTCCGCTGCGCCGAAGGCGACCGGCATGTCCAGGGCGTGGGCACTGTCGAGTAGGCGCCGGGTATGCTCGACGACACGGAACAGATGCGTTCCCTGCGGCCCGGCATAGGCCCGCACGCCCTCGAAGCAGCCCATGCCGTAGTGCAGGGTGTGGGTCAGCAAGTGGGCCTGAGCGTCGCGCCATGGCAGCCACTCGCCATCCAGCCATATCCAACCATCCCTATCGTAGAGCGGTGTCATGTCGTCCTCGTCGGTTCACTTGAGTGCAATGCGCCGCCACTCGTCGCACCAGCCGTCGATCAAGGCGCGCTGATGGGGCTGCAGCGACTGGTAGGCCCAGGCGGCAATCTCGTCGTTCTGCGGATCGGGCACCTCGGTGCGGCTGCCCGACAGCGCCTGGATCACTGCATGGCCGCACAACGGTACATAGCCTTCGGAGTAGCCGCCTTCGTGGATCATCACCAGCTTGCCGCCGCTGATGCGCTCGGCCAGGGCCTTGAGCTGCTGGGTCATGGCGGCGAAGGCGGCACTGTTGAGCATCATCTTGCCCAGCGGGTCCTTGGCGCAAGCGTCATAGCCGCTGGCCACGACGATCAGGTCCGGGGCGAAGCCGCCGATGGCGGGCAGTACCAGTTCCTGCATCGCATAGCGGTAGGCGCCGATGCCGCTGCCAGGCGGCAGCGGAAGGTTGAGGTTGGCGCCATACCCCGCCCCCTCGCCCAGTTCGTCGAAATCGCCGCTGTCCAGCGGATAGTTGCCGGCCTGATGAATCGACACGGTGAGTACGTCGGGGTCGTCGTAGAACGCTGCCTGCTGGCCGTTACCGTGGTGCACGTCCCAGTCGAGTATCGCCACGCGCTTGGCCTGTCCCTTCGCCCGGGCGCGCATCACCGCCACCGGGACGTTGCCCAGCAGGCAGAAACCGCGGCCGCGGTCGGCCTCCGCATGATGCCCCGGCGGCCGGCACAGGGCATAGGCGTTGGCCAGCTCGCCGCTGGCTACCGCCTCTACCGCGGCAATCGCCAGCCCCGCCGACTGGCGGGCTGCGGCCAGGCTGCCCGGCGTATAGGGAGCGCATTCACCGGCGTCGCCGCCTCGGGTCATGTCGCCTTCCTCCAGCTCGTCGAGATAACGGCCGGTATGGAAGCGCGCCAGGTCCTCGCGGCTGGCCGGCGGGGCCTTGCGTACGTCGAGCTCGTCGATCAACCCCGAGACCTCGAGCAGGTTCTTCAGCCGGCGCTTGCTCTCGGGGCTCTCCGAAGCGGGTTGCGGCTGCAGGAACTCTCCCGGCCCTGAGAACACTCCGATGGCTCCGGGGTCGTGCCAGAAGCAGCGCTCGTGCCAGAAGAAGCCGGTCCTGCCACTATTCCTCATGCACACCCCTCCAGTTGCTCCCAGACTTCGATGGCGGCCGCCAAGTCCTCCAGCGACGCACCCACCGACTTGAAGACGGTGATGGCCTCGGCCGAGCTGCGACCGGGTTTGTCGCCGCGCATCAGCTCGCTCAGTTCGGCAGCGATGTCGTCGAGGGCGAACGCCCCCTCCTCGATGGCCTGGAGTATGTCGCCCGCTTCACCCTGGGCGCCGGTATAGGTATCGACGAACACCTCGCCGCGGCGCAGGCACTCGGCGTCGGTTTCGCGCATGGTCGGGCGAAACGCCCCGACCAGGTCGAGATGGGTACCCGGCACAAGCCATTCACCGCGAACCAGCGGCTCGGTGGAGAGCGTCACGCAGCTGATCAGATCGGCCTCGCGCACGGCCGCTTCGAGATCTTCCACCGCTTCGCAGTCGAAACGATCGGCGTATTCGGCAGCCAGGCGCCGCGCCTTCTCCGGGTTCCGCCCCCAGATCCGTACACGCTTGACCGGACGCACCGCGGCGTGGGCCTCGATCACCATCGGGGCCAGCTTGCCGGTGCCAACCACCAACAGGCTCTCGGCGTCCTCCCGGGCCAGCTCGCGAGCCGCCAGGGCCGAGGCCGCCGCGGTGCGGCGCCGGGTCAGCTCGCTGCCATCGAGGCAAGCCAATGGGCGCCCATGGGCGCCCTCGCTGAGCAGGTAGACGCCGGCAATGGCCGGCAGGCCGTGGTCGGCGTTCTGGGGAAAGACATTGACCATCTTCACGCCGATGTAACCGGCCCGTTCCCAGGCCGGCATCAGCAGCATGGTGGCCTCGCCATCCGGCCGATGCATGGCGTGATGATGGCGCGGCGGTGATTCCACGCCCTCGCGGAACGTCAGCGCCAGGCGTTCGACCAGCGCCGGCCAGGGCAGTGCGCCGGCCACTTCCTCGGCTGTGACGATTCGCATCTCAGGCCTCCGGCAGGGCCGCGACTACCATGATCTCGACCTTCCATTCGGGCTTGGCCAGCTTGGCCTCGAGCGCGGCGCGCACCGGCGGGCGGCCCGGTACCACCCAGGCCTCCCAGGCCTCATTCATCTGGCCGAACTCCGCCATGTCGGTCACCCAGACCTGGGCTGACAGCAGGTTCCGCTTGGAGGTGCCGGCCTGGGCCAGCAGCTCGTCGATTCGCGCCAGCACCTGCTCGGTCTGGCCGCGCATGTCAGCGGTGGCGTCACTCGGCACCTGGCCCGCCAGGTAGACAGTGCCGTTATGTACGGCGATCTGGCTCATGCGGGAGTTGCTTTCATGGTAATGAACGCTCATGTCGATCATGTCGGTCTCTCTCGATGATGTTGGATGTCGGGAACAGTCGATACTGCAGATTGAGGATATTTGCACGTTGCGAGAGTGGCGTCAGCCGCCGGTGAAACCCTGCATGAAGGCGGCCAGGTTGGCATCCAGGTGCTCGGTAGGATAACCGCCCTCCTGTACCAGCGCGGTGGGCAGTCCCAACCGACGCAGGCGTTGGCCAACCACGGCGAAATCCTCGGTCTCGAGGGTCATGCCGGCCAGCGGATCGTCGCGATGGGCATCCAGCCCCAGCGCGATCACCACCGCCTCGGGGCGGAAAGCTTGCATGCGTTCAACCAGCGTCTCCAGAGCATCGAGAAAGACGGTGCCGTCGCTGCCCAGCGGCAGCGGCAGGTTGACGTTGGCGCCGAGCCCCTCACCCATGCCCTCCTCGTTGGCACCGCCCCAGAAGAAGGGATAGAAGTCGGCCGGGTCCACGTGCAGCGAACCGGTCCAGACATCGCCCCGGTAGTAGAAGATGTCCTGGGTACCGTTGCCGTGGTGCAGGTCCACGTCGAGGATCGCCACGCGCTTGAACTGCTCGCGCAGCACCGTGGCCGCCAGCGCCGAGTTGTTGAGGCAGCAGAAACCCCCTGCCCGGTCCGGCCCGGCGTGGTGGCCCGGCGGGCGGCACAGCGCATAGGTGGTACCGTGGCCGGCGAGCAATGCCTCGGCTGCGGCCTGGGCGGTGGCCGCACTGGCCAGAATGCCGCGGAAACTGTCGGCGCCGATGGGGCATGCCATGTCGTGCAAGTGCCAGCCTGCCTGCCCCACCGGGTGGCGCGGATAGTGGTGGCCGCCGCCGCACGGGTGAATGTTGGGCATCACCAGTTCGGAAGCCCCGGGCAGCTCGCGCCAGCGGGCGTGGATGGTCTCGAGAAAGTCGAGGTAGCGCGGCGTGTGGATCTGGGCCAGTCGGCTGCGCAGGCGCGGGGTATCGACCTCTTCCGGCTCGCTCAAGGTAAAGCCCGATGCGGCCAATCCCTGGGACAGCATCTCGGCGCGCACCGGCCCCTCCGGGGAGGCCGTGAGCTGGCCACGCACCAGAAAGCTGGCAGGTGCGTGGTACTCCTGGTCGGGATGGTAGAAGAACTTCATCGTATCGTTCCTTGCATTCAGCGTTCCTCAGTCGAGCAGCGAAGGGATCCAGGTGGAGAGCGCCGGAAAGGCCGCGAGCAGCACGATGACCACCAGGAACGCCACGTAGAACGGCAGCGAAGCGACGATCGCCCGTTCGTACGGCACGTTGGCGATGCGCGCCGCCGTCATCAGGGTCATTCCTACCGGCGGCGTCACATTGGAGATATTGAGCACCACGATCATCAGGATGGCAAAGTGTAGCGGATCGAACCCCAGCTGAATCATCGCCGGTACCAGGACCGGCGCCACCACCACCAGCGCCGGCAGTACGTCCATCACGGTGCCGATCATGATCAGCAGCGCACAAACCAGCATCAGCTGGAGGAAGGCCGAGTCGCTGAAGGTGGTGATCAGGCCCGCCGCGTCTCGTGCGATTCCGGAACGCGTCACGAACCAGCCGAGCACTGCCGAGGTGGCAAGCAGAAAGAACACCACGCCCGAGAAGCGCACCGTCACCACCAGCGAGTGCCAGATCTTTTGCCAGCTAAGGTTGCGATAGAGCAACACGCCGATCGCAATGGCATAGACGGCGGCGAACCCGGACGCCTCGGTAATGGTGGTCAGGCCCGAAAGAATGCCCCCCAGGATGATCAGCGGCACGATCATCGCCGGCAGCGCCGCCAGGAACGAAAAGACCGCCACCTTGAAGGGCGTCGGCGCCTGCTTGGGATATCCCCGTTTCCAGGCCAGGAAGAAGCTGACGCCGAGCAGGGCCAGTGCCATCAACAGCCCGGGTATGATGCCGCCGGCGAACAGGTCGATCACCGAGATGTCGCGCAGCAACGTGGCATAGACCACCATCACCACGCTGGGCGGGATGATGGGCCCGATGATTGAAGAGCAGGCTGTGATCGCGGCTGCATATTCCGCGTCGTAGCCCTGCCGCTTCATCTCGGGAATCATGATCTTGCCGATGGCCACGGTATCGGTAATCGCTGCTCCGGTCAGGCCGGCAAAGAACACCGACACCGAGACGTTAACGTGAGAGAGCGCCCCGCGCACGCGCCCGAACAGGGCATTGTTGAAGGCGATCAGCTTGTGGGTCAGTCCGCCCTGGTTCATCAGCTCGGCGGTGAAGATGAAGTAGGGAACGGCGATCAGCAGGAAACCGGAGACGCCGGAGAACATGCGATCGGCGATGATCCCGAGCATGCGCTCGCCGCCCATGGCAAAGCCGCCGGCCAGGCCGGAAAGCGCCATCACCACCGCCACCGGAGCACCAATCAGCAGCAGCACGACGAAGGTCACGATAGCAGGCGTCATGTGCGCTTCTCCGTTTCGATGGTTTCGGTGTCGATGGTCTCGATCAGCTCGTCGATGACCGTCTCGTCATCGATGAAGTGCTCGAGCAGGGCGAAGCCCTGTACCAGGTGAAGCAGGATGACAGCACCGCTGATAGGCATCACGATGGCGGTGAACTTGCCGGGAATCTGGATTCGATCCGAGACCATGTAGACCTGGGAAGCGCCCAGGAAGTAATCCCAGCCGTACCACAGCAGCAACGCACCGAACAGGCCGATCACCGCCAGGCACAAGCCCGCGGCGAACTGCAGCAGCGCACGCGGCAGGCTGCGTACCAGCAGCGTCATGGCTACGTGCTCACCGTAGCGCAGCGAGATGGTCATCGAGAGAAAGCCGATCCAGGGCAGGAACAGCCGCGCCAGCGAATAGGTCCAGCTCAGCGAGCTGCCCGTGATCAGCTTATAGAGAAACGCCGTGAACGAAATGCCCAGCATGATCAGCACGCAGGCCACACAGATCACGATCGCCACCTGATTGACCACGTTGCTCAGGCGGCGCAAGGGCCGAAGGAGTTGCATCGGTTCACCTCGAAGGGCCCTCGACCGGCCTTACCGGCCGAGGGGCGACGTTGGGCACGCAAGCGAACCGTGGGCTACTGGCCATAGACCGCCGCGTCCGACTCGGCCACTTCCTCCCCGACTCGGGACACTTCCGCGAGGAAGGCATCGACACGCTCTTCCTCGATGCCGAAGTCACCGACTATCCACTCCTTCCACGCCGGCCGGGCGATGTCCGCCATCCGCTCACGCTCTTCCGTGGGCATGATATGGCACGCTTCGAAACGCTCGCAGGACTCCTCCCAACTGGCGGTAGCCAGTGCCCCCGACATACCGTGGGAGAGCTCGATGGCCTCGCGCGCCGAGGTGACGACGGCTACCTGCTGCTCCTCACTCAGTTCCTGAAACCAGTCTTCGCTAATCAGCCAGGCGGCACTGTTGTAGACGTGGCCGGTGAGCGTGGTGTAGTCGGTTACCTCGTCGAAGTTGAAGGTCGTATTGAGCACCGGCGCATTGAACTGGCCATCGGCCAGGCCGGTCTCCAGTGCCGTGATCAATTCGCCCCATGGCAGCGGCGTGGCCGAGGCCCCCAGTGCCTTCATGATCGCCACGTGCCCCGGGTTCTCCTCGGTGCGAATGTTGAGCCCTTCCAGGTCCTCCACCGTCTCGATCAAGCGCTCATTGTTGGTGAACGCCACGAAACCGCCGCCATCGTCGAAGGTGCCGAGGTAGCGCATGTTGGCTTCCTCGATGGTGCCGGACATGAAATCGGCAAACCATTCGCTATCGAAGAATGCCCAGGCCTGGCGCCAGTTGTCGAACAGGAACGGGGCGGTCATCAGCTGGTAGTCGTCGTAGAAGGACGACATCGCACCCGTGGTGATGATCGTCGACTGCAGCGTCCGCCCGCCCTGCACTTCGGAGGCGGTCTCCACTTCGGAACCGAGCTGGCCGCCACCGAAGATCACGACTTCTACCTCACCGTTGGTGCGGGTCTCGACCAGGTTCTTGAAGTGCACCAGCGCCGGGTAGACCTCGTTGTTGCTCATGTCCTCGGGCAACAGCGTGGCGATGGCCATTTCGTGGGATTGCGCCTGGACGTTGGCGCTGGCAATGGCCAGCGGTAGTGCGGCGAGCGCTGCCAGACGGGTCAGCGACTTCGGGGTCATGATCCACCTCATTATGATTGTGTTTTATGGATTTCCACATCAAGCCTAAGAGGAGACCTTGCGCCCCGCTTGCCCCTGACTCACCTCTTCTTGCCCCAGACTCAGCAATGGCGACGCTCGCTGGAAGGGGAAACCTCGAAATGACGCCGATAGGCGCGGCTGAAGCTGCCTTGATCGCAAAAGCCGACCAGGCTGGCAATATGCCCCAGGCTCAGGCGACTGTGCCGAACCAGCGCCCGGGCATGCTCGAGCCGGCGCTGCTGCACGTAGGCCAAGGGCGTGGCGTCGGTGAGTTCACGGAACAGTGCATGGAAATGCCCTGGACTCAGGGCACACAGCGCCGCCAGTTGGTCGACGCGGATCTCGTCGGCAAGATGCCGGTCGATCCAGACATCAAGACTGTCGAGGTCGATACGCTCACTGGCGTGGCGGCCGAATGGAGCCGTACTCGGCGCCTCGTCCTTGAGCTGCAGATAAAGCGCGCGCAGCAGCAGCGCAGCGATCTCGCTGTGCAGCGCCGGGAACTGTTCGAGCTGGGCCATCAGCGTGACGGCAAGATGATTGAGGCGGGTCGATACGGGAAAGAAACGCGGCCGCTCGAACAGACGCTGCAGGTCCTCACCGTCGCGCATGCCGTCCAGCGCGGCCAGTGGCACGTCGAGCACCAGCGTGCGATTGCGGCCATCACCTTCGTACTCATGGTGACTCGCACAGGGAATCAGGCAACCACGCCCACCGGTCACGCGATCGCCGATGCCCTCGATATCGAGTTCGGTGACACCGCAAGTCGCCAGGATCAACTGGTGATGCGTATGGGCATGGGCGACATGTTCCTGGCCCAGGTTGGAGGCACGCAGGTCGAGTAGAGACATGACGGTTTCTTGACGCCCGCTCGGTCAGGGAAACTCCTACACTACCCTGCCGAGCGGCATCTTGAAACCGGCCCGCTACCTATCAGCAACGGCCCTGCATACCCAGCCCGGGTGGACAGAAGCCGCCACGATGACGGTGTCGGTTCCGATAACGGCGATCGTCGTAATATCGGTGGCCGTCACGATAATAGTGGCGCTTCGCGTAGCGCTCGCGGTGATGATCATGCCTGTCACCGTGATAGTGACGATGGGAGCCATCGACCACGACCAGAGGCTCGGGCGTGATCCGCGCCGGCGAATAGCTGCAGCCGGCCAGGGCCAACATGAGGGGCAAGATGGCCAGGGTGAGCAAGCGGGACGTTCTCATGGCATGTACCTCGCAAGTGCAAGAACTCCAGACGCCCCTTCCGGTTCCCGTTCGAAGTCGTTATGGCTACGACTCTAGTCAGTCTAGCGCGCCTGTGGAGAGTGCTGACTCAGCAGCGCCCTTTCTTCGCCTGCCCCGGAGGACAGAAGCCACCCCCATGATGCCCACCGTGGCCATCATCGATGACGATCAGCGGCTCGGACTTGATACGTGCCGGCTGGTAGCTACAACCCGCCACCAACATGGCGGCAAGCATCAGAACGAAAGGAAACAACAGGCGCCGTGACATGACGTATCTCCAAGTTGACGAACAGTGTTCATGATAGCGGAGTACAGCGCCTTTACACATGTGGCACACCGGCTACACAAGTGTCGCCAATCAGTGACATTGCCAGCCCATGGAGAAAGCGCGATAGTGCATGCTCGTTAGCCTGCAAACTGGACGACTACCATGGACGCCCTTCGCCGCCATACGCTACTGCTGATCCTGCTCGGCAGTCTGGTCATCTCGCTGGCCATGGGTCTGCGCCACGGCTTCGGTCTGTTCCTCGAGCCGATGAGCAGAGAGCTGGGCTGGGGGCGTGAGGTATTCGCCTTTGCCTTGGCATTGCAGAACCTCATCTGGGGATTTGCCCAGCCGTTCACCGGGGCACTGGCGGACCGTTTCGGCGCGGCCCGCGTGGTGGCGGTCGGCGGTGTCCTCTACGCATTGGGCCTGCTGTTCATGGGCCTTTCCGAATCGGCGCTGGGCATGTCGCTCTCGGCTGGGGTGCTGATCGGCCTGGGGCTCTCGGGTACTACCTTTTCGGTGATCCTCGGCGCCGTGGGCCGTGCCGTGGCACCCGAGAAGCGCAGTATGGCCATGGGCATCGTCAGTGCGGCGGGTTCGTTCGGCCAGTTCGCCATGCTGCCGGGCACCCTGGGCTTGCTCGGCTGGCTCGGCTGGTCGGCCGCGCTGCTGGCAATGGGCGCCCTGGCCGCCATGATGGTGCCGCTCGGTGCCATGCTGAAGGACCGCCCCTCCGCTCGCCAAGCCACGGATCTCTCGTTGCGCGCGGCGCTGGACGAAGCCGCCGGGCACCGCGGCTTCTGGCTGTTGTGCCTGGGCTTCTTCGTATGCGGCTTCCAGGTGGTGTTCATCGGCGTACATCTGCCCGGCTACCTGTTCGATAACGGCCTGGCCGTGCAGGTGGGCAGTACCACGCTGGCGCTGGTCGGGCTGTTCAACATCTTCGGCACCTACACTGCCGGCTGGCTGGGGGGCATCTACTCCAAGCCGCGTCTGCTCAGCTGGCTCTACTTGACCCGCGGCGCGGTGATCGCCGCCTTCGTGTTTCTGCCGTTGAGCCCCGCCAGCGCCTACTTGTTCGGCATCGCCATCGGCCTGCTGTGGCTCTCCACGGTGCCGCTGACCAACGGCATCGTGGCCTCGGTGTTCGGCGTACGCCACCTCTCCATGCTCGGCGGCATTGTCTTCCTGTTCCACCAGGTCGGCTCGTTCACCGGCGTGTGGCTGGGCGGCATGCTCTACGACCTGCATGGCGACTATGATGTGGTATGGAAGCTCGCCATCCTGCTTTCAGTAGCGGCCGCCCTGCTGCACTGGTTCATCAGCGAGGCGCCCGTCAAACGCCCAGCACCCAGGGAGGTTCAGGCATGAGCCGAATTCAATCGGTGAGACTCGCCGTGCTGCTCACTCTCGGCGCAGCACTGGCACTGGCATGGTGGGGCTGGCAGGCGGCCGACGCCTCACTGCTACTGCTCGGCACGCGGCTGTGCTGATACGTTCCTAGTGCTTGCCCGCCTTGGCTCGTAACGCCGCCGCGAAGGCAGCGTCCGCCCACTTCGCCGCCAGCTCCTGATCCTCGAAGATTGCCTCAGGTGCGCGGTAGTAGGACATTCTCACCTCGCGGCCAGCCTTGTGATAAAAGAACGGCTCCAGCCCCTTGCGCTCGAAATCGCCCACGTTGCCGTCGTCTGTCTTCAGATAAAGCATGTCGTCGGCCACCAGGGCGAACATCAAGCCCTGATGATAAATGCCGTGACCGCCGAACATGCGGCGCACGGACACCGGCCCGAACTGCGCGAAGACATCCTGCAAGTAGTCCGTGTAGTCGCTCATGCAGTTTGCCTCATGGCTGACTCGTTTCACGTGTCTCGCTCTCGCCTTGCGCCACTGCCCAGGCAGTTTCGCTGGCGAAATCGATCTCGTCGATGTTCTCGGCCAGGAAGTCGAGCAATGCCCGCACCGCGGGAAGGACGCCGCGACGCGACGGAAAGACGGCGTGCAGGATCCCTCCCCGCGGCTCCCAGCCGGGTAGCACGTCGACGAGACGCCCCGCCTGCAGGTCCTGCCCTGCCACCAGCAGCGCCAGCTTGACCACACCCAGTCCTGCCAGCGCGGCCTGATGCAGCGTCTCGGCGTTGTCGGTCACCAGACGGGGGTGATGACGAATCTCAGCTGTCGCACCCTCGGGGCCGTCGAGCGCCCAGTCGTGCTGCCTGCCCACCTGATCGAAGTCGAGACTCGGCAGCCCGGCCAGATCGCCCGGCGCACGTGGCATCGGCCACGCCTCGAAAAACGCGGGAGCGGCCACCAGGCGCTGAGGGCTGCGCGACAGTACCTTCATCGAGAGATCGCTGTCCTCGAGCGGCGGAAAGCGCACCCGGATGGCCATGTCGAAGCCCTCCCTGATCACGTCCACGCGGCGGCTGGTGGCCTCCACCTGCACCTCAACGTCGGGGCACTGCGCCAGGAAGCGCACCAACAGCGGGGTGATCAGGTAGTGCAGCAGGCTCGGCGGGCAGCTCAGCCGCACCGTGCCGCGCGGTAATGCCAGGTTGCGCTGGATCAGTTCCTCGGCGGCTTCCGCCTCCACCAGCATCGCCGCGCAGTGGCGGTAGTAGGCCTGGCCCAGTTCGGTGACCGAGAGATGGCGCGTCGAGCGGTGAATCAGCCGGGTACCCAGCCGCTCCTCCAACTGGGCGATGCGCCGGCTCAGCTTCGACTTGGGCAGCCCGAGCGCACGTCCCGCCGGGGCGAAACCACCGTGGTCCACCACTTGGACGAAGTAGTAGAGATCGTTGAGGTCCTGCATGGGCATGCCTTTGTCGTTCTATTTCTAGAACGAAGAGTACGAATTTCACCCTCTACCGGCAATAGTGTTGCCGCATTAGGCTCTTTTTGTAATGACCGAAAGGCCAAACATGCTGGAGCCACACTATGAAAAAGATTCTCGGCATCTATGGTGCCCCCCGCAGCCACTGGGTGGGCGATGGCTTTCCCGTACGCTCGCTATTTGCCTACGACCGCCTGGGCGCCGACCACCTGAGCCCCTTCCTGCTGCTCGACCATGCCGGCCCGTATGACTTCGCCCCGGCCAGCCGGCCGCGCGGCGTCGGTGCTCACCCGCACCGCGGCTTCGAGACCGTGACCCTGGTCTACCAGGGCGAACTGGAGCATCGCGACTCCACCGGCAGCGGCGGGCGCATCGGAGAAGGCGACGTCCAATGGATGACCGCCGGGGCGGGCATCGTGCACGAAGAGTTCCATTCGCCCGCTTTCACCGCGCAAGGCGGCACCCTGGAAATGGTGCAGCTGTGGGTCAACTTGCCGGCCGAGAACAAGTCCGCCCCCGCGGCCTACCAGACACTGCTCGATGCCGATATTCCGCGGGTCGCGCTTCCGCGACGGGCCGGGGAGCTGCGGGTGATTGCCGGTGAGTATCGCGGACATCGAGGCCCGGCTCACACCTTCACACCGATCGAAGTCTGGGACCTGCGGCTTGAACCGGGCGCCGAAACCACCCTGAAAGTTCCCGAAGGCCACACCACGCTGCTTGTGGTACTCGAAGGGACCGTGCAGGTCAACGGCGACGCCGTGGTACGCGACACCGGCCTGGTGTGCTTCGAACGCCAGGGCGACGAGATACGCCTGGAGGCCAACAACAACGCCAAGCTGCTGCTGCTCGCGGGGACCCCCCTCAACGAGCCGGTGGTGGGATACGGCCCCTTCGTGATGAACAGCGAGGCTGACATTCACCAAGCCTTTGCCGATTTCCAGGCCGGCAAGTTCGGCCGCCTGGAGGGCTAGCGGATCCGCCGCGCCCAACCGCGCCCGGTCTCGCTGCCGGGCGCTTCACTCGAGAAAGCCAAGGAGAAACGAGATGTCCTATGTCTACAATCGCCTGAACAAGGACGATGTCGCCCTGCTGATGGTCGACCATCAGTCCGGCCTGCTCTCGCTGGTGCGCGACTTCAGCCCCGACGACTTCAAGAACAACGTGCTGGCCCTGGCCGACATTGCCAAGTTTTTCGATATCCCGACCATCCTCACCACCAGCTTCGAGGACGGCCCCAACGGGCCCATGGTGCCCGAGCTCAAGGCAGCCTTCCCCGATGCGCCCTACTTCGCCCGCCCCGGGCAAATCAACGCCTGGGACAACGAAGAGTTCGTCGCAGCGGTCAAGGCCACCGGCAAGAAGCAGCTGCTGATCGCCGGCGTGGTAACAGAGGTGTGCGTGGCCTTCCCGGTACTCTCGGCCCTGGAAGAAGGCTATGAGGTATTCGTGGTCACCGACGCTTCCGGCACCTTCAACCAGACCACGCGGGACGCCGCCTGGGATCGCATGTCGCAGGCCGGTGCCCAACTGATGACCTGGTTCGCCGTCGGCGGCGAGCTGCACCGCGACTGGCGCAACGACATCGAGGGCTTCGGCGGCCTGCTGGCCGGCCACCTGCCCGCCTACGCCAACCTGATCCAGAGCTACGAGCAGCAGAGCCTGGCGCACAAGCGTTGAGGAAACGGGGCCCGGCTGCTGCCGGGCTCTATCCACTGGCCACCCGACCGCCACGGAGGCTCCATGACTCGCCCCGAACCCGCCCCCTCAGTCCATCGCGAGGGAGCCACCATCCGCATCCATCATCGGGTCAGGCCCGAGACCATGGATCGCTACGAGACCTGGCTGCGCCAGATCATCGAGGCTGCCGGGCGCTTTCCCGGCCATCAGGGGGTACATATCCTGCGTCCGCCCGAAGGCCATCACGACTACGAGATCGCCGTGCGCTTCGCCAGCGACGCCGACGCCCGGCGCTGGCGGGAGTCCCACGAGCGCCATGAGCTGATGGGAGCCATCCAGCCCGACCTGCAGCAGGACGAGCGGGTGGAGATCGTCAGCGGCATCGACTACTGGTTCACCCCGCCCACCCCCGCCAGCAGGCAGCCGACGCGCTGGAAGCAGTGGCTGGTGACCACGGCGGTGATCTGGCCCTTGACCATGATCGTGCCGCTGCTGTGGCTGCCGCTCTTCGGCCTGTTACCGGCGCTGGACACCTGGGGCATTCGTCACGGCCTGGTCGCCGCCACCATTGTGGGCCTGGTGGTCTACGTCATCATGCCCCGGGTGGTGAAACTGGTGGCACCCTGGCTGTTTCGTTGAGGCATGGCCACTTGCCGGCAGGCGATGCGAATTGCGAGAGCCTATGCTGAAACAAGCTTGGCCGCCCTGCCTACTTCGATCTTCTCAGGAAAATGACAATGAGCAACCTCGTCAACGACGCCGATCTCACCTCCTCGCTCGATTGCCCGGTGGTCGAAGGCAAGCGCCAGGTACAGCATGTCGCGCCGCGCACGGCCGATGTCGGCGGCATTCCCGTCAACCGGGTATTGCCCTCGCGCCAGCGCCGCCTGATCGGCGCCTGGTGCTTCCTGGATCATGCCGGCCCCGCCGTGTTCAAGGGTGGCGCCAGCGGGCTTCGCGTCGGCCCTCACCCGCACATCGGCCTGCAGACCTTCACCTGGATGATCGAGGGGGAAGTCCTCCATCGCGACAGCCTGGGCAACGAGCAGGTGATTCGCCCCGGCCAGGTCAATCTGATGACGGCCGGCCGCGGTATCAGCCACACCGAGGAGTCGGTACCGGGCGAGACGCACCTGCATGCCGCCCAGCTGTGGATCGCCTTGCCCGAGGCCCAGCGTTGCACCGACCCGCGCTTCGACCACTATCCGCAGCTACCGCAGTGGCGCGAAGAAGACTTCGAACTCACCCTGCTGACCGGCGAATTCGCCGGCCACCGCGCCCCGACGCTGGCCTTCTCGCCGCTGGTGGGTCTGGACCTGCGAGCGACGACGGCCCGCTCGCTGACCTTGCCGCTGCGCGAGGACTTCGAATACGGCCTGCTACCGCTGGAAAGTGAGCTCGCCATCGAGGGCGAACGCTTCAGCGTCAACGAACTAGCCTACCTAGGGCGCGGGCGCAGCCAAGTCGATCTCGAACTACCGGAGGGAGGGCGCGCCATCCTGGTGGGTGGCGAACCGCTCGGCGAAGAGATTCTGATCTGGTGGAACTTCGTCGGCCACAGCAAGGCCGAGATCATCGAGGCCCAGCGTGACTGGGAAGTCGGCAGTAAGCGCTTCGGTGATATCCCCGAGTTTCAGGGAGAACGCCTGATGCCACCACCACTGCCCTGGCGAGCCTGACAGCACTAAGCGACTTCAGCGACCACTGACGAGAGGAACCATTGCCCATGACGCTACATAAGCCACCGCGCATTCTGGTATTCGCCGGCAGTGCCAGAGAGGATTCCCACAACAAGCGCCTCGCCCGCCTGGCCGCCGAGCGGCTCGACCGGGTCGGTGGCCAGGCGACCTTCGTCGACCTGCGCGACTACCCGCTCCCCCTCTATGACGGCGACCTGGAGGGTCGGGAGGGCCTGCCGGCCAGCGCTCGAAGCCTGCAGGGCTTGCTTGCCGAGCATCAGGGCCTGCTGCTGGCCTCGCCGGAGTACAACGGCTTCATTACACCATTGATGAAGAACACCCTCGACTGGCTGTCGCGCTCGGACGGCGATCGCAGCGGCCTGACGCTGTTCGCCGACAAGCTGGCAGCCGTGGTTTCCGCTTCGCCGGGTGCGCTTGGCGGCATGCGCAGCCTGGCGCTGATCCGCCAGTTGCTCGGCAACCTCGGAGTGACCGTGCTGCCCAACCCGCTGGCCGTTCCCCGCGCCGCCCAGGCCTTCGGCGAAAACGGCGAACTGGTGGACGAGAGCCAGCAGCAGCGGCTCGATGCGCTTTGCCAGCGTCTGGTGACCACCTTGATCAAGCTGCAAGCTACCGATTCCCCGAGCGGCTCCTGAACGGCAAGTGGCAGGCATTCTGTAACGCAGATAAAGAAGGCACCGGTATCGGGTACGCCCACAAGAGGACTACACTGCATTGCAGCATGAATGACACAGGAGATGGCATGCCCAAGGGAGAACGCAAGCACATCGATCTCGCCCTGCAGGGAGGCGGCTCCCACGGCGCGCTGACCTGGGGCGTGCTGGACAGGCTGCTGGAGGAGGAACGTCTGAAAATCGACGGCGTAAGCGGTACCAGCGCCGGTGCGATGAACGCTGTGGTACTGGCCGACGGGCTGCACCGCGGCGGCCGCGACGGGGCGCGCGAAGCGCTCCATGCCTTCTGGCGCGGCGTCAGCAAAGCGGCTCGATTCTCGCCCATTCAACCGACGCCATGGGAGTGGCTGACCGGTAGCGGCAGCCTCGATCATTCGCCCAGCTACCTGATGTTCGAGAGCCTCACCCAGCTCATCGCCCCCGCCAAGCTCAATCCGCTGAAGATCAATCCGCTACGGGATCTGGTGTGCAAGCTGGTGGATTTCGAGCGCGTCAACGCCTGCCGCAGGGCCAAGATATACGTCACCGCCACCAATGTCAGGACCGGGCGCGCCAAGGTGTTTCGCCAACCGGAGATTTCGGTGGATACGGTAATGGCGTCGGCCTGCCTGCCGTTCATGTTCCCTGCAGTGGAAATCGATGGCGAAGCGTACTGGGACGGCGGCTACAGCGGTAACCCGGCACTTTTCCCGCTGGTCGACGACATGGATTGCCAGGATCTGGTGGTGGTGCAGGTCAACCCGCTGGTACGTCAGCGGCTGCCCGACAGCGCCCGGGATATCATCAATCGCATCAATGAGATCACTTTCAACACCAGCCTGATCAAGGAACTGCGCAGCATCCAGCTACTGCAGCAGCTGATCGATGCCGAAGGTCTCGACGTGGAGCGTTACCGCTCCATGCGCCTGCACCTGATCCACGCCGAACAGGAGGTGGAAGAGCTCTCAGCATCGAGCAAGTTCAACGCCCAGTGGGACTTCGTCTCGCGGCTGTATCGCCAGGGCCGAGGTTGGGCCGATCTCTGGCTCGCGGAGAACTTCGACGCCTTGGGCCACCACTCCACTTTCGATCTAGATGCCGTGTTCAGCGACACGTTCCGCCCCGTTTCTCGCTCTGCCGATCGACCGGACAATGCATGACCGCACACCGGCCAGGCCACCCCGACCTCAGGCGGGATCGGTGCGCGCCGGCGTCTCCCGCTTCCGGCGTCGGCCCAGCGCACCGCTGCCGACCAGCATGCCCAACGTGATCACACCGGCCGCCAGCGCCAGCAGCGGCGTGGCCTCGGCATGGCCGGCCACGATCAGTACTACCGTGGAGAGCAGCGGCGTAGCGTAGGCCAGCAGCCCAAGCAGATGCAGGTCACCGTGCTTGACGCCGATGTCCCAGGTGAAGAAAGCGCTGCCCACCGGCCCCAGACCCAGGCCGATCACGCCCAGCCATTGCATGCCCTGGGGCCAGCGCGGCGCCTCGAAAAACCCATGGCAGACGAAGGCCAGCAACGCCGTTACCAGACAGAAACCGCCCACCGTCGCCGTAGGTACCGCCCTCTTGGTCCGCGACAGCACGGAGTAACCGCTCCACACCAAGGCACAGGCGAAAGCGGCTCCATAGCCCAGTGCGCTGCCACCACCGCTCAGGTCGCCGCCGATCAACAGCGCCGCCCCGGCGAAGCCCAACAGCCCGCCGACCACGTGCCTGGCTAGCAGGCGCTCGCCCGGCAACAGACCGACGAGCAGCACGATGAACAACGGCCACAGATAGCTGATCAGCCCGGCGTTGGCCGGCGGCGCATTTTGCTGGGCGACGAAGTAGAGCGCGTGATAGCCGAACAGCCCACCGACCCCCAGCGCCCAGACCGAAGTAGCCTGGCGTAGCGGCGCGATAAACGACTCGCCCCGTACGAGGTTCCAGGCGAGAAAGCAGAAAAAGGCGATGCCGAAGGCCAGGCCGGTCAGCAGGAATGGCGGTACCGGCCCCGAGAGCTGGGTCAGGGTAGCGAGCAGCGCCCAGTTGAGAATGGTGGTGGCGCCAATGGACGTGGCCTGGCGTCGGGTCGGAGCGGACATGATGAGACCTCGTCAGCGTTGTCGAGGCCACAGCATGGGTCTCAGGGCGCGGCGAGGCTTGTCGAATCCTGACCTCTTGACGGGTTGCCGCCCGAGGCCTGCAGCCGCCGCCATTCGCTCGGCGAGACACCATGTCGGCGTCGGAAGCTGTGCGAAAAGTGGGCGCTGTCGGCAAAGCCGCTGGCCAGGGCCACCTCGGTGAGCGAGGCACCGCCGACCTTGAGCAGCTCACAGGCGTGAGCCAACCGCTGACGGACCAGCCACGCGTGGGGCGACAGGCCGGTCAAGGCTCGGAACTGCCGGGCGAATACGGCCTCGGCCAGGTGGCAACGCCGGGCCATGTCGGCGACACGCCATGGGTACGCCAGCTCGGCACGCACGGTGGGCAGCAGCTCGAGCAGTTTCAGCCGCGGCGGTACCGCGCGCCGGCCACCGGCAGCGAACGCCAGCTCAAGCCAGTGGGCCAGCGCCTGGCTCGTCTTTCCCAGCTCCCGTTTATCCAGGTCTTCACACAAGGTTTCGCCCCGGCTCACCAGCGCCTCGGGCAGGCGTCGGGCCTGTCTGTCGAACATTCCCTCGAAGGCCAGCGCTTCGCACCACGCCTCGGGCAGGTCGAGCACCAGCACGCGGTTGTCGCCAGGCGCCAGGTAGTAGTGAACGTCACCGCTCGCCACCGGGGTCAGCATGCCGCGGGTCACGTGCATGAGCTGGCCGGCCGACTCGAGCTCCAACGCACCGTCGAGCCCCAGCAGCAGCTGGTGGTAATCATGACGGTCGCTCAGCACGCGATCGGGGTAGCGTCGCGCCTCGACAACCGGACGTTCCAGAGTGTCAGACCCCATGCTAGAACCAGTGTTTGCGCTTGAACCACACCACCATGCCGATGGCGACGGCGACCATCAGGCCCCACACCATAGGATAGCCCCAATACCAGCCCAGCTCGGGCATGGCGAAGGGGCTGGTGGGATGAGAGAAGTTCATGCCGTACACGCCGGCAATGAAGGTCAGGGGCATGAACACGGTGGCGACGATGGTGAGCTTACGCATGCTCTCGTTGAGCCGATGGCTCATGCTGGAGAGATAGATGTCGAGCAGGCTTGCGGTCATGTCGCGATAGCTTTCCACCAGGTCCAGCACCTGCACGGTATGGTCGTAGACGTCTCGCATCCACAAGCGCGTATCGGGCGTGAACAGGTCGTCATGGTCGCGGCGCAGCATGATCAGGTCGCGCTTCAGCCCGTGCAGGCGCTCCAGCGTCGAGTTGTCGGGCTGATTGAGGATTTCCATCTCGAGCTCCTCGATGCGCTCGCCCACTTCATCCAGCACCGGGAAGGCGTGGTCTACGGCGGCATCGAGCAGGCCATAGAGCAGGTCGTCCGGCTCTCCCAAGGCGCGCCCGCCGCGCTCCTTGAGCCGACGCCGCACCTCGACGAACGGATCCAACGTTTCGGCCATGACGCTGGCGACGATGTTGCCGGCCATGAACAGGGTCAGTTGGTAGAGGTTCAGGTTACCTTCGTCGTCCACCTCGGGGATGCCGAGGGTGACCACCAACGATTCCTCGAAGCGCTCGACCTTGGGCCGCTGGCCGCCGTTGAGGATGTCCTCCTGGGCCAGCGGATGCAGTCCCACCCGCTCGCCGAACAGTTCGAGCTCCTCGGTCGTCGGCATGCCCTGCACGTCTAGCCAGCACAGCGGCCCTTCCGCCGACACTTCGGGGATCGCTTCGGACACGATCTCGCGCATCTCGCCCCAGCGGCCGCCCTCGCGTCGTGCCAGCAGGAACGTCGCCGGCCCCTGCAGGGCGACTTGTTCGAGGGACAGGTCGCGCAGCGTGCCGGGCGCCGTGCCGGCCGGGTGATAGTGCTTCTGGAACAGTCGGGTCATGAATGGCTTCCTTGCAAGAACGGCCAGCTCCAATACTGACATGTTCGGGCCATGCCGCGCATCCGCCTCTCGCGCCCACCATGGTCATCGTTGCTTCGGCACTGCTCGGGACAGAGGAGGGATTCGTCTACGCTGAGACAAGCTGCCTCGAATGGCACCCAGACAGTCCAAGGAAGGAGTCGTTCATGTCGTTTTCCGTAGGCGAGCTGTTCGTCGCGTTGATGCTGATCTCACTGGCATTGCTGGCGAGCAATGTCGTTCTGTCGCACTCCGCCATGCTGCGGCGCCTGTTCCTGCCAAGCTCCGTCATAGGCGGCCTGATCCTGTTGTTGCTCGGGCCCGATGCGCTTGGCCAGGTCGTGCCCTTGCCCTTCGAAGAACCAGCAGGGCTGTTTCCCGCCTTCGTTCACGAAAGCTGGGCCGCCCTGCCCGGCCTGCTGATCAACGTGGTGTTCGCGGCACTCTTCATCGGCCGTCCGATCCCCGGCCTGCGCACCATCTGGCTGCGTGCCGGACCACAGGTGGTGGTCGGCCAGACCATGGCCTGGGGCCAGTACGTGGTCGGCCTCTCGCTGGCGCTGTTGGTCCTGGCTCCCGTGTTCGGCATGAACCCCATGGCCGGCGCGCTGATCGAGATCGGCTTCGAAGGCGGCCACGGCACGGCGGCTGGCATGGCGGATACCTTCGACGAGCTTGGCTTCGAGGAGGGTGCCGACCTGGCCCTGGGGCTGGCTACCGTGGGTATCGTATCGGGCGTGCTGATCGGCACGCTGATGATCAACCTGGCCGCCCGGCGCGGGGTGATCAAACTGGAGGAGAAGGTCGAGACACCCCGTAGCCAACGCCAGGCCCAGGAGATCGATAGCGAGCAGGAGAGTGAGCTGCCCTCTACCGAGGATTACGCCGAGTTCAAGAAGGATCTGGCCCAGGAAGAGGAAACGGCCGATCCCTTGAGCCTGCACATCGGCCTGGTGGGCATCGCCATCGTCATTGGCTGGCTGATCCTCAGTGCCTTGCAGTGGGTCGAGCAACAGACCTGGGCCAGCGACGGCGGAATCGAAATCCTCGCTCATGTGCCGCTGTTTCCCCTCGCCATGATCGGCGGCGTGATCGTGCAGCTGTGTGTTACCCGCTTCGGCCTGGAGCCCCACGTCTCGAGCCGCACCATGGCGCGTATCGCCGGCACCGCGCTGGACTTCACCATCGTCGCGGCCCTGGCCACGCTGTCGCTCACCGCCCTGGGCGAATATCTCATTCCTTTCCTGCTGCTGGCCGCGGCCGGCATCGGCTGGTGCCTGTTCGTACTGATCGTGATCGCCCCGCGGGTGATTCCCGAGAACTGGTTCGAGCGCGGCATCGGCGACTTCGGCCAGTCGATGGGCGTCACCGTCACCGGCTTGCTGTTGATGCGCATGGCCGACCCCAAGAACCGCTCCGGCGCCTTCGAAAGCTTCGGCTACAAGCAACTGATGTTCGAACCGGTGGTCGGCGGCGGCCTGTTCACCGCCG
Organism: Billgrantia bachuensis; assembly: GCF_011742165.1. Lineage (GTDB taxonomy): Bacteria > Pseudomonadota > Gammaproteobacteria > Pseudomonadales > Halomonadaceae > Halomonas > Halomonas bachuensis. Next base: position 43,820 of record NZ_JAAQTO010000028.1, on the reverse strand, counting down.
CCTCGCTCCCGCTGATCGCCCAGTTCGGCCCGCTCACCATCCTCGGTTTGACGCTGGTACTCACCGTGGCCTGGCTGGCCTTCGGGCTGCTCTACTTCGGCCGCATGGTGCCGGAGCGAGGACGTGGCAGGTGGTGACGGCTCATGAGCGTAACGTGACAGCTGTCACATGGCTGTATCGTGGAGTACACCCAGGCCTCGTGTTTCCGCCTCCCTGACATGGAAAAACAGGAGCTTATTTTCTGTACCGCCTTGGCATGCTCCTTGCCGTCATAACTTCGGTGGCAAACAAGCCGCCAAAAAACGGCAACAACAAGGAGTCATGCCATGAACAAGACCAAATGGGTGGGGCCCGCCCTTGCAGCGCTGCTGACCAGCCACACCGCACACGCAGAACTGCCGGGCATGCGCGGCACGCAGCATTTCGGCTTTACCGTACCCGATCGACAGGTGGCGGTAGATTTCTTCGTCGACGTCATGGGCTGCGAAGCTTTCTTTACCATCGGCCCCTTCGGTCCCTTCGGGAACGACTGGATGACGGAAAACCTCGACGTGCATGCAGAGGCGACCATTCCTGCCGCCCACCTGGTGCGCTGCGGCAACGGCACCAACCTCGAGATCTTCGAGTACACCGCGCCCGATCAACGTACTGAACAACCGCGCAACAGCGATATCGGCGGCCATCACATCGCCTTCTACGTGGATGACATGGACGAAGCCGTGGCCTATCTCGAGTCACAGGGGCTCGATGTGCTCGGCGAACCCAAGACCTTTACCGAAGGCCCCATGAGCGGGCTGACCTGGGTCTACTTCATGGCACCCTGGGGCATGCAGCTGGAGCTGGTCAGTTCACCGCATGGCATGGGTTACGAGGCCAAAACCGGCAGCCGGCTGTGGGATCCGCGCCATTGAGTAAAAACAGCGGCGCCATGTCGGCGCCGCTATCGATACGATCAGGCCCAGCGGTTCAAGGTCATGTCATCGCCGACTCATGGCGCGTTGGCCAGACGCCATAGCAGATCGGGCAGCGCCGTCCCGATGTCCACCCCGGGCAGCGCCTGCGTGAGCGCGACGTGACTCGCGGCCAGAAAGCGCTGGGGATCGTCGATGGCTTCCTGGAAGGCATTGACGACACCGACGAGCTCAGCCGGATCGCCGCTCACCTGCATGGCACCGTGGACCAGCATCGCCATGTCGCGGCAGCCGCGTACCCGACGCCAGCGCTGAGCCGTGCCCACTAGCTTGCGCCCGCCGATACGCACGTTGAAGCGACCGTCGCAGTATGCGCCCGGCGCTTCGCCCAGATCGGCCCCCTCGACCCCGAGCGAGGCCAGCCACTCGCACCAGGGCTCACCCAGGCGATGGTAACCCCACTCGAGATGCGCCGCGGAGCTGCCCACCCGACAGCGCAGCGCCAACGCCACATTGACCACCGAGGCGCATTGCGGCACCGGCGTGCCGCCCGTGGCGCGGAACAGGATCGGCCAGCCCAGCTTGCGCAGGACCTGGCGCGCCTCGGGAAAGCCTTCGTTGCGCTCGTGGCGGCGCGGCATCACCAGGGCGCGATCCAGCGGCTGCCAGGCCAGCAGTTCGAACTGGCTCTCGCCCTGGCAGATTGCCTCCAGCCGGGCCTCCTCCGCAGCCAGGCCGGCTTCCACACTGAGCCGCTGCAGGCCGTTTCCGTCGATGGGCGGCACGGCGGTCATGGCAGGTTTCCTCTCTCCAAGGGCTCTCGAAGTTCGCTAGGAGCTCGATGTCTCGCCGAGTTCATGATCGAAGGCATCCGGGGACAGCGTCTCGATGCGCTCGCACAGCGCATCGAGAAATGCCGCCGCCGGTGCACCGTTGACGGCACGATGGTCGAACGTCAGCGAGAGGCCGATGAAATCAGCCGCCCGCCAGCCATCGGATAGTGGCACAGGGCGCGTTTCGATCCCACCGATACCCAGGATGGCCACCTGCGGCACATTGAGTATCGGCGTGAAGTGGTGCACCCGCGAGCGCCCCAGGTTGGACACCGTAAAGGTAGCGCCGGTCAGCTCGCGCACGCCGAGCCGGCCCGCCTGGGCCTTGGCCGTCAGCGTGCGCCGCGCTGCGGGCAGCTCGCCCAGGCCCAGCGATTCGGCACCGAACAGGGCCGGTGCCACCAGCAGGTCGTCGGGCAGCGGTATCGCCAGGCCTAGGTTCACCGAACCATGCTCGACGATTCGGTTTTTCTCCAGTGTGGCATTGAGCGCAGGGAAGTCGGCCAGGGTCTGTACCACCAGGCGCAGCAACAGGTCCTGCAGCGAGGGCACGGCGAGCCTCTGCTGCCGGCAGTGCGCTCTCAGCGCCTGCGGCGCTTCCAGGCACGCGCTGGCATGATGGGTCAGCTGCGCCGAGGTCTGCAGGCTCTGCAGCATCTTCGAGGCGATCATGCCACGCATGCCCTTCAGCGGTATCTCTCTCGCCGTGGCCTCGCTCAGTGGTTCGTCGCCCGCTCGGGCCGACAACGGACCCGCCCCCACAGGGCGGGTCGTGTCGAGTCGTGTCGTGCTATCGAGTTTCATGGCTGCTCTCCTCAGCTCTCCAGCGTGGCGATCACGCTGCCCTTCTCCACCACCTCGTCCTCCTCCTTGGCGATGGTGAGCTTGCCCGAGAGCGGCGCCTCGATCTCGTACTGTGCCTTCTCCACCATGACCTCGGCGACGAGGTCCCCCTGGGCGACTTCGGCGCCGTCGCTGACCAACCAGGCGGTGATGACGCCCACGGTGTCGCCTTCCCACAGGTCATCGGGCACACGGATATCGTTCGTCATGCAGGTCTCCTCACTGGTCTCGCATCATCTGGTGAAAGGCGGCGACGATCTTGTCGGCATTGGGCAGCGCCCACTGCTCCATGGTCGGCGCGAAGGGAATCGGAATGTCGGGGTAGGCCACGCGCTTCGGTGCGGCCTTGAGTCGGCAGGCGACATGCTCGGCGACGGTGGCGATGATCTCGCCGCTGACGCCGTAGCTGTGGTAGTCCTCATCGACCACGATCAGGCGTCCGGTCTTGGCCACCGAGGTGCGTACGGTCTCGCGGTCCAGCGGCACCAGGCTGCGCAGGTCGACGACTTCGGCGGAAAAGCCCTCCTCTTCCAGCACCTTGGCCGCGCGCAGGCAGTGGTGCACACCGGCAGCAAGGCTGACCAGCGTCACGTCGTGGCCCTCGCGCACCACCGCGGCCTTGCCGATGGGCACCGTGTAAGATTCCTCGGGAACCGGCACGGTGGCGCCCTTCTCGGTGCCCAGCCAGCCCATGCCCTGCAGCGATTTGTGGTACATGAACACCACCGGATTGTCGTCGCGGATCGCTGCGGTCATCAGTCCTTTGGCATCGTAAGCGTTGCTCGGCGCCACCACCTTCATGCCTGGCAGGTGAGCGAAGGTGGCGTAGAGGCACTGGGAGTGCTGGCCGGCGTCGGAGTAGCCGCCCCCGGTGGAGGTCATCAGCACCATCGGCACCTTGACCTTGCCGCCGGAGAAGTAGGTGTTCTTGGCCATCAGGTTGTAGATGGCGTCCATGCACACGCCGAAGAAATCCACGAACATCAGCTCGACGATGGGGCGCATGCCATCGGAGGCGGCACCCACCGCGGCGCCGATGAAGGCGGTCTCGGAGATCGGCGTGTCGCGCACCCGCTCGGCGCCGAACTCGTCGAACAGCCCGCGAGTGTTGCCGAACACGCCGCCCAGGGGGCCGACGTCCTCGCCCATCACGAAGACCCGTGGATCGACGCGCATCTCCTGGGCCGTGGCCTCGGCCATGGCCCGGGCAATGGTGAGCTTGCGTGTGGAACTCTTGGTAGTAGTCGTCATGCTTCTTCTCCTCGCGTCAAGCGAATACAGCCTCGAGCGCCGCCTCGGGCGGCAGGAACTCGCTCTGCTGGGCGAAGCGAATGGCCGCTTCGACCCGCGCGTGGGCCTCGGCCACCAGCGCGGCGTCGCCGGCCTCGTCGAGCACGCCGGCGTCGAGCAGCGCCTGGCGGTAGCGCGGGATCGGGTCGCGGGCCTTGAGCCCCTCCTTCTCGCCCTCGGGCCGGTAGTCCTCGCCGTCGCCCATGAAGTGGCCGGCGAGCCGTGCGGTCTCGATCTCGATCAGGCTCGGCCCCTGCCCTTCTCGCGCCCGGGCGATGGCTTCGCCGGCGGCGGCGAATACGCCCTCCACGTCGTTGTCGGCGACGTGGTGGCCGGGGATGCCGTAGGCGGCGGCGCGCAGGTCGTTGCGCGGCACCGCGGTGGAGGCCTGCTTGGCCACCGAGATGCCCCAGGCGTTGTCCTCGATGACGAACACCACCGGCAGCTGCCATACCGCGGCGAGGTTGAGCGCCTCGTGGAAGGCGCCCTGGTTGGCCGCCCCCTCGCCCATGAAGGCCACCGCCACGCCCGGCTTGCCCTGCATCTTTCTCGACAGTGCGGCGCCCACCGCCGGGCCGAGGCCCTCGCCGATGATGCCCGAGCAGGAGAAGTTCACCGCGGCGTCGAACAGATGCATGTGGCCGCCGCGTCCGCCGGCGAGACCGGTGGCCTTGCCGAAGATCTCGGCGACCATGGCGTCGAGGTCGACGCCCTTGGCCACGGCGATGTGGTGTGGCCGGTGGGTGGCGGTGACGATGTCGTCAGCGTCGAGATGCGCACAGACGCCCACCGCACAGGGCTCCTGGCCGTTGGAGAGGTGCATCTCGCCGGGAATCGGCCCTTTGGCCATGTTGAAGACCGGGGTCTTGCCCTCCATGTAGAGCGCCTCGATGCGCTCCTCGAGGTAGCGGCTGAGTACCATGTGGCGGTACATCCAGCGCCGCTGGTCGGCTGTCGGTTGCATGGGATGGCTCCTGTCAGAGTTCGCCGCGCGACATGCGCTCGGCGATGTGATCGGCCTGGCGCAGGGCCAGGGCGACGATGGTTAGGGTGGGGTTCTCGGCGCCGCTCGAAGTGAACTGGCTGCCGTCGGAGACGAACAAATTGTCGATGTCGTGGGCCTGCCCCCACTGGTTCACCACGCCGTCCTCGGGGCGCGCGCTCATGCGGTTGGTGCCCACGTTGTGGCTGGTGGGGAAGTCCGGCACGTCGAACACCCGCACCGCGCCCACCGCTTCGTAGCAGCTCCGTGCCTGCTGCTGGCCGTGGCGGCGCAGGGCCTCGTCGTTGGGGTGATCGCCCTTGTAGACGATGGGTACCGGCAGGCCGTACTGATCCTTGCGGGTGTCGTGGAGGGTGATGCCGTTCTCCTCCATGGGCAGGTCTTCGCCGCAGATCCACACTCCCGAGAGGTGGTCGTACTTCTCCAGAATCGCGGCGTAATCGCGCCCCCAGCCGCCGTTGGCGGGGTCCATGAACTTGGCGAAGAACGGCAGGCCCAGCGACATCACTTCGAGGGTGTAGCCGCCGACGAAGCCGCGGGAGCGGTCGAGCCGCGCCTCGTCGGAGATGATGCCGGCGAAGGTGGTGCCGCGGTGCATGTTCACCGGCTTGGGCATTTCGGCGAAGACACAGGCGGTGGCGTGGGTCATGTAGTTGCGCCCCACCTGGCCGGAGGAGTTGGCCAGGCCGTCCGGGAACAGCGCGGAGTGTGAGTTGAGCAGCAGCCTGGGCGACTCGATGGAGTTGCCGGCCACGCAGACTGCCCGAGCCCGCTGGCGCTGCCGGTTGCCCTCGGCATCGGCGTAGACCACGGCGTTGACCCGGCCGCGCTCGTCGTGCTCGATGGTGAGCGCCATGGCGTCGGGGCGGACTTCGCAGTAGCCGGTGGCCTCGGCGCGGGGAATGTCGGTGTACATCGTCGACCACTTGGCGCCGAAGCGGCAGCCCTGCATGCAGAAGCCCGCCTGCATGCACTGGGGGCGGTCGTCGTAAGGCCGGGTGTTGATCGCCATTGGGCCGGCGCGCAGCTTCTCGTAGCCCACCCGCCTGGCCCCCTCGGCCAGTACCATGAAGTTGTTGTTCCAGTCGTGCAGCGGCATGCCCGAGGCCTCGCCGGTCACGCCCATGTGCCGCTCGGCCTGGACGTAGTAGGGTTCGAGCTCCTCATACGAGAGGGGCCAGTCCAGCAGGTTGGCGCCGGCGATGTCACCCACCTCGCTGTGCAGGCGGAACTCGTGGGGCTGGAAGCGTAGCGCCACCCCGGCCCAGTGAATGGTGCTACCGCCCACGCCCTTGACGATCCACGCCGGCAGGTTGGGAAAGGTCTCGGTCAGCTGGCGCGGACCGGCGGTAATGCGCTCGTCGAGCCAGGATATCTTCTCGAACATGGCCCACTCGTCGTTCTCGATATCCTCCAGGGCATAGCGCTTGCCGGCTTCCAGCACCACGCTCTTGATGCCCTTGCGGGCCAGGGCGTGGGCCAGGGTGCCGCCGCCGGCACCGGAGCCGATGATCACCACCACCCCGTCGTCGTCATGCTCGAATCGGGTACTCATGGCGTGTCTCCTCATTGCAGCGTTTGTTGTTGTGGTGCGTGGCGCGCGTGCGTCACAGCCAGTCGATCACCAGATCGTTGTAGCCGCGGCCGACATAGCCGCCCTGCTCCCACGAGGAGCCCTCGTAGCCGAAGTGGGCTTGCCACAGTTCGGGCGTGTCGTAGAGCCCCACCACCAAGGTGTTGCGTACGGCCTGGAAGAACTCGCCATCTTGGATCTGGCGCAGCAGCGCCTCGCGCTCGGTGGCGCTCTCGATGGCGGTGTAGTCGCGGCCATGCGCCTCGTGCGCGCGACGATCCAGGTCATCGAGTCCGGCGACGATCAGCTCGTGGCGTTCCTCGAGCAGCGGCGTCAGCGGCGCCAGGTAGTAACGATCCTCGATGGCTGCGTGGGGGTAGATGTCACGCCCCAGGCGCAACAGGCGCCCGGCAAGGTCCGGCTCGGCTTGTGCCCAGCGCGGCCACAGGGAGCTCATGCCCAGCGTCAGGCCTGCGCCTGCCAGGGCACCGGTGAAGGTGAGAAAGCGGCGGCGACTCAGTGTCGCCTCGAGAGGCGTGGTCATGGTGTGAATCCTCGATTGTTGTTGGAATCCGCCATTCGCGATGGCGGCCACGCTCCAACCAAGGCAGCTTCCGTGCCAGCTCGACGAACAATCATTCCAAGCCACTGTTAGTCTTGATATTTTTCAAATCCACAAGGAGCCAGCCAGCCGTGAATCAGGCGCGGCGTGACAGTTTCGTTGACAGGTGGGCGAACGCAGGTGTAACGAGGGGCGACGAAGGTCGTATCTCATGCCGGACACGCTCTTCGTACCTTGAAGAAAGGAAAACAATAAACTTGAAAGCACGCCGTTAGCGGCAGAGGCACGCCATGCCGACGACCATCAGCCAGCGCGAGCACATCGACACGATTCTGCAGACCGTGGCCAGCCCCGAAGCAGGACAGCCGCCCAGCGATAACACGATCATCAGTCGCTCCTGGCGGCGCTGCATCGATCGCTACGGCCTGGATCCGGCTCGCCCGACGCCGCCGCGCTATGTGCCGGGCGCCACGTTGCGCGAACGCCAGGACCAGGCCGATGACCTGCTGCAGGTGGCCAGGGCCGGCGTGGAACAGCTCTATCGCCAGGTGGCCCCGCTCGGCTACGTGGTGCTATTGACCGACGCCCGAGGCATCGCCGTGCAGTTTCTCGGTGCCAAGGCCGACCAGCGCGAACACCAGCGCACCGGGCTCTACCTGGGCGCAGACTGGAGCGAGGCTCATGCCGGGACCTGCGCCGTCGGTACCTGCATCCACGAACGCAGCGCCCTGACCTGCCACCATAGCGATCACTTCAGTGCCCATCACATCCAGTTGACCTGTACCGCGGCCCCCATCTTCGACCCTCATGGCCAGTTGCTTGCGGTGCTCGATATCTCCGCCTATCGCTCACCGACGGCCCGCGACTCCCAGACCTTCGCCCTGCAGGTGGTGAGGTTCACCGCCAAGATGATCGAAGATGCCTACTTCCTTCAGCGCTACGGCGATCATGCCATCCTCTGCCTGGATCGTTCGCGGGAGTTCGTCCAGATCAATCGGCGTTTCCTGCTCGCCATCGAACCCGACGGCAGGCTGGTAGCGGCCAACACCGCCGGGCGCAAACTGCTGCGACACCATCAGCTCCCCCTGCCGGAGGCCGGCGAGCCGCGCCCCTTCCAGGCCTGGAACATCCAGGACCTGCTCGACGCCCAGGCCGACGAGATTCTCGGCATCCCTCACCACAGCGACGACCGGGTGCGAGCCTTCCATACTCGTCGCCACCGTGAGATCCACTTCGCCACCTTGATCGAACCGCCCCGCCGCAGCGCATCGGGCCAGCCCAGCCAGCATGATTCCAGCCTGGCACCGCTGGAAGCCCTGGCCGACGACGACCCCAGCATGCGCGACACCCTGACCCGTGCCGCCCGGCTGCGCAACGAGCCGATCAACATCCTGGTCATCGGCGAGACGGGAACCGGAAAAGAACGCATGGCGCGTGCCCTGCACGAATCGAGCCGACGCCACGACAAACCCTTCGTCGCGATCAACTGCGCAGCGATGCCGGAGTCGCTGATCGAGAGCGAGCTGTTCGGCTACGAGCCGGGCAGCTTTACCGGGGCGCGCAGCAAGGGCATGAAGGGGCTGATCGCCCAGGCTGACGGCGGCACGCTGTTTCTCGACGAGATCGGCGACATGCCGCTACAGCTGCAGACCCGGCTGCTGCGGGTGCTGGCCGAACAGGAGGTGCTGCCCATCGGCGCCAGCCGACCGATCAAGGTCGACCTGCGTGTGGTGGCGGCGACCCACCGCGACCTGCGCGAGCTGATCCACACGGGGCGCTTTCGCGAGGACCTGTTCTATCGCCTCAACGGCGCCAGCCTGCGCCTGCCGCCGCTGCGTGAACGCGCCGACAAGGGCTACCTGATTCGCCGGCTCTTCGACGAGATCAACGGCGAGCGCGACTCACGCGTGCGCCTGCGCGGCGATGCCATGAGCGCCCTGCTCGCCTACCCCTGGCCCGGCAACATTCGCGAACTTCATAACGCCCTGCGCTTCGCCCTGGCCACCTGCGACGGAGACGAGGTGGTGGTCGACGACCTGCCCGAGGAGTGTACCCATGGCCAGCTCGCGCACCCCGGTGCCAGCCGCGGCTGCTCCGACTCATCGGCGCACCCGGCCACAGCGCACACGCCGCAGCAGGACCTGCTCTACCGCGCCCTGGTTCGTCACCAATGGAACATCAGTGCGGCGGCCCGGGAGCTGGGGCTCTCCCGCCCCACCATCTACAGGCGCATGAAACGGCTGGGGATCGTGCCGCCCAACCAGCAGCCCGCTGACTGAAATGCCCGGAGCCAGGGCCGGGCAGATATCACCGTGCGCCGACATGCCAAGGTGTCGCTGGCCAAGCGCTCGCCTGCGAGGATCGGAAACCTCGCCCAGCGTTGACACGAGCCAAGGAACGGGCCGCCAAAGCCCACTATATTGATGCCGTTGACGACATCTTCCGGCAGGCGACGCCAGCCCCGTCACTGGCGACGCCGCGGCGATGCGATGAAGTTCTCAGGCTTCAGGGGGCGACATGCGAGGGATCATTCACCGGTATCCACACCCATATGCGAGTCAACCCGCGCCTCCGGGCCGGCGCCTGAGGCGGTCCAGCCGTCAGCACGCCTCCCCACGATAGCCGCAAGCGACCGCATGTCCCTTGCCCTCGTGATCCTGCTGCCCCTGCTGGGAGCGTTGCTGCCAGCGCTTCGCCAGGGCGGCTCGTCCCGGCAGCTGGCGACTCTCGCCGCCTTTCCCGCGATATCGAGTCTCGCCCTGCTGCTGAGCTGGCTGCCGCGAGTCTCGAGCGGCGAGACCGTCATTCTCGAACTGAGCTGGCTGCCCTCGCTGGGATTGAACGTGGCGCTGCGCCTGGACGGCCTGGGCCTGCTGTTCGCCCTGCTGATTACCGGCATTGGCTGCCTGATCCTGCTGTATGCCCGCTACTACTTCGAAGGCAGCGCTTCGGTCGCGCGTTTCTACATCCTGATGCTGCTGTTCATGGCGGCCATGCTGGGCATCGTGCTATCCGAAAACCTGCTGTTCATGCTGGTGTTCTGGGAGCTGACCAGCCTGGTGTCGTTCCTGCTCATCGGCTTTCACAGCGACCGTCATGCCTCCAGGCTGGGCGCACGGATGTCGCTGGTGATCACCGGCGGCGGCGGACTTCTGCTGCTGGGCGGCATCGTGCTGTTGGGTCAGGCCGCCGGCGGCTATGAACTCTCGGTGGTGCTCGAGGCCGGCGAGCGAATCCGCGCCCATGAGCACTACGCCCTGATGCTCAACCTGATCCTGCTCGGAGCCTTCACCAAGTCGGCCCAGTTTCCCTTCCATCTCTGGTTGCCCCACGCCATGACCGCGCCGACACCGGTCTCCGCCTATCTGCACAGCGCCACCATGGTCAAGGCGGGGCTGTTCCTGCTCGCCCGGCTGCATCCTGCCCTGGCGGAGACCGAACTGTGGTTCCACCTGGTCACCCCGACCGGCATGCTGACGCTGATGGTGGGTGCCTTCGTGGCCATGTTCATGCACGACATGAAGGGGCTGCTGGCCTACTCCACGGTCTCGCACCTGGGGCTGATCATGCTCCTGCTGGGCCTGGGCACGCCCATGGCGGTGGCGGCGGCGCTATTCCACTTGGTGTGCCACGCGCTGTTCAAAGCACCGCTGTTCATGATGGCGGGCTACGTGAACCGTGCGACCGGTACCCGCGACATGCGCCAGATCAACGGTATGTGGCGCTTCATGCCGGTGCTGATGGTGCTGTCGGCGATCCCCGCCGCCGCCATGGCCGGCCTGCCGCTGATGAGCGGCTACCTGAGCAAGAAGATGCTGTTCGGCGAAAGCTTGCTGGTAACGACGCCCAGTTGGGCGACTGTGGTAATCCCCGTCTGGGTGACCCTGGCCGGGCTGTTCTCGGTGGCCTACTCGATTCGCATCTTCCACAACGTCTACTTCAATGGCAGGCCCATCGATCTGCCCGTCTGGCCGCCCAGGCAACCCCGCCTGGCGGCCCTGACGCCCATCGCACTGCTGGCCCTGGCCACGCTCTACGTAGGCTTGGCACCGGCAGGACTCAACGCACTACTGGTCCACCCCGCGTTCCTCGCCTCGCGCCAGGCCGAACTCTCCGCCTACGATTTCTCCACACTGGGCGGCACCCTGCCCATGCTCATGAGCCTTGTCGCGCTGGCAGGCGGCGCGCTCTTCTACATGATTCGCGATCCGCTGTTCCGCCTCCACGCCCGGCTGCCCGAGGTGGATGCCAAGGAGATCTTCGACTGGATCATGCTGCGCATCATCGCTTTCTCCCAGCAGCGCGTCTTCCAGCTCGAGAACGGCTCGCAGCAGCGCTACCTGACCTTCATCATGGTTACCGTCGTGGTGCTGGTCGGCGTGGAACTGCTCGCCGTGGCGCGCTGGAACGGCGGCGTGCCGCTGGCACCTCTCGACCCGCTGACCGTGCTGGCCGCCATCCTGCTCTGCCTGGCAGCCATCGGCGTGGTGGTCTTCCACCACTATCGGCTGCCGGCCCTGTTGCTGCTCGGGGTGACCGGGCTCTTCGTCACCGTCGCCTTCGCCCGCTTCTCGGCGCCGGACCTCGCCCTGACCCAGTTGATGGTGGAAGTGATGGCGGTAGTGATCATGATGCTGGCGCTCTCCTTCCTGCCCCAACAATCGCCCAGGGAAGCCACGCGCTTCAGGATGGGACGGGACCTCGCCATCGCCGGCCTGATGGGCGTCGGCGTGGCTGCCTTCAGCTTCGCCATCCTGACCCGGCCGCAGCAGAGCATCTCCGACTTCTTCCTCGCCAACAGCCTGCCCGGCGGCGGCGGCACCAACGTGGTCAACGTGATTCTGGTGGACTTCCGCGGCTTCGATACCCTGGGCGAGATCACCGTGCTGGGCATCGCGGCGGTGGCGGTGTTCGCCTTCACCCGTGACCTGCACCTCAAGGAGCGGGTGGTCGACACCAACCCCGAGCACTGGGTCGCCGAGCCGCACCCGATCATGCTCGGCACCGTGGCTCGGCTGGTACTGCCGATCGCCCTGCTGGTCTCGGCCTATATCTTCCTGCGCGGCCATAACCTGCCGGGCGGCGGCTTCATCGCCGGGCTGATCACCGCCGTGGCGCTGACGCTGCAGTACATGGCGGGCGGGCTGGTCTGGGCGCAGGCGCGCATGCTGACCGCTTTCCGGCCACTGATCGGCGCCGGCATCCTCATCGCCGTGCTCACCGGCCTCGGCAGCTGGCTGTTCGGCTACCCCTTCCTCACCTCGGCCCATGGCCACATGCACCTGCCGCTGATCGGCGACTTCGAGCTGGCCACCGCGATGCTCTTCGACCTCGGGGTCTATGCCACCGTGGTCGGGGCAACGCTGCTGATACTGGCCAACCTCGGCAAGCTGATGACCGTGGCGGGCCCCGGCAAGGAGATCGGCTGATGGAACTGCTCTATGCGATAACCCTGGGCGTGCTGACCACCTGCGGAATCTATCTGTTGCTGCGGGCGCGCACCTTTACGGTCATCCTGGGGCTCACTCTGCTCTCCCACGCCGTCAACCTCTACCTGTTCGCTTCGGGCCGCCTGGTCGCCGGCGCGCCGGCCATCGTCGGCTACAGCGAACGAACGGCGGACCCGCTGCCCCAGGCCCTGGTGCTGACCGCCATAGTCATTGGCTTCGCCATGACCGCCTTCGTGGTAGTGCTGGCTCTCAAGGCGGCGGTGGAGCTGCGCAACGACCACGTCGACGGCGAGAATCCGGACGAGGACCTTGCATGAACCACGCCCTGATCCTGCCGATACTGCTGCCGCTGGTCACCGGAGCGAGCCAGCTGCTGCTCTACCGGCTGCCCTTCGGCGTACAGCGCCTGGTGGGTGTCGCCAGTACCCTGGGCCTGGTACTGCTGGGGGTGTGGGGGCTGGCCATGGCCGGCTCGGGGGAGTACCAGCTCTACCACGCCGGTGACTGGCCCGCGCCTTTCGGCATCGTGCTGGTGCTCGACCGACTCTCCGCCATCATGCTGGCGCTGACCGCCGTGCTGGGCTTCTGCTGCTTGCTCTATGCCAGCAGCGGCGCCGACAGGCGCGGCGCGCACTTCCACGCTCTGTTCCAGTTCCAGCTGGCCGGCCTCAACGGCGCCTTCCTGACCGGTGACCTGTTCAACCTCTTCGTGTTCTTCGAGATTCTGCTGATCGCTTCCTATGCCCTGCTGCTTCACGGGGGCGGCCGTGCCCGCAGCCGCGCCGGGCTGCACTACGTGGTCATCAACCTGGCGGGCTCCGCGCTGTTCCTGATCGCCCTGGGTACCCTCTATGGCCTCACCGGCACCCTCAACATGGCCGACCTGGCCTTGCGCGTGGCGGAGGCACCGCCGGAAGATGCGCCGTTGCTCGCCGCCGCCAGTCTGATCCTGCTGGTGGTGTTCGGCATCAAGGCCGCCATCCTGCCGCTGCTGTTCTGGCTGCCCCGCGCCTATTCGGCCTCCAGTGCGCCGGTGGCCGCGCTCTTCGCCATCATGACCAAGGTCGGCGTTTACGCCATCCTGCGGGTCTTCCTGCTGGTCTTCGCGCTGGGCGAAGCGCCGGTCAACGCGACCGCCTGGGCCTGGCTGTGGCCGCTGGCGCTGCTGACCCTGGCGCTGGGCGGCGTCGGGGTGCTGGGCTCGAACAGCCTGCGCACCCTGACCGCCTATCTGGTAATCCTCTCGGTAGGCACCCTGCTGGCCATCATCAGCTTTGTCACCCCAGACTCGCTAGGCGCCGCGCTCTTCTACCTGATCCACAGTACCGGCATGACCGCCGTTTTCTTCCTGCTCGCCGACCTGCTGGGCCGGCAGCGCGAGGCGGGCTACGACCGCTTCTCGGCGATCGGCCCCATCGGCCATCGCTGGCTGCTGGGCACTCTGTTCTTCGTCGCCGCCATCGCCATGGCGGGCCTGCCGCCGTTCAGCGGCTTTGTCAGCAAGGCGTGGATCCTTCAGGCGAGTTCGCAGGAGCCCCAGGGGCTGTGGCTGTGGGGCGTGTTGCTCACCGCCGCGCTGCTGACCCTGATCGCCCTCAGCCGCACCGGCAGCAACTGGTTCTGGCGACCCGAGGACATGGCCAAGCCATACCCGCTCGAGCGCGGCCCGCTGGCCCTGGTGTCCGTCATGGTCGGCCTCAATGGGCTGCTGGCGGCATTCGGCGAGCCGGTGATGGGTTATCTCGAGCTGACCGCGGATCAGCTGCTCGACCCACAGGCCTATATTGCCGCCGTGCTGCCGCAGGCCAACGCTGCGGCACAGGAGATCGCCCCATGACGCCGTCGCCGTTCCGCTCGCGGCAGTTCTGGCTGCCGCATCCACTGTTCTCGCTGTTCCTGGCACTGCTGTGGCTGTTGATGGTCAACGACTTCAGCGTGGCCCATGCCCTGCTGGGACTGGCCCTGGGCGTGGCCATTCCCTTCGTGACCCACGCCTTCTGGGCCGAAGAGGCGAAGATCAAGCGCCCCCTGCCATTGCTGCGTTACCTGCTGGTACTGCTGGTGGACATCCTGCGCTCCAACCTGGTGGTGGCCATTCGCATCCTGCGCCCCGCCAGGCACCTGCAGCCGGGCTTCTTCCTCTACCCACTGACCCTGGACGACGACTTCGCCATCACCATCCTGGCCAGCACCATCTCACTGACGCCAGGCACCGTCTCGATCCACTACGATGCGAAGGCCAACACCCTGCTGGTCCACGCCCTGCACCTGGAGGACGAAGCCGAGGCCATCGCCACCATTCGCGAACGCTACGAGCAGCCGCTCGAGGAGATCTTCCGATGATCGCCACCGTCATCACGGTCGCCATGACGCTCTTCGCCATTGCCGCCCTGCTCAATCTCTACCGGCTGACCGTCGGACCGGATATCGTCGACCGGATCCTGGCGCTGGACACCCTGATGGTCAACAGCATCGCGCTGATCGTGCTGGCGGACATCCGGATGGGGCTGGGTGTGCTGTTCGAGCTGGCCCTGCTGATCGCGCTGATGGGCTTCGTCAGTACCGTCGCCATGAGCAAGTACCTGCTACGGGGGGACGTCATCGAATGACCACTATCGACATGCCGTGGTACCTGGAGCTCGTCGTCGCCACATTCCTGCTGTTCGGTGCGCTGGTGGCACTGATCGGCTCCTGGGGGCTGGCCAAGCTGCCCGATTTCTACACGCGCCTTCATGGCCCGACCAAGGCCAGCACCCTGGGCGTCGGCTGCACCCTGATCGGCTCGCTGCTCTACTACAGCTACCAGCAGGGCGGCGTCTCGTTCCAGGAGGCGCTGGTGACGATCTTCCTGTTCGTCACCGCCCCGGTCAGCGCCCACATGCTGGGCAAGGCCGCCCTGCGTCGGCGGCTCCCGGGCGTGGCGCGCACCCGTAACATGCCCGATATGTCCGAACGCTAGCCCCCTGATCCGTTTCGGCGTAGTTCGTCGACGGTTCAGGCCTGCGCTGTGTCACGTGCTATCGGCCTGCCCACGCTGAGCGGCTCCACCAGTCCGGGGGGGAGCTGGCGAAAGACGGTATCGGCCTCGGCCCCGAGGCCGTCGAGAATGCGCGTAAAGAAGGCGCGCCCCGCCACGACGGCAACGATGTCGAAGATCTCGTCGTCGGCGAAGCCGTGAGCCCGTAGCGCTTCGATATCCTCGGCGCCGACCTCCTGGGCACGGCAGGCCACCTTGGCGGCAAATTCCATCATTATGCGTTCCGCCTCGCTGAGCGGCCCCGCCTCGCCCGCCAGCATGGCCTGGGCGGCCTCCATGCCCATGAGCTGCGACAGCGCCTTGGCATGGGCCAGCGAGCAGTAAGTGTTGCCCAGGGCCCGGGCGGCGGCGAGCGTTACCAGCTCATACCGACGTGACTCCATGGGCCGGCGGATAGTCGCAATCAGCGCCGCCCAGCACTTCATTACCTCGGGGCGGTGACAAAACACGCGGGCATAGTTGGGCAAGAATCCGAAGTGGGCCTCCTGGCGCCGGTACATCTCCCTGACCTCGCCCTCGGCCAGTTCCGGGGCAATCGTATCGATGTAGCTCATGTCGGCTTCCTCCGATTCAGGCCGTGGTGGAGCGTGGATGCAGCCAGGCCGGCAGCAGGAGTTCGGGATCGATCCTCGCCCCGCTGTCGAAAGCGACGCCACAGGCTGCAAGGCGTTCGCCAAGGCTGCCGTCGGCCCAGGCCTCGAACAGCTCACCGCAGCCGCCCAGCGGCTCGCCGCCGATGAATATCTGCGGAATGGTAGGCGCCCCGGTGCGCCGCGCCAGCACAGGACGCAGGCGCACGCCCATGTCGTCGGCCTGATAGTCAGGCGAATCGAGATCCACGCTCAGGTAATCGACCCCCAGCCGGGCGAAGAGCTTGCGCGCCGCCCAGCAGAACTCGCACCAGGCCAGGGCGAACATGACCACCGGGGACTGAGCCAGGCAGTCATCGAGCCGGCGCTCGGCTTCAGCATCCTTCACCGCTTCCTGTGCTGCGGTGACTCGTGCCGCGGGCACGGCAGTTGGCTGGGGAGTGGGCGCGGGCGTGTCGAAGCGGCAACCGGGCGTGGAGCGCGACAGCGCCAGCTCCTCCTCGTTCATCTCGTCCTCGATGCCCTCGAACAGCGGCGTTGACTGATAGCGCTCGCCGGTGTCGGGCAACATGCAGACCACATGGCTGCCGGCCGGCGCCTGCCGAGCCACCTGCAAAGCCGCGGCCAGGGTCGCGCCAGCAGAAATGCCGACGAAGATGCCCTCCTTGCGGGCCAGCTCGCGGGCCAGGCGCAGCGCATCCTCTCCCGCCACCGGCACGACGTCGTCCACCATGCCGGCAGCCACCGCCTGCTGGGTCAGTGCCGAGATGAAATCGGGGCTCCAGCCCTGCATCAGGTGGGGGCGGAAACGCGTGTGGCTCCTACCTGCCGGCTGGACCTCGCCACTGGCCAGCAGCGGGGCATTGTCGGGCTCGGCGACCACCACGCGGGTCGCCGGATCGGCGGCTTTCAGCACCCGGGAGACGCCCTTGAGCGTCCCGCCGGTGCCGAAGCCGGTCACCCAGGCATGGATCGGCTCCCCTTGCATGTCGTCGAGGATCTCCCGCGCCGTGGTGCGGCTGTGCACTTCGGCATTGGCCTCGTTCTCGAACTGGCGGCACAGGAAGTAACCATGGGTTTCGGCCAGTTCGATCGCCTTGGCCAGCATGCCGCTGCCCTTCTCGGAGGCCGGCGTGAGCACGACCCGGGCACCGAGGAAGCGCAGCAGACGCCGCCGCTCCAGGCTGAAGCTCTCGGCCATGGTCACCACCAGCGGGTAGCCTTTGCGGGCGCACACCATGGCCAGGCCGATACCGGTATTGCCGCTAGTGGCTTCGATCACCGTCTGGCCCGGGTGCAAGGTGCCGCTGCGCTCGGCCGCCTCGATCACTGCCAACGCCATGCGGTCCTTCACCGAGCCCATGGGATTGAAGGCTTCCACCTTCACATGCACGTTGATGTCCGGCGGGGCGAGCCGGGCAAGCCGTACCAGCGGCGTGCGGCCGATGGTTTCCAATATGCTGGCGTAGCGGGTCATGGTGAGTCTCCTCGGGTGAGTAGACCGACAGCGTTGGCCCATGCCGAGGGAGCCGGCGTGTAAACCAGCGTGGTTTTCCTGCCAAAGAAGTAAAAAAATGGTCGGACGGCCCGGTACGATCGCGAACTATACTGCTAGCGTTCTCCCATAGGGTCCTGACATGAATGCGCTGGCCCTCAACCTGCTCGGCGATCTCGAAGTGATTCGGGACGGGCAGGTATTGGCGCTGCCGCCCTCAAGGAAAACCCGTGCGCTGCTCGCCTATCTGGCCCGCCACTCCCGCCCCCTGAGTCGTGAACACCTGTGCGATCTGCTGTGGGAATTGCCCGACGACCCGCGCGGCTCGCTGCGCTGGAGCCTGTCGAAGCTGCGCCGCCTGGTCAACGATGCAGACAGGAGCAGATTAAAGGCGGACCGGCTGGGCGTGAGCCTGGATACCACGGACATCGACATCGACGTGATCGACCTGCATGCGCTATGCCAAGAGGGCTTGGCGACGGCCGACATCGAAGTGCTCGAGTATGCCGCTTGTCGGTACCGCGGCCCCTTCCTGGAAGGCCTGGAGCTGGACAGGTTTCCCGACTTCCACGCCTGGTGCCTGACCGAGCGGGAAGCTGCCATGCGCGCCCAGACGAACCTGCTGACGACGCTGGTCGGGCGACTCGCCGATAAACCGGAACGCGCCTTGCCCCACGCCCATGCCTGGGTGCGCCTCGCCCCCTTCGACGAGGCGGCACGCGCCTGGCTGGTGCGTCTGCTGCTGGCCCTGCACCGGCCGCGAGAAGCCGAACGACAGCTGCAGCTGGGTACGCGACTCATTCGCGAGGCGGGCCTGCCGCTCAACGGCCAGTTGCTGCGTGCTTGGCGCGAACCCAAGCTCGCTCAAGGCCCGCTGGAGCCAAGTACCCACACGGCGATACCGCCACGCCCAACCGACAATGAACGCCCCTCGGTGCTGGAGGGCGATACCCTCGAAGTGATGCGCTGGGCGGCGCTGCTGG
Source organism: Billgrantia bachuensis (assembly GCF_011742165.1). Taxonomy (GTDB): domain Bacteria; phylum Pseudomonadota; class Gammaproteobacteria; order Pseudomonadales; family Halomonadaceae; genus Halomonas; species Halomonas bachuensis. Next base: position 25,250 of record NZ_JAAQTO010000028.1, on the reverse strand, counting down.
CTCCCGAGCTCGACCCCGCCACTCTGGGTCGGGTCTCGGGGCTCGACACCAACCGTATCGGCATGGCCCTGGAAGTGGCCGAACGGCACCAGTGGCTCACCACCGGCCCCCAGGGGCTGCGCTTCACACGCAGCGAAGTGGCTACCGAGCTGTATGAGGCAATTTCCCCGTTTAGGCGCCAGGCCATGCATCGTCGCGTTGCCGAATGGCTGGCCGAAGGGCCTCTCAACGACATGCACCAGGCCAGCAGCCTGGCCCACCACGCCCACGCCAGCGGCGACATCGAACTGGCCGCTCGGGCACTGGTCGAAGCCGGCCGTTTCTGCCTGCGTATCTTCGCCAACCAAGAAGCCCAACACTTTGCCCAGCGAGGCTTGGCGCTGATCGACGACATGACCGGTACCCGGCGCGTATGCCTGGCCCTCGAGCTCCATGACCTTCTCTACAGTGCCGCGCCCTTGGCGGATTGGGAGGCCGGTGCCGGCGAAGTGGTCGCGCTTGCCGAGCAAGCCCTGGAGCATGGCGCCCTGGCCCATGCGCGGCTCGGCTACCAGTTGGCCAGCCATATTCGCTGGGCCCACGGTCAGTGGAGCGACGCCCATGAGCAGACCCTGCAGGCGGAACGCGCGACCCGCTGCGGCGAAAGACGTGAGCAGGTGATTGCCATGGCCGAAACCGCCCGCTGCCTGGCCATGCTCGAGCGCGACCTGCACCAGGCGGCCGAGCTGCTGGCCCAGGCTCTTGAACTGGCCATCCAGCACAATATCGGCCATCCCGCCATTCCTCTGGCCCAGGGCCTGCTCAGCCTGCATGAGGATCGCTTCGATCAAGCGGAATCCTACTTCAAGGAAGCCCGCACCCTGTGCAAGGCCATGGGCGACAAGCTGGGCGAATTCCAGGCCCAGGAGACACTGCTGCTGATGGACTTCGAGCGTGACGAATACGCCCCGGCCCGTGATCGTTGCGCCCAGTTGCGCGAACTCGGCAAACGCTTGCGCGACGGCAGCGAGGCCCCCTATGCCGCCGCTGCCGAAGCCTTGTGCCACTACGCCCTGGAAGACGACCCCGGCCCCTTCGGCGTCGCTCTCGTCACCCTGCGCCACGCCGACGCCCGCCATCGCCTGGCCGTTCTGCTGCTACAGGCGGCCCGGCTCGACCTTGCCCGCATGAGAGCTGAAAGCGCCAAGCATCGCGCCACCGAAGCCCTGGAGCACGCCCGGGTGCTGGAGCGTCGCAGCGAGCAGTTGCTGGCCCATGCACTGCTGGCCGAGTGCGCCCGACGCCTTGGCGACACGGCCGGCCGGCATCAACATGCCCAGGCCGCCGAAGCACTGGCACGGGAGCCCGTCGCCGGCTGGGCCCGACGACGCTGGCAAGCGCTTCTGGCCCAGCCCGCAGCCGAGGATGAGGCATGATCGACGTCATCCTGGAGCGCGGCTTCGACCGCCCCCTCGAATCGCAACTGGTTCGCTCGCTGAGCGAGGCGGCCCAGCCCTGCTTCCACCTGCATCGGATTGAATGGCAGGAGAGCTTGCTGGCACGGGATGGACGCCGTCTGGTCTGCCATTTCCAGGCCCCCGACGTGGAATCGGCACGCATCGGCCTGCGCCAGGCCGGCGCCGACATCAGCTCGTTGTGGGGCGGCAGCGTGCACGACGCCCCCAGCCTGGGTATCACGGACCTGGCGGCTGCCAACGTCATGGTGGAGCGCCGCTTCGCCGCGGCGGTGACCTTCGAGGCGATCCAGGCCCTGGAAGAGGCCGGATCCGCGTGTCTGGACAATCATCAGGTGCGCTTCGTGCGTACTATTTTCTCGCTCGACCGGCAGCGCATGCTCTGCCTCTACCAGGCCCCGGATGCCGAATCGGTACGCCTGGCCCAGCATCAGGCCGGCATGCCGGTCACCCACGTCTGGGCCTTTCAGCGCATCGCCCCCGTGGTGGATTCCACACCACTCATCTGAAAAACCACGCCCTCTCCCACGCTGGCTTACACCTCGCCCGCCGAATCTCGCCGTTGACCGCTGACGGTCAACCCCTGACGAGATAAAACAAGACGACGAGGAGAGTAAGATGCACACCGCCACCCAACCGATCGACAACGGTGTCAACGTCACCGCCCTGCTGGGCGCCCGCGAGGCGCTGGCCCAGGCCCCCGCCGCCGCGCGCTTCACCTGGCGCGCTCACTGCGACTGGGTCCGTGGCACCCACAGCCGCATCGCCGTCGAGGACTTCCATGGCCTGGGCGAAGCGCAGCAGCACCGCTCACGCTTCACCTTCGAGGCGGACCACCCCGAGGTGTTCGCTTCCGAGGATCACGGCCCCACCCCGGTGGAGTACGTGCTGGTCGGCCTGGCCGCCTGCCTCACCGCCGGCGTCGCCGCCGTGGCCCAGCATCGCGGCATTCAGCTGCACTCGGTCAAGGCCATGGTGGAAGGCGGCATGGACATCCAGGGCATCCTCGGTATGGACCCCGACGTCCGCAACGGCTTCGACGACATCCGCGTGATGTTCGAGATCGACGCCGATGCCAGCCGCGCCGACATCGAGGCACTGGTGGCCCAGTCGCAGAAGCGCTCGGCGGTCTACGACCTGCTCACCAACCCCACCCACGTGAAGGTCGAGGTGAAGTAATGAAGGCCGTGACCACCGTGGTCATCGGCGCGGGACACGCCGGGCTCGCCATGAGCCACCATCTGGCGCGACGTGGCATCGACCATGTGATCCTGGAGCGCGGCGAAGTGGCCAATGCTTGGCGCAATGAACGCTGGGACTCGCTGCGCCTGCTCACGCCCAACTGGCAGACGCGGCTGCCCGACCAGGCCTACGGCGGACCGGATCCGGAAGGCTTCATGGGCGTGCCGGAACTGGTCGCCTTGCTCGACCGCTATGCACGGGGCCTCTCGGCCCCGCTGCATACGGGCACCGAGGTGAAAGCGGTATGGCCCTCTGATGGCGGCTACCGGGTAGTGACCAACCGGGGCAATTGGCACTGCCGGGCGGTAGTGATCGCCACCGGCGCCTGCCAGCTTCCCGTCGTGCCCGCCATGGCCGAGGCCCTACCGCCCTGGATCGAAAGCCTTACGCCCCATGCGTATCGTCGCCCGGAGCAGTTGCCGCCGGGCGGCGTACTGGTGGTGGGCGCCTCGGCCACCGGCGTGCAGCTGGCCGACGAGATCCAGCGCAGCGGCCGCCCCGTGACGCTTGCCGTGGGGCAACACCTGCGCTTGCCGCGGCGCTACCGCGGCCGTGACATCCAGTGGTGGCTGGAACGAGCGGGAATGCTCGACCAGCGCTTCGACGAGGTGGACGACCTGGCCCGCGCCCGGCGCCAGCCCTCGCCGCAGCTGCTGGGCAGCGTCGAGCCGCAGGACCTGGACCTCAACGCTCTGAGCGAGCGCGGCGTTCGTCTGGTCGGTCGTCTGGCAGGCCTGGCCGGCACCCAGCTGCAGTTTTCAGGCTCGCTTGCCATGCACGCCACGGCGGCGGACCTCAAGCTGGGGCGGCTGCTCGAGAACCTGGATGCCTGGGCCATCACCCACGGCTGGCACGACGCCCTGCCCGCCCCGGAACGCCTGCCCCCTACGCGGGTACCGCAGCGGCCCTGCCTCGGGCTCGACCTCGCCAGCGGCGAAATCCGCACGGTGCTGTGGGCCACCGGCTTTAAGCCAGACTTCAGTTGGCTGGACGCACCGGTATTCGATGCCCGCAGACGCCTGCGGCACGAGGGCGGCATAGTGGCGCCAGGCCTCTACGCCATGGGCCTGCCCTTCATGCGTCGGCGCAAGTCGGGCGCCATTCACGGCGCCGACGACGATGCCCGCGACCTGAGTCTCCACCTTGCGGGCTGGTTGGCCACGGCAGGACGGCGTCACGACGCCTTCGCCTGACGGCTACCCAAAACCCCAGGCCCCAGCCGCTCGCACTGAGCGGCGGGGCCCTCTCTATCATTCGGTCCTTCCCCAGTCAGGTAACGTCGCCCAACCGAAAGAGAGCTTGTGGCGATTCCTCCAGGATATAACGACGGTCGTCTTCATCGCCGATCCAACCGGCCAGCCAGTCGAAGGTGTCCCGGTAGCTATGCTTGCCCTCATGGCGGGTCCAGGGCCAGTCGCTGCCCCACACCAGCCGCTCGCGCCCCAGCTCGCTCAGCAACTCGCGCACATGGGGGCGCAGGTCGCGCACCGGGGAGCGATAAGGTGCCGACAGCTTGACCCAGGTGTGGCCGTACCGGCCGGCTTTCAGCAACAGGCGGAAACCGGCATCGGCGCCAGGATCGGCCTCGACGGGCAGACCCAGGTGATCGATCACCAGGGTGACGCCATGCTCGTGCAGCGCGGGGAAGAGTTCGGGCAGGCGATCTCCCTCGAGGTGCAGCTCCAGGTGCCAGTCCAGCGCCTTCAGCCGGTCGAGGAAATCGATCCATTGCGGATCATCCAGGTCAGGAAGTTCGCGGCGCCGTTCGATCAGGTTCCAGCGCACGCCGACGATGCCGGCCGCATCGAGCTGGCGCATCTCGGTCAAGCTGGCCTCCTTGGGAAGCTGGACCACTCCGCGGTAGTTTCCCCCCAGTTCGCCGAGGATAAGCAAAAGCTCACGATTGACGTGGCCGAGGAAGCTCGGCTGCACCAGCACGCCACCGCGAAGCTCGCATGCCTCCAGATGTGCCTGCCACTCATGCAAGGGCGCCGGCCGCGACGGACGATAGTTGGAGCCCTCGATCTCATCCACCTGCGGATAGACATGGGCGTGACAGTCGAATCCTTGCTTCACTTTGGCTCCCACCTTGGTTTCCTCATCCTGGTTTCCTCACCCGGCTTCCCCATCGCCTGGCCCTTTGCTGAATACTCGAGGGTGCCTTGCCTAGACTTAAGTCTAGTTCTCTAGAGAACTGGTTGACTAGAAGTATACACTGGTCTTTAGTGACAGCAACAAGGCAGCGAATCCAGGAGAACGAACCCATGTGTGCACTGCGCATGCCCCAAGCCGACGGGCGCCTTCCCCTCTATGCCCGGCTGCGCGACCAGTTGGCGTCGCGGATCGCCAATGGGGAGTGGTCGCCGGGCGACACGATCCCCTCGGAGAACCGCCTGGCCGAAGAGTACGGCGTGGCGCTGGCCACCATGCGCATGGCGCTGAAGCAGCTCGTGGACGAAGGCCTGCTGGAGCGTCGCCGCGGCACCGGCACCTTCGTCAAGCAGCCGGCGTTTCGCGCCGACCTGTTCCGCTTCTTCCATGTGCACGATGCCGACGATCCCGACGGCTCCATGATTCCAGAGAGCCGCATTCTCAGCCGTGAGGAAGTCGAAACGCCCGCCGAGGTCCGACTGGCCTTCGGCGAGCCGGACGCGACGCGCTGCATCAAGCTCGAGCGCGTTCGCCTGTGGTCCGGCGAACCGATGCTGTTCGAGGAGGTTTACCTGCGCCTGCCCGATTTCGAAGGGCTGCTGGCGCTCGATCCCAAGGACATGGGACCGCTGCTCTACCCCGTCTTCCTTCAGGAGTTCGGGATTCTCATCACGTCAGCGACGGATGAGCTTTCGTTCGGCACCGCCACCCAGGCAAGCGCCAGGCACCTGGAACTGCCTGCCAATTCGCCGGTTGCCGTCATCGAGCGCATCGCGCGCAACCCCGTGGGCCGCGTCATCGAGTATCGACTCGTGCATGGCCGACCCGAGCGTTTCCGCTATCGCGTCACCCTTGGCGAGCAAAACGCCTGAAGCGGGCCTCGATGCCCGCCCCATGTCCCAACGACTCCAACAACAGGTACGACAAATGAAAACCACGCTGCTCCTCACCACCGCCACCGTATCGGCCCTTGCCTTCACCCCGGCCATGGCCGATTATCCGGACCGCCCCATCGAGCTCATCGTGCCGGCACCCGCAGGCGGCGGCACCGATAACGTGGCGCGCATGCTCAACCAGTACCTCGAGGAGGAACTGGGCCAGCCCGTCGCCGTGCTCAACGTGGCGGGCGGCGGCGGCGCCATCGGCGTCAACCAGTTCTCCCGCGCGCGCCCCGATGGCTATACCCTGCTTTCCACCTGGAACAGCCCCATCACCACGGTGCCGCACATGCAGCGTGTGCAGTACTCCTACGAGACGCTGACCCCCATTACCAGCACCTCGCAGAGCGCCTATACCCTCTGCGTCGCGCCCGACTTCCCCGCCGAGAGCGGCGAGGAGTTCCTTGCCGAGCTGCAAGCCAACCCCGGCAAGTATACCTATGGCAACGATGGCGTCGGCGGCACCATGCGCCTGGCGGCGGAGCGGATCTTCGAAGCCTACGACATCACCGCCCGCCCGATTCCCTTCGGCGGTGCCGGCGAGACCCTGCAGAACTTCCTCGGCGGCCACGTCGACATCTACGGCGGCTCCATCACGCCGGTGCTGCCCTATGTCGAGGAAGGCCAGGCCAAGTGCCTGCTGGTCACCTCTGCCGATGACAACGAAGCCTTGCCCCAGGCATCCGGACTCGCCGCCTTGGGCCATCCCGAGCTCGAGACCGTGCTCTGGCGCATGATGCTGGGCCCCGAAGGCATGGAGGAAGAGCGCGCCGAAGCGGTCGCCGATGCCGTGGCCCGCGCCGTGGAGCACCCGGAGTTCCAGGAATTCCTCGCCGCCCAGGGCGAAACCCTCAACCTGGTTCGTGGTGAAGAACTGCGCGAACGCCTGAAACAGGAAACCCAGGCCATCGGCGAGACCCTGGAAAACCTCGGCCTCAAGCAACAGTGACCGGCAAAGGCATCGATAAGACCATGAACTACAGAGATCTCTTCTCTGGCATTGCCTTCCTCATCATTGGCGTCACCACCGTCTGGATGGGGAAGGGCTTCTTTGCCGATGCCGCCTACGTTCCCATCGGGGTCGGCACCCTGATGGGCGCGTTCTCCCTGCCCCTGATCTGGCGAGGCATGAAGAGCGTGCTGGCCGCGCGAACCACGACCGCCGCCGGCCGCCACACGACGCCCCACCCGGCTCCCGCCCTGGTCGATCACGCGCCGCGCTTCACCACAACCCTGGGCTGCTGTCTGGTGTACTACACGGCCCTGCCGATCGTCGGCTTCTATACCACCAGCGCCCTGTTCATCACGCTGCTGGCCGTGCTGCTGGGAGAGCGGCGCCCCGCCGTGGTGGCGGGCATTACCCTGGGCTTCATCACGCTGCTGTACGCCCTGTTCGCCGTGGTGCTCAAGCGCCCCCTTCCCGTCGAGTTCTTCCTCGCCTCCTAGATAGGGTCCAGCTCATGTTCGAATCGCTCCTGAATGCGCTCCCGGTGGCCCTGCAGCTCGGCTCGCTGATCAGCCTGTTCGTCGGCACGCTGATCGGTATCCTGATCGGTGCGCTGCCCGGCTTGAATCCGGTCATGGCCATTGCCCTGATGCTGCCGCTGACCTACGGCTTCGACCCCATCATTGCCCTGGGGCTAGTCGCCGGGATCTACAACGGCTCCATGTACGGCGGCGCCATTCCCGCCATCCTGCTCAACATTCCCGGCACGCCCGCTGCCATCGCCACCACCTTCGACGGCTACCCGATGACACGCAAGGGCGAAGGCGGGCTGGCCCTGAAGACGGCTTGCTGGTCGTCCGCCATCGGCGGTATCGTCAGCGCCCTGGCCCTGATGACGCTGGCCCCCATGCTGGCCAAGGTAACCCTGGCGTTCGGCCCGGCGGAGTACTTCTGGGTGGCCGTATTCGGCCTCGTCAGCATCGCCGTGCTGGTGGGCCAGGATGTCAGCAAGGGCATGCTCAGCGCCCTGCTCGGCGTCATCATCGGCCTGGTGGGTATCGATACCATCAGCGGGGAAGAGCGCTTCACTTTCGATTCGCTCTATCTGTCAGGCGGTTTCGAGCTACTCATCGTACTGATCGGGCTGTATGCCGTGCCGCCCGTGCTCGAGATGGCGGAAAAGCGCAACGAATCCTACTTCAACAGCGACAGTTTTCGCGCCAAGCCGAGCGGTGGCAGCCTGGGCCTGCTGCGCCGCCACTGGCGTACCTGGAGCCGCTCTTCGCTGATCGGTGTGGCCGTGGGCATCCTGCCGGGCGCCGGCGGCAACCTGGCCGCCCTGCTCAGCTACAACGAGGCCAAGCGCAAGGCGCCGGACCCCGAGACCTTCGGCAGCGGCAATCCGGTCGGCGTCGCCGCGGCGGAGTCCGGCAACAGCGCCGACAACGCGGCAGCCATGATCCCCTCGCTGACGCTGGGCATTCCCGGCAACCTGGTTGCGGCACTGGTGCTGGGCGCACTGATGATCCATGGGCTGCAACCCGGTCCGCAGCTGTTCACCCGCTCCCCCGACGTGGCATTCGGCTTCATGTGGCAGATGCTGCTGACGGCCATGCTGTTGCTGCTGCTCGGCGGCATGGTGGCGACGCGCCTGTTCGCCCAGGTGCTGCGCATGCCCTCCGCGCTGCTGGTGCCCACCACCCTGGTGCTGATGGCGGTGGGCGTGTACACCGTGAACGGCAACGTCACGGATCTCTACGTGATGCTGGCCTTCGGCCTGGCCGGCTACCTGCTGAACCGGCTTGGTTTCCCGCTGGCGCCCGTGGTGCTGGGGGTGCTGCTGGGCCCCATGGCGGAGCAGAACTTCCGCTTGACCATGCTGATTGCCCAGAACGACTGGACGGTGCTGTTCACCCGCCCCATCTCGCTGGGCATCATCGCTCTGCTGGCCGTGGTGCTGCTCTCGCAGCTGTGGAAGACGCTGCGTCATCGTCGCCAGTCGCAGGATCAAGCTGCCTGAGACCTTCATGAGGAGTCTTCCAACCGCCGCCCCAGCATCACCTCCAACTCATTGGCCACGAAGCGCGGCTCCACGCACTCGTCGAGATGCTCCGAGGCGAAGCGCAGGAATCCCAGCGCGGCATGGGGCAGGCGGCGGTCGCGGCGCACGATGAACTGCCAGTGGCTCTCGATGGGGAAATCGGTCACTGGGAGGATCGCGATATCGGGGTGTTCCGGTGGCAGCACGTGCTCGGATAGCACGGCCAGGCCCAGCCCGGCCGCCACGCCGACACGAATCGCCTCGTTGCTGGCCATCTGCAGCGTGGGGCCCAGCGACAGGCCATGCTCCTGGAGCCAGCCCTCGAACATCATGCGCGTCGCCGAGCCCGGTTCGCGCAGCAGCAAGCGTTCCCCAAGCAGCTCCCTCATGGCGATACGGTCGCGATCCGCCAGGGGGTGCCCCTGTGGCGCGACCACCACCAGGGGGTTGCGCAGGAAGCGGCCGGCCAGGGCATGGGCCAGCGAGGGCGGGTGGCTGAACACGTAGAGATCGTCGTCCTGGCGCTCGAAGCGCGTGAGCATCTGGCGGCGGTTGCCGATGTGCAGGGTCACGTCGACATCGGGGAAGGCCTGGCTGTAGGGGCCGAGCAGGCGCGGCAGGACGTACTGGGCGGTATTGACCAGGGCGATGCTGAAGCGCCCCCGCTCGCCGCCGCGCAGTGCGGTGAGGTAATCCTGGAAGTCGTCGAAGCGGCCCAGCACCTCGCGGCTGGCGCGGTAGAGTTCCTGGCCTGCTTGCGTTGTGGTCAATCGCCCATGGCCGCTTTGCAGCAGCGGTTCCCCTACTGCTTCGACCAGCCGCTTGAGCTGCTGGGAAACGGTGGGCTGGGTCAGGTGAAGCTGCCGTGCGGCCTCGCTGACCGAGCCCGTTCGCACCACGGCAACATACACCTGCAGCAGGCGAAACGTCAGATGGCGTACGTTCACGGCGCAGCTCCGAAACAGCTTTCATAGATAAATATCTATACTAATTGTCATGACATTCAATTGGAATCAATACCAGGCATTCCTCACAATCCGCGACTACCTTGCCATTGCGTTCCAGAAGAAGAGAGCCCATGCCCGACATCGTCGTGATGTTCTTCCTGCTCGGCCTGCTCGCCGGCGTCGTGAAATCCGATCTCACCATTCCCAAGGCCGCCTACGACACCCTGAGCCTGCTGCTGATGCTGACCATCGGCCTCAAGGGTGGCATGTCCCTGTACGGCAACCTCAGCTGGTCGCTGATACCCGAACTGCTCGCCGTAGCCGCCCTGGGCGGGCTGATCCCGCTGGCCCTGATGCCGGTGTTGCGTCGCCTGGTACGGCTATCGCCGGCCGATAGCGCCAGCATTGCCGCCCACTACGGCTCGGTCAGCGCCGGCACCTTTGCCGTGGCGCTGGCCTTCGCCGAAAGCCGCGCCCTGCCCATCGGCGCCGAGGTCACCCTCTACTTGGTGATGATGGAGCTACCGGCGATCATGGTCGCCATCGCGCTGTTTCGCCGCCACTCGGGCAAGGACTCCAGCGAAGCGCTGCAAGGCATCTGGCACGAGACGTTGACCAACCGCGGCGTGATCCTGCTGGCCGGCGGCGCGGTGATCGGCGCCATGTACGGCCCTGCCGAAGGCGCCAACGTCACCGACCTGCTCACCGGCGCCTTCCATGCCGTGCTGGCCCTGTTCCTGCTGCAGATGGGCCTGACCGCGGCGGAAACCCTGCGCCCGATTCCCTGGTTCCATTGGCGCCTGCTTACCTTCGCCCTGGCAGCGCCGTTCGCGCTGGCCATGGCCGGTCTCGCGGTCGGGCTGCTGCTGGGCCTGCCGACCGGCTCGCTGATGATCCTCACCGCCCTCGCTGCCAGCGCCTCGTACATTGCCGCCCCGGCCGCCATGCGCACCGCCATTCCCCAGGCCAACATCGGCCTGGCGATGCTGGCCTCGCTCGGCTTTACCTTCCCGCTGAACGTGATCGTGGGCATCCCCATCTACCACCAGCTCGCCATGTGGCTGGGCTGAGTCAAGCTGAGCCTGGCGCTGCGCCACCGGCCATACCGACCGGTGGCGCCCATCCCAACCTTCTGCCACGCTTCCCTTTAGCCCCTGTTCTACGTCCCTTCCCGCTCTCCATCTTCGACATTCGTCGCACCCCCGGAAGCTGCACTTTACGTTAACGTAAACCTCGCCTAGTCTAGTACCATTCGTAAATAGCACTGCGGGTTGCGCCTGCGCGGCCCGCATCACCAGACAGCTGGTCTACCACTGACACTAGGGAGTTCCGCCGCCATGTTCACGTCCTACAAGCCCCTCGACTTCGGCCTCGATGACGAACTCAACATGCTGCGCGACCATGTGAATGCCTTCGCCCGCGACGAGATCGCCCCGCGCGCCGCCGAGATCGACGAGAAGAATGAGTTCCCCAACGATCTGTGGCGCAAGTTCGGCGACATGGGCCTGCTCGGCATCACCGTGCCGGAAGAGGATGGCGGTAGCGGCATGGGCTACCTGGCGCACTGCATCGCCATGGAGGAAATCTCCCGCGCCAGCGCCTCAGTGGGTCTCTCCTACGGCGCGCACTCCAACCTGTGCGTGAACCAGCTCAAGATCAACGCTAGTGCCGAACAGAAAGCCAAGTACCTGCCCAAGCTGATCAGCGGCGAACACGTTGGCGCGCTGGCCATGTCCGAGCCGGGCGCCGGTTCCGATGTGGTCTCGATGAAGCTGCGTGCGCGTCGCGAAGGCGACCACTACGTGCTCAACGGCAACAAGATGTGGATCACCAACGGCCCCGACGCCGACGTGCTGGTGGTCTACGCCAAGACCGACCCGGAAGCCGGCTCCAAGGGCATCACCGCCTTCATCATCGAGAAGGACTTCAAGGGCTTTTCCACCGCCCAGAAGCTCGACAAGCTCGGCATGCGCGGCTCCAACACCTGCGAGCTGGTATTCCAGGACTGCGAAGTGCCGATCGAGAACGTGCTGGGCGAGGAAGGCAAAGGCGTGCGCGTGCTGATGAGCGGCCTGGACTACGAGCGCACCGTGCTCGCCGCCGGCCCCATCGGTATCATGCAGGCCGCCATGGATGTCGTGGTGCCCTACATCCACGAGCGCAAGCAGTTCGACCAGTCAATCGGCGAGTTCCAGCTGGTACAAGGAAAGATCGCCGACATGTACACCACGCTGAACGCCTGCCGCGCCTATCTCTATGCCGTGGCGGCCGGTTGCGATCGCGGCCAGACCTCCCGGAAGGACGCCGCCGGCGTGATCCTCTACTGCGCTGAGAAGGCCACCCAGGTGGCGCTGGACGCCATCCAACTGCTCGGTGGCAACGGCTATATCAACGAGTACCCCACCGGGCGCCTGCTGCGCGACGCCAAGCTGTACGAGATCGGCGCCGGCACCAGTGAAATCCGCCGTATGCTGATCGGCCGCGAACTCTTCAACGAGTCCAAGTAAGGGGAGCCCCGATGGCGATTTTGAACACCCAGGTCAACCCGCGCAGCGACGGCTTCCAGGCCAACGAAAAGGCCATGCGCCACGAGGTGATGAAACTGCGCGAGCTGACCGCGGCGATCAGCCAGGGCGGCGGCGAGAAGGCCCGCACCCGGCACGAATCCCGCGGCAAGCTGTTCGTGCGCGACCGCATCGACCACTTGATCGACGAAGGCTCGCCCTTCCTCGAGTTCTCGGCGCTGGCCGCCCATGAGGTATACGAAAGCGACGTACCCGCCGCCGGCGTAGTCACCGGCATCGGCCGTGTGAGTGGCGTGGAGTGCGTGATCGTCGCCAACGACGCCACCGTCAAGGGCGGCACCTACTACCCGCTCACGGTGAAGAAGCACATCCGCGCCCAGGAGATCGCCCGCAAGCATCGCCTGCCGTGCATCTACCTGGTCGACTCCGGCGGTGCCTTCCTGCCCCGCCAGGACGAAGTGTTCCCCGACCGCGACCACTTCGGGCGCATCTTCTACAACCAGGCCACCCTCTCAGCCGAAGGCATCCCGCAGATCGCCGTGGTGATGGGCTCGTGCACCGCGGGCGGCGCCTACGTGCCAGCCATGGCCGACGAGTCGATCATCGTCAAGCAGCAGGGCACCATTTTCCTCGGCGGCCCGCCGCTGGTGAAGGCCGCTACCGGCGAGAGCATCAGCGCCGAGGACCTGGGCGGCGCCGACGTGCACGCCAAGAAGAGTGGCGTGGCCGACCACTACGCCGAGAACGACGCCCACGCCCTCCAGCTCGCCCGCGCCTGTGTGTCGCGGCTGAACTGGCAGAAGCGCGGCCAGCTCAAGATGCAGGAGCCCAAGCCCCCGCGGCTGGACCCCAGCGAGATCTACGGCATCGTCGGCACCGACCTCAAGAAGCCGTTCGACGTGCGCGAGGTGATCGGCCGTATCGTCGACGACTCCGACTTCGACGAATTCAAGCGCTACTACGGCGACACCCTGGTCACCGGCTTCGCCCACATCCACGGCTACCCGGTGGGTATCGTCGCCAACAACGGTGTGCTGTTCTCCGAATCCGCGGTGAAGGGTGCCCACTTCATCGAACTGTGCGCCCAGCGCAAGATCCCGCTGGTGTTCCTGCAGAACATCACCGGCTTCATGGTCGGCTCCAAGTACGAGCACGAAGGCATCGCCAAGCACGGCGCCAAGCTCGTCACCGCCGTGGCCTGTGCCAAGGTGCCCAAGTTCACCGTGCTGATCGGCGGCAGCTTCGGCGCCGGCAACTACGGCATGTGCGGCCGCGCCTACGAACCCAACCTGCTGTTCATGTGGCCCAACGCGCGCATTTCGGTAATGGGCGGCGAACAGGCCGCCGGCGTGCTGGCCCAGGTCAAGCGCGAACAGTACGAGCGCGAAGGCCGCGAGTGGAGTAAGGAGGAGGAGGAAGCCTTCAAGCAGCCCACCCGCGAGCAGTACGAGCACCAGGGCCACCCCTACTACGCCAGCGCGCGGCTGTGGGACGACGGCGTGATCGACCCGGCCCAGACCCGCGACGTGCTGGGGCTGTCGCTCGCCGCGGCGATGAATGCGGAAGTACAGGAAACCAAGTTCGGCGTCTTCCGGATGTAGCCGCGCGTTGCGCGAGAAGGAAGAGGTAAGAAGGAAGAGAGAAGATGTAAGAGTGAAGAATACAGAAGAAGGAAGGCAAGATAGGGGTTCTTCCCTCTTCAAGGCGCGCAGCGCCGTTCTTCCCTCTTATAGCGGCGCAGCCGCACTCTTCCTCGGGCTCGCAGCCATCAGGACAGTGACATGACCACACAGACATATTCGAACCTGAACATCGACGATCGCGGCGCCGCCCGGCTGACGCTGAACCGTCCCGAGGTGCACAACGCCTTCGACGACAGCCTGATCGCCGAGCTCAACGAGCATCTCCACAAGCTCCACGACGCCGCTCGCCACGGCGAGGTGCGCGTGGTGGTGCTGGGCTCCGAGGGCAAGAGCTTCTCCGCCGGCGCCGACCTGAACTGGATGAAGCGCATGGTGGAGTACGATTTCGAGGGCAATCTGGCCGACTCGCGCAAGCTCTCGCAGCTGATGCACGGCCTGGACACCCTGCCCTGCCCCACCGTGTGCCGCGTGCAGGGGGCCGCCTTCGGCGGGGCCGTAGGTTTGGCCGCCTGCTGCGACGTGGTGATCGTTTCCGAGAAGGCCAAGTTCTGCCTCTCCGAGGTCAAGATCGGTCTCTCGCCCGCCGTGATCAGCCCCTACGTGCAGCGCGCCCTGGGCTCGCGTCAGATGCGCCGCTACGCGCTCACCGCCGAGGTGATCGACGCCGACAAGGCGCTGGAACTGGGCCTGGCCCACCAGATCGTCGGCCACGATCATATCGACGAGGCCGTGAGTGAAATGATCGAGACCCTGCTGGCCGGCTCGCCCCAGGCCCAGCGCGCCACCAAGTCGCTGCTCGCCGAAGTGGCTCGCGACGCCGACAGCAAGGCCACCCGCGAGCACACCTGCCGCGTGATCAGCGAGCTGCGCGTGAGCGCCGAAGGTCAGGAAGGCCTGACCAGCTTCTTCGAGAAGCGCCGCCCCGCCTGGGCCGACGACAACACGAATTCCTCGGAGCGCCGCTCATGAGTCAGACCCACGATTCCCGCACCACGCCCTTCGACACCCTGCTGGTCGCCAACCGCGGCGAGATCGCCTGCCGCGTGATGCGCACCGCCCGCGCCATGGGCCTGCGCACCGTGGCCGTGTACTCCGACGCCGACGCCAACGCACGCCACGTGCGCGAAGCCGACGAGGCCGTGCGCCTGGGCCCGGCCGCCGCACGCGAGAGCTACCTGAAGGTAGAAGCCGTGGTGGAAGCCGCCAAGCGCACCGGCGCCGGCGCCATTCATCCCGGCTACGGCTTCCTCTCCGAGAACGGCGCCTTCGTCGAGGCGCTGGATGCTGCCGGCATCACCTTCGTCGGCCCGCCTGCCTCGGCGATTGCCGCCATGGGCGACAAGTCCGCCGCCAAGGCGCGCATGGCCAACGCCGGCGTGCCGCTGGTACCGGGCTACCACGGTGACGACCAGGACGACGCCCTGCTCAAGGCCGAGGCCGACAAGATCGGCTACCCGGTGCTGCTCAAGGCCAGTGCCGGGGGCGGCGGCAAGGGCATGCGCGTGGTGGAAGCCCCTGAGCAGTTCCAGGCCGCCCTGGACGGCTGCCGTCGCGAATCCCAGGCCGCCTTCGGCGACACCCGCATGCTGATCGAGAAGTACCTGACCCAGCCGCGCCACGTCGAAGTGCAGGTGTTCTGCGACCGCCATGGCAACGGCGTCTACCTGTTCGAGCGCGACTGCTCGGTGCAGCGCCGCCACCAGAAGGTGCTCGAGGAAGCCCCCGCCCCCGGCATGACGCCCGAGCTGCGCCGCGAGATGGGCGAAGCCGCCGTGCGCGCCGCCAAGGAGATCGGCTACGTGGGCGCCGGGACCGTCGAATTCCTCCTGGATGCGGATGGCTCCTTCTACTTCATGGAGATGAACACACGCCTGCAGGTGGAGCACCCCGTCACCGAGATGATCACCGGCCAGGACCTGGTCGAGTGGCAGCTGCGCGTGGCCATGGGTGAAGCCCTTCCGCTCAAGCAGGAGGAGCTGACCATCACCGGCCACAGCTTCGAGGCGCGCCTCTACGCCGAAGACCCGGAGCAGGACTTCCTGCCTGCCACCGGCAAGCTCGAGCGTTTCGCCATGGACCTCAAGGGCGCCGGACTCGACCCGCGCCAGGTGCGCCTGGACAGCGGCGTGGAAACCGGCGACGCGGTCTCGATGCACTACGACCCCATGCTCGCCAAGTTGATCGTCCACGGCGACGACCGCGACCAGGCGCTCTCCACCCTCAACCGCGCGCTCGCCGCGCTGGACGTGCAGGGCGTGGTGACCAACCGCGCCTTCCTGCAGCGGCTGGCCACGCACCCCGCGTTCAAGGCCTGCGAGCTGGATACCCGCTTCATCGAGAAGAACGAAGCTACCCTGTTCGCGCCCAAACAGTACACCACCGAGGAGTACGCCGGCGCCGCCCTGATCGGCCTCAACCAGCTTGCCCGCGAGTGCGAGAGCGACTCCCCTTGGGACCGCCACGACGGCTTCCGCCTCAACGCCCCGCACACCATCCGCATCTCGCTTTGCGACCCGGCCCATGTGCAGGACGAAGCGAGCGTGGTGGTCGTGGAAGGCACCCGGGCCAGCGGCGCGGACCCATGGGACCTGACCATCGGCGGCGAGACCCTCACCGCCCGCCTGCAGCATCTGGAAGGCGACGCCGTGGCCGTTACCCTCAACGGCCACCGCCGCCGGCTGCAGGCCCGGCGCAACGGTAGCGTCGTCGTCATGGTCGATCCGCGTGGCGAAACCCGTCTGTTCTGGCGCCGTATCGACGCCATCGACCACGGCCACCACGAAGCCGAATCGACCCTCACCGCGCCGATGCACGGCACCGTGGTCGCGCTGCTGGTGGAAGCCGGTCAGAAGGTGGAGAAAGGCATGCCGCTGATGGTCATGGAAGCCATGAAGATGGAACACACCATGACCGCCCCCGCCGACGGCCACGTGGAAAGCTTCCACTTCAACGCCGGCGATACGGTAGGCCAGGGGGATGTGCTGCTGGAATTCGCTCCCGCGGAGTAATTTGGAACGAGACTGGGAGCGCCAAGATGAGCGGCGCCGGGGGCAGGTCGCTGAGGGGGTCCGATGCCAGGGATGGCATCGGTAGCGCCCAGGGATGGGTTCACAGCGCCTCCTCGTCGACCTGCCGCGGGCTAGCCCGAGCGGTGGGCGATGCCCGGCGCCCCCGCATCGAGGCCAGCTCGAGAAGCCGCGCCGCAATCTCCGTAAGTTGGCCGCAACCCCCCCCCTCATGTAACAGGAGCCACGCTTGGACGTGACCGCGCCGCCCGACCTGCACGCCCGCCTCAAGCCAAGGCTGCTGCTGCGCCCACGCAACGAGGCACTCTATGCCCGCGCTCTCGCCGAGGGGCTGACCGAGCTGCAGGCCCGCGTACTGGCTGGCCGCTTGGCCGGCTACGAGGGCGAGTTGGCACCGCTGACCCAGCCCAGCCTGCGCTACCTCGAACACCCGGAGCGCCTGGCCGACGGCCGTCGTGCCGCCGAGCGTATTGCTCAGGCCGTGGTGGATGGTGAGCATATCGGCATCCTCACCGACTACGATGTCGACGGCATCACTTCCCACGTGGTCATTCGGCGTACCCTGGTGGAACTGTTTGGCGTGCCGGAATCGCGCTTGCACAGCCTGATTGGTCACCGCATCCATGACGGCTACGGTATCAGCCTGCCGCTGGTCGAGCGTACGCTGAAGCTGACGCCGAGGCCGAGCCTGGTGATTACCGCTGACTGCGGCAGCTCCGATGAGCCGCGTATTGCCCGGCTCAAGGCGGCGGGCATCGACGTGGTGGTAAGTGACCACCATGCACTGCCGATAGAAGGGCCGCCGGCCTCGGCCTATGCCACCGTCAACCCGACGCGAGACGACTGCGGCTACCCCGACCGCACCATTGCCGGTTGCATGGTGGCGTGGCTTACGATGTCGCTGGCGCGCAGCGTGCTGGTCGAATGGGGCGCATTGCCCGAGGCCACGCCCAAGCTCTCCGCCTGGCTCTCCTACGTGGCGCTGGGCACCGTGGCCGATTGCGTGTCACTGGGAGCGAGCCCGGCCAACCGCGCCGTGGTCAGCCACGGCCTGGCGCTGATCAATCGCATGGAGGCCGCCTGCTGGCGCTCCATGGCGGCACGTCTGGGTGAGGACAGCGTGCCGTTCTCCGCCGAGACCCTGGCCTTCCAGATGGGGCCGCGCATCAACGCTCGCTCACGCCTCGACGATCCCTACGCGGCGCTGCATTTCATGCTGGCAGCCGATGATGCCACGGCGATACGCCACTTGCAGACACTCGATGACGACAATCAGTCACGCAAGGCGATCGAGGCGGAGATGGTGGAGGAAGCCCGTGCGTTGGCCTTGCCGCAACTCGAGTCCGATCAGCCGGCACTCGTCGTGTTCCTCGACAGCGGTCACCCGGGCGTGCAGGGCATCGTCGCTTCGCGCCTGGTACAGGCCTATGGCCGTCCCGCGCTGGTTCTGACACCGGCGGCGGCTCCCGGTATGCTCACCGGCTCGGGGCGTTCCATCGAGGCGCTGCACCTGCGCGAGGCGCTGCAGCGCACCTTTGACCTCGCCCCGGAGGCGCTGCCGCGCTTTGGCGGTCATCGTGGCGCGGCCGGGGTTGGCGTGCCGGTCGATCAGTTGGAGACCTTCCGAGCGGCTTTCCTGCAGGCGGTGGGCGAGCAGTTGAACGGGGTCGAGCTGTTTCCCCACGTGCTGACCGACGGGACGCTTTCGCCCGAGCAGTTCCAGTTGGCCACGCTGGGCGAACTCGAGGCACTGGGCCCCTACGGTCGAGAATTCGATGCGCCGCTGTTCGAGGGGGAGTTCCTGGTCGAGTCGATGCGCTCCGTCGGTGCCGACGGTACTCACCTCTCCATGCTTCTTTCCACCGGGCCGACGAGTCTCAAGGCGATCTGGTTTCGTGCCCTCACGCCCGGCGAGCTGCCGGCCTTCGCCCTGGGAGATAGGCTGCGCTGTGCCTACCGGCTGAATCGCAATCGCTGGCGGGGGCAGGAGTCGCTGCAGTTGATGGTGGAGTATGCCGAGCCGATTGGTCGCTGATCGCCGGGGCGGCCGCGATACCTGCGGCTGAGCTGAGTCAAGGTGACGAGCCCTCGACCCCGTTAGAATCCGGCTTCCTACCCAGCGGTCGACCTACAAGCCCGGCCGGTGCGGCCAATCGAACATCGCCTGCCAGTTGCAAGGTATTCCGCATGGATCCACAAGACCTCCCCACCGACCCCCATCGCCCTTACGAGGACGTGATGGCCATGCTGGTGGGCACACTGTTCGTCGCGCTCGGGGTGAGCTTCTATACTCAGGCGCTGCTGCTGACCGGCAGTACCGCCGGCATGGCCTTCCTGCTGCAGTACGCCACGGGCTGGCGCTTCGGCGTGTGGTTCTTCCTGATCAACCTTCCGTTCTACTACCTGGCGGTGAAGCGCATGGGCTGGTCGTTCACGCTGCGCACCTTCGGTGCCATCGCCCTGGTGTCGCTGTTCTCGGAGCTGACCGGCCAGTGGGTCGCTTTCGATAGCCTCAATCCGCTCTACGCCTCGCTGATGGGCGGCAGCCTGATCGGCATCGGCATGCTGGTGCTGTTTCGTCACCGCACCAGCCTCGGCGGCATCAACATCCTCGCGCTCTACCTGCAGGGGCGCTACGGCCTGCGTGCCGGCTACGTGCAGCTCGGCATCGATGGGCTGATCATGCTGGTCGCCTTCCTGGTGCTGCCGCCCGAGCGAGTCGGGCTATCGGTGCTGGGCGCCGTGGCGCTCAACCTGATCGTTGCCCTTAACCACAAGCCCGGCCGCTACATGGGCGTGAGCTGAAAAGTGGCTGCGCTCGGCAATGTGACGGGCATAGCTCTGTCAGTAGTTGGGCCAGACGCCTGGAGTTGCCAGCTCGATCAAGTGTCCGTCGGGGTCACGGAAATAGAGACTCTCGCCGCCACGGGGCCAGTGGGTGCGGCCTTCGATGGCGATGCCGTGGTCGTCGAGTTGACGCACCCAGGCGGCGAGCTCTGGCTTGGCAATGGCAAAGGCAACGTGCACTCGTCCCTTGCCATCGTGGGGCGGTATGGTACCCATCTCATTGGGCAGCACCACGGTTTCCAGCGTCTCGCCCTGCAGGAACAAAAGCAGCACCGAGCCGGCGCCGACATCGTAGGCAGTGAAGCGATGGTCGGCATTGAAGGGCTCGAGCCCCATCACACCTTCGAAGAAGACCCGCGCCCGATCCATGTCGTCGACGTAGAGCGCGGTCTCCAGTACGCCGTTGAGTCTGGGCATGGCTTTCTCTCCTTCTGCCATATGTTCTTCAGCTTAGCAGGTGCTACCTCTATGCCTGCCTAGCGGGTCAATGCGTCTAGCGGGGTCCGTGAGTGAGAGATGCTGCATTGCACAATGAAAAAGTTCAATGACTTAGGGCAGATTGAAACTAAAGTATTAGTAAATCTCGCATTAAAACGAACGTTTGGCCTTGAACCGAACGGATGTTTGGCGAAAACTGACCAGGTAGGGCACCGCTCCGGGGAGGGCGGAACAAATAACCAGCTCCAGCTCGCATCTGGAAGAGGACGTCGAGACATGCAGAACAAGTTCAACAAGATCACCTGGGCCGTGGCCATCGCGGCCGCCGCCTTCGCCAGCCAGGCCAACGCCGGCGGTTATCAGATCAACGAACAGAGCGTCAGCGGCCAGGGCTATGGCCACGCGGGTCGGAGCTCCAACATCAACGACGCGACCATCGTTTTCGGCAACCCGGCGGGCATGTCCTTCCTCGACCGCGCTCAGTTGACCGCGGGCGGGACCTATCTGAACGTCAATAGCGAGATCAGCAATGCCGAAGCGACTCGCAGTAGCGTCTTGACAGGAGGAGTGGGGGTGCCTGTTTCGGGCACGACCGACGGAGACATGGTGCCCGGCACGCTAATTCCCTTCGCCTTCTATGCCCATCCCGTCAACGACCGACTTGCCTTCGGTTTTGGTGTATATGCCCCCTTCGGTTCCAAGACCGACTACGAAGACGGGTTCCTGGGGCGCAACCTGGGCAACTACACCGAGTTGAAGGTAATGAGCGCTCAGCCTACCGTGTCCTACCGCTTCAATGAGCAGTGGTCGGTCGGGGCGGGTATTACCTACAACCGTGTCGAAGGTGAATTGCATCGTCAGGTCCCGGTGTTGATAGGCGGGGCGCCTGGTGCGCCGGTGTATACCGAAGCGGACTCCCGCGTCGAGGGTGACGATGATGGTTGGGGCTACAATCTCGGGGTCATCTTCCAACCAGTGCCGGAAACTACCCTTGGCCTAACCTATCGCTCCAAGGTTGATTACAACCTAACGGGGGACTTCCGCGCCGTCGCACAGGATGTCGGCGTAGAAGTCACGGACAACGCCTCGCTCGACCTGACGACACCCGAAACCGTCAATTTCTCCGTGACTCAGCAAATGAGCGACAGGCTCAAACTGATGCTGGGCGCCTCCTGGACCCGCTGGAGCCGGTTCGACCAGATCCTGATCGAAGGCGAGAGCATTCCCGAGATCACCCGCGAGGTACAGAATTACTCCAATGCCTGGGCTTATGGCGTAGGTGGCGAATACCAGCTCAATCCTCAATTGGCGCTGCGTGCCGGTGTGACACTCGATTTTACACCGACGAGCGATCAGTATCGCAGCGTGCGGATTCCCTCCGACGACCGGCGGATCTTCTCCATCGGTGCCGGCTGGACGCCTACCGAGAACCTGACTGTGGACTTCGCATACTCCTACCTGACCGAGCGCGGCACCCAGGTCGAGCAGGAGCGCACCGACAGCTTCTCTGGTACGCCGCCGGTGACCTCCACTTATGCTTCCGACTACAAGAACGAAGCCCATGGCTTCGGCGCTCAGCTGACCTACCGCTTCTGATCGTATCGAAGCCCTCTGTGGTTAGTACTTCCCAGGCCCGGCGCATGCCGGGCCTGTTGCTTTGCATCTTTCCTACGCCGCCTGGTCGAGAAAGGCCGCGCGTATCAGCTCGCGGGTATAGGTTTCGCGGGGCGAGCGGAATAGTGCGTCGGTCTCGCCCTGTTCGACCACGCGGCCCTCCTTCATCACCAGCACGGTGTCGGCCAGCGCGTGCACCACGGCGAGATCGTGGCTGATGAACAGGTAGGTCAGGTCGTGCTTGTGTTGCAGGGTGCGCA
Organism: Billgrantia bachuensis; assembly: GCF_011742165.1. Classification (GTDB taxonomy): domain Bacteria; phylum Pseudomonadota; class Gammaproteobacteria; order Pseudomonadales; family Halomonadaceae; genus Halomonas; species Halomonas bachuensis. The sequence continues at coordinate 3,178 of NZ_JAAQTO010000028.1, read as the reverse complement.
GCAGCTCGATCACCGTCGCTTGCACCGAACGGTCCAGCGCCGAGGTGGGTTCGTCCAACAACAGGAAACGCGGCTTGAGCACAAGTGCCCGGGCAATGGCGATGCGCTGGCGCTGGCCGCCGGAGAATTCGTGGGGGTAGCGTTGTCGCGTGGCGGGGTCCAGCGAGACCTCCTGCAGCGCCTCGATTACGCGCTCGATGCGCTGCCGGCGGGTCAGTTCCGGGTAATGGACGCGCAGGCCTTCGCTGACGATCTCGCCCACGGTCAGGCGCGGCGAGAGCGAGCCGAACGGGTCCTGAAACACCAGCTGCATGCGCGAGCGCAGCGGGCGTAGCGTGCCGCTGTCGAGGTGGGTCAGGTCGGTATCCTCGAAGCAGACGTCACCCGAACTCGCCAGCAGCCGTAGCAGCGCACGGCCCAGCGTCGACTTGCCGGAGCCCGACTCGCCGACGATGCCGACCGTCTGGCCTTGGCGAATGGTCAGATCGATGCCGCGCACGGCCTCGAAATAGTCGCTGGGTCGGAACAGGCGCTTCTTGATGGCGAAGCGCACCTTGAGGTCGTGCGCCTGCATGATCACCGGGGCAGTCTTCGGCACCGGCGCCTTGCGCCCATGGGGTTCGGCGTCGATCAGCATGCGCGTGTAGTCATGCCGGGGCGAGGCGAACAGTTCCCGTGTCGGAGCGCTTTCGACCACTTCGCCATCGCGCATCACGCAGACGCGGTCGGCGAAGTGCCGGACGATGCCCAGGTCGTGAGTGATGAACAGGATGGCCATGCCGTACTGGCGCTGCAGGTCCTTGAGCAGCGTCAGGATCTGCGCCTGGACGGTAACGTCCAGCGCCGTGGTGGGTTCATCGGCAATCAGCAGCCGCGGCTCGCAGGCCAGCGCCATGGCGATCATCACACGCTGGCGCTGGCCGCCGGAGAGTTCGTGCGGGTAGCTCGCTGCGCGCCGCTCCGGCTCGGGAATGCCGACCTGCTCGAACAGCTCTATTACACGCCGCTTCGCCGCCTGGCCGCGCAGCGTGGTGTGCTTGTCGAGTACCTCGCGTACCTGGCGGCCGATGCGCTGCAGCGGGTTCAGCGAGGTCATGGGCTCCTGGAAGATCATCGAGATCTCGTTGCCGCGAATCCGGCGCATGCGCTTTAGCGTGGCGCCGAGCAGCTCCTCCCTGCCCTGGCTGCCGTGCCAGTGGATGGCGCCCCGGGTCGAGGCGAATTCCGGCAGCAGACGCAGGATGGCGGTGGAGGAGACCGACTTCCCCGAGCCGGATTCGCCCACCAGCGCCAGAGTCTCGCCTTCATGGAGCGAGAAGCTGACCTCCTTGACCGCGGGCACCCGGCCATGGGGCAGTTCGAAGTCGACCTGCAGGCGATCGAGTTCCAGTAGTGGCTGAGACATGCAGGCCTCCGTTAGCGGGTGCGTGGGTCGAGGGCGTCGCGCAGCCCGTCGCCGAGGAAATTCAGGCACAGCAGGGTGACAGCGAGGAAGATCGACGGCACCAGCAGCATCCAGGGGGCGCTCTGCATCATGTCCACGCCCTCGCTGATCAGCACGCCCCAACTGGTCATTGGCTCCTGTACGCCGAGCCCCAGGAACGACAGGAAGCTCTCCAGCAGGATCACCTTGGGCACGGTGAGCGTGACATAGACGATCACCGGCCCCAGCGTATTGGGAATCAGGTGGCGCATGACGATGGTGCGCGACCGAACGCCCAGGGCGCGGGCTGCCTCGACGAACTCGCGCCGCTTGAGCGCCAGGGTCTGGCCGCGCACGATGCGTGACATATCGAGCCACTCGACGGCGCCGATAGCGGCATAGATCAGCAGGATGTTTCGGCCGAACACCACCATCAGCAGGATCACCAGGAACATGAACGGCAGCGAATACATGATGTCGACGAAGCGCATCATCAGGTTGTCGACGCGCCCCCCGAGATAGCCGGCTACGGCGCCATAGATCACGCCGATCACCAGTGAGACGAAGGTGGCCACCACGGCCACCGAGAGCGAGATCTGGCCGCCGAAGAGCGTCCGCGTGAGCAGGTCGCGGCCGTTGGCGTCGGTCCCTGCGTAATGGCCGTCGGCGAGGCTGGGCGGTGCGTTGAAGGCGGCCCAGTCCACCTCGTTGAGCCCCCAGGGCGTGAGCCAGGGGCCCGCCAGGCAGGCCACTGCGATGAGGGTCAGCAGCACCAGGCTGACCATGGCGGCGTGGTTCTGCTTGAGGCGGCGCCAGGCGTCGCGTCCCAGGCTGTCGCCCACCGGCAGGTCGCCGGCGCCCGGGTGGGTCGTCGTATGTTCAGTCGTCATAGCGGATCTGCGGGTCGAGGGCGGAATAGAGGAGGTCGACGATCAGGTTGAGCAGCACGATCAGGATGCCGTAGAACACCACCGTGCCCATCACCAGGGTGTAGTCGCGATTCAGCGCGGCCTGGACGAAGTAGCGCCCGATGCCGGGAATGCCGAAGATCTGCTCGATCACCACCGAGCCGGTAATGATCCCGGCGATGGCCGGCCCCAGGTAGGAGACCACCGGCAACAGGGAAGGGCGCAGCGCGTGGCGCCAGATCACTTCGCGCTCCGACAGGCCCTTGGCGCGGGCGGTGCGTATGAAGTGGCTACCCAGCACTTCGATCATGCTGGCCCGGGTCATGCGGGCGATATAGGCGATCTGCTGGATCGACAGCGCCACCACCGGCAGCACCATGTTGCGCCAGTGGCCATCGTTCCAGCCGCCCACCGGCAGCCACGCCAGCAGCACGCCGAAGACCAGGGCCAGGATCGGCGCAATGACGAAGTTGGGAATGGCGACCCCGGCCAGCGCCGTGCCCATCACCAGGTAGTCGACGCCGGTATTGCGCCGTAGCGCCGCCACGATGCCGAGCGGAAGCCCCAGTGCGATGGCCAGGACAATGGCCCACAGGCCCAGCTCGAGACTGACCGGAAAACCCTGGGCGATCAGTTCGGTGACGGTGAAGTCCTTGTAGCGGAAGGAAGGGCCGAAATCCCCCTGCAGCAGGTTGCCCAGATAGATCAGATACTGCCGCCATACAGGCTGGTCGAGGTGGTAGGCCGCGCGCAGGTTGGCCTCGATCTCGGCCGGCAGTTGGCGCTCGCCGTCGAACGGTCCCCCCGGTGCCAGATGCATCAGAAAGAACGACAGGGTAATGACGAT
>NZ_JAAQTO010000027.1 GCF_011742165.1 Billgrantia bachuensis | reverse complement strand
CAGGGTAGGAATGGCCTGAAACAGGCGTTTGAAGACGTAAAGCAGCATGGTGTCTCCCGGCCCCGGTTGCCCGGGGCCTTATCAGGCGTGAAGGGAGGTCAATTCTCGAAGGAGACCCAGCGCGAGCGATGGATATCCTCGATATTGTTCTCCCAGCCTTGCAGGGCGGGGTTCACCAGGTTGCGCGAAACGTAGTAGTAGATGGGCAAGGTAGCGTTGTCCTCGAGCGCCAGGCGTTCGGCCTCGGCCATGATCTCGCCGCGCCGATCGAGGTCCTGGGTCTCGGCGGCCTCGCTCATCAGCGTATCGAACTCCTCGTTGGCGTAGGCGCCATAGTTGTTCGCCACGCCGCCCTCCAGCAAGCTGAGGAAATTCTGGGCGTCGTTGTAGTCGCCGATCCAGCCTGCGCGGCCCACGTCGAACTTACCCTGCCTGAGGTCGGCGTAGTGCACCGCGACCTCGGAATTGAACAGGTCGGCCTCGACGCCAAGCGGCTCCCACATGGCGCCGATGGCGATGGCCACCTTGCGGTGATCCTCGCTGGTGTTGTAGCGCAGGTTGAGTTGGAGCGGATTGTCGGGACTGTAGCCCGCCTCTGTCATGAGTTCGCGGGCACGTGCCATGCGCTCATCCTGGGACATATCGGCGAAATCGAGCGTCGCCGGTTCGTAATGGCTGACGCCGGGCGGAACGAAGCTGTAGGCCGGCTCCTCGCCCGTGCCCAGGATCTGCTCGGTGATTACTTCGCGGCGCACGGCCAGGCTCAGGGCCTCGCGAACTCGCGGGTCGGCCGTGGGGTGTCCCTCGCGTGAGTTGAGCACGTAGTAGTAAATGCCCAGGTAAGGTGCCGTGTGGGTCGCTTCCGGCAGGTTGTCCTGCAGCCAGTCGTACTGCTGGGCCGGAAACTCCCGGGCGATGTCGATTTCACCGGCGCGAAAGCGGTTCAGGGCGGTGTTGCGCTCCTCGATGGGAAAGTAGACCACCTCGTCGAGCGCGACGCTGTCGGCCGCATGGAAGTGCTCGTTACGCACCGCCTCGATACGCGTCTGCGACTGCCAGCGCTGAACCTTGAATGGGCCGTTGGAGACCAGGTTGTCGGGCCGCGACCAGCGGTCGCCGTGCTCCTCCACCACATGCTTGGGAACCGGATAGGCGGTGTAGTGCGAGAGCTGATCGAGGAAGTAGGGCGTCGAACGCTCCAGGGTGATCTGCAGGGTATGCTCGTCGAGCGCCTCGATGCCCAGCGTGTCGGGCTCCGCCTCGCCCTCGTAGACCGTCTCGGCGTTCTTCACCGGATAGAGCAGGTAGGCGTAGTTGGCGGCCGTTGCCGGGTCGAGGATACGCCGGAACGCAAAGACGAAATCCTCGGCGGTGACCGGCTTGCCGTCCGACCAGCGAGCATCCTGGCGAAGCTGGAAGGTATAGACGGTACCATCCTCGGAGATCTCCCACGACTCGGCCACGCCGGGGATGCGCTCGCCGTCGGCGGCCTCGGTGACCAACCCTTCGAAGAGATCGCCTGCCACGTCGTTCTCCCACACGCCGCTGATCTTGTGCGGGTCGAGGGAGGCAGGCTCGCCCATGATGGCGATACGCAGCGTGTCGGCGTGCAGGGGCAGGGCGGCAAGGCTGGCCATGAGGGCGGTGGTGCGGAGCGCAGGGCGCAAGCGAGATGCGAGGCTCATCAGAATGTTTCTCCTTGTGTCTTGTTATTGAATGGTGTTTCCACTACCAATCTAAGTAATCCTAGTCGATTTAACCATGATGGTAGCGTGCGACTTTGTCCAGTCCACTTGTAGGAGATCGCTGACAGACGCGGTGGGTGAGGATGCGCCGTAGCGGCGAGTTCGCTACAATAACTGCCTTTTCCGTGCTGCCTTTGCCACGGGCCCCGGCCCGTGCCGTGGCGGCCGTTCTTCCATAGCGACTCAGGCGAGCGAGCCCATGCTGGAAACCAACCCCATTCACAACCTCATCAAGGACCTGTCCGAGCGGACAGACGTCCTGAGGGGGTATCTTTGACTACGCCGAACGCAAGGATCGGCTAGAGGAAGTCTCCCGCGAGCTGGAAGACCCGAACGTCTGGAACGACCCCGACTACGCCCAGAAGCTCGGCAAGGAACGTGCATCGCTGGAGATCATCGTCGAGACCATCGACGCGCTCGATCAAGGCCTGGCGGACAGCCGCGACCTGCTTGAGCTGGCTGAGATGGAAGAAGACGCGGACACCGTCGCCGAGGTACAGAAGGAGCTCGACGGGCTCCAGGAAAGCCTGGCGAAGCTCGAGTTCCGGCGCATGTTCTCCGGCGAGATGGACGCCAACAACGCCTATCTCGACATCCAGGCCGGCTCCGGCGGCACCGAGGCCCAGGACTGGGCCAACATGCTGCTGCGCATGTACCTGCGCTGGTGTGAACACCACGGTTTCAAGGTCGAGATCGTCGAGGTTTCCGCCGGCGAGGTGGCGGGCATCAAGTCGGCTACCATTCATGTTCAGGGCGACCACGCCTTCGGCTGGCTACGCACCGAGACCGGCGTGCACCGCCTGGTGCGCAAGAGCCCGTTCGACTCCGGCGGCCGCCGTCACACCTCCTTCGCCTCGGTGTTCCTGTCGCCGGAGGTGGATGACAACTTCGAGGTCGAGATCAACCCGGCGGACCTGCGCACCGACACCTACCGCTCCAGCGGCGCCGGCGGCCAGCACGTCAACACCACCGATTCCGCGGTGCGTATCACCCACGAGCCCACCGGTATCGTGGTGGCCTGCCAGAGCCAGCGCAGCCAGCACGCCAACCGCGACTTCGCCATGAAGCAGCTCAAGGCGAAGCTGTGGGAACACGAGATGCAGAAGCGCAATGCCGCCAAGCAGGAAGCGGAGGATGCCAAGTCCGATATCGGCTGGGGCAGCCAGATCCGCTCCTACGTGCTCGACGACCAGCGCATCAAGGACCTGCGTACCGGGGTGCAGACGAGCAACTGCGACCGGGTGCTGGACGGCGACCTGGACGCCTTCATCGAAGCCAGCTTGAAACAAGGCTTGTAGCTTCGGGCTTCGAGTCGCGAGCCGTAGCCAGCCCGCTTGCGCCCGTGGCTCGGGGCTCGCCGCCCGTAGCGAAATTCTTAACAGGTAACGACATGGCCAATCAGAGCTCTTCCCCGGACAGCCCCCAGACCGACGACAATCGCCTGATCGCCGAGCGCCGGGCCAAGCTGGCGGCACGCCGCGAGCGCGCCGCCGAGACCGGCGGCAGCGCCTTCCCCAACGACTTCCGTCGCGACAGCCTGGCGGCCGAACTGACGGCCGAGTTGGGCGAGAAGGACAAGGCGGAGCTCGAAGCGCTGAACCGCCCGGCAGCGGTGGCCGGGCGCATCATGCGCAAGCGCGGTCCGTTCCTGGTGATCCAGGACCCCAGCGGCATCATTCAGCTCTATGTCGACAAGAAGGGGCTGCCGGAAGAGACGCTCGAGGATATCAAGGGCTGGGACATCGGCGATATCGTGGCCGGCCGCGGCCCGGTGCACAAGTCGGGCAAGGGCGATCTCTACGTGATGATGGAAGAGGCCAAGCTGCTGACCAAGAGCCTGCGCCCGCTGCCGGACAAATTCCATGGCCTGACCGATATGGAGGCTCGCTATCGTCAGCGCTACGTCGACCTGATCATGAACCCTGACTCGCGCAAGGTGTTCGAGACCCGCGCGGGTGTGATCAGCGCCATGCGTCGTTTCTTCGAGGAGCGCGGCTTCATGGAGGTGGAGACCCCCATGCTGCAGCCGATTCCCGGTGGTGCCACTGCGCGGCCCTTCGTCACCCACCACAATGCGCTCGACATCGACATGTATCTGCGCATCGCGCCGGAGCTCTACCTCAAGCGCCTGGTGGTGGGCGGCTTCGAGAAGGTCTTCGAGATCAACCGCAACTTCAGGAACGAAGGGCTCTCGACGCGCCACAACCCCGAGTTCACCATGGTCGAGTTCTACCAGGCCCACGCCAACCATCACGACCTGATGGACCTCACCGAGGAGATGCTGCGCACCATCGCGCTCAAGGTGTTGGGCACCACCACGGTGGTCAATACCGTGCGCAATGCGGATGGAGAAGTGCTGGAGACCTTCGAATACGACTTCGGCCGCCCGCTCAAGCGCATCAGCGTGTTCGACTCGATCCTCGAGTTCAATCCGGACATTCACGCCGAGGCGCTGGCCGACGAGGCCGCCGCACGGCAGATCGCCGAGCGTCTGGATATCGAAGTCAGGGATGGCTGGGGCCTGGGCAAGGTGCAGATCGAGATCTTCGAGAAGACCGTCGAGCATCGCCTCAAGGACCCGACCTTCATTACCGAATACCCCACCGAGGTGAGCCCGTTGGCGCGACGCAACGACCGCGACCCGTTCGTCACCGAGCGCTTCGAGTTCTTCGTCGGCGGTCGCGAGATTGCCAATGGCTTCTCGGAGCTCAACGACGCCGAGGATCAGGCCGAGCGCTTCCGCGCCCAGGCGGCGGAGAAGGAGGCGGGCGATCTGGAGGCGATGTACTACGATGCCGACTACGTGCGCGCGCTGGAGTACGGCTTACCGCCGACCGCCGGTGAGGGCATCGGTATCGACCGCCTGGTCATGCTATTCACCGACAGCGCCTCGATCCGCGATGTATTGCTGTTCCCGGCCATGCGTCCTGAAGTGGAATGAAGGGGCTGCGCTTCGGCCAGGCAAGCCGCTGAAGCGACGGGGGACATGCCTTCGAGGAGGCGCACCGAGCCCATCCCTGGGAGCTACCGGCGCCATCCATGGCGCCGGACCTCCTCTTCGGCATTCCCCCGTCGCGTTACCTTTTCTGACGGAGCAAGCCCGGGCTTCTCTATTCCGAACCGGCGGAAGTATTGGTAAGCGGCGGCACTAGCGCCCATAATGATCACCGTTTCGACGTCGAGGAGACCGCGATGAAACTGCTCAACCGCTCCGCCCTGAGCGTCAGGCCTACCCGGCATTTCGTGGACTGGATCAACGCGCTGGAACCCACCATGGGGGAGGACGACCTCACCCTGGCAGACGTCGAACGTGAAAGCACCGTCTACCTCATCCCCGAGATGGACACCCCGGAGGCGCTGGAAGCCTTCGTGCGCGAGCGCTATCTCGAGATTCTCGAGACCGAGCTGCGCGCCTGGGAAGAGGACGAGCGGCAGTGGCCCGAGGCCATAGACTGGGCGCTGTTCCAGCGTTTCCTGCAGGTCGAGCACAGCTACCTGGCGATCGACCTCGACGATGAGACGGCGCTGGAGATCTCAGAAGTCGATGACTCGCTACTGCTGGAAACCGACCAGGACTGAGGAAAGTCCCGATTTGCTGCTGCGCTTGATATCCCGCTCCCCGGCGGTGTCGAGGCGTCGAACCGTCGCAATCCTCATTTAGCAGGCTGTAAACTCCGGTTGCTGCGCTCCGGCGGAAAGCGGGCTCTCTTCGCTCGCAACGCAAATCGGGCCCTTTCCGTTCTTAAAGATGCGAGAACCGGCTGCGGCCGGTCTTCTCGTTACGTACCCTGCAGTGATGGAAACAGGATGAGCCGACTCTTTTCCACTCGGCCTGGCGACGACGGCTTGCCGGGGCCCGAACGACGCCTGGCGGTGCTGGCGTTGATCCTCGGCACCCTGATGGCCGTGGTGGACGTCACTATGATCAACATCGCGCTGCCCTCCATTGCGCGCGATCTCGAGGTTTCCGCCGCCAGAACGGTCTGGGTCACCAATCTCTTTCAGATCGTCTGCGCCGCCTTCCTGCTGGTGTGCGCCTCCTTCAGTGAAATGATCAGCCGTCGGCGACTCTACGTGACCGGGCTCGGGCTTTTTGTGCTGGCCTCGCTGGGCGCTGCACTGTCGCGTAGCCTGGAATGGCTGCTGGTGTTCCGTGCGCTGCAGGGGCTGGGAGCGGCGGCTACGCTCTCCATCGGCCCTTCGCTCTACCGCTCGATCTTTCCCACGCGTTTGCTGGGCAGTGCGCTGGGGCTCTCCGCCTTGGTGGTGGCGGGCGGCTATGCCGCCGGCCCGGCCTTGGGTGGGCTGGTGCTGTCGGTAGTGAGCTGGCCTTGGCTGTTTGCGCTGCACCTGCCGTTGGGTCTCGTCTCGCTGTGGCTGGCATGGCGCGCGCTACCCCGCGAGAAGGGCCGGCGCGGGGGCTTCGACGGCCGAGGTGCGCTGGGCTCGGTGGTCATGCTGGGCAGTTTCTTCCTGGCCATGGATACCCTGGGTCACGGCGCGCCGCTGTGGCAGGCGTTGGCCTGGCTGGCGCTGAGCGTGGTGGCGGGCTCGCTGTTCCTGCGCCGACAGCGCCGTGCCAGCCATCCGCTATTGCCGCCGCGGCTGTTTCAGGTGCCGCGTTTTCGCCTGGCGGTCTCCGCTTCGGGGTTGGCCTTCGTCGGCCAAGGGCTCGCTTTCGTCGCGCTGTCGTTTCTCTACCAGCAGGAAATGGGCTTCTCTCCGCTGCACACCGCCTGGCTGTTCACGCCCTGGCCGCTCGCTATCATGCTGGTCGGCCCGATTGCCGGTCGCCTGGCCGACCGCGTGAATCCCAGCGTCATGGCGAGTCTGGGGCTGGTGCTGTTGATGCTGGGGCTCGCCTCGCTGGCCATGCTGCCGCATGATGCCGGCGTGCTGGACAGCCTGTGGCGTACGGCCCTGTGCGGCATTGGCTTCGGGCTGTTCCAGCCGCCCAATAACCGCGAGATGATGACCAGCGCGCCGCTCGAACTGAGCACCAGCGCCTCGGGCGTGCTCAGCACGACGCGCACCGTGGGGCAGTCGCTCGGCGTGGCTCTGGTCGGCGCCTTCATGGCGGCCAATGCCCCGGTGCAGGCCACGCTGTGGGTCGGCTGCCTGGCCTGTTTGCTGGCGCTGGCCGCCAGCCTGGCGCGAATGCGACTGGCCGAGGCTGCCCGGGCGAACGACGCCGAGGAGGCCCCCCAGGTGCAGTCGTCGAGCAAGCGAGTACAATGAACCTCACACCCATGATCGAGGAGCCCGAATGAGCATCCAGGCCGTCATCGAAGAGAAGCTGCAGGCCCTCGAGCCCACCTTTGTCGCGGTGGAGAACGAGAGCCATCGTCATGCTGTGCCCGCCAACTCCGAAACCCATTTCAAGGTCACGGTGGTGTCGGGGCACTTCCAGGGGCTGATGCCGGTGAAACGCCATCAGCGCCTCTATGCGCTGCTCGCCGACGAGCTGGCAGGGCCGGTGCATGCCCTGGCCCTGCATCTCTATACGCCTCAGGAGTGGGCCGCCCGCGGCGAAGCCCGGCCCGACTCACCCAACTGTCGCGGCGCCGGCGCGTGACCACCGAGCCGCAGCGCCTCCAGTACCTGGAGGCGATGGGATTGACCGCCTGGGTGGCGCGCTATCGGCTGCCCCATGCCCGGCCGACCGAGGCCTGCGAATGGGAGCTGCCCGAGCGGCCTGCTGCTTCGCCGCCAGCGGAGCGCCTGCATGCCCTGCTGGACGAAGCCGATAGCGCGGCCCGCCAGGCGCCGCCCGGGCCGCCACCGGCAGAGCCGCCGCGGTCGACACCCCCACGGCGCGCTCGACAAATGCTGGGTATCTCGCCCTCTAGCGAAGAGGCCCCGTCGTCGACAGACGAGACCGCCTTGCCCGCGGAAGCGAAGCCGCCCCAGCAGCCGCTGCGCTTCGTCCTGCAGGTGGCATGCCTGGGGGGGCGCTGGCTGGTGATCGTGCCGCAGGTGGCGCCACTGGACGCCAACCAGGGGCAATTGCTGGGCAATCTATTCAAGGCAGCCGCGATCGACATCGAACCGCCGCTGGCGTTCGAGGCGTATCGCTGGCCGCCGATGGAGAACCTGCCGGTCGAGGCGCCGCTGGAAGAGGCACGCGAAGGACTACAGGCCTTCGTCGAGGGCACGCGACGGCGCGGCTGGTCGCCGGAGCGAGTGCTGGTGTTCGGCCAGGACGACACGCTCGAACGCCTGCTAGACATGCGCGAGGGGCGAGTCGAGCTGCTCGGGTTGCCCGGCTGGCAAGGGCCCGCGTTGACCGAGCTGGCGCAGAGCGCCGCGGTCAAGCGCGAGTTGTGGCCCACCCTGCTGGAGTGGCGGTGGGCTTGGTCGGAGCGTGACGGCGAGGCCGATGACTGAGGTCGGCGTACGCCAGCTTGAGGCAGGCGATCTGGAGTGTCTGGCGGCGCTGGAACGCTGCCAGGCGCGGCCTTGGTCGCGCTGCCAGCTCGAGGCCGCTCTCAACGATGAGCACGGCTGCGTGCTGGGGGCCGAGGTGGCGGGAGAGCTGGTGGGGCATGCCGTGGTGGCCAGGCTGTCCTTCGAGGCCGAGCTGCAGGCTATGCTGGTGGCGCCCGCCATGCGTCGGCGCGGCCTTGCCGCCGCGTTGCTCGGTGCAGTGTTGAAGCAGTGTCGGCGGTGGGGCAGCGAACGTCTACTGCTCGAGGTCAGGGTGGGCAACGAGGCCGCTATCCACCTCTACCGCCGCGCGGGTTTCGGCGAAGACGGACGGCGGCGCGGCTATTACCCGCCCTTGGATGAGGTTGCCGACGCGAGCAGGGAAGATGCGATCCTGATGTCGCGTCGGCTGTGAGGCAGGCGGGAGGGCTCAGCCTCTTTCGGTTTCCACCTCGTCGAACTTGCCCAGCAGCGCGGTCAGGCGGCGCTCCCACTCCTCGCGCTCCTGCTTCAGCCGGCTGTTTTCCTCGCGCAATTCCTCGGCCTCCATCTTCAGCAGCTCCAGGGCCTCGACGGCACTGGCCACTTTCTGTTCGAGCCGGTTGAAGAGTTCGGTGCTCATCGTGTTCTCCTGAAATGACATCCTGCCGGGGCGGGCCCCTGCCCGCGCTGAAATCCGTTGCGCAGCGTAACGCCGTGGGCCGCGGCTGGGCAAGAGTAGCCGAACGGCGACGGCCCGTATCAGATGCCTGGTGCCGTCAGGCGCCGGTAGAGTCGTCCGGTACTGTCGCCGGCTCGCACTTCGCGATGCAGCGACCAGGTGGTGGGAACGCGCACCTCGAGCGCCGTTTCGGTCTCCAGATAGATCCAGGCGTCCGGCGTCAGCCAGCCCTGCTCGAGACGCTCGCAGCAGGGCTCGGCCAGGCCTTGGCGAAATGGCGGGTCGAGAAAGGCCAGCGTGAAGGGGGCGAGCCCAACTGGGCCTGCCGCCAGGAGGGCTAGGGCATCGCCGTCATGCACCCGGCCCCGTTCTGTAGCGCCCAGTGTGTCGAGATTATTTCCAAGCGCTCGAGCGACCTGGCCGTCGCGTTCGACGAACAGCGCCGTGGCGGCACCGCGGGAGAGCGCCTCCAGGCCCAGGGCGCCGGTGCCGGCGAAAAGATCGAGCACCCGGGCGCCCGGTGTGGCTGCGGCCAGCCAGTTGAACAGGGTCTCGCGCACCCGGTCCGGCGTGGGGCGCAGGCCGGGGCTGTCGAGCACCGGCAGTAGCCGGCGGCGGAATTCGCCGCCAATGATGCGCAGGCGGCCGCTGCCTTGGGGCGAGCGAGTGCCGGAGCGTGAACGAGAGGTGGAGCGGCGACGTGTCATGCGTCCGAATTGTACCCGTCGGCTTGTCCACAGTCATGATGCGCGGTGTTAGGATGTAGCGATCATTCACCCGTGAGGCTGAATTCCCCCATGTTCGGTTTTTTCAAGCGCAAGAAGCAGGAAGAGCAGCAGGACGAGCTGAAAGAGAAAGGGCGCCAGCCGACCCAGCCCGAAGAGGAGGGCGTAAGCGCGGAGCGGTCTGAAGAGGGCTCCACCGCGAGCGAGGCCGCGGCTGAGCCGGTTGGCCACGAAGCGGCGCCCGCCGAGCCCGATGTCGTCGACACCCCGCGCCACGAAGAGAGCGCCATGGCCGGGCCGGCGGCGGACGAGGCGCGTGAGCGGACCGAAGCGTTCGACGAGGTCGATCAGGAGGAGGAGAACGCGGTACTGCGCGAGGAGGCGCTGGCGCCCGAGCCACCAGCCGCCGAGCCCGAGCCCGAGCCGCCGGAAGCTGAGCCGGAATCCGCGCGCATGCCGCTGCAGGAGAAGCCCGGCGCCGAGAAGAAGGGCTGGTTCTCGCGTATTCGCTCCGGCCTGGGCAAGACCCGCGCCAACCTCACCGAAGGCATCGCCGGGCTGTTCCTGGGCAAGAAGCAGATCGATGACGAGCTGATCGAAGATCTCGAAACCCAGCTGTTGATGGCCGACGTGGGCATCGAGGCGACCACGGAGATCATCGACCGCTTGGCTGAACGCGTCTCACGCAAGGAGCTCAAGGATCCCCAGGCGCTTTATCGCGCGCTGCAGGACGAGCTCGCCGTGATGCTCGACGCCGTGGCCAAGCCGCTGGCGCTGCCGGCCAAGGGCGAAGGGCCCTTCGTGATTCTGGTGGTGGGTGTGAACGGTGTAGGCAAGACCACCACGATTGGCAAGCTGACCCAGCGCTTCCAGCGCGAGGGGCATAGCGTGATGCTGGCCGCTGGCGACACCTTCCGTGCCGCCGCGGTGGAGCAGCTCAAGGTGTGGGGTGAGCGTAACAAGGTGCCGGTCATCGCCCAGCATACCGGCGCCGACAGCGCTTCGGTGATCTACGACGCGGTGGCCGCAGCCAAGGCGCGTAACATCGACGTGCTTATCGCCGACACCGCCGGGCGCTTGCACAACAAGGGGCACCTGATGGAAGAGCTCAAGAAGGTGCATCGGGTGATGGGCAAACTCGACGCCCGCGCGCCCCATGAGGTGATGCTGGTGCTCGACGCCGGCACCGGCCAGAACGCGCTGGCCCAGGCTAATACCTTCAACGAGGCGGTGCCGGTCACCGGTATCACCCTGACCAAGCTCGACGGTACCGCCAAGGGCGGTATTATCTTTGCCCTGGCCAAGCAGCTGGGTACGCCGATTCGCTTCATCGGCGTGGGAGAGGGGCTCGACGACCTGCGCCCCTTCGAGGCCCGTGACTTCGTCGATGCACTCTTCGACCAGGGCGATGAAGGAGCCGCCGCCGCGCCATGATCCTCTTCGAGCATGTGGGGAAGCGCTACGGCGGACGCTTCGAGGCGTTGGCCAACATCGATTTCCGCGTGCAGCGTGGCGAGATGGTCTTTCTCACCGGCCATTCGGGGGCCGGCAAGAGTTCCTTGTTGCGCCTGATCATGCTGCTGGAACGGCCGACCCGCGGGCGGGTGCTGGTGGCCGGTCACGATATCGGTCGCCTGCATCCCAGCCAGGTGCCGTTCTATCGGCGCCAGATCGGTGTGGTGTTCCAGGACCACCAGTTGCTGCTCGATCGCTCTATCTTCGATAACGTGGCGCTGCCGCTGGAGATCCGCGGCGTCGACCCGCGCGAGGCCGCCCGGCGGGTGAGGGCGGCGCTGGACAAGGTGGGGCTGCTGCACCGCGAGAAGGCTTTGCCGATCGAACTGTCCGGGGGCGAACAGCAGCGCGTCGGCATCGCCCGGGCAGTGGTCAACAAGCCCTCGCTGTTGTTGGCCGACGAGCCCACCGGCAACCTCGATCCGCAGCTTTCGGCCGACATCATGGCCCTGTTCGAGGACTTCAACCGCATCGGCACCACGGTGTTGATCGCCAGCCATGACCTGGCGTTGATCGCCCGCCTGCGTCATCGCGTGCTGCGTCTGCGCGACGGGCGCTTGATCGCCGACGAGGAGGCTGCATGAGTCGGCAGCCGCCCGCCCCGCCTCGCGGTGCCCGCAGCCAGCGCACTCGCTCATCGAGCCGCTTTCGCGGCTGGCTACGCCACCATCGCGCCATGTGCCTCGCCAGTGCCCGCCGTTTGCTGCGCGCGCCCATAGGCAGCCTGCTCACCATGCTCGCCATCGCCATCGCCCTGGTGCTGCCGGCGGCACTGTGGCTGGCGCTGGATAGCGCGCGGCTGCTCGATGCCGAACTCGAGGAGAGCGCCACGCTTACCGTCTATCTATCCCACGGCGTTGACGAGGCCCAGGCCGGGCGCATCGACGAGGCGGTGGCGGCACATGAGGGTGTGGCGCGCACCCGGCTGATCAGTGCCGCCGAGGGCATGGCCGAGTTCCAGCAGGCGCTGGGGTTGGCCGATGCCCTCGGTCGGCTCGAGGACAATCCGCTGCCGGTCAGCATCGTGGTGATGCCTCTCGATCCGGCTCCCGAGGCGGTGCGGCGGCTTGCCGATTCGCTGGAGAGCCTGTCCGGCATCGATGAGGCTCGCCTCGACCTGGCCTGGCTCGAGCGGTTGCGCCATTTGGCCGAGCTCGGAAGTCGCTTGGTGCTGGCGCTGGCGGTGCTGTTCGGCCTGGGCGTGTTGCTTATCGTGGGCAATACCATTCGCCTGGCAGTGGAGAGTCGCCGCCAGGAGATCGAGGTGGTGATGCTGATCGGGGCCACCCACGCCTTCGTGCGTCGCCCCTTCCTCTACAGCGGTGCCTGGTACGGGCTCGGCGGCGGCCTGCTTGCCTGGGGGCTGCTGGGGCTCGGCAACCAGTGGCTGTCAGTGCCGGTGAGCGCGCTTGCGGCCAGCTACGGCGCTACCTTCGCCCTGCCTCGCCTGGGGCCGGAGGGCTCGGCAACGCTGCTGTTGTGCAGTACACTATTGGGCTGGCTGGGTGCCTGGATCGCCGTGAGCCGCCACCTCGCGGAGGTTAGGCCGCGATAAGGAGCCGCGGAGGTTCGGCCCCGACAAGGGAGCCGCGCTGCGACACCCTGTCACGTCGCTGCGCTAGCGACCACGATCGGCATCTGCCACGCTGAGGAAGAAGGGAACATTATCGGTTATCGCCCGTCTAATCAGGCGGTTGAAAAGGCATATCAGGTTTCTCAAGGAGACAACCCGCAATGAGCACCAGTCTTCTGCCGGTGGGTCAGCTCTCGCCGGGGCATGACCTCAACGGGTACATTCAGGCGGTCAATGGCATTCCCATGCTTACCGCCGAGGAAGAGCGCGAGCTCGCCTTCCGCCTGCACGACGAGGGCGATCTGGAGGCGGCGCGTCGCTTGGTGCTGTCGCATCTACGCTTCGTCGTGCACATTGCGCGCAGCTACTCCGGCTACGGCCTGCCCCAGGCCGACCTGATTCAGGAAGGCAACGTCGGCCTGATGAAAGCCGTCAAGCGCTTCGATCCCAATCAGGGAGTGCGCCTGGTCTCCTTCGCCGTGCACTGGATCAAGGCCGAAATCCACGAATTCGTGCTGCGCAACTGGCGCATCGTCAAGATTGCCACCACCAAGGCCCAGCGCAAACTGTTCTTCAACCTGCGCAGCGCCAAGAAGCGCCTGGCCTGGCTCAACAACGACGAGGTCGACGCCATTGCCCGCGATCTCGACGTCAAGCCCGAGGTGGTGCGTGAGATGGAGGGGCGCCTGGCGGCTCACGACGCCGGCTTCGACGCTTCTCCGAGCGAAGACGAGGACTCCGCTTACCAGTCGCCTGTCCACTATCTGGACGATGACGGCTCCGACCCTGCCGTACAGCTCGAGGACAGTGACTGGGAGGACGACGCGAACCGTCGCCTCAAGATGGCCCTCGAGGCGCTGGACGAGCGCTCCCGCGACATTCTCCAGCGGCGCTGGCTGGCCGATGACAAGTCGACGTTGCACGAATTGGCTGACGTCTACGGCGTCTCCGCCGAGCGTATACGCCAGCTCGAAAAGAACGCCATGAAGAAGATTCGCCAGCAGTTGGGTGATGCCCTGGCAGCCTGAGCGGCACCTCAAGCCGAACGACGAAGCCCCGGTTCAGTGAACCGGGGCTTTTGCATGCGGCGGTTGGCCTACGCGCTCTGTGTGATAGGCGCGCGCATCAACTGCGACGAGAGCAGCGCCCACTGGTCGTCCCAATGCTCGGTGGGGCGGCGCTGGAAGTCGCTGCGCACGTACTGCGATATGCGCCCCTCAGCCACTGCGATCAGCATGTTGGCGGTGGCCGACACCGTCAATACGGTGCGGCGGCGCTCGCGCAGCTCCGCTTCGCGCAGGACCTGCTTGAGCTGGGTTTCCAGGCGCTCGAAGAGCTGATGGATGCGCAGCCTGAGCCGAGCGGTCTCGCCGGTCAATACGTCGCCTTCGAGCAGGCGCGAGAGGCCGGGGTTCTTCTCGGCAAAGGCCAGCAGCAGCGTGAGGATCTGACCGCAGCGCGGCACAGCCTCGGGGAAGTCCTCGAGAATGCGACTGATGCGCTCGAACAGCGTCTCCTCGATGAATTCGATGAGGCCCTCGAACATGCGAGCCTTGCTTGGAAAATGGCGGTATAGCGCGGCTTCGGAGACGCCCACCTGGCGTGCCAACGCCGCTATGGTGATGCGCTTGCCGCTGTCCTCCTCCAGCATCAGGGCGAGCGACTGCAGGATCTGCTCGCGCCGGCTGGTTGGTTGCGTTGCCTGCGTCATGTCGATGTTTGTCTTCTGGTTATTGGAGTGGCTCAGGGCGGTTGGCCTCAGGCGCTGTCGTTCCCTTGCTGCTCGGCATCGGTGATCAGGGTGCCGACACCTGCATTGGTGAAGATCTCCAGCAGCGTGGCGTGGGGCACACGGCCGTCGATGATATGCGCACTTCTCACGCCGCCCTTCACGGCGTCCAACGCGCAGCGGATCTTGGGCAGCATACCACCATGGATGGTGCCGTCGGCGATCAGCGCGTCGACCTGGGCGGTGGTCAGCCCGGTAAGCACTTCGCCCTCGGCGTTCATCAGGCCGGCGACGTTGGTCAGCAGCATCAGCTTCTCAGCGCCCAATGCCTCGGCCACCTTGCCGGCCACGAGGTCGGCGTTGATATTGTAACTGTGGCCCTGGGCATCGACGCCGATGGGCGCGATCACCGGAATGAAATCGCGCTCTGCGAGCATCTCGATCAGGTCGGTGGAGACGTGCTCGACCTCGCCCACGTGACCGATGTCGATGATCTCGGGAGCGGTCATTTCCGGCGTCTTATGCTCCACCTTGAGTTTGCGCGCGCGGATCTGGGCGCCGTCCTTGCCGGTGAGGCCGATCGCCTTGCCGCCACACTGGTTGATCAGGTTGACGATGCCCTTGTTGACCAGCCCGCCGAGCACCATCTCCACCACGTCCATGGTCTGCGAGTCGGTGACTCGCATGCCGTTGACGAAGCGCGACTCGATCTTCAGCTTGCCCAGCAGATCGCCGATCTGCGGCCCGCCGCCGTGCACCACCACCGGATTGATCCCCACTTCCTTCATCAACACCATGTTGCGGGCGAAGGAGTCGATCAGGGTGTCTTCGGTCATGGCATTGCCGCCGTACTTGACGACGACGGTCTTGCCGGAGAAGCGCTGGATATAGGGAAGTGCCTCGGAAAGCACTTCCACTACCAGCCGTGGGTCACGAGTCGTTTCGGTCATGGTCCTTCCTCAAGGAGTCGAAAACGCCGCCGTCAGCTCGGCAGCGTCAGCGCCGGGTCGACCTGCTTCAGGGCGTCGGCGAAACAGTGGCGAATGCGTTCGAGGGCCGCGTCGCTCTTGCCCTCGAAGCGCAGTACCAGCACCGGGGTGGTGTTCGAGGCGCGGCACAGGCCCCAGCCGTCGGGGTAGTCGACGCGGATGCCATCGAGGGTGGTCTTGACGCCATCGTTACCGAAGTCGCCTTCACGGGCCAGCTTGTCGACCAAGTCGAACTTGTTCTCGTCGGTCACGTGCACGTTGATCTCGGGGGTGCCGATATCCTGCGGGTAGCGGGCGAAGAAGGCGTCGGCGTCCTCCTCCTGCTTGGACAGGATCTCCAACAACCGGGCGGCACCGTAGAGGCCATCGTCGAAGCCGTACCAGCGCTCCTGGAAGAAGATATGGCCGCTCATCTCGCCGGCGAGTGCCGCGCCGGTCTCCTTCATGCGCGCCTTGATCAGCGAGTGGCCGGTGCGCCACATTTCCGGCGTGCCGCCGGCCCGCTCGACGACGCCCGCCAGGTTGCCGGTGCACTTGACGTCGAAGATCACCCGGGCGCCGGGATTGCGCGACAGCATGTCCTCGGCGAAGGCCATCATCAGGTGATCGGGATAGATCAGCTTGCCGCTAGGGGTGACCACGCCCAGGCGATCACCGTCGCCGTCGAAGGCCAAGCCGATATCGGCGCCTGTCTCCTTTACCTTGCGGATCACGTCCTGCAGGTTCTCGAGCTTGCCCGGGTCGGGGTGGTGATTGGGGAAGTTGCCGTCGACCTCGGCGAACAGCGGTATGGTCTCGGCGCCGAGCCGTTCAATCAGCTTGGGTCCCAGCTCGCCGGCCACGCCGTTGCCGCAATCGACCACTGCCTTGAGCGGGCGCTCCAGCTTGACGTCGCCGAGGATGCGCTCAAGGTAGGCGTCGCGCAGGTCGTCCTGGCGCACGCTGCCCTGGCCTTCGGCCAGATCGTCGGCCTCGATGCGCTGGTAAAGCGCGGTGATCGCCTCGCCGGAAAGTGTCTCGCCGCCCAGCACGATCTTGAAGCCGTTGTAGTCCGGCGGGTTGTGGCTGCCGGTGACCATCACACCGGAGGCGGTGCCCTCCAGCACGTGGGTGGCGAAGTAGAGCACCGGGGTGGGCACCATGCCGATATCGACTACATCGCGCCCGGCGGCGGTCAGGCCGCGAATCAGTGCCTCGCTGAGGCGCGGGCCGGAGAGGCGGCCATCGCGGGCCACCACCACGGTGGATTCGTTGCGCGCAGCGGCTTCCGAGCCGATCGCCCGGCCGATCTTCTCGACGGTCGCCTCGGTCAAGGTATCGTCGACGATGCCGCGAATGTCGTAGGCGCGAAAGATGGAGGCCGGTACGCTGCTGTTCGTGACTTGGCTCATAGCGGTTCCTTGTCAGACAGAGATGAGTTCATGTGTGCCAGGTTGCGAGTGCGCTGCCGGACGGTCCCGTTCCCTGGGACGGCCGGCGGACGTCAGTGGCGCCCCGAGCTGCCGAAGCCGCCTTCACCCCGCAGGCTGGTCTCGAAGTCGTCGACGACCTCGAGTTCGGCTTGTACCACCGGTACCAGCACATACTGGGCCAGGCGTTCGAACGGCTCCAGTACGAAGGTGCTGTTGCCGCGGTTCCAGGTCGAGATCATCAACTCGCCCTGGTAGTCAGAATCGATCAGCCCCACCAGGTTGCCGAGTACGATGCCATGCTTGTGGCCAAGACCCGAGCGCGGCAGGATCAGCCCGGCAAGTCCCGGATCGCCGATGTGGATGGCGAGTCCCGTGCGGACCAGTTCGCACTGGCCGGGCTCCAGCGTCAGCGGTTCGTCGAGCAGGGCGCGCAGGTCCATTCCCGCAGAGCCCAGGGTTGCGTAGCGGGGCAGGTAATCGCGCAGCCGCTCGTCGAGCAGCTTCACCTCCAGACGGGGCTGGTTGAGGTGTGGGCTTGGTGTCGTGTCGGACATCGGGGCTCCGTAGTGTTTCGCTGCTTCGTTCAGGATGCGGTGTCAGTGGACTGGGGGGATCGACAGGCAGCCGAGGGCCCGCTCGATCACCGCCCTGGCAAGCCGGGTCTTGGGTTGCGGCGGCAGGCTCGCGCCACCTTCACCCTCGCCGTCGCGCCATAGCAACAGGGCGGCATTGTCGTCGGCGCCGAAGCCGAGCCCCTCGGTAGAGACGTCGTTTGCAACGATCATGTCCAGCCGCTTGCGCTTGAGCTTGTCGCGGGCATAGGCCTCCAGGTCGCGGGTCTCCGCGGCGAAACCCACCACGAAGGGGCGCCCTCCCGCCGCGTCCCGCTCATTGGCGATATCGGCAATGATATCGGGATTCTTGATCAGCCTCAGGGTCAGACCATCCTCGCCATCGCGCTTCTTGATCTTGTGCTCCGATGCCGCCTCGGCGCGGTAATCGGCCACCGCGGCGCAGCCGATGAAGATGTCGCACTCGCTCGCCAGACGGCGGCTCGCCTCGTGCATCTGCAGCGCCGTCTCCACGTCGATGCGCGCCACGCCCGCGGGTGTGGGCAGGCTCACCGGGCCGCTGATCAGGCTAACCTGCGCGCCGAGCTCGACGGCGGCCCCGGCCAGGGCGAAGCCCATCTTTCCCGAACTGTGGTTGGAAAGGTAGCGCACCGGATCCAGTGGCTCGCGTGTGGGGCCGGCCGTGATCACGATATGCAGGCCCTGGGCCGGGGTTTTCTCGGATGGCGCGACTTGGTCGTGCGCTGCCTCGCTGGCCGGCTGGATGAGCTCGGCCACGATCGCCTCGGGCTCGAGCATGCGGCCCGGCCCCACGTCGCCGCAGGCCTGATCGCCGCTGGCTGGGCCCAACAGCCGCCAGCCGTCCTGTTCTAGGCGGGAGGCGTTGCGTTGGGTGGCGGGATGGCGCCACATGGCCTGGTTCATGGCCGGTGCCATCAGCTTGTCGGCTTCGCTGGCCAGGCACAGGGTGGTAAGCAGATCGTCGGCCATGCCTTGGGCCAGGCGCGCCATCAGGTCGGCGGTGCCCGGGGCGATCAGGATCGTCTCGGCCCAGCGCGCCAGCTCGATGTGCCCCATGCCGGCCTCGGCTTCGGGGTCGAGCAGCGAGGTGCGCACCGCCTCGCCGGTAAGCGCCTGCAGCGTCAGCGGGGTGATGAAGGCCTGGGCGCCCTCGGTCATGACCACGCGTACCTCGCAGCCCGCCTGCTTGAGCAGCCGGGCGAGCTGGGCGCTCTTGTAGGCGGCGATGCCGGCACTGATGCCGAGCAGAATGCGCCGGCCGGCGAGATTGACGGACTGCGTTGTCATGAGAGTTTCCTGAACTAAAAACCCGACCTCTTACCTTACCACTGCCGTTGAAGTTGCGCAGCCGCGGCCTTCCTTGCGTGTCGGTTACAATGCCTGACTTCTACTAACCGATGGAAAGCGTAGCAAGGAGACAGGGGATGTCGATTCGCAACTGGCCTGAGGGCGAGCGGCCACGGGAGAAACTGCTGGCGCTGGGCGCCGAGGCACTGTCCGACGCCGAGTTGCTGGCGATTTTTCTGCGCGTGGGCGTGACGGGGCGCTCGGCGGTGGATCTCGCCCGCGACCTGCTCACGGCATTCGGCGGTCTGCGCCAGCTACTGGAGGCAGACCAGGCGCGTTTCTGCGCCGAGCGCGGCCTGGGCACGGCCAAGTTCGTGCAGCTGCAGGCCACTCTCGAACTGTCGAAGCGCCACCTGGCCGCTCAGCTCGCCCGCGGCAATGCGTTGACCTCGCCGACCCTGGTGCGCGCCTACCTGGCCACCCAGTTGCGCCATCTGGGGCACGAGGAGTTCGCTGCATTGTTCCTCGACACCCAGCACCGCGTGATCCGTTTCGAGTCGCTGTTCCGCGGCACGCTGGACAGTGCCTCGGTCTATCCCCGCGAAGTGGCACGCCGGGCGCTGGAGCTGGGGGCCGGGGCGATCATTTTTGCTCACAACCACCCCTCGGGCGTGGCCGAACCCTCCGATGCCGACCGGCGCATCACCGAACGGCTGCGCGAGGCGCTGGGCCTGTTCGAGATCCGCGTGCTGGATCACTTCGTCGTGGGTGACGGTGAGGTGGTGTCGTTTGCGGAGAGAGGGTGGCTTTAGGAAGCAGGGAGTGTAGAATACGCGCCTACTATTGCCTGCCGGGGCGCACTCTGCTATAAAGTGCAGCCTTTGAATTCCCTTGGGTCAAATGACAACGGGGTCGTTCCCGGTTTGCCCGACAGGTTTTGAACACTCAGGTTTGACCACCTGGCCAAGCGGTTGGAGGCTCCCATGTCCAAAGTATGTCAGGTTACCGGCAAGCGCCCGGTGACTGGTAACAACGTTTCACACTCCCAGCGCAAGACTCGTCGTCGCTTCTTGCCGAACCTGCACACCCATCGCTTCTGGGTGGAGTCGGAGAATCGCTTCGTCAAGCTGCGCATCTCTTCCAAGGGTATGCGCATCATCGACAAGAAGGGCATCGACGCGGTGCTCAGCGACATCCGCAAGCGCGGCGAAGCCGTCTAAGCGACCATTCAGGGAGTAAGCAGCCATGCGTGACAAGATCAAGCTGGTGTCCAGTGCCGGTACCGGTCACTTCTACACCACCGACAAGAACAAGCGGAACACCCCGGATAAGCTCGAATTCAAGAAATTCGATCCGGTCGTCCGCAAGCACGTGATGTACAAGGAAGCCAAGATCAAGTAAGCCGATTCGATGTCCGCCCGTTGGCGCCGGACATCATCGGTTCGACTTGATGGCTTCCAGCCGCAGGTAGCAAGACCTGTCCTCCTGAACCCGGCCCTGCGGTCGGGTTCAGGCGTATCTATTTCCCGGATTTTCCTCGCCATGCCCGAGCTGCCCGAAGTCGAGACCACCCGGCGCGGTATCGCCCCCCACGTGGAGAGGCGTGAAATCGTCGAGGCAATCGTGCGCCAGTCGCGCCTGCGCGTGCCGGTGCCTGGAGACTTCATCGACCGCCTGGTGGGCTCGCGCCTCGGCACCCTGTCCCGCCGCGCCAAGTATCTGCTGCTGCCCGTCGAGGGTGAGCGTACCGGAAGCCTGATCTGGCATCTGGGCATGTCGGGCAGCCTGCGCATCGCCCGGCTGGGCGAGTTGCCCAAGAAGCACGACCACATCGACCTGGTGTTCGACGATGGCGCCATCCTGCGCTATCACGATCCACGCCGCTTTGGCTTCGTCGACTGGCTGGCCGGTACGCCCGAATCCGACCCACGGCTGGCAAACCTGGGCCCCGAACCGCTGTCGGAGGCCTTCGACGGTGAGCGGCTCTATCGGCTCGCACGCGGTCGACGCATGGCGGTCAAGCCGTTCCTGATGGACAATGCGGTAGTCGTCGGCGTGGGCAACATCTATGCCAGCGAGGCGCTGTTCCTGGCCGGCATCGATCCTCGCCGGGCGGCGGGCCGTATCTCCCGCGAGCGCTACGAGCACCTGGCAGCGGCGATTCGCGAGGTGCTGGCGGCGGCCATCACCCAGGGCGGTACCACGCTGCGCGACTTCGTCAGCGGCACTGGTGAGCCGGGCTATTTCAAGCAGCGCCTCAATGTCTATGGCCGTCATGGCCAGGGCTGCCGGCGTTGCAATGGCGAGCTGCGGCTGGTGACGCTGGGACAACGGGCTAGTGTCTTCTGTCCTGCCTGCCAACGTTAGGAAACACTGCACAAATGGCTGTGCGCGCGAATCACTGCGTTGCGAGGTGCCGAAGCGTCGGACCGTCGGAATCCTCACATATAACCCATATGCTCCGGTTCCTGTGCTCCGTGCGCCTTGTGCTTCATCTCGCTCGCTGATTTGTGCAGCGTTCCGTAGTATCAATTTTACCGAGACCAATCATGACCCAGACCCTGCGCCTCAAGAAGAATGCCGATCGCCGCCTCAAGGCCGGCCACCTGTGGCTCTACTCCAACGAGGTCGATATCGAGGTCACGCCGCTCAAGGGCCTCGAACCGGGCGGTCAGGCGATCGTCGAAGCTGCCAATGGCAAGGCGATGGGGGTGGCCTACGTCAATCCCAACTCGCTGATCTGCGCCCGGGTGGTGTCACGCGACCCAGCCATGCGCCTCGACCGCTCGCTGTTGGTACATCGCTTCAACCAGGCAGTGGCCCTGCGCCAGCGGCTCTATGCCAAGCCGTTCTACCGGCTGGTACACGGCGAGGGCGATCTGCTGCCGGGCTTGATCGTCGACCGTTTCGATGACGTGCTGGTGGTACAGCTCAACACTCTGGGCATGGAGCGCCTGGCCGAGGAGGTTGTCGCTGCGCTGGACAAGGTGCTTTCGCCGCGGGTCATCGTGTTCAAGAACGACTCCTCCGGGCGTCGCAAGGAGCAGTTGGAGCGCCAGGTCACCGTGGCCAAGGGCGAGCTCGACGGCCCGGTGCCGATGGAGGAGAACGGCGTTCGCTTCCACGTGCCGGTGCTCGATGGGCAGAAGACCGGCTGGTTCTTCGATCACCGCGCCAACCGCGCCTGGCTCAATGGCCTGGTGGCCGGCAAGCGGGTGCTGGACGTGTTCAGCTACATCGGCGGCTGGGGCGTACAGGCGGCGGCTCACGGTGCCAGCGAAGTGTTGTGCATCGATGCCAGCGCCCAGGCCTTGGAGCATGTGGCCGAGAACGCGGCCCTGAATGGCCTGCACGAGCAGGTGGCGGTGGGCGAGGCCGATGCCTTCGAGGCGCTGGCCGCACTCAAGGCCGACGGCGAGCAGTTCGACGTGGTGATCCTCGACCCGCCGGCTTTCATCAAGAAGCGCAAGGACATTCCCAACGGTGAGCGCGCCTATGCCAAGCTCAACCGCGAGGCGATGCGCCTGCTGGGGCGCGACGGACTGCTGCTTTCGGCTTCGTGCTCCATGCACCTGGCCCAGGAGCGGCTGGTCGAGGTGGTGCGCGGTGCGGTGCGCCATCAGGATCGCCACGGCCAGGTGATCTACCAGGGCCATCAGGCGGCGGACCATCCGGTGCATCCGGCCATTCCTGAAACCGCCTACCTGAAGGCCCTGGGCGTTCGTGTCTTCCGGGACTGAATAGAAAATTGCTGCGCTCGGCCATACTGCGTTAAAAATAGGCTCGAAATGCTCATTTATAGACTCGTAAACTCCGCTTTCTCGCCAATTTTTGCCTTGTCTGGCCTTCGCTCGCTAATTTCTTCGGCTTAGTGATGAGCTACGTTCGCGTTTTCGCCCATTCCAATTCTCTGCTGGTCAGCCACGTGCGCAACGTACTGGCCGCGGCGGGCGTTCCCGTGGAGTTGCGCAACATGGTGCTGGGCGGCAGTGCCGGCGAGCTGCCGCTGGGCGAATGCGAGCCCGAAGTATGGGTGGCAGCGCACAACCGCGAACGTGCCGAGGCGTTGATCCACACTGCCATGACGGGCAGCAGCGAAGCGCCGGACTGGCGCTGCTCCCACTGCGGCGAGGCGCTGGAGGGGGCGTTCGAGACCTGTTGGTGCTGCGGCACGCCGAGAGACTGATCCATCCGGTTCAACCCAGCCAAGGAGAGCGTCATGCCACAGGAGTGGGACCTTCCCGACCCTTTCGTCATTGAGCTTGAGGTGGCCGCCTCGGCCATCGACGAGTACAGCCACGCCAATAATGCCGAGTACCTGCGCTGGGTCGAGCAGGTAAGCTGGGCCCACTCGGAGCATCTGGGGCTGAACCTGGCCCGCTATCGCGAGCTGGACCGCGCGATGGCCGTGCATCGCCATGAACTCGATTACCTCGCGCCGGCCTTCCAGGGGGAGCGCCTGCAACTGGCGACCTGGATCGTCGGCTGCGACGGCCGCCTTACTCTGACACGGCGTTTCCAGCTCATTCGTCCCGATGACGGTCGCACGCTGTTGCGGGCACGTACCCGCTTCGCCTGTATCGAGCTTTCCAGCGGGCGTCCGCGGCGACTGCCTGAGGAGTATGTGTCAGTCTACGGCGGTGCGCTCATTGTCGAGTGATGCTGAGATTTTTTTGTCAGGATTGGGCCTGTTGAACTGATTTTCTTCTAACGAACGGCTTTTCATGGATTTTTGCCGTTGTTATTTTCCTGTGCTTCATGTTTGGACTGCCTGTGCTGTAATGCGCGTGTCGTATACCTAACAACATGCAGCAGACGCTCAGGAGGTGCCCCATGAAGATTGCCGTGCCGAAGGAAATCAAGAACCATGAGTATCGCGTCGCCTTGACTCCCACGGGGGCGCGGGAGCTGGCGACGCGAGGGCATTCGGTAACCGTTCAGGTGGGCGCCGGGGAAGGGGCTGGTTTCTCCGATGCCGATTTTGAGGCGGCCGGCGCCCGGCTCGAAGCGAACGTCGATACCCTGTGGAGCGGGGCCGAGCTGATTCTCAAGGTCAAGGAGCCGCAGTCGGAAGAAGTGGCTCGCCTTTCCCGTGGCCAGACCCTGTTCACCTACCTGCACCTGGCGGCCGAGGAGAAACTGACTCGTGGCCTGATGGAGAGCGGGGCCACCTGCATCGCCTACGAAACCGTGACTGACCGCCAGGGCGGCCTGCCGCTGCTGGCACCCATGAGCACCGTGGCCGGTCGCATGGCCATTCAGGCTGGCGCTCACAGCCTGGAGAAGGCTCAGGGCGGTTCCGGCGTGCTGCTGCCGGGCGTGCCCGGCGTGGCGCCGGGCAAGGTAACCGTGATCGGCGGCGGCGTGGTGGGCGAGAATGCCGCACGCATGGCGCTGGGCCTGGGCGCCGAGGTGACTGTACTCGACAAGTCGATTCCGCGCCTCGAGGTGCTCGACGACCGCTACCAGGGCCGCATGAAGACCGTCTTCTCCACCGCCGACGCCATCGACGAGGCGGTGCGCGAGAGCGACCTGATCGTCGGTGCGGTACTGATCCCCGGCGCTGCCGCGCCGAAGCTGATCACCCGTGCCATGCTCGCCAACATGAAGCCTGGCAGCGTGCTGGTCGACGTGGCCATCGATCAGGGCGGCTGCTTCGAGACCAGCCGTGCGACCACCCATGCCGAGCCGACCTATATCGTCGACGGAATCGTCCACTACTGCGTGGCCAACATGCCGGGCGCGGTGGCGCGCACCTCGACCCAAGCGCTGACCAACGCCACCCTGCCGTTTGTCATCGCCCTGGCCGACAAGGGCTGGAAGCGGGCGCTGGCCGACGATGCGCACTTCCTGCCCGGGCTCAACGTGCACGACGGCCAGGTCACCTACCGCGCCGTGGCCGAAGCTTTCGGCCTTGAAAGTGTCGATCCCGCGCGCCTGGTGAGCTAATTACACAGCACCTAGGCATTCCATTGTGGCGAGCGGCGCCGGGGATAGGCCGCAGTGGAGGTCCGATGCCATGGGTGAGGAGCATTGCTCCGAACGGGCTGGCCATGGATGGCCAGCCCCGGTCCTGCAAGCGAAGCAGGACGCGAGAGCGAAGCAGGACGCGAGAGCGAAGCAGGGCATCGGTAGCGCCCAGGGATGGGTTTACAGCGCCTCCACGGAGGCCTGTCGCCGGGAAAGCCGCGGGGGACCGCATCTGGCTAGGTCGCCTTGATCGCCCCCTCGCGTTACCATAGCGGGCATTTCCGACAAGCAGAGTCCGCCTTCCATGAGTGCAGCATCCCAGAAGACACGCGTTCTCACCGGCATCACCACCACCGGTACCCCGCACCTGGGCAATTACGTCGGGGCCATCAAGCCCGCCATCGCCGCGAGCCAGGACCCCAGCGTGCAGTCCTACTACTTCCTCGCCGACCTGCACGCACTGATCAAGTGCCAGGATCCGCGCCGAGTGCAGGAGTCGCGTCTGGAGATCGCGGCCACCTGGCTGGCGCTGGGGCTGGACACCGACAACGCCATCTTCTACCGCCAGTCGGACATCCCCGAGATCCCCGAGCTGACCTGGATGCTCTCGTGCGTCTGCGCCAAGGGCCTGATGAACCGTGCCCACGCCTACAAGGCGGCGGTAGCCGAGAACGAGGTCGCCGGCAATCAGGACCCGGACAAGGGCATCACCATGGGCTTGTTCGGCTACCCGGTGCTGATGGCCGCCGACATCCTCATGTTCAACGCCAACAAGGTGCCGGTGGGGCGCGACCAGATCCAGCACATCGAGATGGCACGCGACATGGGCGGGCGCTTCAATCATCTCTATCGGGGTGAGTTTTTCACCCTGCCGGAGGCGGTGGTAGACGACGACGTGGCGGTGCTGGGCGGGCTCGACGGACGCAAGATGTCCAAGAGCTACAACAACACCATCCCGCTGTTCGTCTCCGAGAAGAAGCTGCTCAAGCTGGTGCGCAAGATCAAGACCAATTCGCTGGAGCCCGGCGAGCCCAAGGATCCAGAGGGCTGCACCCTGTTCCAGATCTATTCCGCTTTCTCCAACCGCGAGGAGCGGGAGGCGATGCGTGGCGAGTATGCCAATGGCATCGGCTGGGGCGAGGTCAAGAACCGCCTGTTCGAACTCCTCAACGAGCAGCTGCGCGAACCCCGCGAACGCTATATCGCGCTGATGGAAGATCCTGGGCATATCGAGAGCGTACTGCTCAAGGGCGCCGAGCGGGCACGTGCCGAGGCAGCGCCGTTCATGGATCGACTGCGGGAAGCCGTGGGGCTGGGGCGTTTCGCCTGAGTAGCGGGTAATGTGTTCACAGGGCGCCTTCGGCGCCCTGTATCGTTCGGTGGTTGCTGGCGTTGGAACGCCGGGCTTGCCACGCTGAAGGAATCGATACCAGGGAGGAATCGTCATGGCGACCGTGCTCGATTCGCACCGACCCCGCCGGATATCTTTCATGCTGGGCACGCTGGTGCTGGCCGGTGCGTTGCTCGTAGGCCTTGTCTTCGGCACGCGCCTGGGCCTGCTGATGCTGGTCGGTGCCGCGCTCGGGATCTCGCTCTACCACGCCGCCTTCGGCTTTACCGCTGCCTGGCGCGTCTTCATCAGCGAGCGCCGTGGGCGCGGACTGCGCGCCCAGATGGTCATGCTGGCCATCGCCGTGGTGCTGTTCTTTCCGGCGCTGGGGGCTGGCTCGCTATGGGGGCAAGAGGTGTCCGGCTTCGTCGCGCCGATAGGCGTCTCGGTGGTGGTCGGCGCCTTCCTGTTCGGCATCGGCATGCAGCTGGGTGGCGGCTGCGCCTCGGGTACGCTGTTCACCGCCGGTGGCGGCAATGCGCGCATGGTGATCACGCTGCTCTTCTTCATCGTCGGTTCGCTGATCGGCACGGCCCATTTCAGCTGGTGGATGGAATGGCCGGCCTTCGCGCCGGTATCGCTGGTGCACACCTTCGGCGCCGGCGGCGGCATCGCCGCGAGCCTGGCCCTGTTCACGGCCATTGCCGCCCTCACCATGCTGATGGAGAGGCGTCGCCATGGCCGGCTGGAGGAAGCACCCCGGGCCAACCTGGGCCAGGGGCGCTGGCTGACCGGCCCCTGGCCGCTGCTGCTCGGTGCGGTGGCGCTGGCACTGCTCAACTTCGCCACCCTGGCCCTGGCCGGGCGGCCCTGGGGCATCACCTCGGCCTTCGCCCTGTGGGGCGCCAAGGCTTTCGAGCTGCTTGGTGGCGACGTCAGTCAGTGGGGCTACTGGCAGAGCCCGGCCAATGCCGCTGCGCTCGAGTCCAGCGTGTGGAGCGATATCACCACGGTAATGAACGTGGGCATCATCCTCGGCGCGATGGTGGCCGCCACCCTGGCCGGGCGCTTCGCGCCGACTCTGCGTATCCCGCTGGGCTCGGTGCTGGCGGCGGTAATCGGCGGGCTGCTGCTGGGTTACGGGGCACGGCTGGCATTCGGCTGCAACATAGGTGCTTATTTCAGCGGCATCGCTTCGGGCAGCCTGCATGGCTGGGTGTGGCTGGTGGCGGGCTTCGCCGGCAACATGCTGGGCCTGCGGCTGCGCCCGCTGTTCTTCGACCGCCCACCCGGCGACAGGACCCGGGCCAAGACCAGTTGAGCCGGGGCGCCAGGATAGCGGAGGCGTGGTAAAGTTGGCGCCAAGGTGCCAGCAGAGCGCCTACGGCCCGGATTCCAGTCACCGTATCGAGATCAGAGATGTCCACCGAAACCAAACGCCCCCTCTACATTCCCTACGCTGGTCCTTCGCTGCTCGAGATGCCGCTGCTCAACAAGGGCAGTGCGTTTTCTCGCGAGGAGCGGCTCGAATTCAATCTGATCGGCCTGCTGCCGCAGAATGTGGAATCCATCGAGGAGCAGGCGGAGCGGGCCTACCGCCAGTACCAGCAGTGCCACAGCGACCTGGAACGACACATCCATCTGCGAGCGATCCAGGACGATAACGAGACGCTCTACTACCACTTGGTAATGGAGCATCTCGAGGAGATGCTGCCGATCATCTACACCCCTACGGTGGGGCAGGCCTGCGAGGAGTTCTCCAACATCTACCGCAGCCATCGCGGCCTGTTCGTCAGCTATCCGGACCGTGAGCGTATCGACGACATACTGCGCAGCGCCACCAAGGACAGGGTCAAGGTGATCGTGGTGACCGACGGCGAGCGTATCCTCGGCCTCGGCGACCAGGGCATCGGTGGCATGGGCATTCCCATCGGCAAGCTGGCGCTCTACACCGCCTGCGGCGGCATCAGCCCCGCCTATACCTTGCCGATCACCCTTGATGTGGGCACCAACAACCAGACCCTGCTCGACGACCCCATGTACATGGGCTGGCGGCATCCGCGTATCTCCCAGGAGGAGTACGACGCCTTCCTCGACGAGTTCATTGCCGCGGTGAAGCGCCGCTGGCCGAACGTATTGCTGCAGTTCGAGGATTTTGCCCAGGCCAACGCCGTCCCACTGCTGGAGCGCTATCGCGATCAGCTGTGCTGCTTCAACGACGATGTGCAGGGTACCGCAGCGGTTTGCGTGGGCACCCTGATGGCGGCCTGTCAGGCCCGCGACGAAACCATTGCCGACCAGCGCGTGGTATTCGTCGGCGCCGGTTCCGCCGGCTGTGGCATCGCTGAGCAGGTGGTGGTGGCGATGCAGGCGGAGGGGCTCTCCGAGAAAGAGGCGCGGCGCCGTGTGTTCATGGTCGACCGCGATGGCCTGGTGACTTCCGACCAGGAGTGGCTGCGCGACTTCCAGCGCCGCTTGGCGCACGACCCCCAGCTCGTCGAAGAGTGGCAGGACCAATCGCTGTTGGAAGTGGCCCGCCACATCAAGCCCACGGTGCTGATCGGTGTCTCCGGCCAGAAGGGATTGTTCAGCGAGGAGGTGGTGCGGGCCATGCATGCCGGCTGCGAGCGCCCGGTGATCATGCCGCTCTCCAACCCCACCTCGCGCGCCGAGGCCACACCCGCGGATGTGATCGAGTGGACCGACGGCCAGGCGCTCGTGGCCACTGGCAGCCCCTTCCCGCCGGTGGTGTACGAGGGCAAGACCTACCCCATCGCACAGTGCAACAACGCCTACATCTTTCCCGGCATTGGCCTTGGCGTGGTGGCCAGCGGCGCCAAGCGCATCACCGATACCATGTTGATGACCGCTTCCCGTGCACTCGCCCGTGAGGCACCGCTGGTCAAGGAGGGCGAGGGGGCATTGCTGCCGCAGCTGTCACAGATACGCGAACTCTCCAAGGCCATCGCCTTCGAGGTCGCCGCCCAGGCGCAGCAGGAAGGGATGGCGCTGCGCACGGACGGCATCAAGCTGCGCCTGGCCATCGAGCGCAGCAGTTGGACGCCGGAATATCGACGCTATCGTCGCCGCGCGTTCTAGGTGCAAGCTATGGGCTACGGGCTGCGAGCAAAATGCAGCCCGCAACCCGTAGCCCGACACAAGGAGGCCCCGTCGACTGCCCGACGGGGCCTTTCTCGTGTAGGGCAAGAGGCAGGAATGGGCTCAGGCCGCGCCGATCATCCGCCGCAGCACGTAATGGAGGATGCCGCCGTGGCGGTAGTACTCCAGCTCGTTGGCGGTATCGATGCGGCACAGCGCCTCGAGCTTCTTCTCGCCCTTGTCGCTCTTCACCGTGACCGTGACCTTGCCGCCGGGGGTGAGGTCGGCCAGGCCCTCGATGGAGACGGTCTCGTCGCCGGTCAGGCCAAGCGTCTTGCGATCCTCGCCCTCAGGGAACTGCAGAGGCACCACACCCATGCCGATCAGGTTGGAGCGGTGGATGCGCTCGTATGACTCGGCGAGCACAGCGCGCACGCCGAGCAGGCGCGTACCCTTGGCGGCCCAGTCGCGCGAGGAGCCGGTGCCGTATTCCTTGCCAGCCACCACGACCAGCGGCGTGCCCTTCTCCTGGTACCGCATGGCAGCATCGTAGATCGCCATCTGCTCGCCCGAAGGCACATGGCGGGTCTCGCCGCCGACCACACCGTCGAGCATCTCGTTGCGAATACGCACATTGGCGAAGGTGCCGCGCATCATGACTTCGTGGTTGCCGCGGCGCGAACCGTAGGAGTTGAAATCCACCGGCTTGATGCCGCGCTCCTGCAGGTAGCGTCCGGCGGGGCTGTCGGGCTTGATGGCGCCGGCCGGCGAAATGTGGTCGGTGGTCACCGAGTCGCCCAGCAGGGCGAGGATGTGGGCATCCTCGACGTCCTCGATCGGCTCCGGGTCGCGGCCCATGCCCTCGAAGAAGGGGGGATGTTGGATGTACGTAGAGGAGGGCGACCACTCGTAGACCTGGCTCTGCGGCACCTGCAGCGCCTTCCAGGTCTCGTCGCCTTCGAACACTGCCGCGTACTCCTTGCGGAACATCTCGGTCTTGACCTTCTCCACGGCACTGGCGATATCGGCCTGGGAGGGCCAGATATCCTGCAGGTAGACCGGATTGCCGTCCTTGTCCTCACCCAGCGGTTCACTGCTGAGATCCAGCCGCACGTTGCCGGCCAGGGCGTAGGCCACCACCAGCGGCGGTGAAGCCAGCCAGTTGGTCTTGACCAGCGGATGGATGCGACCTTCGAAGTTGCGGTTGCCCGAGAGCACCGAGGCCACGGTGAGGTCACCATCCTCGATCGCCTTCTCGATGGGCGGCGGCAGCGGACCGGAGTTGCCGATGCAGGTAGTACAGCCGTAGCCCACCAGGTTGAAGCCCAGCGCATCGAGGTCGTCATTGACGCCACCGGCCTCGAGATACTCGGTCACCACCTTCGAGCCCGGCGCCAGCGAGGTCTTGACCCAAGGCTTGGCCTTGAGGCCCTTGGCCAGGGCATTGCGCGCCAGAAGGCCGGCGGCCATCATCACGCTGGGGTTGGAGGTGTTGGTGCACGAAGTGATGGCGGCGATCACCACGGCGCCGGGGTTGAGCATGAACTGCTCGCCGTCCAGCTCGACGTTCTGGCTGTCGTGGTGCTCGTAGCTCTCATGCACTCCGACGGCGGTCTGGCCGCCCTCGGAGTTGAGCCGCCCGCGCTCTTCGCTGGGTGCGGCCTTGCCGTTTCTCTCTCCCTCCATCAGCTTCTCGAAGGTGGCCTTCATGTCCCTCAGTGCGACGCGATCCTGAGGGCGCTTGGGTCCGGCCAGGCTGGCCTCGACGTCGCCGAGGTCGAGGTGCAGGGCGTCGCTGAAGATCGGCTCGTCGCCGGGCTCGCGCCAAAGCCCCTGGGCCTTGCTGTATGCCTCCACCAAGGCGATCTGTTGGTCCTCGCGGCCGGTCAGGCGCAGGTAGGCGAGGGTCTCGTCGTCGACCGGGAAGAAGCCGCAGGTGGCACCGTACTCAGGCGCCATGTTGGCGATAGTGGCACGATCGGCCAGCGGCAGGTCGGCCAGGCCATCGCCATAGAACTCGACGAACTTGCCCACTACGCCGTGGCTGCGCAGCATCTGGGTCACCGTCAGTACCAGGTCGGTAGCGGTGATGCCCTCCCTGAGCTTGCCGGTGAGCTTGAAGCCCACCACCTCGGGAATCAGCATCGATACCGGCTGGCCGAGCATCGCGGCTTCGGCCTCGATACCGCCGACGCCCCAGCCGAGCACGCCGAGACCGTTGATCATGGTGGTATGCGAATCGGTGCCCACCAGGGTGTCGGGGTAAGCGTAGGTCTTGCCGTTTTCCTCCTTGGTCCACACCGTCCGGCCCAGGTACTCGAGGTTGACTTGGTGGCAGATACCGGTGCCCGGCGGTACCACGCGGAAGTTGTCGAAGGCGTCCTGGCCCCAGCGCAGGAACTCGTAGCGCTCTCGGTTGCGCTCCATCTCGATGGCGACGTTGTCCTTGAAAGCGGTGGGGTTGCCGAACTTGTCGACCATCACCGAGTGGTCGATGACCAGATCCACCGGCGAGAGAGGATTGATGCGCGACGGATCCTCGCCGAGCTTCTCGACTGCGGCGCGCATCGAGGCCAGGTCCACCACGCCGGGAACGCCGGTGAAATCCTGCATCAGCACACGCGCCGGACGATAGCCGATTTCGCGACTGGAGCGTCCGCTCTGCTGCCAGTCGACCAGCGCCTGCATGTCCTCGCGCGCCACGCTGGGGTCATCGGCGAAGCGCAGTTGGTTCTCCAGCAGAATCTTGAGCGTCTTCGGCAGCCGGTCGATGTTGCCCAGGGCATCGGCTGCCCGCGGCAGACTGTAGTAGTGGTAGGTGCTGCCACCGGCGTCCAGTGTCTGCTGGGTGTCCGGCATGTCGTCACGGCTCATGAGGCCTCCTGTCACGGTAGTGAACGGTCCTTTTCTTCTCTCTCATGCTTGATACATGGTCATGATAGGTCCCCCTTTCAAGCGCTGCCCAGGGTTTCTATGCTGAACGAAAGTTCGTCGCGTGGCGCCAATGTTCCGCTGGGGGAGGGCAGGCGCTCGGGAGGCCCGTCATGCATGAAGAACGGCTCGACAGCCATTCGGTTCACTGCCCTTACTGCAGCATGCCCTTCGACATGCTGGTAGACATTTCCCAGGGTAGCCACCAGACCTGGGAAGACTGCCCCTACTGCTGTGCGCCCATACAATTGCGAATAGAAGTTTCGCCGATGACCGGCGAGCTTGACGCTCTCGTGCTGGGACGCGACGACGAGGTGCTCTAGGACGTCGACGAAAGGTGCGGGGGCACGCCGCAGGCCTCCGAGGCTGGTACAATGGCGTTAGCCATTGCTCGGCCGCAAGCAACGACCCGGCTGGAGCGAGACAGTCACGCCTCACCCCGTTTTAGAGTTGCGAGGATCTCTTCATGAGCGAAGCGCGTCACGAACGCCTGATCATTCTGGGTTCCGGCCCGGCCGGCTACACCGCCGCCGTCTACGCGGCACGGGCCAATCTCAAGCCGGTGCTGATCACGGGTATCCAGGCCGGTGGCCAACTGACCACCACTACCGACGTCGACAACTGGCCCGGCGACGATGTCGGGGTGCAGGGACCGGAACTCATGGAGCGCATGAAGCGCCATGCGGAGCGTTTCGACACGGAAGTGCTGTTCGACCATATCCATGAGGTGGATCTACGCAATCGCCCCTTCACCCTCAAGGGCGATAGCGGCAGCTATACCTGCGATGCGCTGATCATTGCCACCGGCGCCAGTGCACGCTATCTGGGCCTGCCGTCCGAGCAGCAGTTCATGGGCCAGGGCGTGTCGGCCTGCGCCACCTGCGACGGCTTCTTCTACCGCAACAAGGAAGTCGTGGTGGTGGGTGGCGGCAACACTGCCGTGGAAGAGGCGCTCTATCTCTCCAACATCGCCTCCAAGGTGACCCTGGTGCACCGCCGCGACAGCCTGCGTGCCGAGAAGATCCTGCAGGACAAGCTGCGCGAAAAGGCCGAGAACGGCAACGTGGTGCTCGAGTGGAACCACACGCTCGACGAGGTGCTGGGCGATGCCAGCGGGGTGACCGGCGTGCGTATCCGTTCCACCGTTGATGACAGTGTGAAGGAGCTCGAGGTGCCCGGCGTTTTCATCGCCATCGGTCACAGCCCCAACACCGGCATCTTCGAGGGTCAGTTGGAGATGCACGACGGCTACATCAAGGTGAAGTCCGGCCTCGAGGGCAACGCCACCGCCACCAGCGTGCCGGGCGTGTTCGCCGCCGGCGACGTGATGGATCACGTCTACCGCCAGGCGGTGACCTCCGCCGGCACCGGCTGCATGGCGGCACTGGATGCGGAGCGTTATCTCGACGAACTATAGAACGCGGCTACGCCGCTGCAGAGGGAAGAACGGCGCTGCGCACCTGGAAGATGAAGAAAAAACCTTGGGTCGAGGAGAGATAGCCATAGGCTGGCTTTCCTCTTCCCTCTTTCCTCTTCCTTCCGTCAGTAATGCGGCGGCACTTCATCCTGTGGTGACGGTGCCGCCATCTCCGAATCCTGCAGCGCCCGCTGCTGGTCGCGCAGCTTCTCCTGCATCAAAGCATTGATCCGTTCGAGCTGGGCCAGGCGTCGTTCCTGGCTGGCCACGGCCTCATCCAGCGTATCCAGCCAGTGCTCCTGATAGGCGATTCGGCTCTCCAGAGCTTCCAGCCGGGTAGCGAGCGCCTGGGAAAGGCTCATGTTAGAATCGTCGCGCTGCGTGTCACTGTTCACCGTGACACCTTCATTGGTCGACGGGGCCTCGTGTCGCGTCGTCATCGGACATCCTGTTTCGTTAATTCCACATAACAAGTGAGCAATACGGATCCATGAATCGCAAGGTTATCTTTCGCTGTACGTTGATCAGTCTGCTGCTGGCGCTGCCGGCACCGCTGCTGATCGCCCTGTCACTGGCCCTGGCCGATGTCGGTCTGCCCCAACAGCTCCTGACCCTGCTGGAGCCTGGCGGCTTCGTGGTGGGCTATGTCGCCGCGGCCCTCGCCGTCTTCGTGCTACTTCTCGTTGCCACGCTGGCCACCCATGCCTTGAGCCCGCAATTGGCGGTGCTGGCCGCGGTGGAGAACGACGATCGTGAAATTGGCGAGGTCAAGTGGTTCAACGTCAACAAGGGATACGGCTTCATCAAGCGCGAGAGCGGTGAGGACGTGTTCGTGCATTTTCGCGCCATTCGCGGCCGCGGGCATCGCACCCTGGCCGAGGGTCAGAAGGTGCGCTACCACGTGATCGAGAATGAGCGGGGACTACAAGCCGACGACGTCACCGTCATTACTTAGGTGGTAGAAAGCGGCTGCGCTCGGTCATACTGCGTTAAAAATCGGCTCAAAGTACTCATTTGCAACAGCAAACTCCGTCTTTTCGCCGATTTTTGCCTTGTCTGACCTTCGCTCGCCAGCTTTCACAAGCTGATCAGGCTTTAAGGTCATCGCCCCGCTTCGGCGGGGCGATGTCGTTTCTGGTAAGTTACTGGCCGGAGTCGGGCCAGTCGATGGCGCCTTCGCTGCCGTCGGGCAGCACCTGCCAGAAGCGGTCGGGCTCGTCGCCGGGCTGCCAGCCGCCCAGCGAGCAGCGTACCTCGCAGCCGAGCCGGGTGGCGGCGTCGCGGGCGCAGTCGCAGTCTCTCAACCAAGGGGTGTGAGGACTGTCGAGCCATAGGCTGGCGAAGCCGTCGGCCGCTTTTTCCACCAGCAGCACCGGCACCTCGTGTCCCGCGTGATGGCCGCGGGTGTGCCACTTGCCGCGACCGGCGCCGCGCAGTGGGGCGGCATCCAGCGTCTCGCCGAGCCAAGCATCGATCGCTTCCAGCGGAGCCTGGCGCAGGTAGATCTCGATATCCGGGTAGCGCATGTTGCTGTCGTGCTGATGTGGCATGGTGAACCCTCTCGGCGCGGTCAGGGCTGGGCGGTGCCGTTGACGAAAAGCTTGGCCAGGATCGCTTCATAGATCCGGCTCAGGTCGTCCAGGTCGGCGGCGCGAACGTGCTCGTTGGTCTGGTGAATGGTGGCGTTGCGTGGTCCCAGCTCCACTACCTGGCTACCCAGCGTGGCGATGAAGCGCCCATCCGAGGTGCCGCCGCTGGTCGAGAGCCGCGGACGACGACCGAGCACCGCTTCCACGCCGTACAGGGCGGCATCCAC
>NZ_JAAQTO010000026.1 GCF_011742165.1 Billgrantia bachuensis | reverse complement strand
TCCCGCGTGATGGCCGCGGGTGTGCCACTTGCCGCGACCGGCGCCGCGCAGTGGGGCGGCATCCACCAGCTCACCCTCGGCGGTGAGGAACGGTTCGCCGTTGAGCGTCCAGTCGAGCTGATACTCCAGCCCGTGGGCATCGAGGATCGCCTCGGTGCGCGCGCGCAATTGCTCATGGGTCACCTCGGTGGAGAAGCGGAAGTTGAACACTACCTCCACATCGCCGGGGATCACGTTGGTGGCGCCGGTACCGGCGCGGATGTTGGAGATCTGGAAGCTGGTCGCAGGGAAGAAGTCATTGCCACCGTCCCAGTGTTCGCGCACCAGCGCATCCAGTGCCGGCATTGCCTGGTGGATGGGGTTGCGCGCCAGGTGCGGGTAGGCCACGTGGCCCTGGATGCCCTTGACGTGCAGCACGCCGCCCAGCGAGCCGCGCCGGCCGTTCTTGATCACGTCGCCGAGCACGTCGGTGGAGGAGGGCTCGCCGACGATGCAGTAATCGAGCCTTTCGTTGCGCTCGCGCAGATGCTCGACCACGGCCCGGGTGCCATCCACTGCGGGGCCTTCTTCGTCGGAAGTGATCAGGAAGGCAATGCGGCCATAATGATCGGGGTGGGCGGTGACGAAGCGTTCCACCGCTGTGACCATCGCCGCCAGGCTGCCCTTCATGTCGGCCGCACCGCGGCCGCGCAGCATGCCGTCATCATCGATGCCGGGCTCGAAGGGGGGCGTATCCCAGTGTGTATGAGGGCCGCTCGGTACCACGTCGGTATGGCCGGCGAAGGCCAGCACCGGGCCGTGATGGCCGTGCGTCGCCCAGAAATTCTCCACGTCGCCGAAGGGCAGGCGCTCGATGTGAAAGCCGAGCCGCTCCAGGCGCTCGATCAACAGCGCCTGGCAGCCCAGGTCATCGGGAGTGACCGAGGGACGGCGGATCAGCTCCATGGCCAGGGCCAGGGTTGGGGAGAGGTCGGAGGTCGTCGAGGACATTCAGGATTCCGGGAGGGGCGGGCGGCGTCGGGTGACGCCGCCTTCGCGCCTCAGTTGTGGGCGTGCAGCGCTTCGTTCAATGCAATGGCGCTCTTGTTGGTCAGGCATTCGATGCGCCCGTTCTGCGAGTTGCGACGCAGCAGCAGGTCGCTCTGGCCGGCCAGCTCTCGGGCCGCCACGGTCTTGACCTCCTGGCCCTGGTCGTCGAGCAGGGTGACCTTGGCTCCAGCGGTGATGTAGAGCCCAGCTTCCACGGTACAGCGATCGCCCAGGGGAATGCCGATGCCGGCATTGGCGCCGATCAGGCAGCCCTCGCCGACCTTGATGATGATGTTGCCGCCGCCGGAGAGCGTGCCCATGGTAGAGCAGCCACCGCCCAGGTCGGAGCCTCTGCCTACCATCACGCCGGCGGAAATGCGGCCTTCGACCATGCCGGGACCTTCGGTGCCGGCGTTGAAGTTGACGAAGCCTTCGTGCATCACGGTGGTGCCTTCACCGAGATGGGCGCCCAGGCGCACCCGGGCGGTATCGGCGATGCGCACGCCTGCGGGTACTACGTAGTCGGTCATCTTGGGGAACTTGTCGACGCAATCCACCGACAGGGCGCGGCCCTCCAGGCGTGCCTTGAGGCGGCGGGCGGGCAGCTCATCGATGTCGATCGGCCCCTCGCTGGTCCAGGCCACGTTGCGCAGCAGGCCGAACATGCCGGTCAGGTCGATGCCGTGCGGCTTGACCAGGCGATGCGACAGCAGGTGCAGCTTGAGATAGACCTCGGGGGCGCTCTGCGGCGGCAGGTCGCTCTCCAGGAACATGGCGACCAGCGGCCGTTGGCTGGCAGCCAGCGCCTCGGCCAGCTCGGCCTGGGCGACATGGCCCGCCGCCTTGAGCGCTTCGGCGATATCGGCGCAGTGCTCCGGGAGGAAGCTGACCGCGGCGTTGCCGGCGGGCACGTCGAGCACCTTGCCGACGGCGTCCACCAGGCTGGAATCGGGCTTGAGCAGCGGTGCCGGATAGTAGATCTCCAGCCAGTCGCCCTGGGTGTTCTGGGTGCCGATTCCGAAGGCAAAACTCAACATGCGGTGTCCTCGCGTCTTGTAGGGATAGGGCCTCAGCCCTTGAGATCGTCGTAGTCGCCGTCGCGATAGCCGACGCGTATCTCGTCGCCGGTATCGAGCAGCGGTCGCTTGAGCAGGGTGGGGTTGGCCATGATCAGCGCGCGGGCCTTGTTGGAGTCGATGTCCTGCTTTTCCTCCTCGGGGAGGTTGCGCCAAGTGGTGCTGCGCCGGTTGATGGCTTCCATTACCGGTACGTGCTCGAGGATATGCTCGAGCAACGCCGCGGAGAGGCCATCCTCGCGCAGGTCGTGAACCTGGTAGGGCAGGCCCTTCTCGTCCAGCGTCTTGCGCGCCTTGCGGCAGGTATCGCAGTTCTTGATCACGAACAGGGTTGCCATCATGAGCTCCTTTCGACGAAACGGCGTATTCGTTGGGCAGCTTCGACCGTCGGCTCGAGTTCGGCCACCAGTGCCAGGCGTACCCGGCCGCGTCCGGGATTGATGCCGTCTACGGCTTCACGCCCCATATAGGAGCCGGGCAGCACGCTGACGTGTTCCGCGGCGAACAAGGCCCGAGTGAAGGCCTCGTCGTCACCGCCCGGCACTGCCGGCCATAGATAGAAACTGGCCTCGGGTTCAGCAAATTCAAGCACGGGGGCAAGAATCTCGGTCACGGCGGCGAATTTCTCTCGATAGGCATCGCGGTTGGCGCGCACGTGGGCCTCGTCGTTCCAGGCCGTGATCGAGGCGTGCTGCAGTGGCAGCGACATGGCGCAGCCATGATAGGTGCGATAGCGCTTGAACGGCGCGATCAGCGCGGCATCGCCGGCGACGAATCCCGAGCGTAGCCCGGGCAGGTTGGAGCGCTTGGAGAGCGAATGGAACACCAGGCAGCGGCGGTAGTCGTGGCGGCCGATGGCGGCACACGCCTCGAGCAGTCCCGGCGGCGGAGCGGTCTCGTCGAGGTAGAGCTCGGAGTAGCACTCGTCGGAGGCGATGATGAAGTCATGCTCGTCGGCAAGCGCGATGAGTTTCTCGAACTCGGCCCGCGGCGTCACCGCCCCGGTGGGGTTGCCCGGCGAGCAGAGGAAAAGAATCTGCACCTCGCGCCAGGTATCCGCCGGCACGGCGTCGAGATCGGGTCGAAAGTCGTTCTCGGCGCGGCAGTCCAGATAGAGCGGCTGGCCCCCGGCGAGCAGGGTGGCGCCCTCGTAGATCTGGTAGAACGGGTTGGGCACCGCCACCCGTGCCGGGCGGGTGCGATCCAGTGCCGCCTGGATGAAGGCGAAGATCGCCTCGCGAGTGCCGTTGACCGGCAGCACCTGGCGCTCGGCGTCGAGGCCTTCGAGGCCGAAACGTCGTGTGGCCCAGGCGGTGATGGCCTGGCGCAGCTCGGGAATGCCGGCGGTGGCCGGGTAGCGAGCGAATGCCTGCTGATGGGCCTGCAGCGTCTCCAGCGCGGCGGCGAAGGGCGCATGCTGCGGCTCGCCGATGGTCAGCGGGATGTGCGCGAGCCCCTCGGGGGGCGTCACGCCGGCCTTGAGGGCGGCAAGCTTCTCGAAGGGATAGGGCTTCAAGGCGTCGAGGTCGGGGTTCATCGGTGTCCAGGCGTCGCCGGAAGGCGTCATTGTCATGGCTGCGGGCAGACCGTCGATTATAGGGAAGGCCCCGCTTCGCCTCAAACCAATACGCGGCGGGTGTCAGCCCGCCACGTCGAGCATTTCGATCAGTCGCTCGCGCAGGCGCTGCTGACGCTCGGGGTCGGTCAGTGGCGCGCCCGCCTTGTCGGTGATGAAGAAGACGTCTTCGACGCGTTCGCCCAGGGTGGCGATCTTGGCCGCCGAGAGCGATATGTCCTGCTCCATGAAGATGCGGCCGACCCGGGCCAGCAGGCCGGGGCGGTCGGGCGCGGTCAGCTCCAGCAGGGTGCGCTCGTTGGCCGGGTCCTGTTCGATGAGCACCTCGGTCGGCACCCTGAAGTGGCGCAGTTGGCGCGGCGTGTGACGAGTGACGATCTGCGGATAGTCATCGGGATCGTCGAGCTCCTCCACCAGGTGTGCACGGATCTCCTCGATGCGGCCTGGGTCACGGATGGCGCGCCCCTGGTCGTCGAGCACGATGAAAGTGTTGAGCGTCCAGTCGTTGCTCGAGGTGGCGATGCGGGCATCGTGGATCGAGAGACCGAGCTGCTCCATGGCGGCGGCGGTGGCGGCAAACAAGTCGTCCACCGAGCGAGTGTGAATGAATACCTTGGTACCGCCGTCGGACATGTCGTCGGTAGGGGCGCTGATCAGGATCAGCGGCAGTGGCGACTCGCCATGGGCGAGGATACCCATGGTCTGCCAGGCGATCTCGCTGGGCGCATACTGCAGGAAATACTCCTCGCCGAGCGATTCCCACAGGCGGTCGACCCGGCCGATGTCGGCGCCCACCGTGGCGAGCAGCGAGCGTGCTTCGCCGCGGGTCTCGCGCACCCAATCCTCGCGGTCGAGTGGGTTGTCCAGGCCGCGGCGCAGGGCACGCTTGGTTTCGGCGTGCAGCTGGCGCAGCAGCGAGGCGCGCCAGCCGTTCCACAGCGTCGGGTTGGTGGCGTTGATGTCGGCCACGGTCAGCACGTAGAGGTGGTCCAGGCGAGTCTCGTCCCCGACCAGGACGGCGAACTCGCCAATCACGTCGGGGTCGGTGATGTCGCGCTTCTGGGCCACCATCGACATCACCAGATGATTCTCCACCAGCCAACTGACCAGCCGTGTGTCACGGCTCGACAGGCCGTGGCGCTCGGCGAAGCGCTCCACGTCGCGGGCTCCGAGGAGCGAGTGGTCGCCGCCGCGGCCCTTGCCGATGTCGTGGTAGAGCCCGGCGATCCACAGCAGTTCCAGCTTGGGCAACTGGTGGA
Organism: Billgrantia bachuensis; assembly: GCF_011742165.1. GTDB lineage: Bacteria > Pseudomonadota > Gammaproteobacteria > Pseudomonadales > Halomonadaceae > Halomonas > Halomonas bachuensis. The sequence continues at coordinate 21,055 of NZ_JAAQTO010000026.1, read as the reverse complement.
CCAGTGCCGCCGCCACCGGAAACTCGTTGCGCGCCTCGGGCTTGCGGAACTGGTGGATAAACTTGAGCAGGCGCAGGGTATGGGCGTCCACAGTGTAGATATGGAACAGGTCGTGCTGCATCAGGCCCACCGCCTGGCCGAACTCCGGCAGGTACTTGCCCAGCACACCGTAGCGGTTCATGCGCCGAAGCTGGCGCGCCACGTTGCCGCTGGAGCGCAACAGCGACATGAACAGGTGCTGATGCTGAGCGTCGTCGCGGTAGAGGTCGTCGATCAGGTGGCGATGATCGCGAATCAGGCGGATGGTATCGGCACGCACGCCCTCGATCTCGGGATGCTCCGCCATCAGCAGGAACAGCTCGAGCAGGGCGTAAGGGTGGTCGCGGAAAACCGCTCGGTTGCGTGCCTTGATGTAGCCGCCCTCGATCTCGAAGCGTTCATTGAGCGAGGTGGTTTCCAGCCGTTCGCCGCCGCGCAGGATCGCTTCGTCGAAGTGCTGCAACAGCATGTCGTTGAGCCCGGCCAACGCCGTGACGTGCCGGTAGTAGCGCTTCATGAACTGCTCGACGGCCAGGCGCTCGGGGGTGTCGCGGAAGCCGAACAGCTCGGCGATGGTGCGCTGATGGTCGAACAGCAGGCGATCCTCGGCGCGGCCGGCGAGCATGTGCAGGGCGTAGCGCACCTGCCACAGGAAGGCCTGGCCCTGGCTCAGGATGCGCAGCTCGGCGTCGTTCATGAAACCGTTCGCCACCAGGTCCTCGTAGCGCTGGCTGCCGAAGTGGCGCTTGGCCACCCAGCCGATCATCTGAATGTCGCGCAGCCCGCCCGGCGAGCTCTTGATATTGGGCTCGAGGTGGTACTCGGAATTGTTGAAACGGTGATGACGGCTGATCTGCTCCTGCCACTTGGCCTCGAAAAAATGATCCGACGGCCACATGCGCCCGGGGGCGATGCGTGACTTCATTGCCTCACGCAGCGACTCGGGGCCGGCCAGGGTGCGCGACTCCATCAGGTTGGTAATGATGGTGATGTCGCCTTCGGCCTCGCGCTCGCAGTCGGAGAGCGAACGCACGCTGTGGCCAATCTCCAGGCCGATATCCCATAGCAGGGTGATGAAGGCAGTCAGTCCCTCGCGGTAGGGCGTGTCGTCGTCACTCTCCAGCAGCAGCATCAGGTCGACGTCGGAGTGCGGGTGCAGCTCGCCGCGGCCGTAGCCGCCCACCGCGAGCAGGGCCACGCCGTCGTCGGGCCAGTCGTGCAGCGACCATGCCACGCCCAGTAGCTGGTCGAGGCACCAGGCGCGGCCATGCACCAGGTCGCGAACGTCGGCGCCGGCGTGGAAGCGCTCGTCGAGTCGGCTCTGGATGGCGCGCAGCGCCGCCTTGAACGGGGCGATGGGCGAGCGGGTGCCGGCGAGTTCGCGACGGAAGGTCTCGGCGTCGAACAGCGTCTCGTCGGGCGCGAAGCGATAGTGGTGCAGGAGCATGATGGCTCGACTCAGTGGTCAAGGAAGGAGAAGTCTTCCTCGTGGCGTGCCGTGAGTACCTCGACGCCGGTCTCGGTGACGAGCAGCGTGTGCTCCCACTGCGCGGACAGGCTCTTGTCCCGGGTCACCGCGGTCCAGCCGTCGCGCAGCACCTTGGTCTGGTGCCCGCCGACGTTGATCATCGGCTCGATGGTCAGGCACATGCCTGCGGCCAAGGTGGCGTCGGCCTCGGGAGCGTAGCCGTCATAATGCAGCACCTGCGGGTCCTCGTGGAAGGTGGCGCCGATGCCGTGGCCGCAGAAATCGCGTACCACCGAGTAGCCATTGGCCTCGGCGTGGCTCTGGATGGCCCGGGCCAGCTCCGACAGGCGTACGCCGGGACGTACCAGGGCGATGCTCCGGTACAGACACTCCTGGGTGACACGGCACAGCCGCTCGCCCTGGATGCTTTCGCCGATGATGAACATGGCGCTGGAGTCGCCGTGGTAGCCGTCGCTGGTCTTGACGGTGACATCGATGTTCATGATGTCACCCTTCTTCAGCTTCTTGTCGGGGTCGGGGATGCCATGGCAGACCACGTGATTGATCGAGGTGCAGATCGACTTGGGAAAGCCGTGATAGTTGAGCGGCGCCGGCGTGGAGCCCAGCTCGTTGACGATGTAGTCATGGCACAGCCGGTCCAGCTCACCGGTGGTCACGCCGGCCGTGACATGCGGTGCTATCATTTCCAGCACGCTGGCGGCCTGGCGGCCGGCCTCGCGCATCTTCTCGATCTCGTCGGGCGTCTTGATGGGTATGTTCATGGAATCTCGGTTCTGAGGGGGTTGCAGCGCCGGCAACGTGGGCCAGGTACGGCAGGCGACTTCATCTCGTTGATGAACTATGGTATAAAGCCGCGCGCTTTCCTGCAATCGTCGCCCGCCATGGCTCTGGCCCGGTCGGTCGACGATGACGAGGGCGTCGGCGGCGAGCTGTTACGCTTCACGGCTCGGCCGTTACTTCAACAGCCTTGAAAACACACACGTACCGGCACATGGTCCCGGGTGCTGCCGCGGTAAATCCCGGCGGTCGGATCCATGGGGTGCGTGGAGGCCTAACCCGATTTTCAGGAGTCATCCATGGCACACGTCAACATGCGCGACCTGCTCAAGGCAGGCGCACACTTCGGTCACCAGACCCGTTACTGGAACCCGAAGATGAGCAAGTTCATCTTCGGCGCGCGTAACAAGATCCACATCATCAACCTCGAGCACACCCTGCCGGCCCTCAACGAGGTGATCGACGTGGTCGAGAAGATGGCCGCTTCCAACAACAAGATCCTGTTCGTCGGCACCAAGCGCAGCGCGAGCAAGATCATCAAGGAAGAAGCCAACCGGGTCGGTCAACCGTTCGTCAACCACCGCTGGCTCGGCGGCATGCTGACCAACTACAAGACCATTCGTCAGTCGATCAAGCGTCTGCGCGACCTCGAGACCATGCGCGAGGACGGCACCTTCGAGAAGCTGACCAAGAAAGAAGTCCTGATGGCGACCCGCGAGCAGGACAAGCTCGAGCGTTCCATCGGCGGTATCAAGGACATGGGCGGCCTGCCCGATGCGCTGTTCGTCATCGACGTCGATCATGAGCGTATCGCCATCAACGAGGCGAACAAGCTCGGCATCCCGGTCATCGGTGTGGTGGATACCAACTCCGATCCGGACGGCGTCGACTACGTGATCCCCGGCAACGATGACTCCATTCGTGCCATTCAGATCTACGTCAAGGCGATCGCCGACGCCTGTGCGCGGGCGAAGGAAGGCCGTCCCGACGAGTTCGTCGAGGTCACCGAGGGTGAAAGCGGCGACGCGGCTGCCGCTGCCGAGTAACGGCGAGTCGCTCGGGCCGGCACTGCCGGCCCGGGTGGGCGGCCAACCAAGGCGGCCGCCCGCTACCGTTCCGCTACGGTGGGGCGGGATTTCACCGGGCCCATGGGCCCGGCGCCCTTATTCCCAGGTCGAACCTACCCGGGTTCCACTTATCAAGAGGTGAATACCATGGCAGCGATCAGCGCTTCCCAGGTCAAGGAACTGCGCGAGCGTACCGGGCTCGGCATGATGGAGTGCAAGAAGGCGCTCACCGAAGCCGATGGTGATATCGAGGTCGCCATCGAGAACCTGCGCAAGAGTTCCGGTCTGAAGGCCGCCAAGAAGGCCGGCCGTACCGCCGCCGAAGGCGCCGTGGCGACCCGCGTCGCCGAGGACGGCAGCTATGGCGTAGTGGTCGAGATCAACTCCGAGACCGACTTCGTCGCCCGTGACGACAACTTCAAGGCCTTTGCCGACCAGGTCGCCGACGCCTTCTTCGCCGCCAAGAGCGAAGACGTCGCCGCCGTGATGGAAGGCGCCCTCGAGAGTGCCCGCGAGCAGCTGGTGCAGAAGATCGGCGAGAATATCGGCGTGCGTCGCTGCGCCGTGGTAGAGGCACCGGCAGGTGCGCTGGTGGGCGAATACGTCCACGGCGGCCGTATCGGTGTGCTCACCGTGCTCAAGGGCGGTAACGCCGAGGTGGCACGGGACGTCGCCATGCACGTGGCCGCGATCAATCCGGCCGTGGCGCTGCCCGAGGACATGCCTCAGGAGCAGCTCGACAAGGAAAAGGCGATCATCCTGGCCCAGCCCGATATGGCCGGCAAGCCGGAGCAGATCGCCGAGAAGATGGTCGAAGGCCGCCTGAAGAAGTACCTGGCCGAGAACAGCCTGACCGAGCAGCCCTTCGTCAAGGATCCGAATCAGTCCGTCGCCGAGTTCGTCAAGGCCGCGGGTGGTGAGGTGATCGGCTTCACCCGCTTCGAAGTGGGCGAGGGCATCGAGAAGGAAGAGGTCGACTTCGCCAAGGAAGTCATGGAACAGGCTGGCCGTCGCTAAGGTCAGAGGTTCCAGCACGAGGAGGGCGTGCGCGCGAGCGCACGCCTTCTCGTATCCGGCCGCCGCGTCGGCCTGTAGTAGAGTTGCTTCATCCCCTTGCGCCCAGGAGAGTTGCCATGTCCACGCCCGATCCCGTCGATAATCCCGCCAAGACCCGCACCGACAAGTCGAAGTACAAGCGCATCCTGCTCAAACTCTCGGGCGAGGCGCTGATGGGCGAGCACGACTTCGGTATCGATCCCAAGGTGCTCGATCGCATGGCGCTGGAGATCGGACAACTGGTCGGCATCGGCGTGCAGGTGGGGATCGTGGTCGGTGGCGGTAACCTGTTCCGTGGTGCCGCCCTCAACGCAGCGGGCATGGATCGAGTCACCGGCGATCACATGGGCATGCTGGCCACGGTGATGAACGCCCTGGCCATGCGCGACGCCCTGGAGCGTTCGAACATCCGCTCGCGCGTGATGTCGGCCATTCCCATGAGTGGGGTAGTGGAGCACTATGACCGTCGCACCGCGATTCGCTACCTGACATCGGGAGACGTGGTATTGTTCTCCGCCGGTACCGGCAACCCCTTCTTCACCACCGATTCTGCGGCCTGCCTGCGCGGCATCGAGATCGACGCCGACGTGGTGGTCAAGGCCACCAAGGTGGACGGGGTCTACGACAAGGATCCGGTGAAGCATGCCGATGCGGTCAAGTACGATCATCTGAGCTACGATAATGCGCTCGATCAAAAGCTCGGTATCATGGATTTGACCGCTATCTGCCTGGTGCGGGACCATGACATGCCGGTTCGCGTCTTCAACATGAACAAGCCGGGCGCCCTGCTGAATCTAGTGATGGGCGGCAAGGAAGGCACGCTGATAGACAGAGGTTGATATCGTGATCAATGACATCCAGAAAGACGCTGAAAGTCGCATGAAGAAGAGCCTCGACGCCCTTCATGCCAACTTCAACAAGATCCGTACCGGGCGTGCCCATTCCAGCATCCTCGACTCGGTTACCGTGGATTACTACGGCAGCCAGGTACCGCTCAACCAGGTCGCTTCGGTCAACGTGGAAGATGCCCGCACCCTCTCCGTGGTGCCTTGGGAGCAGAACCTGGTGCCCAAGATCGAGAAAGCGATCATGACCTCGGACCTGGGCCTCAACCCGGCCAGCGCCGGCAACGTCATCCGCGTACCGATGCCGATGCTCACCGAGGAGACCCGCAAGGGTTACATCAAGCAGGCCCGTGCCGAGGCCGAGAACGCCCGCGTGGCGGTGCGCAACGTGCGCCGCGATGCCAACAACGACATCAAGGCGCTGCTCAAGGAGAAGGAAATCTCCGAAGACGAGCAGCATCGCGGCGAGGAAGCGATCCAGAAGCTGACTGATAAATACATCGCCGAAATCGACAAGCAGCTCGAAGTGAAGGAACACGACCTGATGCAGGTCTGAGCAGCGCCGGGCGACGTCTTGCCGTGTCGTCGCCCGATTTCCCACCCCAATGCGAGACACCATGACGTCAGCGCAGACTTCCGCATCCCAGATGCCCCCCAAACCGCCCGGTGACGACCTGCCACGCCACGTGGCGATCATCATGGATGGCAACAATCGCTGGGCGCGTGCGCGCGGTCTCTCCGGCATCCGTGGTCACCGGGCGGGCGTCGAAGCCGTGCGTGCGGTCATTCGCCGTGCCGCCGAGCGCGGCATTCAGACCCTCACCCTGTTTGCTTTCTCCAGCGAGAACTGGCGTCGCCCCGAGGCCGAAGTCCGTGCCCTGATGGAACTTTTCCTCATCGCGCTCCGGCGCGAGGTGAAGAAACTGCACGACAACGGTATCCGGCTCTCGGTGATCGGCGATCGCAGCGCCTTTTCCACTTCGATCCAGAAATACATCGTGCGGGCCGAAGAGCTCACCCGCGACAATACCGGCCTGCATCTCGTCGTCGCCGCCAATTACGGGGGGCGCTGGGACATCGTCAATGCCGCGCGGCACCTGGCCGAGCGCGTCGAACGCAACGAACTCAAGCCCGATGCCATCGACGAGCACGCCTTCCAGCGAGAGCTGTGCCTGGGCGACGAGGCACCGATCGACCTTTGCATCCGCACCAGCGGGGAACAGCGCATCTCCAACTTCCTGCTGTGGCAGATGGCCTATGCCGAACTCTACTTCACGCCGCTGTTGTGGCCCGACTTCGACGGCCAGGCCTTCGACATGGCAATCGATGATTTCTGCCGGCGCCAGCGCCGCTTCGGCATGACCGACGAGCAGATCGAGGCAACCGGTGCTTAGACAGCGGATCCTTACGGCGGCATGGCTGGCACCGTTGATGCTGGCCGGCCTGTTCGGCCTTGCCGGGGGGGGCTTCGCCGCCTTTACCGGCATTCTCGTGCTGCTAGCCGCCTGGGAGTGGACCAACCTGGCCGGCGTAACCGTGGCGGGCCGACGCTTGTCGCTGGTGGCCGGTCTGGCCCTGTTGATGGCGCTGCTGTGGTGGCTCGGTGCGACACTGGCTACCTGGCCGCTGTGGATCGCCGTGGCCGGCTGGGCGATCAATCTCTACTGGGTCATTCAGTATCCGGCCAAGAGCGATCAGTGGGGCTCGACGGCAGCGCGCCTGGCCATGGGGCTATGGGTGCTGTTGCCGGCCTGGGTCGGTTTCAACGTATTGCGTGACACTGGCGGTATCTGGTTGCTTTACGTACTGCTGCTGGTGTGGGGGGCCGATATCGGCGCCTATTTCTGCGGGCGTGCCTGGGGCCGGCGCAAGCTGGCGCCGGCTGTCAGCCCTGGCAAGTCATGGGAAGGCGTGGCCGGCGGCGCCGCCGTGACGCTGCTGCTGGCGCTGCTGTTCGCCGTATGGCAAGAGCTGGGCGTGACGGGAGGCCTGGGACTGGTGGTCGTCACTGCGGTGGTGACTCTGGTCTCGGTGCTCGGCGACCTGCTGGAGAGCATGCTCAAGCGTTTTCGCGGCATCAAGGACTCCAGCAACCTGTTGCCCGGCCACGGTGGCGTGCTCGATCGTATCGACAGCCTGACGGCGGCAGTGCCGCTGTTCGCGCTGCTCTCGTTCGGGATGTTATGACATGAGCGGGCCGCTTCGGCAGCAGAGCGTTACGGTACTGGGTGCTACCGGTTCGATTGGCACCAGTACGCTCGACGTGATCGCCCGCCACCCCGAGCGCTATCGGGTGCATGCGTTGACCGCTCACCGTTCTCGTGAGGCGCTTCTGGCCCAGTGCCGGCAGCATCATCCCGCCGTGGCGGTGCTCGGCGACGAGCGCGATGCCGTCTGGCTGCGAGAGCAGCTGTCCCAGGCGGGCCTGGTAACCGAGGTGCGCGCCGGCGAAGAAGCGCTCATCGAGGTGGCCAGCGACACCGAGGTGGACGTGGTCATGGCCGCCATAGTCGGGGCTGCGGGGCTGCTGCCGACGCTGGCCGCGGTACGCGCCGGCAAGCGTGTGCTGTTGGCCAACAAGGAGGCGCTGGTGATGTCCGGTGCGTTGTTCATGGATGCCGTCGTGCGCCATGGTGCCACGCTGTTGCCGATCGATTCCGAACATAATGCCATCTACCAGTGTCTACCTCCCGAGCACCGCGGCGGTCTGTCCCGTCATGGTGTGACCCAGTTGCTGTTGACCGCTTCCGGCGGCCCTTTTCGCGGTTGGCCCCGCGAGCGTCTGGCCACGGTGACGCCGGCGCAGGCCTGCGCCCATCCCAACTGGTCGATGGGACGCAAGATCTCGGTGGATAGTGCCACGCTGATGAACAAGGGGCTGGAACTGATCGAGGCGTGCTGGTTGTTCGATGCCCGGCCCGAGCAGGTGCAGGTAGTAGTGCATCCGCAGAGCGTGATCCACTCCATGGCCGCCTACAGCGATGGCTCGGTGCTGGCGCAGCTGGGCAACCCGGACATGCGTACGCCGATCGCCTATGGATTGGCCTGGCCGGAGCGCATCGAGGCCGGCGTCGAGGCGCTGGATCTGTTCCAGATCGCCCGGCTCGATTTCGAGGCGCCCGATGAAGCGGCGTTTCCTTGTCTGCGGCTGGCCCGCGAGGCGATGCAGGCGGGAGGCACGGCGCCGGCGATTCTCAACGGTGCCAATGAAGTGGCGGTCGATGCCTTCCTGAATGGGCGAATGGGTTTTACGGGGATCGGCGAGCTGGTTGGCGAGATCCTCGAGGCGCTGCCGGTCGAGGCCGGCGACGACCTGGAAGCCATCCTGGGGGCCGATGCCCGGTCGCGCCAAGTGGCGCGTGAAAGGTTGGAAAAGCGCTGAACCGTATCCCGCCTAAAAACGAGTAGCTGAAGGAGGCTGTATTGGGCCTGATCCAGAACGTGCTGGCCGTCATCGTGGTGCTGGGCCTGCTGGTCACTTTCCACGAGTACGGCCATTACTGGGTGGCGCGGCGCTGCGGTGTCAGGGTGCTGCGCTTCTCGGTAGGTTTCGGCAAACCGCTCTGGTCCCGCGTCGATCGTCACGGGACCGAGTTCGCCGTGGCTGCGATTCCTCTCGGTGGCTACGTCAAGATGCTCGACGAGCGTGAGGCGCCGGTACCCCGCGATCAGCTCCACGAGGCGTTCAATCGCAAGTCGGTATGGCAGCGCATCGCCATCGTCGCGGCGGGACCACTGGCCAATTTCCTGCTTGCTATCGTCGCCTACTGGGCGCTCTTCGTGGCCGGCACCACGACGGTGGCACCGATGGTGGGCGAGGTGGCCCCCGATTCACCGGCAGCCCGGAGTGGCCTGCAGGGCGGCCAGGAGATCGTTGCGGTGCAGGGCAGCGACGTGCGTTCCTGGGATGAGATCAACCTGCGTCTGATTGCCGATATCGGCTTCAGCGGCGAGCTGACCATCCAGGCGCGCGACGATGCCTCGGCGGACTCCAGGGAATATCGCTTGCCCGTGCAGGATTACCTGGTGCGTCAGGATCCGCCACAGCCACTGCCCACGCTGGGTATCACGCCCTGGCAGCCGCGCATTCCTGCCGTACTGGACCAGGTGATCGACGGCGAGCCCGCGGCCGAGGCGGGGCTGCGCGCCGGCGATGTGATACTGACCGTGAACGGCAATCCGATCGAAGAGTGGATGGACTTCGTCAGTGTGGTGCGGGCCAGCCCCGGTGAAACTCTGGAGCTCGAGGTGTCCCGTGACGAAGAGAGCCTTGCGCTGACTCTCACCCCGGGCTCGCGAGAGCTCGAGACGGGGGCTGCCATCGGCTATGTCGGTGCCGGCGTCGAGGCGGTGGAATGGCCCGAGGAACTTCGCCGCGAGATTCGCTACGGTCCCGTGGCAGCGGTGGGGCAGGCCGTGAGCCGCACTGGTGAGATGACGCTGCTGACCCTGGATGCGATTCGCAAGATGCTGGTGGGGCTGATTTCGCCGACCAATCTGTCGGGGCCCATCACCATCGCCCAGATGGCAGGGGATACGGCGCGCACGGGGCTGGAGAGTTTCGTCAGTTTCCTGGCCTATCTCTCGGTCAGCCTGGCGGTGCTCAATCTGTTGCCCATCCCGGTACTTGATGGCGGCCACCTGCTTTATTATTTCGTCGAGGTGGTCCGCGGCCGACCGGTGTCGGAGCAGGCCCAGGCATTCGGACTGCGGATCGGTCTGGCGCTGGTCGGCATGCTGATGCTGATGGCCCTGTATTTCGATCTGATGCGTCTCTGGTAGCAAGCGCCCTTTCGGGGGCACAGGGAGGCAGAGCTTTGCTCTGCCTTGTCAGTCACCCGCACATATGTATATGGTGCCTGTCTGGACAGGCAGGCGGATCAACGCGAGCGAAGCGACTGCATGAATATCAAGACCCTCGGACTGGCGGCACTGCTGCTGGCCGGTTCCAGTACGGTGCTGGCCGAATCTTTTGAAGTTTCAGACATTCGCGTGGAAGGGCTGCAGCGGGTTTCCGCCGCCTCCGTTTTCAACGCCTTTCCCATCAGCGCGCGAGATCAGGTGGATGACCGCGAGCTTGCCGAGGCGGCCCGTAGTCTGTTCGCCACCGGCCTGTTCGACGACATTCAGCTCGCCCGCGACGGCGACGTGCTGGTCATCCAGGTCGTCGAGCGTCCGACCATCTCGCGCCTCAATATCAGCGGCAACAAGCAGCTCTCCGAAGAGGACCTGCGCCGTGGGCTGCGCGAAGGCGGGCTGGCGGAGGGTCAGGTCTTGCAGCTCTCCACGCTCGAGGACATCCAGCGTGAGCTCGAAGGCGTCTATCAGGCCCAGGGGCGCTACAGCGCCCGCATCGAGACCAGCGTGCGCGAGATCGACGAGGGTCGGGTGCAGGTCGATATCGACATCAACGAAGGCGCAGTGGCCAAGATCCGTCAGATCAATATCGTCGGCAATCGCCAGTTCGACGATGAAGAGCTGCGTGAGGTATTCGAGCTAAACGACCAGCCAGGACGTTTCTTCGGCTGGTTCTCCAAGGACGAATACTCCCGCGAAGCGCTGGCCGGCGATCTGGAGCGCCTGCGCTCCTTCTATCTCGACCGCGGCTACGTCAACTTCAACATCACATCCACCCAGGTCTCGATCAGCCCGGACAAGTCGCAGATCTTCGTCACCGTCAATGTCGACGAGGGTGGTCAGTACCGCCTGGGCGACATCGGTTTCGCCGGCAACCTGCAGGTCAGCGAGCGCGAGGCACGCAACCTGCTGCAGGTCGAGAGTGGCGATATCTTCTCGCGCAGTGACGTTACGGCATCCACCGAGGCGCTGCGCTCGCGGCTGGGCGCCGAGGGCTTCGCCTTCGCCCGGGTCGAGGGCGTGCCGCAGCCGCGTGCCGACGGCGAGACCGTCGATCTGACCTTCAGCGTCGACCCGGGGCGGCGCGCCTACGTGCGCCGCATCAACTTCATCGGCAACACCACCACCCAGGATGAAGTGCTGCGCCGCGAGATGATCCAGATGGAGGGGGCGCCGGCCTCCACAGAATCGATCAGCCAGTCGCGCCGTCGTCTGGAGCGCCTGGGCTTCTTCCGCCAGGTCGAGGTGGAGACCCAGCCGGTGGCCGGCGAGTCCGACAAGCTCGACGTTACCTATACCGTCGAAGAGCAGCCCTCCGGCTCGGTCTCGGCCAGCATCGGCTTCTCCCAGAGCGCCGGGGTGATCTACGGCGCGGCACTGGCCCAGAACAACTTCCTGGGAACCGGCAACCGTGTCAATATCGGTGCCCAGCGCAGCGACACCTTCACCAGTGTCAACTTCGGCTTCACCGACCCCTACTGGACGCTGGACGGCATCTCGCGCGGCTACAATCTCTTCTATCGCGAGACCGACTACGAAGATTCGGATATCTCGACCTACTCCACCGACGCCTACGGCGCGGGGATCAATTTCGGTTATCCGGTCAGTGAGCTGTCGCGGCTCAACTTTGGCACCAGCATCGAGGACCTCACGGTCAAGACCTATCGCGATACCGCCTCGGAGATCGTGCGCTACGTCGACGAGCAGGGCGAGAGCGCGCAGAGTCTCAAGCTCACCGCGAGCTGGACACGCAACAATCTCAACCGCGGCATCATGCCCACCTCCGGTGACTACCAGCGTCTGTCACTGGAGACCGCCGCTCCCGGCAGCGATGCCGACTATTACAAGTTGCGCGCCCGTGCCCAGCAGCTCTTCGCCCTCAACGAAGAGGAGACCTGGGCGCTGAAGTTCGGTACCACCCTGGGCTATGCTGACAGTATCGGCAGCGATCCCTATCCGTTCTACGAGAACTTCTTTGCCGGTGGTCTTGGGTCGGTGCGCGGCTTTACGGCCAATACGCTGGGCCAGCGTACGACGCCACGCGAGTCCGGGCGCGACCGTACCCTGGGCGGCAACGTGCTGGTCGAAGGCAGTGCCGAGCTGCTCTTCCCGTTGCCGTTCATCGAGGATCAGCGCTCGCTGCAGACAGGGTTCTTCGTCGATGCCGGCAACACCTTCCTGACCAGCTGCTACCCGGTGGTGGAAGGCGACGGCCCCTCGCGCTGTTCGTCGGGCGTCGACCTGGGCGAGCTGCGCTACAGCATCGGCGTAGGCCTCTCCTGGCTGACTCCGGTGGGGCCGCTGACCTTCAGCATCGCCGAGCCGCTCAATGACGAGAGTGGCGACGACACCCAGTTCTTCCAATTCTCGCTGGGCCAGACGTTCTGAGCCGGCCTGCCAAGAGGTATTTAGCATGCGCAAGTTGACAGCCATTCTCTGCCTGGGCCTGTTTGCCGTCCTGGCTGCACCGGCCTACTCGGCCGAAGTCGCGATGCTGGATTGGCGCCAGGCGCTGCTCACGTCCGATGCCGCCCAGCGCTCCATGCAGGATCTCGAGAGTCGTCTGGCCGGCCAGCAGCAGGAGGCGCAAACGCTGGGCCAGGAACTGTCCCAGCTGCAGCAGCGGCTACAGCAGGAGGGCGACAGCCTTCCCGATGCCGAGCGCCAGTCGCTGATCCAGGAGTTCCAGCAGAAGGGCGGCCGCTTCGAGCAACTGCGTCAGCAGATCATGGAAGAGCAGATGCGTGCCGAGCAGGAGTTCCTGCAGCAGGCCGAGCCGAAACTCGACCAGGCCGTGGAGCAGGTCATTTCGCGGCACGGCGTCCAGGTACTGGTGGAACCCCAGGGCGTGCTGCATACCGATCAGGAGCTGCCCAATCTGACGGATGAAGTGATCGAAATCCTCAATTCTCTCAACTGATCCATAGCGGCAGGCAGCACCTGTCGCACGCAGTCGATACGGGTTTCCATGACGCACCCTGCTATTCACGAATTCACTTTGGCCGAACTGGCCGAGCGGCTCGGCGCCAACCTGGTAGGTGATGGCAGCCAGCGGATCCGGGGCCTGGCCACGCTCAGAGAAGCCGGTCCCGATCAGGTGGCTTTCGTGGCCAACCGCTCCTACCTCAAGGACCTGTCCGACACCCGGGCCGGGGCCGTGCTGCTGCAGCCCGAGCATGCCACTGTCTGTCCGGTGACGCGTCTGGAATTGCCCAACCCCTATCTCGGCTATGCCCAGCTGTCGCAGTTGTTCGACCCCATCCTTGCGACCCCGAGGGGGGGCATTCACCCGGCGGCGGTGGTGGCAGACGACGTGGCGCTTGGCGAGCGGGTCGAGATCGGCCCCAACGCCGTCGTCGAAGCTGGCGTCGAGCTGGGTGACGAGGTGGTGATCGGCGCCGGTTGCTTCATCGGCGCAGGCGCGCGTATCGGGGCGGGCTCGCGCCTGCATCCCAATGTCACCGTCTGTCACGGTGTGGCCGTCGGCGAGCGGGTCATTCTGCACAGCGGCTGTGTGATTGGCGGCGATGGCTTTGGTTTCGCCCATGATGGCAGTCGCTGGCACAAGATTGCCCAGCTCGGCAGTGTGATACTGGGTGACGACGTCGAGGTGGGCAGTTGCTCAAGCATCGATCGCGGCGCGCTCGACGACACCGTGATCGGTAACGACGTGAAGATCGACAGCCAAGTGCAGATCGCCCACAACGTGCGCATCGGCGACCATACGGCGCTGGCCGGTTGCGTCGGGATCGCCGGCTCCACCCGCGTGGGCAGGAACTGTATGCTGGGCGGCGGTGTGGGGCTCGCCGGACACCTGACCATTTGCGATGGAGTGCAGGTCACCGGCATGAGCCTGGTGACCAACTCGATCCACGAACCGGGCGTCTACTCCTCGGGTACCGGCGCCATGTCCAACGCCCAGTGGCGCAAGAACGCGGTGCGTTTCAAGCAACTCGACGACTTCGCGCGGCGACTGGCGCGGCTCGAAAAGCGCGACCAGGGTTGAGGCAGAGTCGGGCGGCGCTATAATTCCGCCTGCCTGACGCAGGCGTTTTTTCGGGAAGCCGGGCGGCGCGCACCAACGCTCGCGATGGCTTCCCTACTTCATTTTAGAGGTCGCTACGATGGTAATGGACATCAACGAGATTCGTGAGTATCTGCCGCACCGATACCCTTTTCTGCTGATCGATCGGGTGTTGGAGCTGAGCCTTGGCGAATCCATCGTTGCCTACAAGAACGTCAGCATCAACGAGCCGTTCTTCAACGGTCACTTTCCACACCATCCGATCATGCCCGGTGTCTTGGTACTCGAGGCCTTGGCGCAGGCCTGCGGCATTCTCGGCTTCAAGACCGTCAACAAGCTGCCGGCCGATGGCTATGTCTATTATCTTGTGGGTAGCGACAACGTGCGTTTCAAACGGCCGGTGATGCCGGGGGATCGCCTGAGACTGGAGGCGAAAGTCGAGCGTGAAAAGCGCGGCATCTGGAAGTTCGCCTGTCGTGCTACGGTAGATGGCGAGCTGGCCTGCGAGGCCGAGGTCATCTGTGCGGAGAGGAAGGTTTCTTGATACATACCACTGCCATTGTCGACCCTGGGGCACGTCTGGCCGAGGATGTGGAAGTCGGGCCCTTCAGCGTGATCGGGCCCGATGTCGAGATCGGCCCCGGCAGTCGTATCGGCCCGCATGTGGTCATCAAGGGGCCGACCGTACTAGGGGCGCGTACCCGCATCTTCCAGTTCGCCTCGGTGGGTGAGGATTGCCAGGACAAGAAGTACGCCGGCGAGCCGACGCGTCTGGTGATGGGCGACGACAATGTCATTCGCGAATGCGTCACGCTGCATCGCGGCACCGCCCAGGATCGCGGCGAGACCACTATCGGTTCGCGCAACCTGTTCATGGCCTATGTGCACGTCGGTCACGATTGTGTCATCGGGGACGACTGCGTGCTGGCCAACCAGGCGACCCTGGCCGGGCACGTGACCCTGGGCAACTTCGCCATCCTCGGCGGTTTGTCGGCCATCCATCAGTTCTGCCACTTCGGCGATCACGCCATGGCCGGCGGTGGTTCGATCATCACCAAGGACACCCCGGCCTTCGTCATGATCAATGGCAATCCGGCCAAGGTGCACGGACTCAACCAGGTGGGACTCAAGCGGCGCGGCTTCTCGGCCGAGGCGATCAAGGCCCTGAACGAGAGCTACCGGCTGATCTATCGTCAGGGACTGACCGTGCCGCAGGCGCTGGAGGAGATTCGCAACCGCTACACGCTGCCCGAGACCGAAACCTTCGCTGCCTCCATCGAGGTCTCGACACGCGGCATCATACGCTGACGTGGCCTCGTAACGGGTTCGATATGAGCAAGCTTGCGCGTGTCTATATCGTCGCCGGCGAAATGTCCGGCGACCTGCTCGGGGCGAGCCTGATGCGTGCCCTGAAGGCGCGCCATCCGCAGGTGCAGTTCCGCGGCATTGGCGGTCCCGGCATGATCGCCGAGGGTATCGACAGCCGCTTCCCGCTGGAGACGCTCTCGGTCATGGGGCTGGTCGAGGTACTCAAGCACCTCCCCGAGCTGATTCGGGTGCGCCGCGCCCTGCGTGCCGATGCCTTGGCCTGGCGGCCGGACGTGATGATCGGCATCGATGCCCCCGACTTCAATCTCGGTCTCGAGCGGCAGCTACGCGAGGCGGGTCTCACCACCGTTCATTACGTCAGCCCCACGGTATGGGCGTGGCGCCAGGGCCGGGTGAAGGGCATCGCCCGGTCGGTCGATGCCATGCTCGCCCTCCTGCCTTTCGAGGCCGCCTTCTATGAGCAGCATCGTCTGCCGGTAGCCTTCGTCGGGCATCCGCTGGCCGACGAGCTGCCGTTGGTCAGCGATCGTGCCGGTGCGCGTGCCGAACTCGGGCTGGCAGAGACTGACCCGGTGCTCGCCGTGCTGCCGGGCTCGCGGGCCAACGAGGTTCGCTTTCTCGGCGCGACCTTCCTCGATGCCGCCGAGCGGCTGTGTCGCGAGCGGCCCACACTGCGGGTGGTGATCCCGGCAGCGACTCCGCTGCGCCGCGAGGAGCTCGAGCGCCTGCTGGCCAGCCGCCCGACGCTCGACGGGCGGGTCACGCTGCTCGACGGCCGGGCGCGCCAGGCAATGGTCGCCAGCGACGCCGTGCTGCTCGCTTCGGGCACGGCGGCGCTCGAGGCGATGCTGTGCCACCGGGCCATGCTGGTCGCCTACCGGATGGCACCGATGACCCATTGGTTGGCGCAGCGTCTGGTCAAGACCGAATGGATCTCGCTGCCCAACCTGATCGCTCGTGAGGGTCTGGTGCCGGAGCTGATACAGGATGCCGCCACGCCCGAATCGATCGTCTCGAACATCGGGCCCATGCTCGACGATGCCCATATGAGGGAGGCTCTCGAGGAGCGCTTCGCCGTCATGCATGCCGGGCTGCAGCGCAATGCCAGCGTCAGGGCGGCCGAGGCCATCGAGGCCTTGCTGGAGGGGCGGCCGATGCCCGCCTCGCTATCCAGTGAAGAGAGTTTCGCGACGGTAGAACAGCTTCCAGTCGAGCGAACGCAGACAGGGAGAGAAGAGACATGAACGACTGTCCGTTCCCCCCCTTGGTGATCGACTATCAGGGCCATCTGCTGGCCGGTGTCGATGAGGTCGGTCGCGGGCCGCTGATTGGGGCGGTAGTGGCCGCCGCGGCAATTCTCGACCCCATGCGGCCGATCGCCGGCCTGGCCGACTCCAAGAAGCTCACGCCGCAGCGCCGCGTCGAGCTCGATGCCGAGATCCGCGACAAGGCGCTGGCCTTCGCCGTGGCCGAGGCAAGCCACGCCGAGGTCGACAAACTCAACATCTATCACGCCACGCACTTGGCCATGCGCCGGGCGATCGATGCTCTGCCGCTGGTGCCGGAATATCTGCTGGTGGACGGTAATCGCCTGCCCGGGCATCATGTCCCCGGTCAGGCGATCGTCAAGGGCGATGCACGCCACCCGGCCATCGCGGCCGCCTCGATACTCGCCAAGGTGGCCCGCGATGCGCAGATGGTGGCGCTCGACGGCCTGTTCCCCGGGTACGGTTTCGCGCGCCACAAGGGCTATGCCACGCCCGAGCACCTGGATGCCCTGGAGCGTCTCGGGCCGCTGCCCGAGCATCGCCGCTCCTTCGCCCCGCTGAAGGGGCAGCTCGAGCTGCTCTAGATCATTCGCCGCTTCCAGTAGCGAGGGCGCCGGATCAGCCCGAGCGGAGCAGGGCTCTGAGCCTGAGCCATACCGCAGGATCAATAGCCTGTTTTACGTGTCGACCATTTACCGCCAAGTACCGAGCCCATCATGACCACGCCCTTCGTACACCTGCGCGTCCATACCGAGTACTCCCTGGTCGATGGCCTGGTGCGACTCAAGCCGCTGCTCAAGGCCACCGCCGAGCAGGGTATGCCGGCCCTGGCCGTGACCGACGAGTCCAACCTGTTCGGCCTGGTCAAGTTCTACCGTGGCGCCCAGGGCGCCGGGCTGAAGCCGGTGATCGGTGCCGACCTGTGGCTGGCCAACTCCTACGACGAGACGCACCCTTACCGGCTGACGCTGCTGGCGATGAACGACGTCGGTTATCGCAACCTCACCGAGCTGATCTCGCGAGGCTGGATGGAGGGGCAGCGCCAGGGGCGCGCCGTGCTCGAGAAGTCATGGGTGCTCGCGCAGAGCGAGGGGCTGATAGCTCTCTCCGGTGGCCGCGAGGGCGAGATCGGTCGTCACCTGCTGGCCGACCACCGCGACGAGGCGCGCATGCTGCTCGAGGAGTGGCAGTCGGCTTTCCCCGATCGCTTCTACCTGGAGCTGACCCGCACCGGGCGGCCGCAGGAGGAGGAGTGCGTGCACCTCTCGGTGGAGCTCGCCATCGACAGCGGCACCCCGGTGGTCGCGACCAACGACGTGCGCTTCCTCGAGCGCGACGACTACTGGGCCCATGAGACGCGCGTCTCCATCGGCGAAGGCAAGGCGCTGGACGATCCGCGCCGTGAACGCAAATATACCGAAGAGCAGTATCTCAAGAGCCCCGCGGAGATGGCCGAGCTGTTCGCCGACATTCCCGAAGCGCTCGAGAACAGCGTAATGATCGCCGCGCGCTGTAACGTCGACGTGCGCCTGGGCGAGATCTTCCTGCCGGAATTCGAGATTCCCGAAGGGCTGACCCAGGACGAGTTCTTTCGCAAGGTTTCCCACGACGGCCTCACCGAGCGACTCGATTTCCTCTACCCGGCCGAGAAGTACCCGCGCGACGGCGCCGAGTTCGCCGAGATCGACAAGCGCTACCGCGAGCGGCTGGACTTCGAGCTCGACATCATCATCCAGATGGGCTTTCCCGGTTACTTCCTCATCGTGATGGATTTCATCCAGTGGGCCAAGGACAACAACGTCCCGGTGGGTCCGGGGCGCGGTTCCGGTGCCGGCTCGCTGGTGGCCTACGCGCAGAAGATCACCGATCTCGACCCGCTGGAATACGACCTGCTGTTCGAGCGCTTCCTCAATCCCGAACGGGTCTCGATGCCCGACTTCGACGTCGACTTCTGCATGGAGAAGCGCGACCGGGTGATCGAGTACGTAGCCGACCGCTACGGTCGCAACGCGGTGTCGCAGATCGTCACCTTCGGCACCATGGCGGCCAAGGCGGTGGTGCGCGACGTGGCTCGCGCCCAGGGCCGGCCCTACTCGCTGGGCGACAAGCTCTCCAAGCTGATCCCCTTCGAGGTGGGCATGACGCTGGCCAAGGCCATCGAGGCGGAGCCGGCGCTCAAGGAGTTCGTCGAGAACGACGAGGAGGCCGCCGAAATCTGGGAGATGGCGGTCAAGCTCGAGGGCATCACCCGCGGCACCGGCAAGCACGCCGGCGGCGTGGTGATCGCGCCGACCAAGCTCACCGACTTCTCTCCGCTGCTGTGCGACGAGGAGGGCAACGGCCTGGTCGTGCAGTTCGACAAGAACGACATCGAGGAGGCCGGGCTGGTCAAGTTCGACTTCCTTGGCCTGCGCACCTTGACCATCATCGACTGGGCGCTGGAGATGGTCGACAAGGTGCGTGCCGTCAAGGGCGAAGGGCCGCTCAACATAGACAGTATCCCGCTCGACGACGGCCCCACCTTCGAGATGCTCAAGCGCGCCGAGACCACGGCGGTGTTCCAGCTCGAATCGCGCGGCATGAAGGAACTGATCAAGCGCCTGCTGCCCGACTCGCTGGAGGACATGATCGCACTCGTGGCGCTGTTCCGCCCGGGACCGCTGCAGTCGGGCATGGTTGACGACTTCATCAACCGTAAGCACGGCCGCGCCGAGATCTCCTACCCGCACCCCGATTACCAGCACGAGTGGCTCAAGCCGGTGCTGGAGCCCACCTACGGCATCATCCTCTACCAGGAGCAGGTGATGCAGATCGCCCAGGTGCTGGCGGGCTACAGCCTGGGTCAGGCCGACATGCTGCGCCGGGCGATGGGCAAGAAGAAGCCCGAGGAGATGGCCAAGCAGCGCGCCGGCTTCATGGAGGGCTGCGCGGCCAATGGCATCGACAAGGAGCTGGCCGGCAACATCTTCGACCTGGTAGAGAAGTTCGCCGGCTATGGCTTCAACAAGTCGCACTCGGCGGCCTACGGCCTGGTCTCCTACCAGACCGCCTGGCTCAAGACACACTACCCCGGCCCGTTCATGGCCGCGGTGATGTCCACCGAGATGGACAACCTCGACAAGGTGGTACCGCTGATCGAGGAGTCGCGGCGCATCGGCCTGACCGTGACTCCGCCGGACGTCAACATCGGCGCCTACAAGTTTACCGTGGATACCGAAGGGCGCGTGGTCTACGGCCTGGGAGCCATCCGCGGCGTGGGCGAGGGGCCGATCGGCGCCATCGTCGAGGCGCGTGAAGCCGACGGGCCGTTCGCCGATCTGTTCGACTTCTGCCGGCGAGTCGATCCCAGGCGCATGAACAAGCGCACCCTGGAGGCGCTGATCCGCTCGGGAGCGCTGGACAACCTGGGACCGAACCGGGCGGTGCTGGCCGCTGCGCTCGACGATGCCCTCCGCGCCGCGGCCCAGACCCAGACCAACCAGAACCTGGGCATGATGGACATGTTCGGCGAGGCCTTTGCCGATGCCGCGGTCGAGAGCGACCCCTACGAAGCCTATCGCCGCGCCCGCGAGTGGACCGACAAGGAGCGTCTGGCCGGCGAGAAGGAGACCCTCGGGCTCTATCTCACCGGACACCCCATCGACGAGTACGAGAAGGAGCTGGCACGTTTCGTCTCCACGCGCATCAGTGACCTCAAGCCCTCGCGCGAGCCGCAGCGGGTGGCGGGCCTGGTGGTGGCCATGCGCACCATGAAGTCCAAGCGCGGCGACACCATGGCCTTCATCACTCTGGACGACCGCACCGGGCGCATCGAGGCGTCGCTGTTCGGCGAGCTGTTCGATTCCCTGCGCGGCCAGATCGAGGCCGACCAGGTGCTGATCGTCGAAGGCGAGGTCTCCAGCGACGACTTCTCCGGCGGCCTGCGCCTGCGCGGCAAGGACGTCACACCGATGGTGGCCGCCCGCGCTCGCTACGGCGAGGCGGTGGAGCTGTCGCTGGACGGTACCCGGGTCAACGGCCGTCTGATCGATACCCTGCGCGACAGCCTGACGCCGCACCGCGACGACGGCGGCCTGCCGGTACGCCTGCGTTATCGCAACGACGCGGCCGCCGGCTGGTTGGAGTTGGACGGTCAGTGGCGCGTGGCCCCCAGCGACGAGCTGCTGATCGCGCTGCGCGAGGTGGAGGGGCAGGACGGCGTGCGCCTCAAATACCGCTAGGGAAACACTTATATGGACTCCCCCTTTGCAAGATGACGTTGAGATCGATCAACACTAAGGTCCAACTGCATCCTTATATTCGGC
>NZ_JAAQTO010000025.1 GCF_011742165.1 Billgrantia bachuensis | reverse complement strand
TACGCGCTAGCCCCGCGGCTCGCAACAAGTGTGTGAGCGCATGATCAGGCCTTAGCTCATTGATAATCAGTGCTTTTCATCGGCGCCGCCGGATGCGTAACGACGTTGCCATGCCGGTATCGTAAAACGGCCCGGAATATTAAAGCGAGCACAGGCTTCCCGGATCGATCCTCCCTGATCGAGGAAGCGCAGGACTTCCAGCTTGAACGCCACGTCATAGTGGCGGCGGCGCTTACGCTGGATCAGACCGTCGTAACCATGTTGGCGATAGGCAGCCACCCACATGCGTACGGTGCCATGGTCCAGGCCGAAATGGGCAGCGGTGCGTTTGGCACCGTCACGTTGGCGCTCATGATGGAGCACGACCTCAAGCTTGAACTCGGCCGAATACTTGGCCATGCAAAACCCCCTACGGTTGGATCAGTGTCCAACTTTCGGGGGTCAGTTCAAATAGGCGGGGCTTTTTATTGTGACAATTTTCGTTTTTATCGAAAGATGAGCGCGAAACTATGCGCTTTTAGTAAGAAAAAATGAACGTAACATGGCGATCAACACAGAACCCAACCAGGGAGATCGTCATGGCTAACCGCATTCTTCTCGTTACCTCCTCCATCCTCGGCGATCAGGGGCAGTCCAATGCCCTGGCCAGCCACCTCCGCCAGCGTGTCGCAGAGCGCGACGACATCATCGTCTCTCACCGCGACCTGGCAACCGAATCGCTGCCGCATCTGGGCCTGGAGGAGCTTTCCAGTTGGCAGGTCGCGGCTGAAGAGCGTTCCGCCGAGCAGCAGATGCTGGCCGAGCGCTCCGACAGCCTGATCGAGGAGCTTCAATCCCACGACGTGCTGGTACTGGCGGTGCCGATGTACAACTTCGGCATTCCCTCCCAGCTCAAGGCCTGGTTCGACCGGGTGATGCGCGCCGGCACGACCTTCCGCTACACCGAGCAGGGGCCCGAGGGGCTGGTGAAGGGCAAGCGTGCGGTGATTCTGGCGGCCCGGGGCGGGCAATATGCCGGCACCGAGCTCGACAGCCAGACGCCACACTTGAAGGCCATGCTGGGCATGATCGGTATCGGCGACGTATCGGTGGTCTTTGCCGAGGGACTTGCCATGGGGGAAGGGCGGCGCGACGCGGCGCTAAAGGAGGCCCGGCAAGCCATCGACACGCTGGTCGCCAAGCTCTGACGATCGGCTCGCCTCAACAGACGGGAGGCACCGCTTCGACCCAGCCTTTGGCGGCGAAGTCGCTGGTGCATAGCGGCGCCTCGGGATTGAGAATTCTGGCTCCCAGCCGACCCAGAGTCTCCAGGTCGGCGCGGGAGTCGGCAACCACCAATTCGGTGACCTTCAGCGGTTGCCAAGCCTCCCCCTCGCGAACCGCCAATGCGTAATTGAAGGCGAAGAAACCCGGGAAACCCAGCCGCAGATCGGTAGCAACAAGGGTGTCCCGGCCGTTCAGTTCGCGGTTCTCATAACGCAGATACGGCCCGGCGAACCAGTCCAGGCGCCGGCCCTTCTCGAGCGACAGGGCCAGCGGCTCGTACTCGGCACCGCGCCGGTAGGTTTCCAGCAGTGGCCGAGTAGCGCCATCCAGCAGGCCCACCAGGATTTCATGGTGACGGTCGCCATCAATGACAGTCGCCCGCCACAGCAGCGTATTGAACGGGGCGGGCTGAACCAGTCGCGGCGCGTCTTCGAGCCCATGCTCGGCCAGCACCGGAGCCAGCCGCTGCTCTACCACGCCCTTGGCGGCCATGGCGAATGTCAGGTAGGCACAGGAGAGTGCCAGGCCCCAGGCGGGGCCCCGTGAGCCGTGACCGGTGCCCAGTGCGAAACCGATGCCCACCAGCAACGGCAGTGTGTAGAGCGGGTCGATGATGAACACCACCGGCCAGGCGCTGGGTCGCCCGTCGAGTGGCCACCAAAGCTGTGTACCGTAGGTGGTCAGCGCGTCGAGCAGCGGATGGGTGACAAGGCACAGCAGAAAGAAGGCCCACCAGCGGCCGAGGGTGATGTTGCGGGCCGGGGCGAATCGTCTGGCGAGCACAGCCAGTAGCGTCCCCAGCCCGGTCAGCACGAACAGCGAGTGACTGAAGCCGCGATGTTCGGTGACGTTGGCTACGGCATCGCCATAGTCGAGAAAGACATCGAGATCGGGCAGGGTACCCAGCGCCGCGCCGATCAACACCGCCTTGCGCCCCAGGCGGCGGCCCAGTACCGTGCCGCCTATCGCTGCGCCCAGCGCTGCCTGCGTCAGGGTATCCATGCGCTTGATCTCCTTGCGGTGATGAACGGGCTTTCAGACGGAGCGCCAAGCGGGGCTACAGGCGAGAATGCGCCGATGCACGGGACAGTCGTCGCGATGGGCGCCCGGCAGATAGCCGGTGCTCATCAGGAACTCGCCGACGATTTCGGGGCCGGTGAAGCGAAAGGTCCGGCGGAACAGCTTGACCCAGTCGGTCAACGGCAACGGATGGTGGTGGTCGAGCCAGCCGGCGAAGCTGTCGTACTCATCGCGCAGCTCCTGGATCACGCCGGCGTTGTGAATCGCCGCCTCGACCTTGAGCCGGTTGCGAATGATACCGGCGTCGCCGAGCAGGCGCTCACGGTCCGCATCGCCGAAGGCAGCGACCCGATCGACATCGAAACCGTCGAAGGCACGCCGAAACGCTTCGCGCTTCTTCAGCACGGTCAGCCATGAGAGCCCGGCCTGGTTGATCTCCAGCACGAAGCGCTCGAACAGCGCCGTGTCGTCTGCGACCGGGAAGCCGTACTCATCCTCGTGGTAGGGTCCATGCCAAGGGTGGCCCGGGGCCGTATCGCAATAGTGTGCCATTTCTGCTCTCTTTTCCTTGTGAGGTCTTGGCAAGTCAATGGCGGCTTGTCACGATCCCATCCATATGGCGTCGCAACGCATCAGGAGCCGCTGATATGAAGATCCTACCCGCAATCCGCACACCCCGGAAGACGGCGCTGCTCGCCACCCTGGCTGGAGGGCTGCTGGCCACCTGCGCCATCTTGGCCTCCGTCTCCCCTTCCCAGGCCGCCCCCGTGGTCGAAATGTACCAAGATCCCAACTGCGGCTGCTGCTCGGCCTGGGCCGAACATCTCGAGGTGGAGGGCTTCGAGGTGCGCCGATACAAGACCAGCGACATGCGCGCGGTAAAGATCGAGCACGGTATTACACCGGAGCTCGCTTCCTGCCATACGGCGCTGGTCGAAGGCTACGTGATCGAGGGTCACGTGCCCGCCGCCGATATCAAGCGGCTGCTCGAGGAGAAGCCCGACGTGGCGGGACTGACCGTGCCCGGCATGCCTCACGGCTCGCCGGGCATGGAGACAGGGCGCTACGATGATTATTCGGTGCTGACCTGGCGCCATGAGGACAGGACGCCGGACATTTTCAGCGAATATACTCACGACTGATTTCGCCAAGACAAGGAGACGTTCATGCAGTATCTGCACACCATGGTGCGCGTCAGTGATCTGGACGCATCGCTGCGCTTCTACTGCGACCTGCTGGGGCTGGCGGAGGTACGGCGCAAGGAGAACGAGAAGGGGCGCTTTACCCTGGTCTTCCTGGCTGCGCCCGAGGACGCACCGCGCTCCGAGCGGCTCAAGGCACCCGAGCTCGAGCTGACCTGGAACTGGGATCCGGAAGAGTACACCGGCGGACGCAACTTTGGGCACCTGGCCTATCGCGTCGACGATATCTACGCGCTTTGCGAGCGCCTGCAGGCGGCCGGGGTGACCATCAACCGACCGCCGCGCGACGGCCACATGGCCTTCGTGCGCAGCCCCGATGGTATCTCCGTCGAGCTGTTGCAGAAGGGCGAGCCGCTGCCGGCCCGGGAACCCTGGGCCTCGATGGAAAACACCGGTTCTTGGTAGGTGTGTTTACAAACGACGGCGCTTGGCCGTGCGGCGTTGAACTCAGCCCGGAGAAGAAGAAGATCCATGAAGATGACGCTTGTGGCCCGCCTGGGCCTGATGCTGGCGACCGCGGTCTTGCTGACGGCTTGCGGCAGCCAGCCCTCCGAGCCGACACGCGATGATGGCCCTCGTGTCTCCAGCGACCATCCGGTGGTTGGGCAGCGCTGGAACCTGCTGTTGATGGGCACCGACGAACGGCTTTCCATGCCCGAGACGCCACATTTCGTGGTTTCCCCCGATGGCCGCGTGACGGGCAGTGACGGCTGCAACGAACTCAATGGGCGGGTGAGCCTCGATGCAGGCAATCGCATAAAATTCGATGAACTGGCCGCTACCCGTCGGGGCTGTCCGAAGCTCGACGATGCCCGGCGCGTCACCGGGATGATGGAGAACGCCTACCGTTTCCTCATCGACCACGACCGGCTGGTGTTCTTCGGGCCGGATCAGCGCGTGTTGGGCGGCTGGCGCAGAGCGAACTGAGCCTAAGCGACCTGGGGCAGGGCGCTGCGCACCTTGACCAGCCAGCCAGTGAGGGCACGGGCCAGGATCGGACCCAGCGGAGTCAGCAGGATCCAGGGCGTGACGATCAGATTGATCGCCAGGGCGGCGAAGTAGATGTCGCTGATCCAGTGGGCGCCGCCGAGGATGCGCGGTGCGCTCAAGAGTACCGCGGTCACGGCACTGGCCAGTGCCACCTTGGCGCTGGCAAAGCGCCACATGAAGGCAGTGAACAGGAAGAGGTTGATGCCGTGGTTGCCCGGGAAGCTACTGGCGGAGCTGTCCTTGGTGGAGAACTCGACCATTTCCGTAATCAGGTTGACGTTCTCGTAGACCAGCGTAGGACTGGGGTGAGTATAAGGCACTGTCATACTCACGCCTTGGGCGATGAACACCGCCGACAGCAGCATGGTGAGGCCGATACCGCCCCAGCGCAGCAGGCGGTGCTGGGGCTGTGTGTCGTGCCGCATGGCCCAGATGAAGAGGCCGAGCAGTACCAGCAAGCTGGCCACGTCGAACAGACGGTTGTTGGTAAACGCCACGAACAGTACCCACGCCGCGTTGTCCTCGCGGAGCCAGGCATTGGTGGTGAAGAAGACGGCATCGTCCCAGACGGTCCAGAACAGCAGGCTGGGCGAGAGCCAGGACCAGACCAGCAGGGCACCTAGCAGATTGAACAGCAGGACGCGGCCAGGCGCGAAGTAGGGCTCGAAGTGTGACATGAAGGGCACGCGCGAAGTGATTGGCAATGCCCTATTCTAGCGTAAGCGAACGTAACGGAACAGTGTTCCTTAACTTATTGTGACTACTGCATGAACCAACCGTGACTGGCCACTACCGACTGGCCGGTCAGGGCCGCCGTGGGGAAAGCGGCCAGGTGCAGTGCCACTTCGGCGATGTCGTCCAGCGTGGTGAACTCGCCGTCGACGGTATCCTTGAGCATCACGTCGCGCACTACCGCTTCCTCGGTCATTCCCAGCGCCTCGGCCTGCTCCGGAATCTGCCGGTCCACCAGCGGCGTGCGCACGAAGCCGGGGCAGATCACGTTGGCGCGCACCCGGTGCGCCGCGCCTTCCTTGGCCACGGTGCGGCACAGGCCCAGCAGGCCGTGCTTGGCCGCCACATAGGGGGCCTTGAGCGGCGAGGCGAGCTTGCTGTGCACCGATCCCATGTAAATCAGACTGCCGCCTTTCTCCTGCCGATACATCTGGCGCAGGGCGGCACCGGTGACCAGGAAGGCACCGTCCAGATGCACGGCCATCACCCGGCGCCAGTCGGCAAAAGTCAGGGAGTGCAGCGGGGCAATGTGCTGGATGCCGGCGTTGGCGATGGCGATGTCCAGCCCGCCCCAGCGCTCGACCACCGCTGCCACACCGGCCTCCACCGCGGCTTCCTCGGTGACGTCCATGGCCAGGGCGATGGCCTGGCCGCCAGCATGACGAATTCCTTCCACGGTCGCCTCCGCTGCGGCCAGGTCGAGGTCGGCCACGGCCACTCGCGCGCCTTCGCGAGCGTAGCGCTCGGCAATCGCACGGCCGATGCCGCCCGCAGCCCCAGTGATCAGCGCCGTCTTGTCGTTCAATTGCATGCGTCGTCTCCGTAACGATCGAATGTCAGCGTCCGCCGTAGATCTCGTTGGGCAGCCAGGTCGCCAGCGGTGCGAAGAAGAACACCAATAGCAGCCCGAGCAACTGCAGCGCGACGAAGGGGGCCACGCCGACATAGATGTCGCGCGTGGTGATCTCGGGTGGGCAGACCCCCTTGATATAGAACAGCGCGAAGCCCACGGGCGGCGTCAAAAACGAGGTCTGCAGGCAGATGGCGAAGAGCATCGCAAACCACAGCGGATCCACGCCCAGGCTCATGATCACCGGCGCCACCAGCGGCAGGATGATCAGTGTGATTTCCACCCAGTCGAGGAAGAAGCCGAGCAGGAATACCACCGCCAGGATGGTCAGCACGATGCCGGTTTCGCCGAAAGGCAGGCCGGTCAGGGCGAAGCGCACCACATCGTCACCGCCCAGCCCGCGCAGCACGGCGGCGAATACCGTGGCACCGATGAAGATGGCGAAGATGAAGGCCGTGGTGCGGCTGGTCTGGTACAGCGCCTGCTGCAGCACCGTGAGGTTGAGACGGCGGTTGATCAGGGCCAGCAGCAAGGCACCCAGGGCGCCCACGGCCGAGGCCTCGGTCGTCGTGGCGAAGCCGGTGAAGATCGAGCCGAGCACGGCCAGGATCAGCCCCAGGGGTGGCAGCACTGCGAGGAATACCTGCAGGAAGGCGCGCGCGTCGAGCGGTTCGCGATCCTTGGGCGCCGGTGCCAGGTCCTTCTTCAGATAGGCGGCAATCAGAATGTAGGCGATGTACATGACGCCCAGCATCACCCCGGGGATCAGTGCCGCCATGAACAGCCGACCGACCGATGCCTCAGAGGTGCCCATGCGGTCGGCCATCAGTACCAGCATGATGCTGGGCGGCACCAGGATGCCCAGAGTACCCACCGAACAGGCGGTACCCACCGCCAGCGACTTGTTGTACTGGGCGCGCATCATCGGCCCCAGCGAGAGCATGCCGAGCAACACCACCGAGGCGCCGACGATGCCGGTGGAAGCCGCCAGCAGCACGCCGACGATCACCACGGTAACGGCATAGCCGCCGCGCAGGCCGCCGAGCACGCGCACCAGCGAGGTGACCAGTCGCTCGGCGATGCCGGAGCGGTCGAGCATGATGCCCATGAAGATGAACAGTGGCAGCGCCACCATCAGCTCGTTGGCGACGATGCCGTAGATGCGACGATCCAGCACGCCGATGGTGCCGCCCCAGGAGAACCAGAGGTCGGCGCCGAGAAATTCCACCAGCACATGGCCGATGACGGCAAAGACGAAGCCGATGCCGGCTAGCGACCAGGCCACGGGAAAGCCCAGCAGCAGCAGGCCCATGAAGCTGGCGAACATCGCCAGCACGAGAAATTGTTCCAGTCCCATAATCGATCTCGATGCGTGTCCGGGCGCGCCGACTAATGCCGGGGCGTATTCTGGAGGATGCGGCGGGGGAAGCCGAACAGCAGCGTGGTGCAGCGCAGGGCGCGCGAGAACAGCGCCACGGCCACCAGCGTCAGGCCGATCGGGATCAGCGACTTGATGACGAAGCGATGAGGCAGACCGCTCGGCGCCTGGGAGTGCTCGCCGCGCTCGAAGGCGCGATAGGCGTACTCGAACAGAGCCTCGGCCATCAGGTAGAGGATCGGCAGGGCCAGCAGGGCGATGCCCGCCAGCTCGATCCAGGCCTGGGCGCGCAGCGAAAACTTCTCGCGGATGACGTCGACGCGCACGTGATCGTCGCTGACCACGGCATAGGCCAGGGTCAGGATCATGGTGGCGCCGAACAAGTGCCAGGACAGCTCCTCCACCGCGATCGAGCCGCGACCGAGGATGAAGCGGTTGACCACGTTGGTCAGCACCACCGCCATGGTGGCCAGCCATAGCCAGGAGATGGCCCGGCCGAACACCAGGATGGCCATGTCGAGGCGGTAACTCAGGCGATTGGTGGGCAGCTCCGGCGCGGCCGTCGAATCGTTGACGCTCATTGGGGTGACTCCGTGGCGTAAACACATGCACCGGCCACCGTCATCGAGCGGCGGCCGGCTTCAGGACGTTCCGAGAGGTCTTACTCCTCGAGGTTTTCGGGGGCGTAGTAGGAGCGCGGCAGGTGGCCCTTGACGTGCCAGTTGCCGTGCAGCTTCATGAACTCCCGCTGGCTCTCGAGCACGCGGCCGAACATCTCGTCCTCGGCGGCGATCTCGGCCTGTACCTCGTTGGTCACCCGGCGCAGCTCGCTGAGGATCTCGTCGGACAGCACCTGGGCGTTCACGCCCTCCTCTTCGAAGTCGCGCAGCGCCTTGGGCGTCTCGATCTCGCTCTCGGAGTAGCCGTAGAGAGTGGCGGCCCGGCAGCCCATATCGATCATCGCCTGGGTCTGCGGCTCCAGCGCCTCCCAGCTCTCCTTGTTGACCAGCAGGTGAGCCGTGGTGAAGGTCTGGTGCCAACCCGGCATGACATAGTTCTGCACGATCTCCTGCATGCCGAGGATGCGATCCACCGCCGGCGCCGAGAATTCTGTGGCGTCGATGGTGCCGCGCTCCATGGCTTGGTAGAGCTCGCCTCCGGGGATCATGGTGACGGAAGCACCCAGGCGCTCGAGCACGCGGCCGCCGATGCCGGCGAAGCGAATGCGCAGGCCGTCGATCTGGTCGAGATTCTCCAGCGGCTCGGCGAACCAGCCGGCGGCCTCGGGGCCGATCATGCTGCACAGCAGGGGCTGGACGTCATACTCGGCGTAGATTTCCTCGAGCAGCTCCTTGCCGCCGCCGAAGTAGTGCCACGCCAGGTAGGCGGGCGGCTCCATGCCGAACGGCGCGCCGGCGAACAGCGGTAGCGAAGGGATGCTGCCCTGGTCGTAGCCGACCCAGGTGAAGCCGGCGTCGTAGCGGCCTTCGGATACGGCATCGAGGATCTCGAACGGCGGGATCAGCTCGCCCGGCTCGTAGTAGCGCAGGTTGATGTTGCCGCCGGAGGCCAGCTCCAGCTGCTCGCTGAGGAAGCGAACCGGCGTGCTCAGGCCGACCAGATGCGAAGGGAAGGCGATGGGCACCTGCCAGCGTACCTGCTCCTGAGCCTGGGCGGTTCCAGCGGTACCGGCCAGCAGGGCCGCGGCGGCCACACCGAGAGCGAGCGGGTGAAGGCGGATGGCGGGAGACGATGAGGACGGCATGAAAGCTCCTTGTGCATTGTTGTCGTCGCAACGCCTTGGGTGGCGTTGTCGCTATGCAGTGAGGCATGGTGCACCGCCCTCGAACGGGCAGCATCGCACCATGCACTGGCGCTTGTAGTGCACGAGCCGTGCCATTCTTGGTTTTTTTCTAACTTTCAATGAGTTAAAGGAGCACGAGAAAAAGGGGGAGGGAGGGAATGTCCGGCTATCCGGACGAAGTTTAGACCTTGGTTGGAGAGGTTTTGTCCGTAAATCCGGACAGTTGACCGGTTAGTCGGACAGTCGAGCGAGCTTGTCGTAGAGCACCGAGCGGGGAATGCCCAGCATGCGGGCCGCGCGGGACTTGTTGCCGCGGCAGGCGGCCAGCGCATCGTGCAACGCACTGCGCTCGGCAGCGGCCACGACGTCGGCCAGGGGGCGCACGGCCGAGGTGGCGGGCGGGTGGCGCGTTGAGGCGGTGGCGTGAGGCAGGGCGGCACGCAGCTCCGGCACGCCGATGACGCTGCAGGCTTCGTTGAGGGCCAGGGTCTGCTCGAGTACGTTGCGCAGTTCGCGAATATTGCCTGGCCAGTCGTGCCGCTGCAGCAGCGCGACGGCCTCGGCGGTGATTTCGGCGCGGGGCTCGCCGCTCTCCGCCGCGATGCGGCCGAGGATCGTCTCGCACAGGATACCCAGGTCGCCGAGGCGCTCGCGCAGCGGCGGTACCTGGATGCGCAGCACGTTGAGCCGATAGTAGAGATCGGAGCGGAAGCTGCCCTCGGCGACCATGCTCTCCAAATCACGGCTGGTGGCGGCGATCGCGCGTACGTCGACCCGCTTGATCTCGTTGGAACCCAGCGGCTCCACCTCGCCCTCCTGCAGGGCGCGCAACAGCTTGGCCTGCAGTGCCAGCGGCATGTCGCCGACCTCGTCGAGAAACAGGGTACCGCCGTCGGCAAGCTGGAACTTGCCCTGGCGGGTGCGCTTGTCGGCGCCGGTATAGGCGCCCGGCGCGACACCGAAGAACTCCGCCTCCAGCAGGTTCTCGGGCACCGCCGCCACGTTCACGGCAACGAAGGGGTTGGCACCCCGGGGGGAGTCGCCGTGGATGGCCTGGGCCAGTACTTCCTTGCCGGTGCCGGTCTCGCCCAGTAGCAGTACCGGCGTGGCGCGGGCGGCGGCCAGCCGGGCGCGGCGCTTGACCTCCAGCACCGGGGGGCTGGCGCCGACGAAGTCGGCCAGTTCGTAACGCGAGCCGCGCCGGGCCAAGGCGCGCCGCGCTGCCGCCAGGTCATGCTGCAGGCGGCGGTACTTGCCGAGTAGCGGCGCCAGCGGCCCAAGTTCGTCGAACACGATGAAGGCCACTGCGCCATTGACCCGGCCGGTGGCCGGGTCGTGCAGCGGCAGTCGCGTGACCACCAGCTGACGGGCCTGGTACTCCATGATGTCGAGCAGGATGGGGCGGCCGCTGCGCACCACCTCGGGCATGCGGGTGTGCGGGATCACTGAGTTGACGGGACGGCCGATGACGCTGGCCGGGTCATCGATTCCCAGCAGGCGGCAGTAGCAGGCGTTGATCCAGATGAGACGGCTGTCGGCATCCACTAGAATCGACCCGGCGCTGTTGCGCTCGAGCAGCGGGAACAGTGGCCGGATCGCCTCGAGCGTCAAGCCTTGGCTATGGGCTGCCATGGAACTCTCCTCTCGAGGCATTCGTGTCGTCTCCTGGCGGCGATATTGGGCCGCTGATCCGGTAGCGGCGGTTTCGGGCCGCTTGTCAGAGCGCGGCGGTTTCGGGCCGCTAAATCACAGCGCAGCGATCTTGTCGCGCTGTTCGACCAGCAGGGTGCGGGCCGCCTGGTACTCCTTGAGCTTGCCGCGCTCCTTCTCGACCACTGCCTCCGGCGCCTTGGCGACAAAGCTCTCGTTGCCGAGCTTCTTCTCGATGCCGCCGATCAGCTTGTCCTGCTTGTCGATCTCCTTGGCCAGGCGGGCAAGCTCGGCGTCCTTGTCGATCAGGTCGGCCATGGGCACCAGCACCTCCATGTCGCCGACCAACTGGGTGGCAGAAAGCGGCGCCTGGGCCGGTTCGTCGAGCCAGGTGGCGCTCTCGAGCTTGGCCAGCTTGGCCAGGAAGGGGCGGTTGGCCTCGAGGCGCTGGCGGTCGGCGGCGCTACCCTTGGTCAGCAGTGCCTCCAGCGGCTTGCCGGGGGCGATGTTCATCTCGGCGCGGATATTGCGCACCGCGACGATCACACCCTTGAGCCACTCGATGTCGTGGGTTGCCTGTTCGTCGATCTTCTCCTGCTCGGCCATGGGCCACGGCTGGTTCATGATCGACTCAGCGCCGTCGCCCGTTGCCTTGCCCGCCAGCGGCGCCACGCGCTGCCAGATCTCCTCGGAGATGAACGGCATCATCGGGTGGGCCAGGCGCAGGATGGCTTCCAGCACGCGCACCAGGGTGCGGCGGGTGCCACGCTTGGCGGCGGGGCTGGCATTGTCGTCCCACAGCACCGGCTTGGAAAGCTCCAGGTACCAGTCGCAGTACTCGTTCCAGACGAACTCGTAGAGCGCTTGCGACGCATGGTCGAAGCGGTACTCCTCCATGGCCTTGGTGACCTGGGCCTCGGTCTGCTGCAGGCGCGAGACGATCCAGCGGTCGGCCAGCGACAGCTCGACGTCGCCACCGCCTGCTCCGCAGTCCTGCCCTTCGGCATTCATCAGCACGTAGCGCGAGGCGTTCCACAGCTTGTTGCAGAAGTTGCGGTAGCCATCCAGGCGGCCCATGTCGAACTTGATGTCGCGCCCGGTGGTGGCCTGGGAGAGGAAGGTGAAGCGCAGCGCGTCGGTGCCGTGAGGCTCGATGCCCTCGGGGAATTCGTCGCGGGTGGCCTTGGCGATGGCCTTGGCCTTCTGCGGCTGCATCATGTTGCCGGTGCGC
The DNA here is from genome assembly GCF_011742165.1 of Billgrantia bachuensis. GTDB lineage: Bacteria > Pseudomonadota > Gammaproteobacteria > Pseudomonadales > Halomonadaceae > Halomonas > Halomonas bachuensis. The sequence continues at coordinate 12,902 of NZ_JAAQTO010000025.1, read as the reverse complement.
TTCTCCAGCAGCGTGTCGAGCTGGATGCCGTCGATCAGGTCGATGGGGTCGAGCACGTTGCCCTTCGACTTGGACATCTTCTGACCCTGGCCGTCACGCACCAGGCCGTGGACGTAGACGGTCTTGAACGGTACCTCGTCCATGAACTTCAGGGTCAGCATGATCATCCGCGCGACCCAGAAGAAGATGATGTCGAAGCCGGTGACCAGCACGCTGGAGGGGTGGAAGGTTTCGAGCTCCGGCGTCTTCTCCGGCCAGCCCAGGGTGCCGAAGGTCCACAGGCCCGAACTGAACCAGGTGTCGAGCACGTCCTCGTCCTGCGTCAGTGTCACGTCGGCAGCCAGGCTGTGTTTCTCGCGGGCTTCGGCCTCGCTGCGGGCGACATAGACGTTGCCCTCGGCGTCGTACCAGGCGGGAATGCGGTGGCCCCACCACAGCTGGCGCGAGATGCACCAGTCCTGCAGGTCGCGCATCCACGAGAAGTACATGTTTTCGTAGTTCTTGGGCACGAACTGGATGTCGCCGTTTTCCACCGCCTCGATGGCGGGCTTGGCCAGGCTCTCCACGGCGACGAACCACTGGTCCGTGAGCAGCGGCTCGATGACGTCGCCGCTGCGGTCACCATAGGGCAGGGTGTTGTTGACCGTCTCGACCTGCTCGAGCAGGCCGGCGGCCTCCATGTCGGCGACGATCCGCTTGCGCGCCTCGAAGCGGTCGAGCCCGGTGTACGCTTGGGGCAGGCTGGGGTCGATCTCGGGCAGCGGACGGCCCTGGATGTCGAAGGCCTCCGCCTGGGGCAGGATCGCCGCGTCCTGGGTAAAGACGTTGATCAGCGGCAGGCCTTGGCGGCGGCCCACCTCGTAGTCGTTGAAGTCGTGGGCCGGGGTGATCTTCACGCAGCCCGAGCCCTTCTCCATGTCGGCGTGTTCGTCGGCGACGATGGGGATGCGTCGGCCGACCAGCGGCAGCTCGACGAATTTGCCGACCAGCGAAGCGTAGCGTGGGTCTTCTGGATTCACCGCCACGCCGGTATCGCCGAGCATCGTCTCGGGGCGGGTGGTGGCGACGACCAGGTAGTCGAGGCCGGCGTCGGTCGTCACGCCATCCGCCAGAGGATAGCGGAAGTGCCAGAACTGGCCCTGCTGGTCACGATTCTCCACCTCGAGGTCGGAGATCGCGGTGTGCAGGGTCGGGTCCCAGTTGACCAGGCGCTTGCCACGGTAGATCAGGTTTTCTTCATGGAGACGCACGAAGACTTCCTGCACCGCCTTGTAGAAGCCGTCGTCCATGGTGAAGCGTTCGCGCGACCAGTCGACGCTGGCGCCCATGCGGCGCAGCTGGCGGGTGATGTGGCCGCCGGACTCGTGCTTCCACTCCCACACCTTGTCGATGAACGCTTCGCGGCCCAGGTCGTGGCGGCTCTTGCCCTCCTCGGCGGCGACCTTGCGCTCCACCAGCATTTGCGTCGCGATGCCGGCGTGGTCGGTGCCGACCTGCCACAGGGTGTTGTTGCCCTGCATGCGCTTCCAGCGGATCAGCGTGTCCATGATGGTGTCCTGGAACGCGTGGCCCATGTGCAGGCTGCCGGTGACGTTGGGCGGCGGGATCATGATCGAGTAGGGTTCGCCCTCGCCCGAGGGGGCGAAGCGGCCGTCGGCCTCCCAGCGCTCGTACCAGCGGGATTCGATCTGCTCGGGTTGGTAGGTCTTGTCCATGGGGCGTTCCGGGTCCAGAAATGATCGCCGCCGGGTCGTGGGCCGGGCGGCGGGAAGTCGTCGAAAGCGGTTCGAAAATGGGCTCGATTATAGCGCGATGGGGCGCTTGGCGTCAGCCAACCAAGTGGCCACTCCCAGCGAAGCTGCACGGAGTCGGGGCTGATCCGGGGGCAGGCCTGCGAGGAGGCGCTGTGAACCCATCCCTGGGCGCTACTTTTGCCATCCATGGCAAAAGACCTCCTCTTCGGCCTGCCCCCGGCGCCCCTCACCTAGGCGCCCCTCGCTTTGGTGCCTTGGGGCTCAGCCGCGTAGCTGATGCGCTTTCACGGGATAGCCGCGCTGCTTGTAGGTCTGCCAGCACTCGCGCTTGGCGACCAGCACCTGCTGGTGCTGGTTGATGATCTCGGCGACCCGCTCGAAGCGCGAGAACCACTCGGGAATGCCCTGGTCGAGGTTGAGCAGCGCCATGGGGGCTTCGGGGCTCGGCTCGGGTGGATGCTCCCAGCCGAGGGTCACCGCCACGCTCTCGGCCATCTCGCTGCCGAGCAGGGCGTGGGGCAGGTAGGCCTCGGGGCGAAAGGTCCACAACCGCTCGTCGAGGTCGGTGGCCATGGCCTCGTCCTCGGCGTGCAGGTGCAGCCGGTAGCCCTTGCCGGCGATGGTCTCGGCCAGCCGGCAGGCGAAGTCGAGCCGCGCTTCCAGCGTGATGTCGGGGAGTATGTAGAAATCGACTTGGGTCATCAGAGTCTGCCCGGGGCCTTCCCGACGGGCAGGCCTTCGCGGAGGCGCTGTGAATACATCCTTGTACGCTACCGACGCCATCCCTGGCGTAGGACCTCCGCGCCGGCCTGCCCTTCGGCGCCCCTCGCCTCAGTGGTAATAGCCGTGGAGCAACGGACTCGCACCAGCGAGCCCATTGCGGCGCCTTCGCTGTTACACCAGGCGCGTCAACCAGCCATGCTTGTCTTCAGCCCGGCCGTACTGCAAATCGAGCAGCTTGGCGCGCAGACGCTTGGCCACCTCGTTGCCGGTGTCGGGCATGCGGATGGTGTCGTCTTCGCTGATCAGCTGTCCCACCGGGGTGATCACCGCAGCGGTACCGCAGGCAAAGACTTCGGTGATTTCGCCGGAAGCCACGCCTTCGCGCCACTCGTCGATGCTGATGGCGCGCTCCTCAGGGGTGAAGCCTTCGTCGCGGCCGAGGGTGAGCACCGAATCGCGGGTCACGCCCTCGAGGATGGTGTCGGTCAGGCGCGGCGTGACCAGACGGCCGTCGCGATAGACGAAGAACAGGTTCATGCCGCCCAGTTCCTCGACCCACTTGTTCTCGGCGGCGTCGAGGAAGGCAACCTGGCCGCAGCCGTGCTTCTCGGCCTCTTTCTGGGCGGCCAGCGACGCGGCGTAGTTGCCGCCGCACTTGGCGAAGCCGGTGCCACCGGGTGCGGCGCGCTTGTAGTGAGAGGAGAGCCAGATCGATACCGGGGCGATGCCACCCTTGAAGTAGGCGCCGGCAGGGGAGGCGATGACGTAGTAGTCGACTTCCTTGGCCGGGCGCACGCCGAGGAATTTCTCGCTGGCGATCATGAACGGACGCAGGTAGAGGCTCGATTCGTCGGCCTCGCTGCTGGGCGTCGGCACCCAGGCGTGGTCCTGGGCGAGCAGGGCCTTGAGCGAGCCGATGAAGTCCTCGTCGCTGAGCTCGGGCAACGCCAGACGGCGAGCGCTGCGACGGAAGCGTTCGGCGTTCTTCTCCGGGCGGAACGACCACACCGAGCCGTCGGCGTGGCGGTAGGCCTTGATGCCCTCGAAGATCTCCTGGCCGTAGTGCAGCACGGCGGCTGCCGGGTCGAGGGTCAGCGGCCCGTAGGGGCGCACTTCGTGGCCGTGCCAGCCGGACTCGGCCGTCCAGCGTACGTGGGCCATATGATCGCTGAAGTACTGGCCGAAGCCGGGGCTGGCAAGGATGTCGTCGCGAATGTTGGCTGCCACGGGTGTGGCGCTGGGCAGCGTCTCGAAGGTTGCGTTGGGCACGGCAAAAGGGTCTCCGCTAAGCCGGGATCCGGCGTTTTCTTGGGCTTCTACGGCGCTCCGGGTCGGCCGACCCGGAGCGCGCAATGCGTCAGATGTAACGGTTGCCGGCGGCGATGGCAACCTTGAGCGATCTCAGGCGTCGTTCTCGACCTGACGCGTCTCTTCCTCGCGATCGAGCAGATACTGGGTCAGCAGGCCTACCGGACGGCCGCTGGCGCCCTTCTGCTTGCCGGAATGCCAGGCGGTACCGGCAATGTCCAGGTGCGCCCAAGGGAACTTGTCGGCGAAGCGCGAGAGGAAGCAGGCGGCGGTGATGGTGCCGGCCGGGCGCCCGCCGATATTGGCCATGTCGGCGAAATTGGAGTCGAGCTGCTCCTTGTACTCGTCCCACAGCGGCAGGTGCCAGGCGCGGTCCCAGGCCGCCTCGCCGGCGTCGAGCAGGTCCAGTGCCAGGTCATCGTCGTTGGAGAGCAGGCCGGTGGCGTGGTGGCCCAGGGCGATGATCGCCGCGCCGGTGAGAGTGGCGATGTCGACCACGCTGGCGGGCTCGAAGCGCTCGGCGTAGGTCAGCGCGTCGCACAGCACCAGACGCCCTTCGGCGTCGGTGTTGAGCACTTCGACCGTCAGCCCCTTGAGCGTCTTGATGATGTCGCCGGGCTTGGTGGCGCGGCCGTCGGGCATGTTCTCGGCGGCGGCGACTATGAACACAAGGTTCAGCTTGGGCCGGATGCCGAGCACCGCCTTGGCGGTGCCGAACACGCTGGCGGCGCCGCACATGTCGAACTTCATCTCGTCCATCGCCTCGCCGGGCTTGAGCGAGATGCCGCCGGTATCGAAAGTGATACCCTTGCCTACCAGCACGTGAGGCGCCTCGTCGGCGTCCTCTGCCCCTTGATACTTCATGACGATCAGCCGCGAGGGCTGCTCGCTGCCGCGGCCCACCGAGAGCAGGCTGTGGGCGCCGAGCTCTTCCAGCGCCGCCTCGTCGAGGATCTCGACCTCGAGGGCACCGCCCGACTCGCGGCCCAGCTGTTCGGCCTGATCGGCCAGATAGCTCGGCGTGCAGACGTTGCCCGGCAGGTTGCCCAGGGTGCGGGTGTAGGCCACGCCCTGGCCGATGGCGTCACCGACGCGTGCACCCTCGCGGGCCTCGTCGGCAGTATCGCCGTCGCTGAGCAGCAGGGTGACTTTCTCCAGCCGCGGACGCGGGGCCTTCTCCGACTTGAATTCGTCGAAACGGTAGACGGCGCGCTGTGCCGCCTCCGCGGTCATGCGGGCCTTCCAGGCGACGCTGCGCTCTGGGACCGGCACGTCGGTGAAGGCCACGGCGACGTCCTCCGCCGGCAGCCCGGCGACGGCGGTGAAGGCGGCGTCCAGGGCCTTGATGAAGGCGCGCTCCAGACACTTCTCGCGCTCGCCCAGCCCTACCAGCATCAGGCGATCGGCGGAGAGGCCGGGGGCGAAGGGAATCAGTTGCACCTTACCCAGCTTGGCGTCGAAGTCGCCGCGCTCGATCAGTTGGCCGATCAGCCGCTCGCTGGCGTCGTCGAGCTTGGCGGCGGCGGGCAGCAGGTCGCCGTCCTTGAAAATCGGGACCACGAGGCAGGCCGATTCGGCCTTGGCGGGATTGGCCGTCTGAACTGGGAATTCCATGGTGACTCCACAAGACAAGCGATGGGGGATTCTGGATAATGCCGGCACGGCTCCAGGCCACTGCCGAATCACCCAAGTGTACTCAAGGCATGGCGCCATTGCATGGAAGACCGCTGCATGATCATTTTTCGATACCTGACCCGCGAGATCCTGCTCACCATGGCCGCCGTTGCCGGCGTGCTGCTGCTGGTCATCATGGGCAGCCGCTTCATACGCTATTTCACCGACGCTGCGGAGGGCGACATTCCCGCCACCATCCTCGGCAGTTTGATGCTCTTCCACCTGCCCGGCTTTCTCGAGCTGATTCTACCGCTGGCCTTCTTTCTCGGCATCCTGCTGGCCTACGGTCAGCTCTATCTCAACAGTGAGATCACCGTGCTGGTGGCTTGCGGTACCAGCCCCGCCAGGCTGTTTCAGGTCAGCTTGGTGCCGGCGACCCTGGTGGCGGTAGTGGTGGGGCTGTGCAGTCTGTGGCTGACCCCGGCCGGCGCGCTGCACAATGCCGTGATGCTCGAGGAGCAGAGCAGCCAGATCGACTTCACCGCCCTGGCACCGGGACGCTTCCAGGACTTCGGCGGCGGTCGCACCGCCTATACCGAATCTTTCAACGACGATGGCAGCCGCATGCAGGAAGTCTTCATCAGCGAGCGCCAGCGCCGCCGCGACGGCTCGCCCGAGACTGCCGTGACGCGTGCCGGCAGCGGCTATCAGACCGTCGACCCCGAGACCGGCAGCCGCTTCCTGGTATTGGCCGATGGCGAGCGCTACAGCGTCGAACCGGGGCGCTTCGAAGCCGAGCGGCTTGAGTTCGAGACTTATGCCGTGCGACTTTCACTCGCCGGTGAACAGCGTGAGCTGGAGTCGGCCGAGTATGCTACCACCGCCGAGCTGCTCGACAACGACTCCGCGCGAGCCCACGCCCAGCTGCAGTGGCGACTCTCGCTTCCGCTGATGGTCTTTATCCTGACCTTGATGGCGATGCCGCTCTCGCGTGTCAATCCCCGCCAGGGCCGTTTCGCCAAGCTGTTGCCGGCGATCTTTCTGCACATCTGCTACCTCAGCCTGCTATTGGCGGCGCTGGATGCCATCGGTCGCGGAGCGCTATCGCCGGTGATCGGCATGTGGCCAATTCATCTCGTGTTCCTGGCGCTTGGCGTGGGGCTGCTGATGCACAACCAGCGCAGGGGGATGCGTTGATGCTGACGGACCGTCTCGATCGCTATATTGCGCGCAACGTGCTGGGGGCGATCCTCGTCGTTCAGGTCGTCCTGCTTGGCCTCGACCTGGTGATCACTTACATCAACGACCTGGACGACGTCGAAGGCAACTATGGCGCTCTCCAGGTGCTGATCTTCCTGCTCATGCGCCTGCCCTGGCGTTTTTATCAGTACGCGCCGGTAGGCGTGCTCATCGGTGCGTTGATCGGCCTGGGCAGCATGGCCTCGAGCAACGAGCTGACGGTGATGCGAGCGGCCGGGCGCTCATTGGCCCGCATCCTGTGGGGCGTGATGAAGCCGATCGTCCTGGTGGTGGCCATCCTGCTGTTGATTGCCGAATTCATCAGCCCGCGTACCGAACAGTACGCCAGCGCCTGGCGCCTGGAGCAGATGCAGGGTGAGGGTGCCTTGCTGACGCAGAGCGGTGGTTGGCAGCGCGAGGGCGACAGCATCTACCGGTTCGGTGCCATCCGTGCCGACGATACGGTTCTCGACCTGACCCGCTACGCCTTCGACGACAGAAGGCTGCGCGAAGCCGTACAAGCGTCGCGTGCGTCCTGGGAAGGCGATCGCTGGATGCTCGAGGAAGTGAAGATCACGCGCTTCGGCGACGACCGTACCGAGGCCGAGACCCACGCGCGGCTGAGATGGGATACCTCACTGACTCCCGACCAGCTCAACCGCCTGCTGCGGGATGTCAGTAGCCAGGCGCCCAGCGAGCTGTGGGCCTACTCGCGCTACTTGTTGTCCCAGGGGCAGCAGGCCACCCAGCCGCTGCTCTATTTCTGGCAGAAGATGTTGATGCCACTGACCATGGCCTCGCTGGTGCTGGTCGCGGCGTCGTTCGTGTTCGGCCCGCTGCGCACCGTGGCCGCCGGCACGCGGGTGTTCTACGGCGTGATCGTCGGGCTGTCGTTCAAGTACCTGCAGGACCTGCTGGCGCCGGCCTCCACCGTATTCGGCTTCTCACCGGTGTGGGCGGTTCTGGCGCCTACGCTGCTATGCGCTGCCCTGGGATTTTACCTGCTGCGTCGCTCGGGCTAGCGGCACCGGTCGGCATGGACCTGAAACAAGGGACGATGATGCAACGAAAATTCGATCAGCTCGACGACGTATGGCCGGCCGGCCTGGGGCGGCGTCTGGGCGCCATGCTCTATGACGCCTTGCTGGTCCTGGCGATCTGGCTCCTGATCACCGTGCTGCACGTGGCCTTCGTGCGGCTGATCCTGGGGCTGGATGCCGAGCTGGTGGGTCAGGGCGCGCCGCAGCGCCTGACCCTGCAATTGGCGCTGCTGGTCGGGGCGTTCCTGTTCTTCGCCTTTTCCTGGATGCGTGGCGGCATGACCCTGGGCATGCAAGCCTGGCGCCTGCGTGTACAGACCCGCAATGGTTACTCGATCACCCTGAGTCAGAGTCTGGTGCGCTATCTGGTGGCCTGGCTTTCGCTGGCCGCCTTCGGGCTGGGCTACCTTTGGGTGCTGTTCGACAGCGAACGCCGCAGCTGGCCCGATATCGCTTCGGGCACGCGGATCGTGGTCATACCCAAGGCGAGCCGACGCTAGTGCCAGCTGACCCGGATCAAAAAATCCTCGACTTCCTCTTGCGATAGCCTATGCGAATCATTTACATTACCTCTCGTAAGCACAGCGAGGTGGATGTCGATGTACGTATGTCTTTGCAAGGGCGTATCGGACCGCAAGATTCGTGAGAGCGTCGAAGGCGGTGCCCGTAGCTGGCGAGAGGTTCAGCAGGAAACCGGCTGCGGTACTCAGTGCGGCAAGTGCGCCTGTGTCGGCAAGACCATCACCCGCGAGGCCGTCAAGACCGAACTGATGGCCTCGGCCAGCGATCTCGCCTACGCCGTGTAGTGTTTCCAGCCGCCTGCGGCTGTCGTTGCCAATCTCTCTCATTCTTGTTGCCATTAATCCAACCGACTGTCTCGGTTGGATTTTTTGCGTGTTTGTGCTGATACTGCCTAATATGGTTCGCTAAGCGTCACGCAACGCCAAGACAGGCCCAAGGCCGAGACGAAGAGAAGGGAGAAAGGCAATGAAAGGCGATGCCAAGGTCATCGAATACCTCAACAAGTCCCTCGGCAATGAGCTGGTGGCAATCAACCAGTACTTCCTGCATGCCAAGATGTACAAGGACTGGGGACTCAAGGCACTGGCCAAGTGGGAGTACGACGAGTCGATCGACGAAATGAAGCATGCCGACAAGCTGATCGAGCGCATTCTTTTTCTCGAGGGCGTGCCCAACCTGCAAGACCTCGGCAAGCTGCACATCGGCGAGAACGTACGCGAGATGCTCGAAAGCGATCTCAAGATCGAGCATGAAGGGCGTAAGGATTACATCGAGGCCATCGCCTACTGCGAGCAGGTCAAGGACTACGTATCCCGTGACCTGTTCCGCCATATCCTTGCCGACGAGGAGGAGCACATCGATCATATCGAGACCGAGCTCGGCCTGATCGACAAGGTCGGCATCGAGAACTACATGCTGCGCCAGATGCAGGAAGCCGGCGACGAGTGACGTTGCGGTCGCTCCTGATCTCTCCGGCGCCTCAGGGCGCCGGTTTCGTTTGTGGGCCCTAGCTAGAAAGCCTTTTCGAGGTCGAAGCGCGGCACCGGTTCGCCGCGCACCTCGACGGTCTCGATGAACATCTCCAGGGGCCGCACCCACAGGCCGTAGTCGCCATACAGCGCGCGATAGACCACCAGCAGTTCCTCGGTCTCGCTGTGGTGGGCGACACCGAGTACCTCGTAGCGGTTGCCCTTGTAGTGGCTATAAATCCCCGGGACGGGGAGGGGCTGTGACATCGCGTGAACTCCAGTCAGGGGGCTGTGTCGTTGTCGGCGGCCGTCTTGGCCAGCCGTGCGAGCACCCGCGAGACGGCAACGAAGCCGAAGCCGCCGGTGACGAAGGTGGCCGCACCCACCCCGGAGGCGCAGTCGAGCCGGGTCGACTCGCCGCTGGCGGGCTTTTGCAGGCAGACTTCGCCACCCGGGCCCGGATAAACCAGTTGCTCGTCAGAATAGACGCATTCGACGGAGAAGCGCCGCTTTGGGTTGCGCGAAAAGCCATGGTCGCGGCGCAGGCGCGCACGCACCTTGGCCAGCAGAGGATCATGCTCGGTGCGCGCAAGGTCGGCCACCTTGATGCGCGTGGGGTCTGTCTGGCCCCCGGCGGCACCGGCGACGACGATGGGCAGCTTGCGCCGGCGACACCAGTGAATCAGCGCTGCCTTGGCTACCACGCTGTCGATAGCGTCGATAACGTGGTCGGCGTCGTCCGGGATGCGCTGGGCCAGGTTGGTCGGGGTGACGAAGGCGGTATCGGCCATGACCTCGATACCGGGCTGTATCGCCCGGCAGCGCTCGGCCAGGACTTCCACCTTGGGGCGGCCGATGGTGCCGTCCAGCGCGGGCAACTGGCGGTTGACGTTGGAAACGCAGACGTCGTCGAGGTCGATCAGCGTGAGGCGGCCGATACCCGAGCGTGCCAGCGCTTCCACTGCCCAACTGCCGACGCCGCCGACCCCGACCACCACCACATGGGCACTGCGAAAGCGTTCGAGGGCACGGGCGCCGTAGAGGCGCCGGATGCCACCGAAGCGAAAGTCATAGTCGTCCTGGGCCGGCGGGGCGGTATCGTGTGGGTGTGGCGAGGCGGTCATGGCGGCGTATCGAATCTCCAGCTCAGGGGTATCAGGTCGCGGCGGGCGGTGCAATGTCGAGGCGGCAGGCGCTATCGACCGGCAGATGACCGGCCCAGCCAAAGTGCTGGAACAGGGCCGTCATGGTGGCATCCAGCGCACAGCTCAATGCCAGCCCATGCTCGCCCGCAGGGTGATCGAAGCTCAAGCCAACCGCAGCCAGCAGCAGCCGCGGGCAGCCCAGGCGTTCGGCGAAGAAACGATTGTGGTTACCCTTGCCATGCTTGGCATCGCCGATGATCGGATAGCCGCGCCGCGACAGGTGGCGGCGAATCTGGTGACGACGCCCGGTCAGCGGCCGAACGTCCATCAGCGAGTAGCGGCTGGCAGGATAGCGATCCACTTGAAACGGCAGTTCCACGCCATCCAGCCGCCTGATCTCGGTCAGCGCCTCCAGCGGTGGCATCTCCGCCTTGGGGCGGCTGCCATCCTCCTCGCGCAGGGCATAGTCCAGCCACTCGTGCTCCGGGCCGGTACCGCGCACCACGGCCAGGTAGCGCTTGGTGACCCGGCGTTGGGTAAAGGTTTCCCCCAGCCGGGCCGCGCTGACCGGATCCAGGGCAAAGATCATCACGCCCGAGGTGGGGCGGTCAAGCCGATGGACCGGGTAGACGCGCTGGCCAAGCTGATTGCGCAGGCGCTGCAGCAGAAACTCGCTCACGCCGCCTGCCAGCTTGGAGCGGTGTACCAGCAACCCCGCTGGCTTGTGCACCGCCACCAGGTGCTCGTCCTGATAAAGAATGGTCAGGGGTTCCGTCATGGCGACCCGAATCTGCTTGCAAGGGGGCGCCATTGTCACCTCCACCGTGAGACTTGTCACCTCACCAGGCGCAGGGAGCGCGCTCACTCGCTGTCCTGGCAATTGCCACGTAGCTGAATGGCCCTTGCGATGCGCTCGATACCTTGGCGATAGGCGGCCTTGCGATAGGAGATTTCCTCTCGTTCGGCGCGTTCGAAGACGAGCTGACTCTGCCGTTCCAGGCGCTTGGCCAGGCGTGAGTTGACCTCTTCCTCGGCCCAGCGCTCACCGCTGCGGTTCTGCACCCACTCGTAGTAGCTGACGATCACCCCGCCGGTATTGGCCAGCACGTCGGGCAGTACCGGCACGCCGCGCTCTTCCAGGCGCGCATCGGCACGGCTGGTAACCGGGCCGTTGGCGATCTCGAGCAGTGCACCGGCCTTTACCTGGTCGACGTTGTCTTCGTGAACCTGATTCTCCAATGCCGCCAGCACCAGTACGTCCGCTTCCAGGGTCAGCAGTTCGTCACGCTCGATCGGCTCCACATCCTCGGCGATGCACACCGAGTCGTCGCAGTAGACCATGTCGTGCAGGCGCTGGTTCTGGGTCTTCTGCTCCATGATGGGATCGGGGTCGAGGCCTTCGCGGCTGTAGATGGCACCCTGGGAGTCGGAGACCGCGACGATACGATAGCCTCGCTCCTGCGCCAGGCGGGCGAAGTGATAGGCAGCGTTGCCGAAGCCCTGGATGGCCAGGGTGGTCTCCTCCGGCCTGCGCTGTTCACGGGCGGCCCACAGGTCGAGCACGTGCAGGGCGCCGCGGCCGGTAGCGGCAACGCGACCCAACGAACCGCCCAGGGCCGGCGGCTTGCCGGTGATGGCGGCGGGAACCTTGCCGCGGGCCAGGTGATCGAATTCGTCGGCCATCCAGCCCATCACAGTGGGGTTCGTGTTCACGTCGGGGGCGGGGATGTCGCGGTCGGGGCCCATGATATCGGCAATGGCACGCACATAGCTGCGAGAGAGCCGTTCGAGCTCCAGCCTGGAGAGCTGCTTGGGATCGACCTTGACACCGCCTTTGCCACCGCCGTAGGGCAGGTCGACCACGGCGCACTTTACCGCCATCCAGAAGCTCAGCGTGGTCACTTCCTCCTGATTGACGCCGGGGTGAAAGCGGATGCCGCCCTTGGCCGGCCCAAGAGTGTCGTTGTACTGCACGCGCCAGCCGGTGAAGACCTTGAGACTGCCATCGTCCATGCGCACCGGCACGCTTACCTGCAAGGCCAGGGTCGGCTGCATCAGGCGCTCCCTGGCATCGCCGTGCACATCAATGGAGCCGAAAACCTCTTCCAGGCGTGAGCGGGCATCGTCGAACAGATTGGCATGGTCCTTTTGCCGAGACATTGGTTTCCTCCTGATGGGCGTGTTCCTCATTTGCCTGGTTCAGCGTAGTCTCAGGCCGGGGAACGATCCATGAAGGGGAGAGAGGTGAGGCGTGACACCGATGATGGCGTGCCGGGCTTGCTGCAAGTCGCCGTCAAGGGGGCGCACGAGGTGTCAATCATGTTTTTCGAAGCGTAAGGCCGTGTTGCAAATCGGTGTGACGCGTCACGATATTGTCACGAATATGTCGCATCGTTGCCCTTTCCTCGGGAACCTAAGGGGCGTGCCATGGCCTGCCGAGAGGCTCAGGAGCTCAGGGCTATCTTCGAGGGCGAGCAGCTCACGCCCTACTTTCAGCCCATCGTCGACGTGGGGCGGCAGCGGGTGCACGGTTACGAAGCGCTGATCCGTGGGCCGGAGGGTGCGGGGCTGCATTCGCCGCTGGCCCTG
>NZ_JAAQTO010000024.1 GCF_011742165.1 Billgrantia bachuensis | reverse complement strand
CAGGGCTTCTGGTCGAGCTCGACCTGATGTGCCGGCGGCTGGCGATAGCCGCCTTCTCTCGACTCGGCCTGCCGGGGCGGCTGTTCCTCAACGTCATGCCTTCCACTATCGTCGAGCGCGATTTTCGCGAAGGACTGACCCTGGGCTACCTGCGCGAGCATGGCCTGGCCCCCAATCGGGTAGTGATCGAGCTGACCGAGCATGTGCCCATCCACGACTATGCCCTGATGCGCCAGGCGGTGGCCCACTATCGTGACATGGGCTTTCAGGTGGCGCTGGATGATCTGGGAGCCGGTCACTCCAGCCTGCGGCACTGGGCCGAGCTGCGCCCCGATTTCGTCAAGCTCGATCGCCACTTCATCGCCGGCCTCGACCGTGAGCCGGGTAAGCGGGAGTTTCTGCGCTCGATCCTGGACGTATCGCGCAGCCTGGGTTGCCAGTTGATTGCCGAGGGCGTCGAGACCGCCGAAGAGTACCGCTGCCTGTGGGAGCTCGACCGTAGCCTCTCCCTGCTGCAGGGCTACTATTTCGCGCGCCCCAGCCTCACCCCACCGCAAGAGATCGAGACGTTCCTTCGCAGCGGTGCCCCGCTGCGCCAGGAGAAGGTGCGCAGTGCCCGCACCGTGCTCCAGCCGCTGGCGCCGATCACGCCGCAGTGGCCTGTACTCGAGCTGGCGGAACGCTTTCGTGTTGACCCCAGCTTGCGCTGCGTGGCCGTGGTCGATGAGGGGCGTCCGGTGGGTGTGATCCGGCGCAACGAGTTCCTGACGCTATTCACCAACCCCTACAGCCATGCCCTGTTCGCCAAGCGTCAGGTGAGGGAACTGATCGACCCGCGCGTGCCGATCGCGCTTGACGAGACGCCGCTGAGCGCACTCAGCCAGCAGCTCACCGACAGTCGCGACATGCCTCAGGAGGATTTCGTGATCGTGGATGGCCAGGGGCGCTACCAGGGCATGGGCAATATCGTCGACTTGCTGCGGGAGATCACCGCGATTCAGGTACGTCAGGCGCGCCATGCCAATCCCTTGACCGGTTTGCCGGGCAACCTGTTGATCAACGAGACGTTGAGTGAGTGGCTGGAAGCCGGGCTGACCTTCACCGCCGTCTATTGTGACCTGGACAACTTCAAAGCCTACAACGATGCCTACGGCTATGCCCGTGGCGACCGGGTGATCACGGCGCTGGCCCAGTTGCTTGCCCAGGAGGTCGGCCAGGACGATTTTCTCGGCCATATCGGCGGCGACGACTTCATGCTGTTGCTCGCCGGGGAGGGCTGGGAGCGCCGCTGTCACGCGATACTCGAGGCTTTCGGTGGCATGGCGCCCGGCTTCTACGATACCGGGGATCGGCGACACGGTGGCGTGTGGATCAAGAACCGCCAGGGGAAGCTTACCCACTACTCCTTTGTCAGTCTGTCGCTGGCGGCCCGCCCCATCGCCGACGGGCGCGGCTGCGACCCTCTAGCCATTGCCGCGGAGCTCTCTGAGCTCAAGTATCAGGCCAAGCGGCACGCCGGCAACAGCCTGTTCGTCGAGCGCCGCCGGAACATCGACGGCTAGCGGCTGGCTTCCATGGCGGCGCCAGCCGCCAGTCATCTCACTCGCGATGCAGCTGCAGCGTATAGCTACCGCTCTCGCTATTGCCATAGGCGCGGGCGGTAGCGCGATAGCTGCCTGGTTCCAGGTGGGCGCTGATCCGGGAATTCAGCCCACCGGCACCGTCGTCGTCGCGCAGGTACTGACCTTGGCCATCGAGTTCGAGATAGGCATCGAAATCGTCCGAGAGCAGGTCGAGGCGATAGCGGCCGGCTTCCTCGACTACCAGCTCGTAGTAGTCCCGAACGCCCGGCTGCAGCCTGGCGCTCACTGGACTGTTGACTTCCAGTTGTCCGTTGCTGGGTAGCTCGTCGATCGCGGTTGCGCTGGCGCGCAGCTCGAACAAGCCGCTGCCGTGGCTGCCATGGCTGCGCGCGGTCACGCGGTAGCTGCCGGCTTCGAGTGGAGAGTAGAGCCGGGCGTTGAGCTCACCGCCACCGTCGTCGTCACTGACGAAGACGTTGTCGCCGTGTAGTTCGAGATAGGCGTCGAAATCGGACGAGAGCATGTCGATGGTCACCGCGGCAGGCGCATCGAGGGTGAACTCGTACGTCAGCGTCTCGCCGCTGAACCAGCCGTGCAGCGGTTCGTCCATTGCCAGCGTACCGCTGTTGCGCAGCGTCTCGTCGCTGGCCAGCTCGTGGGGGCCCAGTTCCAGGGAGTAGAGGCCACCCTCTTGTTCGTAGGCAGAGCGTGCGATAACACGGTATTCGCCGGGTTCGAGGAAGTCGGCGATGCGGGCGTCCAGGTTGCCGGCGCTGTCGTCGTCCTCGCGCCGGTAGCCATTGGGGCCTTCCAGCACCAGATAGGCATCCACGTCGCTGGAGCGCATCTCGAACTGATACAAGCCGCTCTCCTCGATCGTCACGCTGTAGGTGTCGCCATCGTCCTGCATCCAGCCATCGGCACGCGAGGGCATCTCGAGCGTATCGCTGGTGGTGAGTTCCATCAGGCGGCTGGTCAGCGTGAAGGGGCCATAGCTATGCATGTCGTGGCCGCTGACCACCACCATGTAGTCGCCGCTCTCGTCGATACGCCGGCGCAGCGAGGCGGCTGCCGGGGCATCGTAATAAGCCGGGTTGGCACTCGAGGCGAGCAACTGTTCATCGGCGTCATACAGCGAGAGGGTGCCCTGCAGGGGGCCACCGAGCTCGATCTCGACCAGCGCCTCTTCTTCGAGCGTCAGGGTGAAGCGTTCGAAGCGGCTACCATCCTTGCCGTTGAGTTCGCTGGCCGAGGTGATCTCGCCGCGCAGGCGTTCGTCCAGTTGCAGCGAAGGCAACGAGGCGCTGTCGGCTTCCGTTTCGGCTTCGGCCGCGTCGATGACCGGGGCGGCGGTCGTCGTGGAGTCGGGCAGTTGCCAGCCGACGATCAGGCCGACGGCAGCGCCACCCAGGGCGACGAGGGTAACAGTTGAGGCGCGATTGGCCATGAAAGCATCCTTGTTCGATGGCAGGCATCGGTGAGTGGGCAAACTGATGAATTACATTGCGTAACCATTATATGCCGCCCGTTACGTTGAAGGAAATGTGCCGAATCGGTACTTGCACTTCCCGAGTCGACCACCAAACTGAAGGGCGTCCGTCATTAGAGATAAGGGAGTCGTCATGGCATCCAAGGTATTGGTCACCGGAGCCAATCGTGGCATCGGTCTGGCATTGGCCCGCCACTACAAGGGAGAGGGCTGGCAGGTGATCGGCGTGTGTCGTACCGCTTCGGCGGAACTCGCCGAGGTCGCCGATCAGGTGATCGAGGGCATCGACGTGACCCAGGACGAGGACGTGGCGAGCCTGGCCGAGGCCGTCCGCGGGCAGCGCCTGGACCTGTTGATCAACAATGCCGGCCTGCTGCACGACGAATCGCTGGGCTCGCTCGACTTCGACACCATTCGCGAGCAGATGGAAGTCAACGCCTACGGCCCGCTGCGGGTGACCGAGGCGCTGCTGGACAATCTGGGCGCAGGCAGCAAGGTGGCCAACGTCACCAGCCGCATGGGCTCCATCGCCGACAACGATTCCGGCGGGCGCTACGGTTACAGGGCCTCGAAGGCGGCGCTGAACGCCTTCGGCAAGTCGCTGGCCATCGACCTCAAGCCCAAGGGTATCGCCGTCGCCCAGCTGCATCCGGGCTACGTGCAGACCCGCATGGTCAATTTCGGCGGCCTGATCCCTCCGGAAGAGGCTGCTGCCGGCATCGCCGCTCGCATCGCGGCGCTGACGCTGGAAACCAGCGGCGGCTTCTGGCACAGCAACGGCGAGGCGTTGCTCTGGTAACGTCAGCCTGCCAGGTAGAGGCTGGCCAGGGCGAAGGCGTAGCCGATGGCGGCACCGGCGGCCACGTCGCTGATGTAATGCAGGCCGAGCCCGACCCGGGACATTGCGATGAGTAGCGCCAGCGGTACCAGCAGTGGCAGTAGCCAGGGGGCATGAGCGGCGGTCAGTACGCAGAACATCACCGCATGCATGGTATGTCCGCTGGGGAAGCTGTAGCGGTCGCGGGCCGGCTCGCCGCACTGGATGAGGTTGCCGAAGGTGATGAAGGGGCGCTCCCGGCACAGGCGGGTCTTGATCAGGCGGTAGATGACAACGGCGATGAGCCCCGTCGTGGCGTACTGCAGAAAATGTGTGAGGCCGGCCTGGGGCTGGAGCAGTGGCTGGGCGGCGATCAGCAGCACCCACACCGGCCAGTCGCCCACGCGGCTGGCCAGGCGCAGGGTGGCAAGCCATGGCGCGTAGAGGCTGAGGCTGGCGAAGCGTTGGCAGAGGCGCCACTCAAGCAGGTCGAGTCGATCAAATACCGCAAGGGTGCGTGGACGCATGGTTCACCTCCCGGGCCCGCTCGAGAACGGAGAGAAAGATATCGGCAATGGCCGGCCAGCGGCAGGCCTGGCTGCGCAGGCGCGCCGCTCGGCCCATCTGGGCGTAGCGCGCCGGCTGCTGGCACAGCGCCACGGCGGCCTCGCGAAACGCCTCGGCATCTCCGGCGGGTACGGTCACGCCGTTGACATCGCTGTCGATCAGTTCGGCGGCGGCGGCATGACGGTAGGCCACCACGGCAAGACCGCTGGCCATGGCTTCCGGCACCACGTTGCCCCAGGTCTCGGAAAGCGAGGGGAACAGGAACAGGTCGGCGCTGGCATAGTGCCGGGCCAATGCCTCCGGCGAAATGAATCCGGTGAAACGAACCTCCGGCAGTGCCTTCTCGAGCGAGCGGCGCGCCGGCCCGTCGCCGACGACGACCTGGGCCATGTCGGGGCGTGCGCTGCGCATGGCATGGAAGGTCTCGCGCAGCAGGGAGAGATTCTTCTCCGCCGCCAGGCGACCAACGTGCAGCGCCACCGGGCGGTGTTCGTCGACGCCCCAGCTGCGGCGCAGCTCGGCACAGCGCAGCGCGGGATCGAGCCGCCGGTGGTCGATGCCGCGGCCCATTACCTCGAGCCGCTGGAAGCCCTGTCGAGCGAGCGCATCCGCCTGCTGGCGCGTGGGCACCAGCGTGGCCTGGCAACCGTTGTGGAAGTGGCGCAGCCCGCGCATCAGCGTCGGAGCCAGCCAGGGAACCCGGTAGTCGCCGCAATAGTGGTCGAAGTTGGTGTGCCAGCCCGCCACCAGTGGGATGCCCATACGCTTGGCCACGTGCCGCGCCGACCAACCCAGCGGGCCTTGAGTGGCCAGGTAGACCACATCGGGGCGCTGTTTCTGCCACATCCGCAGAATTCGCCGTTTTGCCGGCATGCCGATGCGCACGGCGCGGTAGCCGGGTATCGCCATGCCCGGTACCCGTAGTTCGGCCTCCATGTCCGGCGTGCGCCGCGGGGCATTGGCGTCGGCCGGGTGTGGGCGAATGAGCTGCAGCGACATGCCCCGTGCCAACAGCTCCTGGCTCAGCTGCGTGAGGGTGTGGGCGACGCCGTTGATATCGGGCGTCCAGGTCTCGCTGACAAGACAGATTCGCATGGCATCCTCGCTGCCTGGGAGCTTGAGAGCGAGGATGCCAGCCGTGGATGACGGTCCGACGACAGCTCGATGATGAAAGAGTGACGACGGTCGTGTCGTCGAACTACAGCACGCCCCACCATGGTCGGCTCGCGCTGTCGGCGAGAATTGGCGAAGCTGGTGGCCTACGCTGCCCGGAGTTCGCCATGAAGCATTCCCCCGCCTACCGTCTCGCCGCCACCATCCTGCATGGTTTCGACGAATATCGTACCCGCTTCAAGGAGATCACCGCGGATGCCAGCCGGCGCTTTCGCGATGCCGCCTGGCGCGAGGCCCAGCAGGCCTCGGCCGAGCGCATCAACCTCTACGAGGAGAAGGTCGGCGAAACCTTGGGGCGGTTGCAGCGAGCGTTGGACGAGGACGATCTGACTCACTGCGAATGCTGGCGCGAGGCGCGCAATCACTATGCCGAACTGATCAGCGAACGGCTCGACTACGAACTGGCCGAGACCTACTTCAACTCGCTGTTCTGCTCGATCTTCCACCATCGCCACATTCGCAACGACTGGATGTTCGTCTACAGCTCGCGGGACGCCGCAGCCCACCATTCGGGGCTCGAACCCTGCCGCCGCAGGCCCATTGAGGGCGACTGGGAGGCGGCGATTCGCTGGGCGCTGTCCGAGGCACCCTTCGAGACCCCCTTCGAGGATCTGGAGCGGGACGTGCGGCTGGGCGGCGAGTTCCTGAGCGGTCATCTGCCCCCGGCGATCCTCGCTGCGCCAGACGCCGAGATCGAGCTGCTCAAGAGCGTGTTCTACCGCAACAAGGGGGCTTACCTGGTGGGACGGGTCCGTGGCGATGGCGTACAGGTGCCGCTGGTGCTGCCGATCCTGCACGAGCAGGGCGAGGGGCTGCATCTGGATACCGTGCTGATCGAATCGGACGAGGTCTCGATCATCTTCTCCTTCACCCGCGCCTACTTCCAGGTCGAGGTACAGGTACCGGGCGAGTTCGTCGATTACCTGCAGCAGCTGATGCCCGATAAACCGGAGGGCGAACTCTACTCGGCGATCGGCTTCTTCAAGCACGGCAAGACCGAATTCTTCCGCGCGCTCAACCGTCAGGTGGCCAAGCGCGAGGACAAGTTCATCATCGCCCCCGGCGTGCGCGGCATGGTCATGGCGGTGTTCGTGCTGCCTTCGTTTCGCACCGTGTTCAAGATCATCAAGGATCGCTTCGACCCCTCCAAGGAGATGAGCCACGACACCGTGCGCGAGAAGTACCGGCTGGTAAAGCGCCACGACCGGGTCGGGCGCATGGCCGATACCCAGGAGTTCTCCAACTTCATCGCCAGGCAGGATCATTTCTCGCCCGAATGCCTCGAACACTTGCTGGAGGTGGCGCCTTCCACCGTGTATCTCAGGGGTGACAAGGTCATCATCAAGCACTGCTATACCGAGCGCATGATGACCCCGCTCAATCTCTATCTGGAGCAGATCGGCGAGGAGGAGAGCCGGGCGGTGCTCAAGGATTACGGTAACGCCATCAAGCAGATGGCCGCGGCCAACATATTCCCCGGCGACATGCTGCTGAAGAACTTCGGCGTCACCCGCCATGGGCGGGTGATCTTCTACGACTATGACGAGGTGTGCTATCTCACCGAGTGCAACTTCCGTCATATTCCCGAGCCGATGTATCCGGAGCAGGAACTGTCCGGCGAGCCTTGGTACTCGGTGGGACCCAATGATATTTTCCCCGAGGAGTTCGGACCGTTCCTGTTCGCCGACCTCAAGTTGCGCAAGCTCTTCTACCATTTGCACCCGGAGCTGTTCGATGCCGACTACTGGAAGGGACTGCAACGGGCGATCATCGACGGCCGCGTGATCGACGTCTATCCCTATCGTAACAAGCAGCGCTTCAGCGCCAGCGAGGAGAACGGCCTGGTCTACTAGCGCCGGGGCCCGGTGCGACGACGTGAGGAGACGTATGGCAGACGACAGGCGACCCCACCTGGTGGTCTTCACCGGTTCGGGCATCAGCGCCGAAAGCGGCATCCAGACCTTTCGCGCCGGCGATGGCCTGTGGGCCGAGCACCCCATCGAGGAGGTCGCCACGCCCGAAGCTTGGCGGCGCGATCCCGCCCGCGTGCTGCAGTTCTACAACCTGCGCCGCGAGCAGGTTCGCCGGGCGCGTCCCAACGCCGCCCACAAGGCGTTTGCGGCGCTGGAGCAGCAGGGCTTTCGCGTCAGCATCATCACCCAGAACATCGATGACCTGCATGAGCGCGCCGGCTCGCGCAGCGTGCTGCACTTGCACGGCGAGATCCTCAAGGCGCGCTCCACGGTGGATGCTCGCATGCAGTACCCGCTGCCACGCGGCGGGATCGCGCTGGGTGATATCTGCGACAAGGGCAGCCAGCTTCGCCCCGACGTGGTGTGGTTCGGCGAGGCAGTGCCGCATTTTCCGGATGCCTGCGAGATCGTCGGCGAGGCGGACCTGCTACTGGTAGTGGGGACCTCGCTGGCGGTGATGCCGGCCGCCTCGCTGCTCGAACTTACGCCGCGGGATGCTCCCAGCGTGCTGGTGGATCCCGAAGCCGAAGCGCTGGCACCGCCGGGGGTGACCCGCATCAGCCTGCCCGCCGGCAAGGGGGTGCCGGCCCTGGTGCGACACTGGCAGCGGGAAGGGAGGCTATGGGTGCCGCAAACCCTGGTTGGCTGAAGGGCAGGGCGTGCTAGAATATGGCCCCTGCCGCCCCCCCTGGATACGTGATCATGCTGGACGAGCCTTGCCAGGCCGACCTTTCCGAGCGCGACCCTGCGACAGGGCCCCCCCGCCCGCCGAGGCGCGAGTTCAAGGCGCGGGGCAGCTTCACCGAGCGCTGCCCGGGCTGCCAACTGCCGGTGTTGAACTGTCTCTGCCCCTACCAGGCCAGCGCCGAGAGCGAGGCGCGAGTGTGGCTGATCACCCATCCGCTCGAGCATTTCAAGCCGACCAATACCGGGCGCCTGATCCGAGATGTATTGCCCGCCACCGAGGTCTTCACCTGGTACCGTACGACGCCGGACGCGCGGCTGGTGGCGCTGCTCGACGATCCGCGCTTCACCCCCTTCGTGATCTTCCCCGACGACCAGCCCGACTATGCCGAGCGGGTGGTTGGCATCGAGGCCGTTGGCGAGGCCAAGGCGGGCGGGAGGATACCGGTTTTCATCCTGCTCGATGGCACCTGGCGCCAGGCGCGGCGCATCTTCCGCAAGAGCCCTTATCTCGACCGCCTGCCGGTACTGCCTCTGGCCACCACGCGACTGACTCGCTACCAGCTGCGCAAGCCCGCCTCGCGAGCCCACCTGTGCACCGCCGAGGTTGCCGCAGAACTGCTGCGCCAGAGTGGAGACGTCGAGGCGGCCCAGGTGCTGGACGACTACTTCGATGTCTTCAACGTCAGCTATGCCGCCAGCCGCCGCTACGAGAAGATCGAGACTACCACTGCGCCAATGCAGCGACTGCTGGCCTACCGCGCCGAATGAAGCGATGTTACTCGTCGTTCTCCTGTGTTCGCACACAGGCACGCCCCGCTCGTTTGGCGCGGTACATGGCAAGATCGGCGCGTTGCACCAGTTTGCGGGAGGTGTCGCCAGGTCGGTGAACGGCAACTCCGAAGCTGGCAGTCACACACACCACGGGATCGATACGGCATTGGGCGAGGGTTTGGCAAAGGCGCCAGGCCAGTTCCTGCGCCTGGGCCAGGTCGCATCCGGGGATGACAGCGACAAATTCCTCGCCACCCCAGCGGCCCAGGTGGTCGCTGCCGCGCAGCTGCGACTGGACCTCCTGGGCCACGCGATGCAGCACCCGGTCGCCCACCTCGTGGCCATGGGTATCGTTGATCGGTTTGAAATGGTCGACATCGAACAGCAGCAGTGCCAAGGGGGAGCCGTTCCGGCTGGCCAGTGCCAGCTCGGCTTCGAGCACCTGTTCGATGCGGTGACGGTTTGCCACCTGGGTCAACGGATCGGTATACGCCAACCACTGGAGCTTGGTGTTGCGCTCGTGCAGCAGGCGGTAGCGGTGCTGGGTTTCCTGCTTTTCGCGAAGCAGGGCGCCGCGTAGCGCGGCCAGTTGGACGAGTTGCTGGAGCAGCTGGCGCAAGGGTGGGGCGAGATGACGAGGCTGTCGATTGCGACATATCACCAGGCTCCGGTCCGGGAGCGTCTCGCAGAGTTCGAGGATGAGTGCCGCGCGGGCCCAGCGGCTGCACAGCCAGGCGTGCAGCGCCGGCGACGGCTGGCATAGCGGGCAGGGCGATAGGTCGGGAAGCGGGCCCGGCACCGCGAGCAGTTCGATCGGCTCCGCCTGGCCGTCGACCAGCATTAGCGATGGGTTGACGCAGCCATCCGCGGCACTGGGGAAAGGCTCGGAACGAGTGCCTTCGTTGCCCTGTGGGAGGCTGTGTCCGCCATGCTCGAGGGTACAGGAGTCAAAGCCGGTCAGTGCGTACAGTGCGCGCAACAATTGAGCATGGAGCTCGTTTACGCTGCTGGCACGGGCGAGGCGCGCTCCCCACGCGCAACCGATCCCCGGCAACTCATGGCTCTCCTCCGCCAGGGGCTCCGCTTCGAGGATCACGTGCTGTCCGGTCATGTGGGCGGAGACGTAAAGAGGGGGCGAATCGGTTTCCCCTTGGCCAGAGGCGTCCCTCCGGCCCGGGCGAATCGTCATGCCCGGCGCACCTCTGGTCAAAGCCGTCGCCAGGGCCATGGCGATATCGGCACCCAACACGTCTTCGGGAGGCCGCCCGAGCGCTTCGGAGGGTAGCAGGCCGAAGAAGCGATAAAGATTGGCGCTGACCAGGCTCACGCCTTGCCAATCGTGGTCAAAAGCGATGAGGCAGCCGTGCGGCTGTACCGCATCGTCGATGGGCAGCGCAGACGGGCAGAGGCCCGCAGCGAGTTCCCTATCAAGCGGGTCCGTCATGGCGGTTTCCTTGTGATGTCCCAGCAGCGAGGGGGCTGCCGTCTTCCCTGTCGCATGTCATCCGGGCTGGCCGGCATGACCATGAGGGTATCTGGCATGGCGAAAGTAAACCATTTGTTGTCGTTAAATATCAACTGCAGTTTAACTGGGAGGGCGGCGTGCGCGGCACATTCCTTCGATGAATGAGAAGATTGCCTTCGCCGAGCGGTTGGCCGCGGCCATGCGCGCTGCCGGCTACGAACCGCGCCCTGCCGTACTCGAGCGGGAATTCAACCTGCGCTATTGGGGAAAACCCGTCACGCTGCAGGGCGTGCGGCGTTGGCTGTGCGGGGAAACCCTGCCGCAACAGGAGAAGCTGCAAGTGCTGGCCGAGTGGCTCGGGGTCGAGCCCCAGACGCTGCGCTTCGGTGAGGGCGGCGGCTATCGAGTGAGCGAGCCGCGCGGTACCTGGGACGCTTCGGTCAGCGCCGAGGAACGCCGCGTGCTGCAGCGCTATCTGGCCCTGCCGGTGGAACGGCGCAAGGTGGTGGCTCAGGTCATTGAAGCCTTTTCCCGGGCCGAGCGAAGCGACCCGGGGGAAGGTCAGGCCGGCGAGGGGGCTTGAACCTAGGTGGCGGTCCCCAGCAATGCCCCGGCGATACGGAAGCCGGCGATCCAGGTACCGGCGGCGGAGCCCAGGGTGGCGAACAGGAACACCAGCAGCGTGCGCGAGACACGGTTGCGCCACCAGCCCTTTAGCTCGGTGACGTCGTGGCGCAGCATCGAGAAGTCACGCACCTTCGGCTTGCGCAGCCATAGCTCGACCCCGGCAGCAACGAAGCCGGCACCAATGGTGGGATTGAGCGAGGTGAGCGGGGCGGCGAACATGGTGGCCACGACGGTGATCGGGTGGGCCAGGGCGGCCAGCGTGGCAACCCCAGAGAGCACGCCATTGATCAGGAACCACTCGACGACCAGCTGCCAGCCGAGGTCGGTGTTGCGCGAGAAGCCGATGGCGAAACCGGTCAGCACCAGTGCCGTGATCAGCCACGGCAGTGCGCGCCACAGTTTCGAGGGCGGCGGGGTGGCTTCCAGGAGTTGGCGCTCGACTTCGGGTTCGGCGGGCAGGGGGGCGCCGAAATGCTCGACCATGCCTTTCATGTGCCCGGCGCCGATCACCACCAGCACGTTACGGTAGCGTCCGGGTGGGGCCTGCTCCGCCAGGCGCAGCACCATGTAGCGATCACGCTCCGAGATGAGCGGCGTATAGAGCGTCTCGGATTCGGCGGCGAACTCGCTGAACGTCGACTCCAGTACATCGCCCTCCTTGAGGCGCTCGATCTCCTCGGGCTTGATCTCCTGGCGTGACATTACGCTGCCCAGCAGGCCGGTGAACAAGGACATGCGTTGCCACCACGGCACGTTGCCGTAGATGCGCTTGAGCGTGACCCCCACGTCACGGTCGATCAACAACAGCGGCAGGTCGTGGTTGCGCGCCTCCTCCAGGGCGGCGCGCATCTCGGCGCCGGGTTCGATGCCGGACTGCTCGGCAACCCGCTGCTGGAACGCCCCGAGTGCCAGGTTGGCCGCGACCATGCCGGCCTTGCCCCGGCGGAATATCTCGAACAGGTCCTGCTGGGCCAAGGCATCCGGATTACTGAGATTGTGGTGGCGTGCGTCACACAGCTCGATGGCCACGGCATCGAACTCGCCGGAGCGTATCAGCCGGCGTACGTCATCGGCGCTCTCGGCCGAGACGTGAGCGGTGCCCAGCAGGGTGTAGCGGGTCTCGCCCACTTCGACGACTTGATGGGGGCCGCTGAAAGCGCCGTCCTGGCGAGGCTCTGTCACGGAGTCCTGGGAGTCGGTCATGAACGCTCGGGTTGCAAGGGGTGAAGAGCCGATTATCCACGAAGCCGGGCGGTGCACCAACCCGGCGATAGCCAGGCGTCATTTTTTCCAGAAAGCGGGGGTGAACAGCACCAGTACGGTGAAGATCTCCAGGCGGCCGAGCAGCATCGCCACCACCAGGATCCATTTGGTGAGCTGGGGTAGTTCGCCATAGTTTTCCGAAGCCTCGCCGAGGGCGGGGCCCAGATTGTTGAGGGAAGAGGCTACCGTCGACCAGGCGGTGACCTGGTCGACTCCAGTGGCCATGACGCCCACCAGCATCAGGAAGAACAGCATCAGGTAGGCCGAGAAGAAGCCCCATACCGCCTGGGCGATACCGTCGGGCACGCTCACCTTGCCCACCTTCACCGCGATCACCGCGCTGGGATGGATCAGGCGCATCACTTCGCGCATGCCCTGCTTGAGGATCAGGATGATGCGGATCACCTTCATGCCGCCGCCGGTTGAGCCGGAGCAGCCGCCGACGAAGGCAGCCATGAACAACAGGAAGGGCAGCGCACCCGGCCAGGCCGAGAAGTCATCCACGCCGAAGCCGGCAGTGGTGGCGACCGAAACCGCCTGGAACAGCCCATGGCGCAACCCGCGCTCGGTGTCGTAGGTGCCGGTAAGCCACAGCGAGACCACGGCGATGAGGGCGAGCCCGGACAGGAATATCAGCAGAAAGCGCGCCTCGGGGTCAAGCAGGTAGTGGCTGAGCTGCCTGCCCCTCCATGCCAGGAAGTGCAGGCTGAAGCTCATGGCCGAGATGACCAGGAAGAAAATGCAGATCAGCTCGATCAGGACACTGTCGAAGTGGCCGATGCTGGCGTCATAAGTGGAGAAACCGCCGATGGCTACGGTGGAGAAGCTGTGACCCAGGGCATCGAACCAGTCCATCCCAGCGGCCATGTAGGCCAGGAAGCAGGTCAGTGTCAGCGCGGCATAGATGTACCAGAGTGCCTTGGCCGTCTCGGTGATGCGCGGGGTCAGTTTGGAATCCTTCAACGGCCCGGGGATCTCGGTGCGGTAGAGCGCCATGCCGCCGACCCCGAGGGTCGGCAGGATTGCCACCGCCAGCACCACGATCCCCATGCCGCCGAGCCACTGCAGTTGCTGACGATAATAGAGAACCGATTTAGGCAGGAATTCGATGCCGGTGATCACGGTGGCGCCAGTGGTGGTCAGCCCCGAGAACGACTCGAATACCGCGTCGGTGGGCATCAGCGCGGCATCTCCGGTGAGCATCAGCGGCAGCGAGCCGAACAGCCCGAGTACGCTCCAGAACAGCGCGGCGATGAGGAAGCCGTCGCGGGTACGCAGTTCCTTGTGGGCGCGGCGGTTGGGCAGGTAAATCACCAAGCCGGTCACCACGGTGATCACAATGGCGATGCTGAAGGCTTGCCACTGGCCGTCGCCGAACAGCAGCGAAACCAGGATCGGCGGCATCATGGTCAGGCTGAACATCATCAGCAACAGGCCGAGGATGCGAAGGATGACGCGCAGACTCATCGGGCGGCGTTCCCTGCGTCGCGGGATGTCGTCGAGCCCGCCATCAGAAGAACGTCAGCCCGACCTGGAACAGGCGCTCGACATCGCGGATGCGGCGCTTGTCGATGACGAACAGGATCAGGTGGTCGCCGGACTCCACCACTACGTCATCATGGGCGATCAGCACCTCCTTGCCGCGCACGATGGCGCCTATGGTGGTGCCGCGGGGCAGGTCGATCTCGCCGATGGCCCGCCCCACCACCTTGGACGATTGGGTGTCGCCGTGGGCAATCGCCTCGATCGCCTCCGCCGCACCACGGCGCAGCGAGTGCACGTTGACGATGTCGCCGCGACGCACGTGGGTCAGCAGGCTGCCGATGGTGGCCTGCTGCGGCGAGATGGCGATGTCGATCTCGCCACCCTGCACCAGGTCGACGTAGGCGGCGTTGTTGATCAGTGTCAGCACCTTCTTGGCGCCCATGCGTTTGGCCAGCATCGACGACATGATGTTGACCTCGTCGTCGTTGGTCAGGGCACAGAAGATATCGCAGTCCTCGATGTTCTCTTCTTCCAGCAGGCGCTTGTTGGTGGCGCTGCCGTGCAGTACCACGGTGCGATTGAGGCGCTCGGAGAGCACGGTGCAGCGCTCGAGCCCATGCTCGATGATCTTGACCTGGTGGCTGTGCTCGAGGTGCTCGGCGAGGCGCTCGCCGATGTTGCCGCCGCCGGCGATCATCACCCGGCGAAAGTCGCGGTCGACCCGGCGCAGCTCGCTCATCACCGCGCGAATGTCGCGCCGGGCGGCGATGAAGAATACCTCGTCGTCGGCCTCGATCACGGTGTCGCCGCGAGGAATGATCGGGCGGTTGCGCCGGTAGATGGCCGCCACCCGGGTGTCGACGCTGGGCATGTGGCGGCGCAGGAAGCCGAGATCCTGGCCCACCAGCGGGCCACCGTAGTAGGCCTTGACTGCCACCAGCTGCACCAGGCCGCCGGCGAACTCGAGCACCTGCAGCGCGCCGGGATGCTCGATCAGGCGACGAATATGGTCGGTGACCACCTGCTCGGGGCTGATCAGCACGTCGATGGGCACCGCCTCATGGGCGAACAGCCCCTTGCGGGTGAGGTAGGCGGTGGCGCGTACGCGGGCGATCTTGGTTGGCGTGCGGAACAGGGTGTGGGCGACCTGGCAGGCGATCATGTTGACCTCGTCCTGGCTGGTCACCGCGATCAGCATGTCGGCGTCTTCGCAGCCGGCCTGGCGCAATACCACAGGATAGGAGGCGGGGCCCACCACGGTGCGGATGTCGAGCCGGGTATGCAGCTCGCGCAGCCGTTCGCCGTCGGTATCCACCACCGTGATGTCATTCTCCTCGCGGGCCAGATGCTCGGCCAGCGTTCCGCCGACCTGGCCGGCGCCCAGGATGATGATCTTCATATGCTGTCTGGCCCATCAAACGACTCTGCGACGCCGTTATGGCGCCGCAGCATCCGTGGCTAGGATAAACCAGCCGAAGGTGATGTAACAGGTTCGTGTGGCGATGGTCGATGTCAGTCCAGGGTGAAGCCCACCTTGAGCGTGACCTGCCAGTGGCCGACGCGGCCGTTCTCGATATGTCCGCGGGTATCCACGACCTCGAACCAGCGCATGCCGTGAAGAGACTGAGAGGCCTTGTCGAGAGCGCGCTGGATGGCGTCCTCGATGCTCTTCTCGGAAGAACCGGTCAGCTCGATATGCTTGTAGACATGATCGCTCATGGATGCTCCTTGCTCATACAAACGATGGTGGGGTCGGGTTCAACCCCGTTTCTTCAGTCTGGCATAAAAGAAGCCGTCGTGACTCTCGTGCTGCGGCAGTAGCTGGCGCCCGGGGCCGGCCGGGCGCCCCCAGCTCACTTCCTCCGGTGTGGTGATGTCGGCATCGGAGGTACGCTCGAGAAAGGCACGGATCTGATCGTCGTTCTCCTCACGCAGCACCGAACAGGTGGCGTACAGGTTGTCGAGCAGGCGTGCCTGCAACTCGGCCAGTTTGGCGATGTCGGAAGGACGCCGCAGCCGCTTGATGTCGGGGTGACGGCGAATCACGCCGGTACCCGAGCAGGGCGCGTCGAGCAGGATGGCATCGAAGGGCGTGCCGTCCCACCAGTCGCGAAGAGTGGCGTCGGCATGCACCAGCGTGGCCGAGAGCCCGAGTCGCTCCAGGGTTTCCTCGACCCGGGCCAGGCGTACGGCGTCGCTGTCGAGCGCCAATAGTTCGATGTCGAACAGCTCGAGCAGGTGGGCGGTCTTGCCGCCAGGAGCGCAGCACGCATCGAGCACCCGACCGCCGGGGCGTGGTGCCAGCGCTGGTCCGAGCAGTTCGGCGGCGAGCTGGGCGGCCTCGTCCTGCACACTGACGTCGCCTTCGGTGAAACCAGGCAGTACCTGCACGTCGCAGGGTTTGTCCAGCGTCAGACCATCGGGCGAGTGCGTGCACAGCCGTGCTTCGTTGCCGCTCTCCAGCAGCCTGGCCAGATAGGCCTCACGGTCGCCGTGGCGACGATTGATGCGTAGCGTCATCGGCCCGGGCTGGTTGTTGGCCTCGGCGATGGCACGCCAGTCGTGGGGCCAGGCTTGGCGCAGCGCCTTGAGCAGCCAGCGGGGGTGCAGCAGCGCCACCGCTGGGTCCTGGTCGACGTCGGCCTGTAGCGCCGCGGATTCCCGGGTCAGCCGGCGCAAACAGCCGTTCAATACCCGCGTCGCCCACTCCTTGCCCAACTGGCGCGCGGCTCCCGCGGTTTCGCCTACGGCAGCATGCGCCGGTATGCGCAGGTAGAGCAGCTGATAGATGCCCAGCAGCAGCAGCGCCTGAACGTCGGCATCGCGTGCCTTGAACGGTGTCTGCAGCAAGCGCTCGGCCAGCGCCTCGAGGCGTGGCAAGGTGCGGCAAACGCCGTAGCACATCGCCTTGAACAGCGCCCGGTCGCGCATCACTACCTGTTGATCGTCCAGTTCGTTGAGCGATCCCTTGCCGGTGATCACGGGAACCAGGGCGCGGGCAGCACTGGCGCGTACCGCCTGGCCGCCGTTCTGAACGTCCTTGCCGGCGCGGGAAGAGGGGGTGGAGCGATGCATCAGGCGCTCTCCTTGTTCGCATTGCCCAGTCGACGTCCGGGACGCAGGCGCTCGTCACGTGCATTCAGCAGGTCGCGGGCTGCCAGCGGCTTGCCGCCCGGTAGCTGTGCCCGAGTGATTCGTAGTACTTCGTCGCCCCGTAGGCCGCAGGCGATGCGCAGGGCGTCGGCATCTGGCGCGAGCAGAGTGCCTGGCGACGCTGACGGCTCTCCAGCGTGGGGATTGGCTGCCTCGGCCATCAGCAGCCGCAGCCGCTCCTCGCCGCAGGTAGACCAGGCCACTGGCCAGGGGTTGAAGGCGCGCACCTTGGCGGCAAGCTCACGGGCGGGGCGGGAAAAATCGAGTTCGGCCTCGGCCTTGGAGAGTTTGGCAGCATAGGTCACGCCCGCTTCCGGCTGTGGCGTGGCCACAAGACCCTCATCCGCCAGCGCGTCCAGTACCTCGACGAGCGCCTCGCCGCCCAAGGTGGCCAGGGTGTCGTGCAGTTCGCCTCCGGTGGTGGTCGCGGTAATCGGCGTGCGTCGCGTGAGCAGCATGGCGCCGGTGTCGAGCCCGGCGTCCATCTGCATGATGGTGACGCCGCTCTCGCTGTCGCCGGCCTCGATGGCGCGCTGAATCGGTGCCGCGCCGCGCCAGCGCGGCAGCAGCGAGGCGTGGACGTTGAGGCAGCCGAGCCGGGGGATGTCGAGTACCGCCTGGGGCAGGATCAGGCCGTAGGCGACCACCAGCATGATGTCCGCCTCGAAGCCGGCGAGCTCGGCCTGTACCTCGGCGCGCTTCAGGGTCTCGGGTTGGCGAACGGGCAGGTCGTGCTCGAGAGCCAGCGACTTGACCGGGCTGGCGGTCAGCTTGCGACCGCGGCCGGCCGGGCGGTCGGGTTGGGTGTACACGGCCACCACCCTGTGCCGGCTGTGCAGCAGCGCGGCGAGGCTGGCGGCGGCGAAGTCGGGGGTGCCGGCGAAGATGACGCGCAGGGAACGGGACATGAGTCGAGCCTTGCCAGTGAACGGTTGCCCTCATCTTAACGGAGGCAGGCCCAAACGACGAAGGCCGACGTGGTATGCGTCGGCCTTCGGTGCATGCATCGAGGGATCAGGCGGTCTGCATCAGCTTGTGGCGCTTCTGCATCTTCTTCAGGACGCGATCGCGCTTGAGCGCCGACAGGTAATCGACGAACAGGACGCCTTCGAGATGGTCGTGCTCGTGCTGGATGCAGTGGGCCAGCAGGCCCTCGGCCTCGAGCTCGTAGGGCTTGCCGTCGCGGTCCAGCGCCTTGAGGTGGACCTTGAGCGCTCGCGGTACCTCGGCGTAGTACTCGGGAATCGACAAGCAGCCCTCGGACATCAGCTCGCGCTCTTCGCCGATCGGCGTGTACTCGGGGTTGATCAGCACCAGCGGGTTGGCACGATCGTCGCTGACGTCCATCACGATCACGCGGCGATGTACGTCCACCTGCGTGGCGGCAAGCCCGATGCCGGAAGCGTCGTACATGGTTTCGAGCATGTCGTCGACCAGCCGACGCACCTCGTCATCGACCGTCTCGACCGGCGCGGCCTTGGTGCGCAGCCGCTCGTCGGGAAATTCGAGGATCGTCAATTTGGCCATGGCGTTGGAACCACCGTTATGCTGTCATTCGGAAATTGCCCCTATTCTAGGGGGCAGCAGGCCTGGGGGAAACCACCGGCGCGCATATCAATTCAATAGCATTGGACTATAGCACGGCACGCCGGTTCCCGGCGTGCGGGGGCCGCGAGTCGGGCCGGGAGTTTAGGGCATGGGAGTGACGGGATGGACGTGAAAGCGAAGCGATGGCAGGGCGGCCCGCTGGGGTGGATGTGGGGCACGGGTCTCGCGCTGCTGCTGACGGCGACGCTGGCCCAAGCCCAAGGGCTCAGTTGGGAGCAAGGGCTGCGCAGCGATGCGCCGGATCGCTACACGGTGGTCCGCGGCGATACTCTCTGGCACATCTCGGGACGCTTCTTGCGCCACCCTTGGCAGTGGCCGGAAGTGTGGCAGGTCAACCCGCAGATTCGCAATCCGCATCTGATCTATCCCGGCGACGTGGTCTATCTCTATGACTGCAATGGTCGCCCGTGCCTGGGGCTCGAGCGCGGCCAGGGCGAAGTGCGACTCTCACCCGAGGTGCGCCGCATTCCCGTGCGTGAGGCGATCGAGCCGATTCCGCTGGACACGGTGCGTCATTTCCTGCGCGACCACCGTGTGGTCGACGACCCCGAGTCCCTGGATGAGCTGGCTTACGTGGTCGCCGGCAACGACCGGCGCATCATCAGCGGTGCCGGCGACCGTATCTATGCCCGCGGTGAGCTGGAGAGCGGACAGCGTTACGGCATC
Source organism: Billgrantia bachuensis (assembly GCF_011742165.1). Classification (GTDB taxonomy): domain Bacteria; phylum Pseudomonadota; class Gammaproteobacteria; order Pseudomonadales; family Halomonadaceae; genus Halomonas; species Halomonas bachuensis. The sequence continues at coordinate 63,235 of NZ_JAAQTO010000024.1, read as the reverse complement.
TACCGCGTGGGCGAGCGCTACAGTGATGCTGCGACCGGCGAGACGCTGGGTCTGGAGCTGATCAGTATCGGGCGCGCCAGGGCAGGGCACAGTGAGGATGGCATCGCGCTCATGGAGGTTCTCTCCGCCAGCCAGGAAGTGCGCAACGACGACATCGTGCTGCCGTTGGAGGAGCGCGAGCTGATCAGCGAGTTCGTGCCCCGTGCCCCGGATCACGATGTCGACGGCACCATTCTCGCCGTGCCGGGTGGTGTGCGCTTCATCGGCCGGCTGCAGGTGGTGGCGCTGGACCGGGGGCGCCACGACGGGCTCGAAACGGGCCATGTCCTTCAGGTCGAGCAGCAGGGCGAGCGCGTCGTCGACCCTCGTACCGGTGAGTCGCTGCGTCTGCCCGGGACGGATGCCGGTCTGGTCATGGTGTTCCGACCCTACGAGAGGATGAGCTATGGCCTGGTCATGCAGGCGACCCGCTCCCTGGAAGTCGGCGATCGCCTTCACAACCCCCGCCGCGGGGTGGGGGTGGTACAGCGGTGAGCGAAGCGCAACGTATGCCGAGCCAACGCGACTGGCTGGCGCTGATTCGGCTGCCCGGAATGGGCGCCGCGCGATTGGCGGATATCCTGTCCGTCGCCCCGGACTGGCCCGCCGGCTGGCTGGCCCGCTTGCCGCACCAGGCCGCCACCGCGCTGCGGCTATGGCTCGACCACCCGGCCCGCAGTCCGCTGACCCAGGCGGTCGATGCCGACCTGAGCTGGCTGGCGGCTGCGCCCGGCCGCCACCTGCTGCATCCGGGACACCCCGCGTGGCCGGCTCTGCTGGAGCAGATCGGCGATCCGCCGCCGGTACTCTGGGCCCTGGGCGACCTGGCCGCGCTGCAGCCACCCAGGCTGGCCATCGTCGGTTCGCGCCGGCCCACCCGCGAAGGCCTGACCAATGCCGCAGCCTTCGGGCGTGAGTTGGCCAGCCGCGACTGGTGCGTCGTCAGCGGCCTGGCACTGGGCGTCGACGGGGCCGCCCAGCAGGCCGCGCTGGAAGCCGGTGGGCGCAGCGTGGCGGTGCTCGGCTGCGGCGTCGACGTGATCTATCCGCCGCGTCATGCACGACTCTACCAGCAGTTGCTAGACCAAGGCGGGCTGGTTCTCTCCGAGCACCCTCCCGGCACACCGGCGCGGCCGGCCTTCTTCCCTAGACGCAACCGTATCGTTACCGGCCTCTCGCTGGGCGTGCTGGTGGTGGAGGCCGCCGAGAAGAGCGGCTCGCTGGTCAGCGCCAGGCTCGCCATCGAGCAGAACCGCGAGGTCTTTGCGCTGCCCGGCTCGATCCACAATCCCCAGGCGCGCGGCTGCCTGCGGCTGATTCGCCAGGGGGCGGTGCTGGTGCGCCATGTCGACGACATTCTCGAGGAGTTGACCCAGTGGGCGGCGTCGAGCCCCGCCCTGGCCCAGTCCCGGGAAGCCGGCCCGCAGGACTCGGCCGGCGGTGACCCGCTGCTGCGCTGGCTCAGCGATGCCCCGTCACCGCTCGATGCTTTGGTGAACCTGACCGGCCTGGCCGTGCCCGATTGCCAGCGGCGGCTGCTGGAGCTTGAGCTCGAGGGGCGCGCCGCCCAGGCGCCCGGGGGCTGGGTGCGCCTGCCTGAGAACGCCTAGGCGTGCTAGCATGAGACCTTTCATCAGGACCGTCGTGGCGATCCGTCGGCGGTCGATGTGCTGAATCACTGCAGGAGACCATGACCGTGGCCGAATCGCTCGATGCCGCCGTTACCGCACTGCGCGCCGGCGGCGTGATTGCCTACCCCACCGAGGGCGTATGGGGGCTGGGCTGCGACCCCGACAATGACGAGGCCGTGGCCCACCTGCTGCGGCTCAAGGAGCGCGACCCGGCCAAGGGGCTGATCCTGGTGGCGGCCTCCATCGCGCAGTTCGCGCCCTGGCTCGAGGGCCTGGCGCCGGAGCTGCACGCCCCGCTGGTCGCCAGCTGGCCCGGCCCCAACACTTGGCTTGTGCCCCACAATGGGCGCAGCCATGCGCTGGTGCGCGGCGCCCACGACTGCGTAGCGCTGCGGGTCAGCGCCCATCCCGGCGTGGCGGCCCTGTGCCAGGCCTTCGGTGGTCCGATCGTCTCGACCTCGGCCAACAAGGCCAGCGAACCCTCGGCCATGAGCGCTGCCGAGGTACGCCAGATCTTCGGCAGCGAGCTCGATGCCATCGTCGAAGGCGAGCTGGGTGGGCTCGATCGCCCCAGCATCATCCGTGATCTGCGCAGTGGCCGGGTACTGCGCGCTTGATACCGTCACGCTAACGATTTCGACGGAGGTGACATGGCGCGAGCCAATCTCGAAACGGTGAAGCGCTACCTGCTCGACCTGCAGGACCGGCTCTGCCAAAGCCTTGCCGCCGAGGACGGCGGAGCCGGCTTTCGCGAGGAGAGCTGGCAGCGCGAGGCCGGCGGCGGAGGCCGTTCGCGGGTGATCGAGAATGGCCGGGTGTTCGAGAAGGGCGGTGTCAATTTTTCTCACGTTCATGGAGACCAGTTGCCACCCTCGGCCACGGCCGCCCGGCCACAGCTCGCCGGTCGGGGCTTCCATGCGGTGGGAGTTTCCTGGGTGCTGCATCCCGAGAACCCCCACGTGCCCACCAGCCATGGCAACGTGCGCTTCTTCATCGCCGAGAAAGAGGGGGAGGCGCCGGCATGGTGGTTCGGCGGAGGCTTCGACCTGACACCCTATTATCCGGTGCGCGAGGATGTGTTGCACTGGCACCGGGTGGCCCGCGATGCCTGCGAGCCCTTCGGCGCCGAGGTCTATCCGCGCTTCAAGGCGTGGTGCGACGATTATTTCTACCTAAAGCACCGCGACGAGACCCGCGGTGTCGGCGGGCTGTTCTTCGACGACTTCAACGAGTGGGACTTCGAGGCCAGCTTCGCCTTCCAGCGTGCCGTGGGCGACGCCTTTCTCGACGCCTACCTGCCCATCGTGCGCCGCCGCCGCGACACGCCCTGGAGCGAGCGCGAACGCGACTTCCAGCTCTACCGCCGCGGGCGCTACGTGGAATTCAACCTGGTGTGGGATCGCGGCACCCTGTTCGGCCTGCAGAGCGGCGGGCGTACCGAATCGATCCTGATGTCGATGCCGCCGTTGGCACGCTGGGAGTATGGCTGGCAGCCGCAGCCGGGCAGCCCTGAGGCGCGGCTGTACGAGGACTATCTGCGCCCGCGAGACTGGCTGGGAGAAGAGGAAGCTTCATGACAGACCGCTACTGCGTATTCGGCAATCCCATTTCGCATTCGAAGTCGCCGGTCATCCACGCCGCTTTCGCCGAGCAGACCGGTGACGATATCGAATACGCCGCCATCGCGGCGCCGCTGGACGATTTCGCCGGCGCCTGGCGCGGTTTCACGGCCGAAGGGGGGCGGGGGGCCAACGTCACCGTGCCCTTCAAGGAGGAGGCGTTTCGTCTGTGCGATGTGCTCAGCCAGCGGGCGCGGCGTGCCGGTGCGGTCAACACGCTGGTGCTGGGCAAGAACGGTCTCACATACGGCGACACCACCGACGGCATCGGCCTGGTGCGCGATCTGGAGCGTCATGGCATGGCCCTGGCCGAGGCCCGTATCCTGATACTGGGCGCTGGCGGGGCGGTACGTGGAGTGTTGGAGCCGCTGCTGGCCGCCGGGCCGGCGAGCCTCATGATCGCCAACCGCACCGCTAGCAAGGCCGAGGCGCTGGCCGCCGACTTCGGCGATATGGGCACGACCCGCGGCGGCGGCTTCGATGCCGTGGCCGGCCCCTTCGACCTGGTGATCAACGGCACCAGCGCCAGCCTGGCGGGCGACCTGCCGCCGCTGCCCGACGACCTGTTCGCCGCGGGTGCCACCGCTTACGACATGATGTACGGCGCCGAACCCACCGTCTTTCTGCGCTGGGCCGACGAGCGCGGCGCGTGCACCGTCGATGGTTTGGGCATGTTGGTGGAACAGGCCGCCGAGTCGTTCTTTCAGTGGCGCGGCAGACGCCCCGATACCGGCCCGGTACTCGAGGCGCTCAGACAGTCGCTTTAACGCTGAGACGATCCCTGTGAGTCTCAGCGGCGTTTCACATACAGTCCCAGCATGCACATCACCACACCGATCAGCGACAGCAGCATACCGCCATTGACCAGCCACGGATGGCGTTCCACCCAGGGCACGAAGGGCTGAGGCGACTCGCGGCATACGCCGGCCAAGTAGTCCCAATGCCCCCCCTGGATCAGCGCACATTCACGCACGTCATTGAGCTCCCAGAAGTACACCCCCATCAGCACGAAGATGGGCAGGATCAACAGCAGCAGTCCAAGTCGTAACATCAGCTTTCCAAAGTGAGACGGGGCTCAGCGTTTCCCTAAGGGCGCGGGCAGTTCGGCTGCCGCCCAGCCTGACGGGCCTGCTCGTAACGCGCCAGGGCATTGTCCATCTCGGCCTGCAGTCCCTGCATGCGCTGGCCATGGCTGGGGTGGGTGGACATCCACTCCGGCGGGTTGGCGCCGCCCTGGGCGCTCATGTTCTCCCACAGCGCGACGCTGGCCCGCGGATCGAAGCCGGCATCGGCCATCAAGCGCAGGCCGATCACGTCGGCCTCGCTCTCGTGGCGGCGCGAGAAGGGCAGCAGGATGCCGTACTGGGCGCCGAGACCCAGCGCCCCCATCAACTGCTCGCCGCCCGGGCCCTCGAGACCGGCCGCCGATGACAGCACCGACAGCGCGAGCTGGGTCGAGGTTTGGGTCGAAACGCGCTCGTTGGCATGGCGCGCCAGCACGTGGCCGATCTCGTGGCCGATCACGGAGGCGAGCTGGTCCTGGTTCTCGGCGATGTCGAGCAGGCCGGTATTGACGCCCATGTAGCCGCCGGGCAGGGCGAAGGCGTTGGCTTGTTCCGCTTCAAACACGCGGATCTGCCAGTCCTGGTTGCGCTCCTGCTCCGGCAGTACGGCGACGATGGCTTCGGCCACACACTGGGCGTAGCGCTGCTGAGCCTGGCCGGCCGGGGGGAGGTCCTGCTGGTACTGCGCGAAGGCCTCCTGGCCCATCTGGTTGAGCTGCGCATCAGACATCAGCGTAAGTTGCTGGCGTCCGGTCGGTGAAGTGGTACAGGCGGTAATGGTCAGGGCCAGGGTGGCCACGGCAGCACAGCGAATCCAGCGCATGTTCGATACCTCGTTCGTTCAGATCCCTTGAGACCCTGGACGGGGGTGACGGTTCGCCACAAGATACCCCGAACCGCCACAAGGTCAACCGTGAACCGTGAAACTTCCAAGGAGATGCCGATGGATGCCGAGCTGAGCCGACGCCTGAACCGCCTGCTGGATCACGTGGAGCACTGGCTGCCTCCGGCGCCGCAGGAGGTCGACTGGGAACGCGACGTGGCCGCGCTGTGGCAGCGCCATGTGCTGGGTGGCCAGCTGCTGCCGGTACCGCCGCGCGATGCTCTGTCGCTCGACGACCTGCTGGGCATCGAGCGTCAGAAGTTGGCGCTGGTCGACAATACCCGTGCTTTCCTGCAGGGGCTACCGGCCAATCACGCCCTGCTGTGGGGCTCCCGCGGCAGCGGCAAGTCGTCGCTGATCCGCGCCCTGCTCAACAGCCTGGCGGAGGAGGGGCTGCGCCTGGTGCAGGTCGACCGCCACGACCTGGCCGGGCTGCCGATGCTGGTCGAGCAGTTGCGGCGTCAGCCGCATCGCTTCGTGGTCTACTGCGACGACCTCTCCTTCGAGGGCCACGACGACGCCTACAAGGCGCTCAAGAGCGTGCTCGACGGGGCGCTGACCGGCCCACCGGAGAACGTGCTGCTGTATGCCACTTCGAATCGCCGCCATCTGCTGCCGGAGTCGTTGTCGGACAACGCCGATACCCGGCTGGTGGGGGAGGAGCTACACCATGGCGATGCGGTGGAGGAGAAGATCTCGCTCTCCGACCGCTTCGGCCTGTGGCTGGGCTTCTATCCCTTCAACCAGGACATCTATCTTGAGGCCTGCTGCCATTGGGTCACGCAGCTCGGCAGCGAACGGGACTGGAACGCCGAGGCTCGCGCCGAGGCGATTCGCTACGCCACCCTGCGCGGTGGCCGCAGCGGACGAGGCGCCTGGCAGTTCGCCAGCCAATGGGTCGGCCAGCGGCGGCTGCACGAGACCTAGCGCAAGCCGCTAGGGTCAACGCTGCGGGGTTAGTTCGCCGTCCTGCCCCACGGCGAAGCGCAGGGTCGGCGTCCACAGCCCTGCCGGCAGCGTCACGCCCAGGCCGCGCAGGCTGCCCGGAGTGATGGCCAGCTCGCTGCCTGCGGGCAGTTCGCCCTGGCTGGCCAACTGGGTGGCGAGTTCCACCATGGGCGCCAGGCGCCGAGTGTCGGTGGCCAGCACATCGAAGGCCACCGGCAGGCGCAGTTTGGTGTCATCGGTGGAGGTCAGCGTCACGTCCTGCTGGTAGTTGCCGCTGACCGGCTCGGCGCCGGGCACGTCCAGGGTCCAGCGAAAACCGGACATCTCCACCGCCGGCATGCCGACGGGCAGCGACAGCCCCATGGCCACGGTGGCCTGTACCGGCAGGCTGCCCATGCCGAGGCTCGAAGCCACCAGCGAGGCGATGTCGCTGGTATCGAGGCCGGCCTGGATCGAGTAGGGGCCGATGCGGACATCCTCGATACCGAGCGAGGTCACCGCCAGGCGGAAGGCGAACAGCCCGGTCTGGGGCAGAGCCAGGCAGCCGGTGAGCAGCATGGCCAGACTCAGCGGGACAAGCAGGCGCCAGCGGCGGCGCGATACAACGAACGGTACGCAACTCAGGAACATCGACTCCTCCTGATGGACGAAGCGGGTCAGTAAACAGGGTTGATGTCAGGGACGGCTGCCGGGCGGCAGCGCCCAGCCTTGACGGCCGGGCGCCTTGGACAAGGGTCAGCGGCGTTTGTTGCGGGCGGCGCGGGTGCGCCCCAGTTCGCGCTGCTTGGCTTTCTCCCGATCGCTGGCGCCGGCCAGCGGATCGAACGGGTTGCTGCCGGAGCGGAACTCGAAGCGGATCGGCGTGCCGCGCACCTTGAGTACCTTGCGGAAGGTATTGGTCAGGAAGCGCTTGTAGGCCTCGGGCAAGGCCTCCGTCTGGTTGCCGTGCACCACGATGATCGGCGGATTGCTACCGCCCTGATGGGCCATGCGCAGCTTGATCCGGCGGCCATGCACCAACGGCGGCGGATGCTGGCTGACGGCATCCTGCAGCAAAGTGGTGAGGCGGTTGGTCGACCAGTGGCTGTTGGCCGAGGCGAAGGCGCGCTCGATGGAGGGGTAGAGATCGCCCACGGCGGTGCCGTGCAGCGCCGAGATGAAGTGCAGCTCGGCGTAGTCGGCAAAGCCCAGGCGGCGCTTGATCTCGGCGCGCATCTTCTCCTTGGCGTCCTGCTCCAGGCCGTCCCACTTGTTCACCGCCAGCACCAGGGCCCGGCCGGTGGTCAGCACGTAATCGAGCAGGTGCAGGTCCTGCTCGACCAGCCCCGAGCGCGCATCGAGCACCATGACCGCGACATGGCACTCCTTGATCGCTTCCAGCGTCTTGATGATCGAAAACTTCTCGGCGATCTCGCTGACGTTCTTGCGTCGCCGCACGCCGGCGGTGTCGATCAGCACGTAGGGCTTGCCGCGCCGCTCGAAGGGTATCTCGATGGCGTCGCGGGTGGTGCCGGCTTCGTCGAAGACCACCACCCGCTCCTCACCGAGCAGGCGATTGACCAGCGTCGACTTGCCCACGTTGGGGCGGCCGATGACGCCGATGCGGATGCCCTTGGTGCCGGTATCCGCCGGGATGCTCAGGTCGCGTTCGGGGAAGGGCTCGAGCACTTCCTCGATCAGCGCAGTGACGTTGCGTCCATGGGCGGCGGCGATGGGCCGGGGGTCGCCCAGCCCCAGTTTCCAGAAGTCGGCCATGGCCGAGTGCTCTTCCAGGCCATCGGTCTTGTTGACCACCAGCCAGGTCTTCTTCTGGTTGACCCGCAGGTGGTTGGCGATGGCCTCGTCGGCCACCTGCAGGCCGGCCCTGGCGTCGACCATGAACAGCACGATGTCGGCCTCGTCGATGGCCGCCAGCGACTGCTCGGCCATGGCGGCATCGATACCCTCCTCGTCGCCGCTGATGCCGCCGGTGTCGATCACCGTGTAGGCTTTGTCGCCGAGCATGCCGTTACCGTACTTGCGGTCGCGGGTGAGCCCGGGGAAGTCCGCCACCAGAGCGTCGCGCGAGCGGGTCAGACGGTTGAAGAGGGTCGACTTGCCCACGTTGGGGCGGCCGACCAGGGCAATCACGGGTGTCATCGATTGATTTCCAGGGCCTCGAGACGGCCGTCGTTGGCCAGCACGTAGATGCGGCGGGAATCGGTGATCGGGCGAAGGCTGATACCGGAACCGTCGACTTTCTTCCGCGCGGTGAAGCTGCCGTCCTGTATGTCGAGCAGGTGCAGATAGCCCTCGAAATCGCCCACTACGACGTTGCCGTCGGCGAAGGCGGGCGAGGTCAGCCAGCGACCCTCGAGATCGCGATTGCGCCACAGCTCCTCGCCGCTGCGCGCATCGAAGGCGATCACATGGCTGGCTTCGTTGACGGTGAACAGGCGGTCGCCCACCAGCACCGGGGTCTGGAAGCTGGAGTGTTCGCGCTCCCACAGGACTTCGCCACTGGGCGCTTCCAGGGCTACCAGGCGGCCGTTGTAGCTGGTCACGAACAGCCGGCCGTCAGGCGTCAGCACCGGCTGGCCACCCAGGTCGACCATGCGATCGATCTCGCTGCGCCCGCGAGGCACGGCGATGCGCCGCTCCCACAGCGGTTGACCGCTGCGGTTGTCCAGCGTGACCAGGCGACCGTTGGCGAAACCGGCGAAGGTCACCGGATCGATCACCGTGGGCGTGCCGGTGCCGCGCAGGGTGAGGGCGGGTTCGGTGGTGGTATGCACCCAGCGCTCACGGCCGGTGAGCCGGTCCAGCGCCGTGACGGTGCCGTCGACGCTCTGCACGATGAGCAGTTCGTTGTTGGGCTGCGGCGGAGCGAGTACCTCGCTGGAGACACGTGCGCGCCAGCTCACATCGCCACTGGATTGGCTCAGCGCCAGTACCTCGCCGTTGCGAGTGCCGAGATAGACCTGTCCGGCCACGGCGGTCAGGCCGCTGGAAACGCCGACCTCGAGGTCGGTCTGCCAGCGGCGCTCACCGCTCTGGGCATCCATGGCCATGACCCGACCGCGTTCGTCGGCGCTATAGATCACGCCATTGTCGAGCGACGGCGCGATGGGGTAGGTGGCCCGGCCGAGCCCCTTGCCGACCTGCTCGCGCCAATCGGTGTCGAGCTCGGCGCTGGCCTCGAAGCGCTGCAGCTCCTTGGGGCTGTAGCGCGGCTCGGCCTTGTTGGCACAGCCGGCCAGCAGCCCTAGGGCGAGGGTGGCCGCCAGGACCAGTGATGACTTGCGAACCAGGAATGACTGGCGAGTGAATGTCGTCTTCATAGCATGGCCTCTTCGGCACCCAGGTCGTCGAGCTTCAGCTGGACGCCATAGATCGGCTGGTTTCGTTGTTCGGCGACCGCCAGGGCTTCCTGCCAGGCCTGGCGGGCTTCGTCGTCACGGCCAAGCGCATGCAGGGCATCGCCACGCACGTCTGCCTGCTGCGCGGTCAGGGCGGCCGGGACGTCACGTGCCAGGGTATCGAGCGCGGCTTCGGCGTCATCGGTAGCGACCTGTAGCCGAGCCAGTCGTAGCCTTGCCAGCCCCTGGATATACTCGCGCTTGCTGGAGGCGATCACGCCATCGAGAATATCCCGTGCCTTGTCCAGCTCGCCCTCGTCCACGGCGAGGCGGGCGTCGATCAGGCGCGCCAGGTCGGCATACAGCGTGCCTCCGTGGTCACCGGTAATCTCGTCGATGAGGCTGCGGGCCTCATCGGTCTCTTCGCTGCCGGCCAGGTTGACCACCTGTTGGTAGCGCATCGAGGCCGCTTGCGCCTGGTTGTCTTGATAGCTCTGCCAGGCATTCCAGCCCACCACGCCGGCGATCGCGATTGCTACGCCGGCGATCAGCGAGGTGCCGTTTTCCTTCCACCAGCGCTTGATGGCTTCAAGCTGCTCTTCTTCGGTTCTCAGCTCCGCCACGGGCGGTCTCCTTTACACAGCAAAATACGGTTCGGTCAGGCGTGCTCGCCGCTCACCAGCGTGGCGAGGGTCTCGGCCAGGGCGTCCTGGTCCAGGCTCAGTTGCTCGCGCTCCTCGCGCAGGAATTTCAGCGTGGCGCGGCCTTGGGCCAGTTCGTCCTCGCCCAGCAGCAGAGCCAGCCGGGCACCGCTGCGGTCGGCCTTCTTGATACGGCTCTTGAAGCTGCCGCCGCCACAGTGCAACTGCACGCGCAGCTCGGGCAGTTCGCTGCGGAGCCGCTCGGCAAGCAGCATGGCCCGGGCGGTGGCGTCATCGTCCATGGGCAGCACGTAGAGGTCCAATTCGCCCAAGGCGGCCTCGGGTACCAGCTCCAGGGTTTCGAGCAGCAGGATCAGACGCTCGATACCCATGGCGAAGCCCACCGCCGGGATCGGCTTGCCGCCGAGTTGCTCGACCAGGCCGTCGTAGCGGCCGCCGGCGCACACCGTACCCTGGCTGCCCAGTGCCGTGGTGGTCCACTCGAATACGGTGCGGCAGTAGTAGTCGAGGCCGCGTACCAGACGCGGATTGATCACGTAGTCGATGCCGGCGGCCTCGAGCAGGGCGGTGAGACCTTCGAAGTGCTCGCGCGAGGCAGCGTCGAGATGGTCCATCAGCCTGGGCGCATCGGCCAGCATCGGCGCCATGTCCGGATTCTTGGAGTCGAGGATGCGCAGCGGGTTGCTGGACAGGCGGCGCAGGGAGTCCTCATCGAGCTGGTCGCGATGTTGCTCGAAGTAGGCCACCAGCTTGTCGCGATAGGCGGCACGAGCCTCGTTGGAACCCAGCGAGTTGAGTTCGAGGGTGACGTGATCGTATAAGCCGAGTTCCTGCCACAGGCGGGCGGTAAGCAGGATCACCTCGGCATCGATGTCCGGTCCCTCCAGGCCGAAGGCCTCCAGGCCGACCTGATGGAACTGCCGGTAACGGCCTTTCTGTGGGCGCTCGTGACGGAACATCGGGCCCTGGTACCACAGCCGCTGGGTCTGGTTATGCAGCAGGCCGTGCTCCATGGCGGCGCGAACGCAGCTCGCCGTACCCTCGGGACGCAGGGTCAGGCTGTCACCATTGCGGTCCTCGAAGGTATACATCTCCTTCTCGACGATGTCGGTGACCTCGCCGATGGAGCGCGCGAACAGGGCCGTCTGCTCGACGATGGGCGTTCGAATCTCGGCGTAGCCATAGCGCTGCATCAGCGCCTGGACGGTGCCTTCGAAGTACTGCCAAAGGGCGGACTGGTCCGGCAGCAGATCGTTCATGCCACGAATGGCCTGGATCTTCTTCTGGCTGGACGCGCTCGTACTCGATTGGGACTTGCTCAACGGTGGCTCCTTGATGGTCGAAGGCCGCTCAGGCCTCGCGGGCGATCACGTTCTGTTCGGCCTGTTCCTTTTCGCGCACCTTCTCGCGGATCAAGGCTTCGAGATCGTCGACCAGATGTTCATTGCGCAGCTTGGACGCGGGCTTGCCGTCGACGTAGACGAGATTGGCTGGGCTGCCGCCGGTAAGGCCGATGTCGCTCTCCTTGGCCTCGCCGGGGCCGTTGACGATACAGCCGATCACCGAGACGTCGAGAGGCGTCATGACGTCCTCGAGGCGCTCCTCGAGGGCGTTCATGGTGCCGATTACATCGAAGTTCTGGCGTGAGCAGCTGGGGCAAGCGATGAAGTTGATTCCCTTGCTGCGCAGGCGCAGGCTCTTGAGCATGTCGTAACCGACCTTGATCTCCTCCACCGGGTCGGCGGCAAGCGAGACGCGAATGGTGTCGCCGATGCCGTCCATCAACAGCATGCCCAGGCCGATGGAGGATTTCACGGTGCCCGAGCGCAGCCCGCCGGCCTCGGTGATGCCGAGGTGCAGCGGCTGCTCGATCAGCTTGGCCAACTGACGGTAGGCGGCCACGGCCATGAACACGTCGCTGGCCTTGACGCTGACCTTGTACTCCTGAAAATCGAGGCGGTCGAGGTGGTCGATATGGCGCATGGCCGATTCCACCAGCGCTTCCGGCGTGGGTTCGCCGTACTTGCGCTGCAGCTCCTTCTCCAGCGACCCGGCATTGACCCCGATGCGGATCGGGATGCCATTGTCGCGGGCGGCGCCGACCACGGCGCGTACGCGCTCCTCCTTGCCGATGTTGCCTGGGTTGATGCGCAGGCAGTCGACACCGAGCTCGGCGACGCGCAGGGCAATCTTGTGATCGAAATGGATGTCGGCCACCAGCGGCACGTTGACCCGCTGCTTGATGCGGCCGAAGGCCTCGGCGGCGTCCATGGTGGGTACCGAGACGCGCACGATATCGGCGCCGGCGGCCTCCAGGCGCTCGATCTGAGCGACGGTGGCGGCTACGTCCAAGGTGTCGGTGTTGGTCATGCTCTGCACCGAGATCGGGGCATCGCCGCCGACCGGCACCTTGCCGACGTGGATCTGGCGCGACTTGCGGCGAACGATGGGCGATGGGGAATGCATAGGCATCACTCTCCCAGGGTGAATCGGGCGACATTGTTGGCCCCGGCGCGGGCGCCCAGGTCGACACGCTCCCCGGCCCAGCTCAACTCGACGCCGGTTGCGTTGCCGATGGTCATGCGAAACGGGGGCTCTCCTTCGACGGTGGCCGTGGTGCCGGGTTCCTGAAGACCGACGAAAACGCGACGACCGTTGGCGTCGAAGATCTCGGTCCAGGACTGTTCGTTGAAGGTCAACTGCAGCACAGTTCTGTCGCCGGGGGAGGACGGCGTCTCGGCAGGCTCGGGCTCCTCCTCGGCGACGAGGTCCTGTGCCGGAGCTGCCTCGGCGACGGTCTCGTCGGTGGCGGGATCTTCGTTGGCGGCGGGAGCTTCGTCGGCGGCGGTGGCTTCGTCCGCGTCGGGCTGCGCCACCAGCGACTGGGCGCCGGTGGGGTCGACTTCACCGGGCGGCGTCACGGTTTCCTCAGCGAGGGGGTCGATGCCTTCCTCGGGCAGCGGCGGCAGGGCCTCTTCGACCTCGGGCTGCGGTTCCTCCTCGATGGTGGTGGTGCCGTCCAGCGTTTCGACCGAGACCGGGCCGCTGGTATCGACGGCGGGCGGCTCGTTGCCGTCGCGGCTTTGCCACCACACCAGGGTCAGGCCAATCAGGCCGGCAATGACCAGCAGGGTCACCAGCTTGAACAGCCAGGCGCCGATGCGTGACGGTGGCTTCGTGACCTGAACCGGGGCGACGCGCTGCTCGCTCTCCTGGCTGCCGAAGCGGTCCGCATAGGCCTGCAGCACGGGCCTGTCGTCCATGCCCAGCAGCCGGGCGTAGGCGCGCAGGTAGCCGCGGCGATAGGTGGCGACCGGCACCTGGTCGTAGCTGTCCTCCTCCATGCCGGTGACGACGGCAGGGCGCAGGTTCAATGCCGTGGCAACTTCCTCGCGGGACAGACCCTGGTTCTCACGCTCACGGCGAAGCAACTCTCCGGGGGAGGCCGGGGACGTGAAGCCGACGGCATCGATATCTTGGTTGTCGCTCATGGCTGAGCATCCTTCGTCTTGGAGTCGTTGATCAAGGTGCGTCACGCTGGGTATCGGTGCCGGGGGTGACGGTCATGTTCTGTGCGTTGGCGGCATTGATCTGCTGCGCCAGTGTCCGGGCATCCGGCGTCATGCCGGCAAGCCCTACGAAAATTTCCAGCTGCTGCTGGGCGCGGTCGGGGTTGCCCTGGGCCAGTTCCAGCGCAGCCAGAGTGAAATAGCTTCTCGGGTTGCGCGGGTCGAGGCTTCGGGCGCGCTCCAGGCTATGTCTCGCCTCCCCTATCTCACCGATATCCCACTGGCATTGTCCCAGGTTGGCGAACAACTGGGCCCGGTTGGCATAGCGGGTATCACGTGAAGCCAGCTCGAGTTGCTCGCAGGCGCGCCGAACCTGGCCGTGCTCATAGAGAAAAGCGGCGTAATTGTTGCGCGCGCGGCTGTTGCCCGGGTCGGCAGCGAGAGCCCGCTGGAACATCTCGTCGGCCTGCTCTCGCTCGCCCTGGCGCTGGTAGACGATGGCCATGGCCTGCAGCGCCTCGGGGTCGTCGGGGTCGCGCTCGAGGGCTCGATTGAGTGCCGCCATGGCGCGCGGCAGGTTGCCTCGCTCAAGGTACGCCATGCCCAGTTCGGTAAAAGCCTCGGTCGGGCCAGTCTCGGCCTCCTGCTCGGCCAGGCTGGCGCAGCCGGAGAGCCACAACGAAACGACCACCATCGCTACCAGCAGCATGCGTCGGCTTGGCAGATAGGGGGAACGCGTCATGGCATCCTCATGGTCGGGCCTGTCGGGCTGTCGATGTCTAGCATGCCTGGCGCCCGAATGGCGCTGGCCAGGATGAAAAAAAGCCTGTCCATCAAAGCGCCGTGACGTGTTGAAGTCAAGGCAGCCATCCCGCTTCAGTCGGCGTCGATCTGGATCGAGCGGATATAGCGCTCGTGGCGGCGTGTACGATCCTTGACGCGTCCTACCAGTTGGCCGCAGGCGGCATCGATGTCGTCGCCGCGGGTACTGCGGATCGGCGCCGTGTAGCCCAGCTCATAGAGCCACTGTTGGAAGCGCATCACCTGGTTGCGCGACGGCTTCTCGTAACCCGAATGGGGGAACGGGTTGAACGGGATCAGGTTGATCTTGCACGGTAACTCGTGCAACAGCTCGGCCAGCTGCGTAGCGTGCTCCTGCTGATCGTTGACGTCCTTGATCACCGTGTACTCGATGGTGACCATGCGCGTGTCGTCGCATTTGGCCAGGTAGCGGTGACAAGCGTCCAGCAGGGTGCGGATGTTGTACTTGCGGTTGAGCGGCACCAGCTCGCTGCGCAGCTCGTCGGTGGCGGCATGCAGCGAAATGGCCAGGCTCACGTCGAGCTCGTCGCCGAGCTTGTCGAGCATCGGTACCACCCCGGAGGTGGACAGGGTGACACGCCGCTTGGAGAGTCCGTAGCCGTTATCGTCGAGCATCAGCTTCATCGCCGGCACGACGTTGTCGTAGTTCATCAACGGTTCACCCATGCCCATCATCACGACATTGGTGACCGGACGATTGGCGGTATCCTTGCGCGGGCCCACGCTACGCTGGGCGACCCACACCTGGCCGATGATCTCGGCGGCGGTGAGGTTACGCTGAAAGCCCTGCTTGCCGGTAGAGCAGAAGCTGCAATCGAGCGAACAACCCACCTGGGACGACACGCACAGGGTGCGGCGCTTGCCGTTGTCGGCAGGGATCAGCACCGTTTCCACGTAGCTGCCATCCTCCACTTCCAGTACCCATTTGCGGGTGCCGTCGCTGGAGGTACCTTCGTAGACTACGCCGGGCCCGCGAATCTCGGCCACCTCGGCGAGCCGCTGACGCAGCGCCTTGGAGAGATTGGTCATGGACTCGAAGTCGTCGCAGCCCTCGTGATGGATCCACTTCATCACCTGGGCGGCCCGGAACTTCTTCTCGCCGATGGAGAGGAAGAAGGCTTCCATCTCCTCGCGAGTCATGCCGAGCAGGTTGGTACGTTGGGCGGTGGTAGCGGTCATGGCATCACGTAGGTCGGGGCGGGACGAGAGCGAGGGCTGGAGCGCCCCCGCGGATTGCACGATCGGCCGAAGCCTCAGCGTGAATGAATCTCGTCGGCATTGAAGAAATAGGCCACTTCACGCTCGGCGGAAGCCGGCGAGTCGGAGCCGTGCACGGCGTTGGCGTCGATGGTCTCGGCGAAGTCGGCGCGAATGGTACCCGGAGCGGCTTCCTTGGGGTTGGTGGCACCCATCAGGTCGCGGTTCTTGGCAATGGCGTCATCGCCTTCCAGCACCTGGACGACCACCGGGCCGGAGGTCATGAAGCCCACCAGATCCTTGAAGAAGGGACGTTCCTTGTGCTCGGCGTAGAAACCGCCGGCCTGCTCTTCGGAGAGATGCAGCATCTTGGCGGCGACGACCTTGAGGCCGGCCTTTTCAAAGCGGGAGATGATCTCGCCGATGGCATTCTTGGCGACGGCGTCGGGCTTGATGATGGAAAGGGTGCGTTCGGTTGCCATGATGGGCCTGTCTCCACTGAGGTTCGAATGGGGATAGCGCCGCGCCGTACCAACCCGGATGGGGCGGCATGGCGCGGCGCTACGGATTCTGGATGCGTTCGTCTCCGCGTGCCGAGAGTGCTGCACGTGGCGAGTCAGCGCGAGAAAACTTTGGGCGCAGAGTATACCGCTGCCAGCGGGCGTTGAACAATCGCCACTCCTGCGGAAAGAAACGCTGCACAAGTCGGCGAGCTGAGTGAAGCGTAAGGCGCACGCAGCGCAGACACCGGAGCCTATGCGGTACTAGGTGAGGATGTCGACCGGGCTGGCGCACCAGCAGCGCGCAACGCAGCGATTTGCCCGCGCAGACACTTGTGCAGTGTTTCTTCAGACGGTGAAGCTCTCGCCGCACCCACACTGATCCTTGACGTTGGGGTTGTTGAAACGGAAGAAGCGATTGAGCCCCTCCGAGACATAGTCGACTTCGCTGCCGTCGAGCATCTCCAGCGCCTCGGGAGCGACGAAGACGGTGACGCCGTGCTCTTCGAATACCGCGTCGTCATTGGCGGCCTCGTCGGCGAAATCGAGCACGTAGCTATAGCCGGAACAGCCGCTGGGCTTGACCGAGACACGCAAGCCCAGGCCCTGTCCGCGCTCTTCGAGCACCCGCTGGATCTGTTCGGCGGCGTTGGTGGTGATCGATAGGTGCGCCATGTTCATTCTCCTGCAGCGAAAATGGGTGGGCGACGACTAGCGTCGCAGGCCCGGAAGGGCATGGCGAAGGGCCTCGAGAGCCGCGTCGATATCGGCCTCAGTGGTGAAGCGACCGAAGCTGAAACGCAGCGAAGCCAGGGCCAGCGATCGGGGCACGCCGATACCCTTCAGTACATAGGATGGCTCGACGCTGGCAGAATTGCATGCCGACCCGGTCGACAGGGCAATGCTGCGCAGCGCCATCAGCAGCGACTCCCCGTCGACCCCCTCGAAGGCCAGGTTGAGAATATTGGGTACCGCCACTTCGAGCACGGTGTTGCAATGAATGCCGTCCAGGTCGGACAGCCCATCGAGTAGGCGGTTCCGTAGTGCCAGGATGCGCGCCTGGTCGGCCTCGCCCTCGGCGACGGCCAGGCTGAAGGCTTCGCCCATGCCGGCGATCTGATGGGTGGCCAGGGTGCCGGAGCGCATGCCGCGCTCGTGGCCGCCGCCGTGGATCAATGGCTCGATGCGCAGGTCCGGGCTGCGCCGCACATAGAGCGCGCCGATGCCCTTGGGGCCATAGGCCTTGTGGCCCGAGAGTGACAGCAGGTCGATGCCAAGGCGGCTCACGTCGAGATCGAGGCGGCCCACGCCCTGGGCGGCGTCGACATGGAAGGCGGCGCCCCCGGCATGGACCACCTCGGCGAGGGCTGCCAGGTCATGGATGCTGCCCAGCTCGTTGTTCACGGCCATCAGCGACACCAGAATGGTGTCGGGGCGCATGGCCTCGGACAGCTGTTCGGGCGTGACACGGCCGTCTCGCCCCGGCGTCAGCCAAGTGACGTCGAAGCCCTCGTTCTCCAGTGCGGTGGCGGTATCCACCACCGCCTTGTGCTCGATGACCGAGGTCACCAAATGGCGGCCGCGCTCACGATTGGCACGCATGAAGCCGATCAGTGCCAGGTTGTCGGCCTCGGTGGCGCCGCTGGTCCAGACGATCTCGCGCGGGTCGGCCGCGATCAGGTCGGCGACTTGGCGACGCGCGCTCTCCACTGCCTGTTCCGCCTGCCAGCCGAGCATGTGGCTGCGCGAGGCGGGGTTGGCGAAAGTGCCGTCGAGAGTGAGATAGCGCTGCATCACCTCGGCGACACGGGGGTCGACCGGAGTGGTGGCGGCGTAGTCGAGATAGACGAGGGCGCTCATGGTCTCGCGGAAATCTCCAGTCTGTTCCTCGGCCGGGCGATCAGGGCGAGGAGGTCAGGATGGTGTTGTCGTCGTGACGACTGCGCTGGCGGGCAGCAATGCGGCGCACGTCGCCGTGCTCGACCAATTGGCCGAGCGTGATGCCGTCGAGGAAGCCACGGATCTGCTCGGAGAGGTCGCACCACAGGTGGTGGGTCAGGCAGGTATCGCCCTGCTGGCAATCCGACAGGCCCTGGCAGCGCGTGGCGTCGACCGATTCATCGACGGCGTCGATGACCCGCGATACCGATATCTCGGCCGCAGGTATCGCCAGCAGGTAGCCGCCCCCGGGGCCGCGTACGCTGTTGACCAGTCCGGCGCGACGCAGGCGGGCGAAGAGCTGCTCCAGATAGGGCAGGGAGATTTCCTGGCGGCGCGAGATGTCGGCCAGGCAAATGGGTCCCTTGTCTGCGTTCAGGGCCAGGTCGAGCATGGCGGTGACGGCGTAGCGTCCCTTGGTAGTCAAACGCATAGCGGGCTCTTCAGGCGCATCGGAAAGCGTACCTCGGCCCGTGGACTGGACCGTAAGGTCAGCGAGCGCTCGCCGCTGGCGGCGAGCCGTGAATCAATACGCCATTATGGTAAAGCCTGAGTGCGAAGGTCAACCATTCCCCCGCGAGGGGTCCTGTCCGCCTTGATCTACGTCATGTCCGTCGCCGGAATCGACGGTGGGGCCGCAGCAGGAATCGACATCGGAGAGGATATCGGCGAAGTCCTCGTCGCGCAGCGCCGGCAGCTTGCCCTCGCGATAGCTGGCGTCGAGCTTGCGCAGGGTGCCGCACATGCGCTCGACGCGTTCGTCCACGGCATGCATGTGATCGAGCATGGCCTGGATCGAGCGTGCCACTGGGTCGGGCATGTCCTCGCTCACGCCGTAGGCATCGAAGCCGAACTTGCGCCGCATCGCCTCGCGGCGCGCGGGGTCGACCTCCAGCGCCTCGGCAATATCCGGCTCGGTACGCTTGACGATCTTGCCGGGGATGCCGACTACCGTGGCACCGGCAGGCACTTCCTTGGTCACCACCGCATTGGAGCCGACCTTGGCCCCGGCGCCGACGATGAAGGGGCCGAGAATCTTGGCGCCGGCGCCGACGATGACGCCGTCCCCCAGGGTCGGGTGACGCTTGCCCTTGTGCCAGCTGGTGCCGCCCAGTGTCACGCCCTGGTAGAGGGTGACGTCGTCGCCCACCTCGGCGGTTTCGCCGATCACCACGCCCATGCCGTGGTCGATGAAGAAGCGCCGGCCGATTTTCGCTCCGGGATGGATCTCGATGCCGGTGAGCCAGCGCGAGAAGGTCGACAGGGTGCGCGCCAGCCACTTGAGCCGCTTCCGCCACAGCCAATGGGCGAGGCGGTGGAGCAGCAGTGCGTGCAGGCCTGGATAGTTAGTGAGTACTTCCAGGAAGTTGCGCGCCGCCGGGTCACGGGCGAATACGCTATTGATGTCCTCGCGCAGTCGTTGAAACATGCAGCGGTCCTTGGTGGCGGTGAGGCGGCCTGGGCAGCGAAAAAGCGGTATGTAACAGTCCCATCATATGGGGGCGCAGCGGGTCGCGTTCAAGACACCTGCCGCGCGAAGCCCGAAAGTGCTGTGTCTGCGCTCGTTTCGTCGACTTTACACGCCTTTGTTGCGGCACTCATTCAGCTTTCGTCGCTCTTTCCCGGGGCGCACTTCTCGGTGGCGGACAGAATGCCGCGCAGGATGTTGAGCTCCATGCGCTCGGGGCGCGCACGCAGGGTGAAGCGCCGCAGCCGAGCCATCAACTGGCGCGGCATGGCCGGGTCATGGAAGCCGATGGCGATCAGGGTGCGCTCGAGATGAGAGAAGTAGTTCTCGAGCTCCGCGTGGCTTGCCAGCGGCTGGTGCGTCTCCTCTTCCTGCTCGCCCGCACCGCCGTCGGCTGCGAGCCAAGCCAGGCGACACTCGTAAGCCAGCACCTGTACCGCGGCGGCCAGGTTGAGCGAGCTGAAGTCCGGGTTGGTGGGGATGTGCACGTGGGCATGGCAGCGCTGCAGTTCGGCGTTGGAAAGTCCGCTGTCCTCGCGGCCGAACACCAGCGCCACCCGCGCCTCGGGCGCGCTAAGCTCTTGCGGCAGACGCTCGCCCAGCACGCGCGGCGTGATCATCGGCCACGGCAGGGTGCGTGAACGGGCACTGGCGCCCACGGCCAGGGTGCAGTCGGCGACGGCTTCTTCGAGTGTCTCGACACGGCGCGCGGCGTGAACGATATGATCGGCCCCCGAGGCTCGCGAGATGCTCTCGCTGGTCAGCGGCTCGCAGCGCGGTGCGACCAGGGCCAGGTCGGCGAGCCCCATGTTGTGCATGGCGCGGGCAACGGCGCCGATGTTGCCGGGATGGCTGGTGCCGATCAGCACGATGCGAATACGGTCGAGCATGCGGGACTGCCTCTGCCGTTGACGTGGTAAGCACGGTTAACCCAGGGAAGGGGGCAAGTCTACCATGCTCGCCAAGGGCAATGGCGGATGTGGAACGATTCTGCTAGGATGCGCGCCACGCGTTCGACCGCGTACGCCGCGTCCGACTCGACCTACGCGTTCGAACTAGCCTGTTCTTTAACATCACCGACGCTCCAAGGCCCGATCATGCATCCGATGGTCCAATTCGTCCTGCGCGCCACGCGCAGCGCCGCCGAACAGTTCCTGCGCATTCGTGAGCGCATCGAGAACGCTCATGAGGAACACAACCTCGAGCGCCTGCTCGAGGACACCGCACGCAATGCCGAAACGTTGATCGTGCGCCAGCTCAACCGCGGTTATCCCCAGCACGGGGTCAGCGGCCGCTTCACGCCGCATCGCGCCGGTGAAGGTGAAGGCCGGGACACCGAATGGCGCATCGAGCCCTTTCACGGCTACTCCAGCCTGGGCGTGGCCGGCAATGGCTTTGCCCTGTCGGTAGTGTGCCTGGTTAAGGGACGCCCGGAGCATGCGGTGGTGATCTGCCCCTTCAGCGACGACGAATACTTGACCAGCCGTGGCCGCGGTGCGCAGCATAACGGCAAGCGTATTCGTGTACCCAAGACCAACGCCATTCTCGGGGCCCGGATGGCCATGAGCCTGCCCGAAAGCTGGCAGCGTTCGCGCCACCTGCCCGCCTACCTGACCCTGACCCAACAGCTTGGCCCTCAAGTCGAGGCCCAAGTGGCCACCGGCAGCGGTCTGCTGGACATGGCCGAACTTGCCGCGGGTCGTGTCGATATCGCCTTTGTGCTGGGACTGGAGGAGCAGGATCGCCTGGTCGGCAGTTTGTTGCTCAAGGAAGCCGGTGCCCTGATGGGCACGCCCGACGGTCAGCCCGGCATAGAGGCTGAAGGCCAAATGATGGCCGCCGGTCCGCGCCTGTACAAGGCCCTGGTGCAGCAGCTCAAACCGCATTTCTAGACTCGCACACCCTCAACGCAAACCGCCCCCGCAGCAGCACTGCGGGGGCGGTTTGCGTTTCAGAGCACCGCTGCGCCCAAGATATCGAGCGCAGCAAGATCATGGTGCCTTTCCTAGGGCAATTGCTCCTCTTCCTCATCCACTTCCTTCTTCGGCGGAATCAGATCCTTGCGCTCCAGGTGCACGGAGAGCAGCAGTGCTGACGCCACGTAGACGGAGGAGAAGGTACCCACCCCGATGCCGACGATAAGGGCGATGGAGAAGCCTTCCAGCATCTCGCCTCCCAGGACCAGCAGCGCCAGCAATACCAGCAAGGTGGTGCCGGACGTCGCCAGCGTGCGCGACAGGGTGAGGTTGATGGCTTCGTTGAAGATCGCCGGCATATCGTCGATTCGCGAGGTACGGATGCTTTCGCGAATGCGATCGTAGACGACGATGGTGTCGTTGAGTGAATAGCCGATTACCGCCAGCAGCGCGGCCAGCACGGTGAGGTCGAACTCCAGCTGGAACAGCGAGAAGACGCCAACCACGACGATCACGTCGTGAATCAGAGCCAACAGGGCGCCGATGGCGAACTTGTACTGGAAGCGGAAGGCGACATAGAGCATCACCACGCCCAGCGCCACCAGCAGGCCCAGGCCACTCTGGTCGCGCAGCTGCTCACCGACCTGGGCGCCGACGAACTCGGCACGCACCAGTTCGACTGTACTGCCTTCGGCGCGTAGCAGGCTGACCACCCGCTCGCCGACGTCGGGATCGAAGGCCTGTTGCAGGCGAATGAGCACTTCGTTGGAGGCGCCGAAGGTCTGCACGGAAACATCGCGGAAGCCAGCGCCTTCCAGAATCTGGCGCACTGCATCCAGCGAGGGGGCTACAGCGTAGCGCACCTCGACCAGCGTGCCGCCGGTGAAATCCAGCCCCAGGTTGAGCTGCTGGAACAGTAGCGAGGCAATCGACATCAGGATCAGCAGGCCGGAGAGCACGAAGGCGATCCGGCGCTTGCCCATGAAGTCGAACTGACGGTTGACGAGGGTCTTCATAACCACCTCAAGTTGGTGAGCCTTAGATCCAGAGCTTCTTGACCGGTTTGCCGCCGTAGGTGAGGTTCACCATCGCGCGGGTCACCATCAGTGCGGTGAACAACGAGGTGAGGATCCCCAGCGACAGGGTCACGGCGAAGCCCTTGACCGGGCCGGTGCCGATCGAGAACAGGATGACCGCCACCAGCAGGGTGGTGATATTGGCATCGACGATGGAGCTGAAGGCGCGCTCGTAGCCGGCATGGATCGCCTGCTGAATCGACAGGCCTCCGCGCAACTCCTCGCGTATTCGCTCGAAGATCAGCACGTTGGCGTCCACTGCCATGCCCAGCGTCAGCACGATGCCGGCGATGCCGGGCAGCGTCAGGGTGGCGCCGAGCAGCGACATCGCCGCCACCAGCAGGGTCAGGTTCAGGGCCAGCGCCAGGTTGGCGAAGATACCGAACACCTTGTAGCGGATCAGCATGAACAGCACCACGAGCAGCAGGCCGACCTGTACCGACAGGATGCCGCGCTCGATGTTCTCGGCCCCAAGGCTCGGGCCGATGGTGCGCTCCTGGACGAAGTAGATCGGCGCTGCCAGCGAGCCGGAACGCAGCAGCAAGGCCAGTTCCGACGCCTCGGTGGGCGAGTCGAGCCCGGTGATGCGGAAGCTGTTGCCCAGCGCGCTCTGGATGGTGGCCAGACTGATCAGGCCGCGCTCGGTGTAGGGCTCGCGAACCGTAACCTCCTCGCCATCTTCCATCACTACCCGGTCGCGAGACTTGTGCTCGATGAACAGCACCGCCATGTTGCGCCCGATGTTGGTACGCGTCGCGCGGTTCATCAGCGTGCCGCCGGTGCCGTCCAGGTTGATATTGACCTGAGGCCGGCCGTTCTCGTCGAAGCTGTGGTTGGCGCTGGAGACGCTGTCGCCGGTGATGATCACGTCGCGCATCAGGTCGGCGGTGCGACTGGGATTGTTGCGGAAAGCGAAGGTCTCGGTCTCGGCGTCCGGCGTGTCCGGGCGCGCCTCGAGGCGGAACTCCAGGTTGGCGGTGGCCCCCACCACGCGCTTGGCGGCCACGGTGTCCTGCACCCCGGGCAGCTCGACCACGATGCGATCCGGGCCCTGGCGTTGCACCAATGGCTCCGCCACGCCCAGTTCGTCCACGCGATTGCGCAGGGTAGTGAGGTTCTGGTTGATGGCGTAGTCCTGGATCTCGGCCACTGCCTGTTCGGTCAGCGTCATCATCAGCAGCGAGGCACGACCCTCCTGCTCGCTGGCGTAGTCGAAATCGCGGAACTCGCGGCTGATCAGCCGGCGTGCACTATCGCGATCCTCTTCGCTGGCGAAGGTGATGGTCAGGGTACGTCCGTCGATATCGGTGCCACGATAGCGGATACGCTCGCTGCGCAACTGCTCGCGCATGGCGCTGGCGTTGACCTCCAGGCGCTGGGTCACCGCCGCGTCCATGTCGACCTCGAGCAGGAAATGCACCCCGCCGCGCAGATCCAGGCCCAGGGTCATCGGCGAGGCGGCCAGGCCTTGGAGCCAGTCGGGGGTGGATTCGGCGAGGTTGAGCGCGACCACGAAGTCGTCGCCGAGCTGCTCAGCGACCAGGTCGCGGGTGCGCAGCTGTTTGTCGGGGTCATCGAGGCGAATCAGCACGCTGGTCTCGTCGCGCTCGATGGCCTTGATCTCGATACCGGCTTCACGAAGGGACTGCTGGACGCGCTCGAGCTGTGTCTCATCGAGAGTGGAGTCGCCCTGGGCGCTGCTGATCTGAACCGCCGGATCTTCGGGGTAGAGGTTGGGCAGCGAGTAGACCAGGCCGACGAGCAGCACGATGAGTATCAGCAGATACTTCCACAAGGGGTAACGGTTGAGCATGGGAGCCCTGCCTAGGTTGCGTAAATAAGGCTACTGGACGGCAGCGCGGCCGAGCACCCGACCCGTGAGTGAGGAGGGCACCCGGCCGCCATGCGGCCCTCGCCGTCACCCGGCTCGGGGGGAGCCATCGGCAAGGGCAAGGAGCATAGACGTCAGATGGACTTGATGGTGCCCTTGGGCAGCACGTTGGCCACGGCGCTCTTCTGTACATTGACCTCGGTGTTGTCGGCAATCTCCAGGGTGAGGAACTCGTCGCCCACCTTGGTGATGCGGCCCACCAGGCCGCCGCCGATCACCACCTCGTCGCCTTTGGACAGGCCGCCGACCAGCTCGCGGTGCTGCTTGGCACGCTTGGACTGGGGGCGCCACAGCAGGAAGTAGAAGATCAGCACGAAGCCGACCAGCATGACGATCTGGGCGATGCCGCCGCCTGCGGCACCGGCGTCCTGGGCCATGGCCGGGGAGATGAAGAAGTCCAGCATGAGAAGCGTATCTCCTGAGAAGGTAAGTTGGGTCGCGAATGAGTAAGCAACTGATGACGGCCGGTGGCGCCTGGTCTGGCGCCATCGGCCGGCTGTCAATCTGGTGCGTCAGGTACCGGCAGCCCCCGCTGCGCATAGTAGCCTTCCACGAAGTCAGCCAATGTACCCGCTTCGATGGCACCGCGCAAACCGGCCATCAGGCGCTGATAATAGCGCAAGTTGTGGATCGTATTGAGCATCGAGCCGAGCATTTCGCCGCATCGGTCCAGATGGTGAAGGTACCCCCGCGAGAAGTGCCGGCAGGTGTAGCAGTCGCAATCCTCCTCCAGCGGGCGGGTATCGTGGCGGTGCTTGGCGTTACGAATCTTGATCGTGCCTTCGGCGGTGAAGAGATGGCCGTTGCGGGCGTTGCGGGTGGGCATGACGCAGTCGAACATGTCGACGCCACGGCGTACGCCCTCAACCAGATCCTCCGGCTTGCCCACGCCCATCAAGTAGCGTGGGGTCTCCTCGGGCATCCACTGCGGCAAATAGTCGAGCACACGGATCATTTCCTCCTTGGGTTCGCCCACCGAGAGGCCGCCGATGGCCAGGCCGTCGAAGCCGATCTCGAGCAGGCCCGCCAGCGAGCGGCGGCGCAGCTCGGGGTACATACCCCCCTGGATGATGCCGAACAGAGCCGAGGGTGAGTCACCGTGAGCATCGCGGGAGCGCTGCGCCCAGCGCAGCGAGCGCTCCATGGAGAGTTCGGCCTCTTTCTCGGTGGCCGGGTAGGGCGTGCACTCGTCGAAGATCATCACCACGTCGGACCCCAGCGAGCGCTGCACCGCCATCGACTCTTCGGGGCCCATGAATACCTTGGCGCCGTCCACCGGCGAGCGGAAATGCACGCCTTGTTCGGTGATCTTGCGCATCTCGCCCAGCGAGAAGACCTGGAAGCCGCCGGAGTCGGTGAGGATTGGCTTGTGCCACTGGGAGAAGTCGTGAAGGTCGCCGTGGGCCTCGATCACCTCGGTGCCGGGGCGTAGCCACAGGTGGAAGGTGTTGCCGAGAATGATCTCGGCGCCGATCTCCTCCACTGAAGCGGGCGTCATGCCCTTTACCGTGCCGTAGGTACCCACCGGCATGAAGGCCGGGGTCTCCACCGTGCCGCGAGGAAAGGTGAGGCGACCGCGACGGGCCCGACCGTCGCTGGCCAGTCGCTCGAAGGACATGAAGCATTCGTTTCGCATGGATATCTCGTCTTTACTGCAAGGCGTCGGAACGAAGGACGCCTTGCGGGTCAGGAAGTCTTGGGGTTCAGGAACGCTTGCGGGTCAGGAACATCGCGTCGCCATAGCTGAAGAATGCATAGCGCTCTGCTACGGCATCGCGATAGGCCGCCATGGTGGTCTCATACCCGGCGAAGGAGGACACCAGCATCAGCAGGGTCGACTCGGGCAGGTGGAAGTTGGTGATCAACGCATCCACGCAGCGCCACTCGTAGCCGGGATAGATGAAGATGTCCGTCTCGCCGCTGAACGGGGCGATCTCGCCGTTCGTACTCTTCATGCAGGCGCTCTCCAGGCAGCGCACGCTGGTAGTGCCCACCGCGATCACGCGGCGCCCCGCGGCCCGGGCGCTGCGCACCTTGTCGCAAGCCGTCTCGTTCACCTCGATCCATTCGCTGTGCATCTGGTGCTTGCGGATATCGTCGGCGCGCACCGGCTGAAAGGTGCCGGCGCCCACGTGCAGGGTGACGAAGGCGCTTTCGATGCCTTTCGCCGCCAGGCGTTCCAGCAGCGGCTGGTCGAAATGAAGTCCCGCGGTGGGGGCGGCTACGGCGCCGTCGCGACGGGCGTAGACGGTCTGGTAGCGGTCGCGGTCGGCGAGCTCATCGGCGCGGTCGATATAGGGCGGCAGCGGCATGTGGCCGTGGCGTTCCAGCAGCTCGATCAGCGGCGTCTCGCCGAGGAAGCGCAGTTCGAACAGCGCCTCGCGACGACCCTCGACCACGGCGCGTACGTCGCCTTCGAAGATCAGCTCGGTGCCCGGCTTGGGCGACTTGCTGGAACGGAGGTGGGCCAGGCCGCGATGGGCATCAAGCGGGCGCTCCAGCAGCATCTCCACCTTGCCGCCGCTGGCCTTATGGCCGTGGAGGCGTGCCGGGATCACCCGGGTGTCGTTGAACACCAGCAGGTCGCCGGGTTCGAGCAGCTCCACCAGGTCGGTGAAGCGGCGATGGGTGCGCTCGCCGGTCTCGCCGCTCACGCATAGCAGCCGGCAGTCGCTGCGCCGTTCGGACGGATAGCGGGCGATCAGCTCTTCGGGGAGCTCGTAATGGAAGTCGGCGCGCTGCATGCAGGTCGTGTCCGCGATGAGATCGAAACGGGCGGCTGCCGAGCAGCCGCAAACAGCCGGCAAGGATACCGAAAATCGCGCTGCACGTCAGGCCTAGCGATTGACCTGCGGCGCCGGCCACGTATAATGCTCGGCGCTGCCGGCGTGGCGGAATTGGTAGACGCAGCGGATTCAAAATCCGCCGGGTGCAAGCCCTTGTCGGTTCGAGTCCGACCGCCGGTACCACTAATAGCTCTTTGTTTTTATGGGCATTTCCCTTGATGGCCTATCCTCACGACCTCGCTGCGATCCTCGCTCTAGTGACACTTAGCGTGACACTTGTGCCTGATAAGTGTCTTTGCCTGCCTCAAGCCTAGGCGGCATCGTTGCATTGGGATTCTCGCGCCCCTCGCGGCCTTCCCGCCGTTTTCTCAGCATACCCTAAGCCTACGTAGCGGTGCAGGCTTCCTCGCGCTTCCAGGTGCTCCCTAGGGCATATCCCTAATACAAAATATTGTGAGCAGTTCTGTGGGGGTATCTGTCGCGTTCCGCGCCGCCCTCGCCCCCATGGCCCCCTTCGGTTTCCTCAACCTCCGGCGATCCGCTAGGCCGATTTGCCAGCCAGGAGCCCAGCCAATCGCCAAGCATGTCCAGCGCTAGTAGGGTGCACCCGCTGCGCCCGACTGTGCCGGTTAGTTAGAAGAGCATAGAGATGAGCGAGACCACACCCAGAATGCTCATAGCTACCCCGCCTATGATGTTTATCAGCGGTACGCCAGACATGATCAGGGCAGCTATGCCAGCCTGCCACCACACCATATCGAACAGATACATGAAGCCCAGCACCGACAGCGGTAGCTGAAAGAACATGAGCGTGAGGAACATTCCGCCTAGGGACGCTTCGAGGGTTGATTTGAGGGATGACAGGCCGTTTTTCACTTTGGTATCTCCGGTATAAGGCATCAACTTACTTATCGCCCGGAGTCGCTGTTACTTGAGATGGGGGGAGGGAGTGCTGGTGCTTGCCGAGCACCGCCGTGATGCTGTCGCGGCAGCGAGCCAGGCCATTAGGCGAGGTGCGAGGGCAAGGGCGGCTAGCCCACCAATACTACTTATTCCTCACCTTGGCGGGCCTCTGGCCCGCAACCGCCGCAGGCGGGAGTTGACGAGGAATCAATAAGTTATACAAATAGCCCACTATAGGAGAATAGCAGCATAGGAAGTCCAGCAGTCCAGGAAGCTCCGTTAGGAGAGAGTAAAGAAAGAAACGGGTAGCTATCGCGTCCAGGCAGTCCAGGACATCCCAAGCAATCCAGGCAGTCCAGGCAGTCCAGGACATCCCAAGCAATCCAGGCAGTCCAGGCAGTCCAGGACATCCCAAGCAATCCAGGCAGTCCAGGCAGTCCAGGACATCCCAAGCAATCCAAGGCAGCCAGGGGGTTTGCAGGATATAAGGGATACATGCCTTATGCTTCAGGGCTGTCATGCCACCCAGCAGTAGCGTTGATGGAGCTGGGAGAGGCGGGCCGCTTGGGTGGCTGTCATTGAGCCCAAGAGCGTCCCTCAGAGGCTTCAGGCGGCGTGGGGCTACCCAAGGTAGCGCTATGGCGGTGCAGGCCGTAGCGGGGCTTGTGGGGCGGTATCAGATTTACTGAGCTGCCTTGATGGCCCGCTGTACGGTGCTAGGGCTGCAACCCAAGATGTCTGCCGTTTTGCGAACGCTGAGGCCCTGGCCCCGAAGCTCTCTGATGCGCTGGTGCAGCTTCTGGTCTGATGGGCGTCCCTTGTATTGGCCTCGTTCCTTGGCCTGCTGGATACCCTCCGCCTGCCTCCTGCGCCTGTCGTCGTAATCTTTGCGGGCTACTGCGGCCAGCATGTCCATAAGCATCGCGTTTACCGCGTCCAGCATACGGCCTGTGAAATCATCACTGGCGCTGACGGTCATGGCTGCATGGCTGGTGGGCAAGTCTAGGGACACTATGCGTATGCCAGCGGTCTGTATCGCACCCTTGAGGTGTTCCCAATCGCCCTTGTTCAAGCGGGTCAGGCGGTCAACTTGCTCGATCAGCAGCACATCGCCCGGCTCGGCGTCATCAATCAGCCGCATCAGCTCAGAGCGATGTGCTCTAGCCCCGCTGGCGTTCTCCACGTACCACGCTGCCACCTTCCGCCCGCGCTCGTTAGCGAAGCTCGTGAGGGCCGTCTTGGCGCGGTTGGCGTTCTGATCCTCACTGGACGCCCTGAGGTATGCCCTGATGAATGTCTGGTTTGTCATGGCTGCGCTTCCGAATACTGGTGTAACCGTTAGGGTGTGCTCAATATAGCTGTAACCGTTTGGGTTGTAAAGGGCGGTTTATAGGTACATATTTGGCGCATTCAGAGCTGTGCCTGTCCAGGTATACTCATATGGGTACATTCTCTGCCCGCGTAGTGCGGCGTAGCTTGCGACATGGTGCAGGATGGGATGCGACACGTTAAACGACATCCAACAATGACCGAATTGCTCTCACCAAGTGCACCATGAGTCCCCTGTGCTTGATGGTGGGTTCGAAGGGATCTCGGTGTGATGCACGCTCGTTTTGCAGCTGTTGCAGTAATAGTTGTACTCGTAGTGAGCAAGAACGGAGCGCTTTCCATCTTCACGGCAATGAACGCAGATAGCATGTGCAGGCTGGTCAGGGCTCACGTACTCCTCCTTGAGCGGCATGATGTAGCCACCCAATCGGGTCCGCTCCAGCCGATAACATTCGAACCTTTCCTCTTTCTCAACCTTCTCGCGCAGCTGGCGGTTCTCATCGAGAAGCTGCTGATGCTGTTGCTGCATCTCAAGCAGCCCGAACTGAGCCGAAGTGAGCTGTTCTAGAATCTCGCTGATCGCCGTGTTGAGCCTTGTCTGGTCGTTCACGTCCTTGGCGGCACGTGCAATCTCATAAGCGGCTTTGAGCCCCGGTACCACCCCCATCAGGTCTGCCATGGTCCCCTCCTGTTGCGCTATTGACCCTCGTCACTATCCGAAGCATCAGACGCGAGCGCAACACCCCCTCTCGAATCGCTTCGCGGGCTCGGGGCTTGATAGGCTGATATGTGCGCCTCTTATGTAGGTGAAACCATAGACCGGCATCCGTTACCGGATCGTCAAAATAGCGGAAGCGCTTGGAGCGCCGGGGTCACCCGCTTACCTGCTGCAAAGAATGTTGGACGTTGAGGAGCGGTGTGGCGGGCTACCAAATCGGAACGGGCCGGACAGGTAGCAAGGACGCTGGAGCACATCCTTGTGTCGCTGCGAAATGCTAAGGCGAGGCAAGGTGTAGGTAGCGGGTAGGGCGCTAGCGCGACTCTGGCGGCCTCTCTGGGTGCTCTCGCTTGCTTGAACCAACCAACATAAACACTGCTAGACCAGCCGAACCGGACTCAACCGGCCGGGTTCAGGTCTACAAGTGTAGACTGGTCTATTCGCAGTAGTCTGGTCAGGCCTAGCCATCTGTCTGTTCTTTGCTCCTGCATGGCCTGCCTTAATGGAGTTATCCGGGCGCAGGATCAAGGCCCCTCTGACCTCCTGCGCATAGCCTCGCGCTCCCTGCGTAAGCATTCCTTCCTTAGCGCTGCGTCACGTGGCGATAGCTCCCGCCTTGGGCGCTGTGCTGCCTCTCGATCCTCGGATTCGCGCCGCGCCTCCCTCGCCTTACGGTCGCCATAGGCGAGCATCCAGACCAGCCAGGCGAAGCCTGCCAATACGAGCCACGTCCCCGCGTCAGTGCTCACGATGTCTGAGTAAACCCGCCCCGGCCATCCTGCGATCCAGTCGATGAAAGCCTGCATGCTGCCTCCTTGTTTTCTCCCACTCTAACCCGCCACTAGCAAAGAGCCCACTAAAGAAGACAAGGGCGCTGTGAGATGGCCCGGCGCAGTGGTTTATTTGCCGCTGCGGCCTCATTAATCAGATTACAGGGAGAGCTAAGTGGACAAATGCATAGAGCATCAGGGGAGATTGGGCAGGGACGGGTATGGCCGGGGGTATATGGAAGGCCGAACAATCGGGGCGCATCGCGTTGCTTACTGTAAGGCAAATGGGCTACAGCTTGCCAGCATTGATGGGCTGGTAGTTCGGCATAAGTGCGATAACAAGAGTTGCGTTAACCCGGCGCATCTTGAGGTGGGCGATCATAGCGACAATATCCGAGATGCGATAGAGCGCGGGAGATATAGGGGTAATTATAGTGGTAAGAAATTCACATTGCTTGGGCCAGATGGGTTGCTGCATGATTTCATCGGGCAGAAGGCTGCAACTATAGCCACGGGGCTGAGCCAAGGGACCATTAGTAGCCTGGTGTGCGGCCGGTCTCGTAGCTGTAAAGGGTGGTCACTTCCTCCTGGTATGTCTGAGGCGAAGCCGGGGCTAACTGTGGAAAAGGTGCGAGCTATACGTGCAAGATTTGTGTGGGGGTGCAAAGTCAATGGGCCTAATGCTCTGGCAAGAGAGTACGGTGTTTCTCGGTCTGCAATTACTAGCTGCGTCAAGGGAATTACATGGGGGTATGTTAGCTAGGATGCTTTAATGCAGAGCCCGGCAGGAAGGTTGCCGGGCTCAGTTGCTGCGCTTAGGCGAAGCAGTAATTGCTTTCGATAATTTCCAGCAGGTCCAACGTGCCAACCATCGGCACCTCCAGGTCAATCTCCTCCCACAGCGACTCCTCCACCTCCTCCTTGAACTCCTCCAGGCGGTTCTCCATGTACAGCTCCACGAACTCCCGACTCAGCACAGCGCGGAGTGCATCCGTATTCCCGGCATGCGTGCCAAAGGAATCGTGGATGACTGCGATGCTGTCGATACCTGCGGTGTGAAAACCATTCACGGATTTGATGAGGTGCGAGGCATCCATGCTGTGCACGTAGTTAGGCGCAGCACTGCTTTTCATCCTGCGCACGTCCAGGCGTTCGGTCGGCTCCCGTAGCTGTAGGGCCATGCCCCCGAATAGTTGCGTGCGAACACGGTAAGCCTCGTCCCGATAGATCACCTGCTCCACAATGAAGCCGGTAGGTGTGGTCCAGGTGAGCGGCTTGTTCTTGGCCGCCGCTATCCTTGCGATACCTTGAATCATGGCCATGCCGTCGCGCGCCGCCACTACCACCTCCCCGATACTGTCCCAGATCACCCTGGTGAGCACCGCTACAGCGTCCACCATCGGCAGCTCAGAGGCGGGATCGCCGAAGGGGTGTACTGCCATAGGCTTGGTGCCTGCGGCCCTTGCACGGGCCTCCTCGGCAGCCTGTATGTCTGCTACGTGGTCCTCGATTGCCTCACGGCAAGTAATCATTGTGCTGCCATCACGATCTTCAGGCGCGTTCGTTAGACGCACCCCGCCCTCGGCGCTCATCCTGAGCACCGCCAGTTACAGGCTGGGGAGGGCTGCTGCATGTCACCATGCAGGTGAGACTATATCATCAGGCCGTACACTCTATGGTGCCTTCCACCTGCCCGGCGCTTCCCCGGCACTTGCCAGGTACTCTACTCCCTCCGCTACGGCGGGGTTTCGATAGTCGTTGCACCCTCTGTTGCTCACTGCCGGCCTCTTGAACGCCAATTCAAGATGACTAATAATCGCTAGTGTCTAGGTAGCGCAGTCGTGGCCCTGACGGTGGCTACAGCTCGGCTCAGGATTTCCCAGCGCCAACTGGAGTTCCCCTGAGTTCACCGGGTTTTACTTCCGCTAGGCGGTCAACGGAAGGGTCATGACTGGCTTCTTACAAATCTTGCGATCCACGCCGAAGTCCAGCCACGCCCGTGCGATTTTTGCCAAGGTTTTCCCCCTGAGCGGTTTCTTCTGTGACATCACCTCCACGTTCTCACCTTTGACGATCCTGGCTAGCTTCCCGCGCACCACCTCGGCCACCTCGCCGTAGATGTCGCTTGGAGTATCGCCGGGCGTCAGGTTTACTGCGGCACCGCCTCGCCTGTCGCGTAGCATCGCACTGTAGTGCTGGATGCCGGAGCATGAGCCGTCCATGGCCACAGGGATACGGGACTCGAAGGTATAGCTAGGCTCGCCCGCTGCGGTGTGCTCCAGGAGCGCGGCCCACTCGAAGCACCAGGCGAGGAATTGCCAGGGCTTGTCGGCGCTGGTCCAATCCCGGAAGGTGCAGGGGTCTGCCACGATGTCCTTGATAGTCTCGCGCATGTCCTCCTCTATGAACCTCACGCGCTCATCGAACGGCACCTTGTCGTTGCCCCAGACTCCGGCACCATGCACGGCGAGCCAGTACCGGCCACGCTCTCCGAGCGGCAATGCTTCCCCGAAGTGCACCAGGGCTTTCTGGATGTCCCCGCCCTGCGGGCCGAGGAGGGAGCTACGGCAGTACACGCGGCCTCGGCTGTCCAGGGTGTAGACGAAGTACAATCCAGGGTAGATGCTGAAGCGCCTAGCGTGAGACACAACCCTGCCCACCTCGTAGCACTGCGCGCGGCGTACCCGTTCCTTGCGGTGCACCTGGCTGCTCTCGACCTTCCAGTGCGTGAACTTGGCATAGTCCGCCTCGCCCATCGCTGCGCGTAGCTCCGGCCCTCGCAGGTCTCGCAGGTCGTCCGGCACCGGGGCGGGCGGGACCTCGTAGGGCTCCTTCTGCGGCATGCCTAGGGACAAGTCCCGCTCCAGCACTTCCTCGGCCACTGCCAGTACCGCTTGATTCACCCGCCACGGCACGCGCTGGAGGGTATTTACTGCGGCGTAGACCTCTGGCATCTGCTCACGGGTCAGGCGGTTAAGGTGCTTCCTGCGGTTCACCTTCACCAGCGGCAACGTGCGGGAAATTTCCCGAGAGAAGTACCCGCCGACCTTCGGCGCTACCCAATCGCGCGGCGGGATCACGCATGGCGTGTAGTCCGGGGAGAGCTGCGCCATGAAGTCCGTGTACTCCTGAATCCAGCCCTGCACGGCAGCGGATACCTGGAGGTGGTAGGCGGATCGCTTGCCGTCCTGCGCAAGCTGGAAGACCGGCTCGTCGTTGTAAGCCAGGCTGCTCTGGGCAATCTCCACCAGCGCCAGGCCCAGCCCTAGGCAGTCCTTCTTGCTCCAGTCCACCCAGCGCTCCAGGTCGTTCACGTACTCCCCGCGCACGGTATCGGCTAGCTTGGCTTCGGTGCTGGCCATGACGTTCCGGCGGTGCCGGTAGTGCTTGCTGTGCGCCTTCTTCAGAGACTCCTTGATCGCCTGCACGTAGCGGGGCGCAGTGTCCTCCACCTTCGCAAAGCGCACTTGGTCCTCGATCTTCCGGCCCAGCTTGATGCAGGTCCCTTGCAGTGTTTCCTTGGCGGGGATCGAGTCGAACAGCACTTTGACAGTAATGAAGGCGGCGGTGAGCGGGTCCAGCAGCCTGAGCTTGGCGATGGCCTGGGTACTCTTGCCGGGCCGCCCTTGGTAGTACTCCAGGTACGCCTGAATGCCTTGGGCCATCGGGTGCACAAGCTCGCGCATCAGCCGGGTGTTGTAGGCGGTGCCGCTGGCCTCGCCTTGGTCGATGGCGCGTTGCTGGGCTTTCTTGAAGCGCTGGACGCCTGCGTCGTGCATCTGGCGCTCAAGGTCCATTTGCTCAAGGTGCAGCTTTTCTGCCGTCCAATACTGATCGAGTAGCATAAGGGAGTCCTTAGACTTGGCTGGTAAATAAGGCTGGTATTTCTAGTTCTGTCGAAACTAGAGCGGTAATGCTACAAGTTTTGCTTGTAATTGCAAGAATAAAGTTGCCAGGGTTTGAGTGTTATTAATGGCGGGCGAGTTGGTCTATTAATTGTAGATTTATTTTATTGTGTGGCGCCCTAAATAAATCACTGTTCCGACAAGTTTTCTGTCTCTTGAGGGGTGATTTTCTATTTTGGAATCATCGTCGCCATCGGGCCGAGTGATAACCAAGTCTCCATGGCGTGGTAACACGTCCGGGTCTACGAACAAGGTGTCTCCCGGCAGAGAGTCGGGGATTAAGCAACTGTCGTCTAGTTGGACCGCGAAGGCAGAAGGGGAACAAGGAGTGGGGCAGAGTACCTTGGGCGGATGGCATCCCTGGCGGCTCTCCGGGCCTATCTCGCTAAGACGGAATAGTGGGACCTCTCTAGCCCAGCGAGGGGGCGCGTGGGCCAACCCCTCGCCCCTGCCAAAGAGTAGCCAGTCTTCACGAACCCCTAGGGTCTTGGCTATTTGTCGAACACGGTTAGTTCTAGGAGTCGTAGACTTCTCTCCCTCGCTTTCCCATAACTGGACAGACTGTGGTGTGACTTTCAGCCGCTTGGATAGCTCTGTCTGATTTAACCCCGCCGCTTCTCTTGCTCGCCGCAAACGCTTTGCAAATGTCATTTCAATTCCGCCTGTGGGGGTGCTCTTGCATCCTACAGCGGAGGTGCAGGTTCTCCAAGCGGACGGTTTAACGGGACCAATAGGAAGGCAGTTCTGTTAGTAGCCTTTGCAAATAGCCCACTAAAGAAGAGCGGAAGCAAGTCTAGGAATAGACACGTCCAGCTAACTAAGGAGACTCGCATGACTGACCTAATACCATCGCTGCAACCGAGCAGCATTGGCCGGAGCCCGAACATCCGGGAGAACCGGCATCAGGAAGCGGCCATCGAAGCCGAGCGCCAGTCGAACACGCCGTCCTGGGGCGAGACCTGGGACGCCGCGAAGCAACGGAACTTCCTCTATAAGTCCCTGGACGAGATGGCCGAGCGCAACCGCCAAGAGCTTGACCCCAACTATCGGGTCTCCGAGCAGGACCTGAAGCCCTTGGCCCGCGAGTTCAACGAGCGCGAGCTGGAGTTCGTGGCGGGCGCTGTGAACGAACGGGACTACCGGGCGCGGCTCCAGGCCGTGGACAAGAACCGGGCGAACCTGGAGACCATCCAGCGGGCCGGGCTCAAGGGCATCGGCGCGGAGGTTCTGGCAGGTATCGTGGACCCGTCAGCGCTCCCTCTGATGTTTGTCACCGGGGGCGGCTCCGCTGCCGCCAGGGCAACCCTCCTTGGGCAGACCCTGCGTGCCGTCGGCTCAGGTGCCGTCGGCTCTGCCGGTCTAGAGCGCTACCTGATGAAGAACGACACCACGAAGGACTGGCACGATGTCGTGCTCGCCGGTATCGGTGGCGGGCTGGTCTCTGGGGCGATCCCGGTAGCCGTGCGCCCGTTCAGGAAGTCTGACGGCAGCGTGCACCTTCAACCGCAGCGGGACTCGGAGAGCTGGGAGGCCGCCGTAGCCGTAGACAGCGACCTGCTGGACGTGACCCAAGCTGCCCGAGCGGCAGACCTAGGCGACGAGATTCAGCGACACCTGGACAATAGCGTACTCACCTCCCGAGACTCCCGGCAAACCCTCGCGGATGAGCTGATGCCCGAGGCAGAGCAGCGCCTGTCCCGAGGCGCCCGGAAGCAGGACGAGGCCCGGATCGTGGACCTAGAGCACGGCATCCGGCGCATCCAAGAGGAGGAGGCCAGCACCCGGCTGTCCACGAACCCTGGAGTGCCGAACCGCCAGCGACGGGCCAATGCCGCCGAGAACGCAGCGCGCAAAGAGGCCATGGAGGCCAGGGTGCGCCCGTTGCAGGAGGAGATAGACAACCTCCGGCAGCGCCAGGCGGACGACGCCAAGTATCAGGAGGCGTGGAAAGACATCTCCCGCCTTCAGAACGGCGTAATCCCGGCGCGGCTCAAGGAGCGCTTCGACGCACTGGAAGAGGCCCGCATGGGGCCGGTGGCCAAGGCAGAGCGCGAGGCTGCGCATGCCAAGGCAGCCGCTGTACGGGCAGAGCGGGCCGCCAAGGAAGACGCCGAGCAGTCTACAGTCGTAGACCCGCAGGCCGCCGACAAGCCCGCAGGCAGCACAGTAGGCGCGGCGCAAGCCCAAGGGGCACAGTTCGCTGATGAGATGCACCTTGTCGATGAGGCCGGGAGCGCATGGGAGGCGATCTATGACGGCGTGCGCCTGGCAGAGCGGATGCCCGCTAACTGGCAGAACCACCTGTACCCCGGCCAGAAGGCCAAGGACTACCTGCAATCTGCCTTCAGCACCTTGGATGCCGCGCCGTCGAACCTGATTCGGGGCCTGAACATCAAGCTGAACGCAAATCCGCAGGCGGGCCTCAAGGGTCACATCCCTGCCGCGCACTATCAGGACCTCTACATGCGCCGGGCGGTCAACGCCGAGGGCGGCCTGGAGCGCGAGGCTGCGCTGGAGTTCGCCAAGTCCCGAGGCATACCTGGCTGGAAGATGGAGCTGGGCATCGCCCCGGAGCGCCGGGAGTTCGACAACCTCGTAGTGCTGCACATGCGTGGCAAGAACAAGAGCCAGGACCCCGCAATCGCCAAGGCAGCCGAGGCCCGCGCCGCGATGCTCAAGCAGTCCTTGGAGGACCGCAAGGCCGCAGGCGTGCACGGCTACGAGAACGTGCAGCATGACGGGCGCTACATGCCGTTCATCCTGGACACCACCAAGATGCAGAGTGCCTATCGTCAGTATGGCGAGCAGGCGGTGGAGGATGTCCTGGCGGGCGCCTACCAGCGTGGCAGGATCAAGCTCTCCGAGAACACCGCCCGCATGGTGGCCCGTGCCCAGATGCGCCGCACGCTGGACAAGGGGCTGGACAGTCAGACCGGCATTCGCCAAATCTTCAGCGAGGCGAACCGCGAGCAGTTGGGCAAGGAGCTTAGGGCCGCTGGCATGGACGAGGACGCCGTGAACCGGCTCCTGGACGACATGGCGGATGTCCGGCTAAACGAGAGCGTGTCAAAGCGCGCCAAGTTCAGCCTGGGCGCGAGCATGTCCTACGAGCACAACGGCGTGCGCATGGTGGACCTGCTGAACACCTCGCAGGATGTGGTGATGAACTACGTGCGCGAGGGGGCAGGGGAGTCTGCGCTGGCCCGCCAGGGCTTCAAGACCCGTATGCAGGCGGACGAGGCGATAGACGAGGCGGTGCGGGACGCCCGGAACCTGTTTCAAACCCAACTCACAGAGGCCCGCAAGGCAGGGGATGAGGCAGAGGTAAAGCGACTGGCTCGTATGTTGGGCGACCAGAACGATGGCCGCCTCCAGCAGTATGCCGAGATGCTTCATGACTCCGTGCGCCTGCTGATGGGCGAGACGCTGGACACCAACTACAGCTCCTGGACTCAGGGGGCGATCCGTGCCTCTCGGGGGCTGCGCAAAGCGACCGGCATCCTCCGGCTCGGTTGGAACGGTGCCGCATCGCTGGCGGAAGCCTCGAACTCCCTCGTCACCTTCGGCCTGCGCCGCACCCTGAAGAACGTCCCGGCCACCCGCTGGTTCCAGGTGGGCAAGTACCGCGAGGACCCAAGGCTGGAGGCTGTGCACCGGATCATGGGCGCCTACGGGAACAAGGAGAACTACTTCACCGCCAAGAACTACATGGCCGCGAATATGGGCGAGGATGCCCAATCGAAGCTGGAGCGCATCTACAACAACGCAGCGGGCTACGTGCAGGACAAGAACATGCTCCTGTCCGGCTTCCGCACCATCCAGAACGGCTCCGAGGAGTTGGCCCAGCGCTCCATGCTGGACCAGTTGCTCCAGGCGGCGGAGGGCAAGCTGCCGTTCAAGGACCAAGACCTCCAGGTGTGGCGGGATGCGGGCCTGGACGACGACGAGTTCCATGCGGTGCTGGACTACATCCGCAAGACACCCGAGCACGTCGACGTTGACGGCAAGCAGGTCCGTGTCTTCTCGGCGGACAGCATGGACCCGGAACTCCGGGACAAGCTCGGTGCCGCCATGGGCGCGGTCCTGGGCCGCCAGATGCAGCGTAACTTTATCGGCGAGTCCAGCATCTGGGTGAACAAGGAACTCGGCAAGTTACTTACTCAGTTCCGCACCTTCTCGCTGGTCAGTCTGGAAAAGCAGCTCATGTACGGCCTGCGCGGCAACTCGCTAGTCCTGGCCCAGAAACTCATGTGGAGCACCGCGCTGGCATACCTGGCTTACAACGGGCGGGTGGCAGTGCAATCCAAGCTCAAGGATGACCCGGAGGAGTACGTCCGCCAGGCCACGGACGGCATGGCCGAGGTCATCGGCGTGATGAACATGAACAACATCTACGGTGGCTTCGGCATTCCCATGGACGGCTTGGCCACGGTGAATTCACTTCCGGGCTCATGGATGTCTGGTGGCCAGAGTTGGGGATTCAAGGGCTATGGCTTGGACTCTGTACCGGCTGCGGGCGTGGTGGGAGATGCCTATCACCTCACGCGCGGCAGTATGGGTGCTTTGCGTTCAATTCTGGCGGGGGAGAACGTAGAGGGAGAGGACGCCGAGCAAATCCAGAAGCGGGCGTTACGGCTCATGCCTCTGGTCAACACCGCAGCCGTGGGCACCGCGCTGTCCGTTATTGAGTAGTGATTAAGGCAGAGCCCCGGTTATCCGGGTGCTCTGTCTGTTTCATTATGCCCAAGCGTTCGAGTCCCGGATGTCGTCACCTTGTAACGCGCCAGACAGCCAGGCGCTCCAGACTTTCATGGCCTCGCGCTTCTCCCGCAGGTACTCATAGCGGTCATAGTGACGGCTGGATACATCGTGCATAGCATGCCCGTGCAGTCGGTCCCGGATGTCCTTGGAGACACCCAATTCCCCAAGGACGGTCTTGGCGGTGCGCCGGATGTCTTCGATAGCCCACCCCGAGGTCTTGTGTGCATCCCTGTGCCTGGCTACCAGTTGAGCGGGGCTCGTGGTGCTCATGTGCCGATCTGGCCGGTTCCTGTGAGGAAATAGCATCTCCGTGCCCCTGGCCTTCGAGCGGTACACCAGGCGCTCCAATATCTCATGCGCCTGCTCAGTGAGGGGCACGACATGCGGCCTTCCCGCCTTCATGCTAGAACCGGGCATGTCCAGCAGTCCGCGCTTCAGGTGCACGTCAGGCACAGTGAGGCGCACGAGGGAGACGAGCCGTTGCCCAGCCGTAGCCACGCATAGCTGAACGAGTGGCACTGTCAGTACATCCCTCTTCACCATCGCAGGCAGTGTCGTCCAGACACCACGGACATCCCCAAGTGTCATCACATGCTCGCCCTGGCGCTCCCAATCCTGCTGTAGCGGGACCAAGGAGACCGGGTTCAGCAGGACACCCCACCGAGTGCTGGAAGCTCTACGCGGGTCGTTCTCGGCCTTCAGTGCGTACTGGAAGGCGGCGTGCATCCAGGCACGGAGCCGGTTCACCTGCGTGGTAACGCCACGGGAGATGTGGAAGGCCAGCACTCGCTTCACCACCTGTGCGTCAACGTCACGAGCCTGCATGCGCCAGATGTCCGGAAAGGGCCGCATGATGTATCCCTCGGTGCACTTCCTGAACTCGTTGTGGGATGCCTTCCCGCGCAGCTTCAGGTCCTGCTGGTACTCCTGCATAAGCTCGCCCACGGTTCCGTACAGTGCCGTAGGGGCTTCAGGAGGGTCCACTGACGGCTTCGGGGCTGAGGGCCGTACCTTGCCATTACCTGAGTCCTCAGAGCCCACTATGGGCGCCCTGTGCACGCTCTCGCGGGCCTGTTCCAGTGACATCTCCGGCC
The DNA here is from genome assembly GCF_011742165.1 of Billgrantia bachuensis. Lineage (GTDB taxonomy): Bacteria > Pseudomonadota > Gammaproteobacteria > Pseudomonadales > Halomonadaceae > Halomonas > Halomonas bachuensis. Next base: position 22,468 of record NZ_JAAQTO010000024.1, on the reverse strand, counting down.
AGGTGCCGATGGTCTTGAAGCGGCGCTTGCCGTCCTGGATCGTGCGGACCCTCCACTCCTTCCTACCGCCCTTGCGAACCGTGAGGATCAGACGCACCCCGGTGCGTTGCCGGGTATCGTCAGAGCGGTTGTAATCCTTCCCGATGTCCTTGAAGGTCCTGATTTGGCTTTCTGTAAGCATTTTCTAACCCCACCTCACGTGACACATGGTATGACACTTGTGCTAGGTGGGGCACGAGAAATCCAAGGAATGGCCAGGTAAGCCATTGTTTAACAAAGAGGTCGGCTACCGTTGTGTGATTCAAAATCCGCCGGGTGCAAGCCCTTGTCGGTTCGAGTCCGACCGCCGGTACCATTGGTAAAGCAGTCATTTAAAAACAGCCGCTTAAGCGGCTGTTTTGCGTTTCTGGCCCCTTTCATGAGTGCGGGGGCGCAGCGATCCTACCCAAACCACCTGGCCAGCGTGGCCTTGGCCTGCTCGCGGTGCTTGTCGTTGATGCGGGTGGCGACGATGGCGAGTGCGCCGGCCAGCACGCCCATGTCGTCGGTGTAGCCGAGAAAGGGAGTGAGATCGGGGATGGCGTCGAGGGGCGAGATGAAATAGCCCAGCGCACCATAGATGGTGGTTTTCGCCCACAGCGGCGTGTTGGGATCCTGGGCCGAGTAGTACATCTTCAACGCGGGCTCGAGGGTCTTCTTCCCCGCCTTGCGGGCGCTGTCACCCACCTTGTCCCAGAAGCCCGCTTCCGAGTAGTGCGCCGCGTTCTGCTCGAGAGTGCCCTCGAGAACGACCTGCTCGCCGTCGCTGTGCCGGATATCGTGTGTCTTCATGCCTGGCCTTATGAACACTTTTCCTGTCGTTTTGACAGCGTAGCTCGTCGGCCCGTTCCGCGTCCTTCCATGCGCAAAGGGGCGCGCTGAAAGCGGCCTGTGTCGTTTGCGCCTGTCTTGATGTACCTCTCCGTCCGCTGCATGCTGAGTGGCAGAATCTAGAGAGGTGGCGATATGGGTGTGAAGCGGTTTGCCTGGGCGCTTGGCGTCCTGGGTGTGGTGCTGGCGCTGTTCGGCTGGCAGCAGCAAAGTCCGGGCGCTTTCGTCGGCGTTGCGCTGGTCGCGTTGGCCGGCGTGCTATTGGTGACTTCGCGGCGTCGACCGAACAGCTAGCAGGTAGTCGGCAGGCCTGACATTCCCCAGGCTTGGGCTTATGATAGTGAGAGTCACAGTCCTTCTCCCCGCCGGGGCGAAGGGCTGTTTTCGTTGCACGGTCGGCAGCACGCTTCGCTGCCGGTGCCAAGGAGGTCGTATGTCACCCCGTCCCACCATTCTCATCAACCGCCTGGATGCGGAGCGGCTGCAGCGATTGATCGACAATGCCGATGACAAGGATCGCTTCGTTGCCGACTGCCTGGAAGAGGAGCTCGAGCGCGGCGAGGTGATCGACCCGCAAGAGATTCCGGCGGACGTGGTCAGCATGAACAGCCAGGTACAGTTCACCGATCTGACACGCAACCGCCAGATGATACGGACCTTGGTCTATCCCCACTCGCTGGCCGCAACCGAAGATGGTATTTCGGTAATGGCGCCCATCGGCGCCGGGCTCATCGGTCTACGCATTGGCGACGAGATCGACTGGCCGTTACCCGAAGGCGGCGAGACACGTCTGCGTATCGATGCGATCCTATGGCAGCCCGAGAGGGAAGGGCAGTTCCACCGTTGAACTGACGCATCGCGCGCAATCGAAGAGGAACAGGTAATGCCGCTTTCACTTTGGATATCGCTGGTGGCCGTGTGCGCCATGGGGGCGATGTCGCCGGGACCGAGCCTGGCCCTGGTGCTGCGCCATACGCTTGGCGGCGGGCGGACGCCCGGTATCGTGGCGGCGCTCTCCCATGCCCTGGGTGTGGGTTTCTATGCCCTGCTCACGGTACTGGGATTGGGGGCACTGATCGTGCGCTTTCCCACGCTGTTCCAGCTCATCACCTGGGGTGGGGCGGCTTACCTGGCCTGGCTCGGCGTCAAGGCGCTGCGTGCCGGCAGTGCGGCAGCGCTGGAAGCGGCCGGCGTGGCTACCACCCGTCGCCAGGCGGCCCGCGAAGGCATGCTGGTGGCGCTGGGCAACCCCAAGTTGATCCTTTTCTTCGTCGCGCTGCTCAGCCAGTTCGTCACTCCGGAGATGTCGCTGGCGGCCAAGGCGGTCATCGTTGCCACGGCCATGGTCATCGACGGCGGCTGGTACGTGCTGGTGGCAGTGTCATTGACCCATTCGCGCGTCCTGCCCTGGCTGCAGGCTCGCGCACACTGGATTCATCGCATTACCGGCGTGATGCTGCTGGCGCTTGCGTTGCGGGTGGTAATCGGCCCCCTCGGCTGAGGGGCAAGCGTTGACAATCGAGCCGGCTGGTCGTCAGGGATGATGTTAGCCTCAGGATAATTCGTGAGCGGGATCCCCTGATGAACCTTTCAACGGAATTCGAAGAAGATGAGCGAGCCCTGGCCCTGGTGCTCGACGAGGATCCCGATGTGGTGGCGATCTTGTCGCTACAGTTGCATGTGCTGGGGCTGGAGAGCCGCTGTTATCGGCGCGCCGATGCGTTGCTGGCGGAGCTTGGAGAGTGCGCGCCGCAGCTGGTGATCATGGGACTCGAGTTCGGCGCTCCGGATGGCATCGAGCTGCTGCGGCTACTGGCGGAACAACGCTTCGCCGGCTGGGTGTTGCTGCTTGGCGGCGTCGAACGCAAGATTTCGCGCATTGCCGAGCGGGTCGGCCAAACCCTGGGGCTGCAGATGCTCGGCTCGCTGGACAAACCGATGCGGCTGGCCGAGCTCAGGCAGCGCCTGGACCGGCTGCGCCCCGGCTGCAAACCGGCCATCTTGCCCGAGGATAGCCCCTTCTTCTCTGCCGAGGAGCTGGAGTCGGCGCTCCAGCGCCGCGAGCTCACCGTGCATTACCAGCCGCAGTTCGAGCTGACCAGCGGACGCCTGAGCGGTGTGGAGGCGCTGGTGCGCTGGGCGCATCCCGAGATCGGCCTGATCGGCCCGGCCAGTTTCCTGCCCATGCTCACTGCCGGACAGAGTCGGCGCCTGACTTGCCATGTGCTCGAGCAAGCACTGGCTGACTCCCAGCGCTGGCGCGAGCAGGGCGTGCTGCTGTCGCTATCGGTCAATGTCACCGCCGATGACCTGATGGAATCCCAATTGCCGGCGCTGACTCGTCAGTTGGCACCGGAGGATTCGCCACTAGTGATACTCGAGATTACCGAGACGGCGGCCATGGACGACGAGCTGCTGGGCTCCGAGATCGCCGCACGGCTGCACCTGAGCGGCATGGAGGTGGCGGTGGACGATTTCGGCGTCGGCTTCTCGTCGCTCTCGCGGCTGCAGATGCTCCCGATCAGCGAACTCAAGATCGACCGCAGCTTCGTACGCCATGTCCAGCAGGAGAGCCAGGACGCGGCGATCGTCGAGGCCATCGCGCTGCTCGGCCGCCGCCTGGGTATCCGGGTGGTGGCCGAGGGTGTCGAGGAGCTCGACTGCCTGCCCACCCTGGCCCGCTTCGGCTGTACCCATGTCCAGGGCTTCGGCCTGTCGCGGCCGGTGCCGGCCGACGAGATTCCGCTGCTGGCCTCAGGTCAGTCGCCGATTCGCGCCAGTATCGCCGCCAGCGGCGAACCTGCCGGCAGCACACCGTAGGCCGGGCTGGCCTCGACGCCGAGGCGCGAACGACAGAAGGTCTCGGCCACCTCGTGCGGGCCATGGCGCAGCAGCAGTGCCGCCTGCAGGCTCTGGGCCAGGCGCTGAGCCAGCCAGCGTGCGCGCGGCTCGAGCTCCTCGGCGGGAAGTGCCAGGTCGCGCTCCAGGCCGGCCAGTGCCAGGTCGAGATCCTGCTGCACGCCCTGAGCGGCACCGAGCTCCTCGCGCAGGGCGGCGATCGACTCGGGGTGGCGTGACAGCACCCGCAGCAGATCGAGGCAGATCACGTTGCCCGAACCCTCCCAGATCGAGTTCACCGGCGCTTCGCGATAGAGCCGTGCCAGCGGCGTCTCCTCCACGTAGCCGATGCCCCCCAGGCACTCCATGGCCTCGGCCATGAAGCCCGGCCCGCGCTTGTTGTGCCAGTACTTGGCCAGGGTGGGCAGTACCCGTGCCAGGGCGGTTTCGTGGGTCTCGTCGCGGGCGTCGCCGTCGAAGGCACGAGCGGTGCGCAGGGTCAGCGCCAGCCCGGCCTCTACCTCCAGCGCCAGGTCGGCGATCACTGCCCGCATCAGCGGCTGCTCGGCGAGCAAACGACCGAAGGCATGACGCTGGCGCGCGTGTCGCCACGCTTCGACCAGCGCTTGGCGCATCATGCCTACCGGGGCGGTGGCGGCATCCAGCCGGGTCTGCTGGACCATGTCGATGATGGTGGCCACGCCGCGGCCGGGCTCGCCGACCAGTGCCGCCCAGGCGCCGCGGTATTCGATCTCCGCCGAGGCGTTGGCGCGATTGCCGCACTTCTCCTTGAGCCGCTGGATCTCGATCGCGTTGCGCTCGCCGTCGGGGGTGAAGCGTGGCGCCAGGAAGCAGGAGAGGCCGGCGTCGGTCTGCGCCAGAGTGAGGAAGGCATCCGACATCGGCGCGCTGCAGAACCACTTGTGGCCGGTGAGGCGCCAGCCTTCGCCGTCGCGCTCGGCGCGTGTGGTGTTGCGGCGCACGTCGCTGCCGCCCTGCTTCTCGGTCATCGCCATGCCGAAGGTGAGGCCGCGCTTGTCGCCCGGCGGCAGCGCGCGGGGGTCGTAGGCGTTGGCCAGCAGGCCTGGCGCCCATTCGGCCTCCAACTCCTGACTGCGGCGCAGCACCGGCATGGCGGCGTGGGTCATGGTCACCGGGCAGCAGAATCCCGGCTCGGCCTGGGTCAGCAGGTAGAGGGCCGCGACATGCGCCTGGTGCCCGCCGCGCCCCTCCTCCTGCCAGGCCACGGCATGCCAGCCGCCCTCCAGCGCCAGGCCCATCAATTCGTGATAGGCAGGGTGATAGCGCACTTCGTCCAGCCGCCGGCCGTGGCGGTCGAACAGGCGCAGCTCCGGTGGGTGTCGGTTGGCTATCTCGCCCAGCTCCTGCACGCGCGCGCTGCCCGTCTCGCGGCCCAGGGGCGCCAGGCGTTCCGCAACCCAGGCCGGGGCTTCACGCTCCAGCGCTTCGCGCAGTGGCAGGTCGGTGGCGAAGAGGTCGCGGTCGCCGGGTGGCTCGGGCTGGTTGACCACCTCGTGGGTGGCCAGGCGGCTGCGGGGAGCGTTGTCGCGCATGGCAGCTGTCCTCCGGCATTTTGTGGCTGTTCACTCCAGCATGGCCAGTCGCCCGGAGGCGGTCAACGCGCAGCAGGCGTGACGGCGCGGCCGCTTCTCGGTAGGCTTGGGGTCAGCGTGCAAAGAAAGCCTGGCTTGGGTTGGTCCCAGGAAAGGTTGCCTCGGTGCGCAGAGTGGTGCTACGTGTGAAACGTGGCGTGGTGAGAGGTGACAGCGAGGCAGGCGAGACATGGCCATCCACGAGCACGAATGCCGCACCTTCCGCGGTGAGCCCTTCAACCTGCGGGCCTTGCAGGGGCAAGTGCTGTTGGTCGTGAACGTGGCCAGCCGCTGCGGCTTCACGCCCCAGCTCGGTGAGCTGGAACGTCTCTATCGCCGCCACCGCGACCGAGGTTTTACCGTGCTGGCCTTTCCATGCAATCAGTTCGCGCGCCAGTCGCCGGAAACGGCGCTGGACTTCTGTGCCTTCAGCACGAGCCAGTACGGCGTGACGTTCCCGGTCATGGAAAAGGTTCGGGTGAACGGTGCCGGGGCACACCCGCTGTTCGTCGAGCTCAAGCGCGAGGCACCGGGCCTCATGCGCACCAGAATGATCAAGTGGAACTTCACCAAGTTCCTGGTGGCCCGCGACGGCAGAGTGATTCGGCGCTTCTCGCCGCGCGCCAGCGGACAGGAATTGGAGCGGGCGTTGGAAGAGGCGCTCGACGAGAAGTTCCAGCTCTAGGTTCCGGCAGAACGGCGGCCGGTACCGTTCCTGACAACCAGCCGGTTCAGGCGTGTGGCGACTCCCCTCGCGCCATCATCACCCGGGCCATCAGTTCGTTCCAGCGATGCCGGGTCATCATCGTGGTCAGTCCCGAGAACAGCGCCCAGGTCTTGCGCCTCCACCCCTTGAGCCGCAGGTTGTGAGCCACCAGCTGTTGCATCAACTGGTAGTCGTCGAAATCGCGCCAGTTGCCGGCGATCGACACTTGGTTGCGTGCCAACACCGGGGCAAGCTCCAGACGAAAGATCCACTCCAACTGATGCAATGTCAGGTCGTGGCGCTGGATCACTTCCACCATGTGCGCGTAGTCGCGTTCGCTGGGCTCGCGGTCCAGCCATAGCGGAGCCAGCGCCAGCCACAGCTCGCCGCGTTCGTCCACTAGCGCCTGCGCTTTCATACCCACCTCCTGCCATGGCATTGCCGGGGTTGCATCGTGCACCAGCTACCATCGTCGCTCAAGTGCGGACAGACGCAAGCGTGGCCGCTAGAATGTCGCCACTGCCCATTCGTATCGATCCGGCGTCCTGCGCGGCGCTGTACAACCAATAACGAGGTCTGTCGTGATCATCAAACCCAAGGTTCGCGGTTTCATCTGTACCACTACTCACCCGGTCGGCTGCGAGAAGAACGTGCTCGAGCAGATCGAGGCGACCCGTACGCGCCAGCTCGACAAGACCGACGGGCCGAAGAAGGTGCTGGTGGTGGGTGCCTCCAGCGGTTACGGCCTGGCGGCGCGCATCACCGCGGCGTTCGGCTACGGTGCCGATACCCTGGGCGTGTTCTTCGAGAAGCCCGGCAGCGAGAAGAAGCCCGGCACCGCGGGCTGGTACAACGCCGCCGCCTTCGACAAGTTCGCCAAGGCCGAGGGACTCTACAGCAAATCGATCAACGGCGACGCCTTCTCCCACGAGGCGCGCGAGAAGGCCATCGAGCTGATCAAGCAGGACATGGGCCAGATCGACCTGGTGGTCTATTCGCTGGCCTCGCCGGTGCGCAAGCTGCCCGATAGCGGCGAACTCAAGCGCTCCGCGCTCAAGCCGATCGGTGAGACCTACCGTGCCACCGCCATCGACACCAACAAGGACACCATCATCGAGGCCGAGGTCGAGCCCGCTACCGAGCAGGAGATCGAGGACACCAAGGCGGTGATGGGCGGCGAGGACTGGGAGCTGTGGATCGATGCGCTGGACAAGGCCGGCGTGCTGGCTCCAGGTGCACGCAGCGTGGCGTTCAGCTACATCGGCACCGAGATCACCTGGCCGATCTACTGGCACGGGGCGCTGGGCAAGGCGAAAGAGGATCTCGACCGCGCCGCCGGCGAGATCGATGCGAAGCTCAAGGCCAGCGGCGGCGGCGCCAACGTGGCGGTGCTCAAGTCGGTGGTGACCCAGGCCAGTGCCGCCATTCCGGTCATGCCGCTGTATATCGCCATGGTCTACAAGGTGATGAAGGAGAAGGGCCTGCACGAGGGTACCATCGACCAGCTCAACCGACTGTTCGGCGAACGGCTCTATTCATCTCAAGGGCAGGGTGGGGAAATGACGACCGACGAAGCCGGCCGCCTGCGCCTGGACGACTGGGAGTTGCGCGATGACGTGCAGCAGGCATGCAAGGACCTGTGGCCCCAGGTGACCACCGAGAACCTGTTCCAGATCACCGACTATGCTGGCTATAAGCACGACTTCCTGAAGCTATTCGGGTTCGAGCGTGACGACGTCGACTACGAAGCCGACGTGAACCCGGACGTGGACTTCGATGTCGTGACCATATAGGCCCGCCATAGGGTCACATCCATGGCGGGAGAATCCAGCGTCAAAGGAGATGCCCCATGGATACCAGGGAGAGCAAGACGCCAGAGGAAAAGAAGCAGCACCTCAAAGAGGAGCGGCTGCCCGAGGACTTCTCGCACCCCGAGCCCGATGCCGAGCAGCCCGAGGCCAAGCGTTCGCCCAAGGGGGCGCACTGGCTGGTGCTGGGGGTGGCGATTTTGGTGGCTGGCTTCCTGCTCTTCGTGTTGCTCCCTAAGATCGTGGGCTGACTCGATCCCAGCGCCTCGTCCAGGCTTCGCCAGGGCGAGCCGAGTACAAGGTATGGCCAACGCCGCCGATCGAGTACCATTTCAGCTTCGTTCGGCAATGGCGCTGAGACATGCCCGATACATCCCCCATCGCTTCTCGTGAGCCCCCGACCCGTTGGGTCGGGGTGCTGGCGCTGCCGGGCTTCTCGCTGTTGGCACAGGCGTGTGCGCTGGAGCCGCTGATGGTGGTCAACCAGCTGGCTGGCCGGCGACTCTATCGGCTGCAGGCCTTCGCGCCCGACGGGGGCGAAATCGTCAGCATGGCCGACATCAGCCAGGCGGGCTGCACTCCCTTCGAACTGGCCTCGACCGAGCTGGACATGCTGGTCGTGTGTGCGCCGAGCCCGCTGCCGACCATGCACGAGAGTTCACTGCCGGGCCGGTTGCGCCTGCTGGGGCGCAGTGGCGTGGTGCTGGTCGGGGTCGGTGGCGGTACCGAGCTACTGGCCCGTGCCGGCGTGTTGGACGGCTACCGGGCCACGCTGCCGTGGCAACGCTTCGCTGCCTTCACCCGCGACTTTCCCCGCGTGCGCCTGAGCCAGCAGCTGTTCGAGATCGACCGCGACCGCCTCACCTGTGGCGGCGGAACCGCGGCTATGGACATGATGATGACCCTGATCGCCACTCACCACGGCAATGAACTGGCCGAGCGAGTCTCCGAGCACTTCGTGCTGGAGCGGGTGCGCATGGCCGACGAACCTCAGCAAGTGCCGCTGCGTGCCCGGCTGGGGCATGCTCCGGCGTCGCTGATGGATGCCGTGATGCTGATGGAAGCCAACATCGAGGAGCCGCTGACCACCCACGAGCTGGCCGAACACCTCGGCATCTCGCGGCGTCAGCTCGAGCGCTTGTTCAAGAAGTATCTCCAGGCCGTGCCGGGGCGCTACTACCTCGACTTGCGCCTGAAGGAGGCCCGACGCCTGCTGCGCGACAGTGACCTTCCCGTCGGCGAGATCGCCATGAAGACGGGCTTCTCGTCGCCCGCACACTTCTCCACTGCCTACCGCAACCACTTCGGCGTGACCCCTCGCGAGGAGCGTCTCTAGCCGTTCCGACAACTTTTTCTACAGCCCTTTTATACAAATCGGGGTCCCATAGCTGAAAGCCGTCGGCGGCCAGGCTCTTTATACTCGGATGACATCACTGCGTTATTGATCCCTCTTTGCAGGAATGGAGACCGAGATGAGCCATACCCCGACCCGCGCCGACTTCGACCAGTACATGGTACCGAACTACTCTCCCCAGAAGGTCATTCCGGTACGCGGCGAGGGCAGCCGTCTGTGGGACCAGGAGGGGCGCGAGTACATCGACTTCGCCGGCGGCATTGCCGTGAACTCCCTCGGTCACTGTCATCCGGTGCTGGTCGAGGCGCTCACGGAGCAGGCGGGCAAGCTCTGGCATCTGTCCAACGTCTATACCAACGAGCCGGCGCTGAAGCTGGCGAAATCCCTGGTGGAGCGTACCTTCGCCGACAAGGCCTACTTCTGTTCCTCCGGCGGCGAAGCCAACGAGGCGGCGCTCAAGCTGGCGCGGCGCTGGGCCCACGACAACTTCGGCGAGCACAAGCATCGCATCGTCTCCTTTCAGCAATCCTTCCACGGCCGCACCTTCTTCACCGTCAGCGTCGGCGGCCAGCCCAAGTACTCCCAGGGCTTCGGCCCGGTGCCTGGCGGCATCGTGCACGGCGAATTCAATAACCTCGACAGCGTGCGCGACCTGATCGACGACGACACCTGCGCGGTGATGGTCGAGCCGATGCAGGGCGAGGGCGGCATCGTGCCGGCCACCCATGAGTTCCTTCAGGGGCTGCGCGATTTGTGCGACACCCACGACGCGCTGCTGATCTTCGACGAGGTGCAGACCGGCGTCGGCCGTACCGGCTCGCTGTTCGCCTACATGGACTACGGCATCGAGCCCGACATTCTCACCAGCGCCAAGGCGCTGGGCGGCGGCTTCCCCGTCGGCGCCATGCTGACCACCGACCGCGTCGCCCCGGCCATGGCCATCGGCACCCACGGCTCCACCTACGGCGGCAACGCCCTGGCCTGCGCCGTGGCCCTGGCCGCAGTGGAGCACATCGACACTCGCGAAGTGCTAGGCGGCGTCAAGCAGCGCCACGACCTGTTCCGCGAGCACCTCGAGACCATCAATCGCAAGCATGGCGTGTTCAGTGAGATCCGCGGCATGGGGCTGCTGATCGGCGCCCAGATGGCTCCCGAGTACGAGGGGCGGGCCAAGGACATCCTGCCGCTGGCCATCGAAGAGGGCCTGATGGCGCTGATCGCTGGTCCCAACGTGCTGCGCATGGCGCCCTCGCTGGTGATTCCCGAGGCCGATATCGCCGAAGGCATGGCGCGACTCGAACGCGCCGTGGCGCGCCTGGTGGCGGCCAAGTGAAGGCAGGCCGAGCCATGCAGGACACCGCCAATCGACCTGGAGATCCCGCCATGATGGTCGTACGCCCCGTCAGGCAGGCCGACCTGCCGGCGCTAGAGCGGTTGGCAGGCCTGGCCACACCGAGCCTGACCAACCTGCCGGCCCATCGCGACCGCCTCGAGGAGCGCATCGCCCGCTCGCGGCAATCGTTCGGCCGCGAGGTGGATTTCCCCGGCGACGAGCACTACACCTTCGTGCTCGAGGATCTCGAACGTGACGAGGTGGTGGGTACCGCTACCCTGCGCGCCGAGGCCGGCGCGCGCGAGGCCTACTACACCTACCGCCAGGAAACGCTGATCCACGCCTCGCAGCAGCTCAACGTGCGCCGCGAGGTGCAGACCCTCTCGCTCTCCCACGAGGTCTCCGAGACCACCCAGCTGTGCGCGCTGTCGCTGGACCCGCGCTATCGCGGCACCAGCGCCGAGAGCCTGCTGCGCCGCGCGCGGCTGATGTTCATCGCCCAGTACCCGGAGCGCTTCGCCGAGGTGCTGGCGATGGCCTTCCCGGGCTACCTCGACGAACAAGGGGAATCACCGTTCTGGAACAGCGTGGGTCGCCACTTCTTCGTGCGCGACTACCACGACATCAATTACCTCGCTGGGGTGCGCTCGAAGAGCTTCATCGCCGAGGTGATGCCGCAGTTCCCGCTCTACCTGGCGCTGCTCACGCCCCAGGCGCGCGCCGCCATCGGCCGCGAGCACCCCGCCCACGAGACCGCCATGGCCGAGATGCTGGCCGAGGGTTTCATGCGCTCGCGCCACGTCGACCTGTTCGACGCCGGCCCGGTGATCAAGGGCGAGCGCGACCGCCTGCAGACCTTCCGGCGTGCCGCCTGGCACCCGGTAAGGGTGCGCCCGGCACACGCCTTGCCGGACGCCGAGCCGGCGATGATTGCCAACCAGCGCCTGGCCGATTTCCGCTGCGTGGTGGCGCGCTATGCGCTGTCGCCTACCGGGCAATTGATGATTTCGCCGGAACATGCCGAGCTGCTCGGCGTGGAGGAGGGCCGCGCGGTGCTGGCCGCGCCGCTGGCGTTGCCGACGGCGGGCGAGGACGAACTGGGCTTCGACGAGGGAGAGCTGTGATGCGTATTCGACCGATTACCGAGGGCGACCTGGACGAACTGCAGAAGATCGCTCGCGAAACCGGGGTCGGCTTCACCTCGCTGCCCGACAACCGTGAATTCCTCACGGCCAAGATCGCCGCTGCGGTGGCAGCCTTCGAACAGCGCACGCCGGTCGACCGGCGCAACTACTTCTTCGTGCTCGAGGACGAGGCGAGCGGCGAACTGGCGGGCTGTTGCGCCATCGAGAGCCAGGTGGGCCGCGAGGTGCCGTTCTACCACTACCGGCTGGGTACGCTGGCCCACTCATCGGTGCAGCTCGATCTGCACCGTACCATCGACACGCTGTTTCTCAGCTCCGACCACACCGGCGACGCCGAGGTGGCCTCGCTGTTCCTGCGCCCCGGTTTTCGTGGCAAGGAGCGTCAGCACCAGCGCAACGGCGCGCTGCTGTCGATGATGCGCTGGCTGTTCATGGCCGAGTTCCGCGACCAGTTCCCCGACAAGGTGCTGGCCGAGATGCGCGGCGTTTTCGACGAGCGTGGCAAGAGCCCGTTCTGGGAGTGCCTGGGCAGCCACTTCTTTCCGTTGGATTTCGACGAGGCCGATCGCCTCACCGGGCTGGGCCAGAAGAGCTTTATCGGCGAGTTGATGCCCAAGTTCCCGATCTATACGCCGTTCCTCTCCGACGAGGCACGAGCCTGCATCGGCCAGGTGCACCACCACACCCGCCCGGCGCTGGCCATGCTCAAGAAGGAGGGCCTGCGCTGGGAAGGCTTCATCGACATTTTCGATGGCGGGCCGACGGTGGAAGCCTATATCGACGACGTGCGCGCGGTGCGCAAGTCGCGCCGTTGCCGGGTCGAGATCCGCAGCGGCAGCGAAGCGCCATCCGCTCGCCCACGCTGGCTGGCGGCGAGTACCGTAATGGCCGATTTCCGTTCCGCCTGGGTGGCCCACGGCCCCGACGAGGAGGGCACCCTCACCCTGAGCGAAGCGGAGGCGCAGCGCCTGGGCGTGGTGGCCGGCGACTCCCTGCGCGTACTGGATACCGAGGAGACTCCATGAAAGCGATGCAACAGCTGATGATCGGCGGCCGCTGGCAGCCGGGCGAGGCAACGACATTCACCAAGTGCGACCCGGTCTCCGGCGAGACCCTGTGGCAGGGTGCGGCGGCCAGTGACAGCCAGGTGGCGGCGGCGGTCGAGGCTGCCCGCGGTGCCTTCCCGGGCTGGGCCCGGCTCGCCTTCGCCGAGCGCCTGAACGTGGTGGAGCGCTTTCGCGAGAAGCTCGAGGCGCACCGCGAGGACCTGGCCCGTGCCATCGCCAGCGAAACCGGCAAGCCGCTGTGGGAAGCACGCACCGAAGTAGGCGCTATGATCGGCAAGGTAGCCATCTCGGTCCGCGCCTACCAGGAGCGCACCGGCGAGCGCAGCCGCGAGGTCGGCGACACCACCGCCGTGCTGCGCCACCGCCCGCATGGCGTAATGGCGGTGTTCGGCCCCTACAACTTCCCCGGCCACTTGCCCAACGGCCACATGGTGCCGGCGCTGCTGGCCGGCAATACCGTGGTCTTCAAGCCCAGCGAGCAGACTCCGCTGAGCGCCGACCTGACCCTGCAGTGCTGGCACGAGGCGGGCCTGCCCGCGGGCGTGATCAACCTGGTGCAGGGCGCCGCCCCGGTGGGCCAGGCGCTGTCGTCGCATCCCGGCATCGACGGGTTGCTGTTTACCGGCAGCGCCCGGGTCGGGGGCCTGCTCAACCGTCAGTTCGCCGACCAGATGGAGAAGATCCTGGCGCTGGAGCTGGGCGGCAACAACCCGCTGGTGATCAAGGACGTGCACGACCAGGACGCCGCGGTGCTGACCATCCTGCAATCGGCATTCCTCTCCGGCGGCCAGCGCTGCACCTGTGCGCGCCGGCTGATCGTGCCCGAGGGTCAGGTCGGCGATCATTTGCTCGATGCACTGGTCGATGCCATCGCCCGCTTGCGGGTGGCGGGGCAGTTCGCGGAGCCGGCGCCGTTCTACGGTGGCCTGGTCAGCCCGGAGGCGGCCCAGGGCCTGCTCAAGGCCCAGGACGACCTGGAGGCGCTGGGCGGCGTGGTGCTGGCGCGCATGGAGTGCCTGGAGCCGGGCACCAGCCTGCTCTCGCCGGCGCTGATCGACGTCAGCGGCCTGCCGGTGCCCGACGAGGAGCACTTCGGCCCACTGCTCAAGGTCCACCGCTACCGTGACTGGGACCACGCCCTCGAGCTGGCCAACGATACTCGCTACGGCCTCGCCGCCGGCCTGATCGGCGGCGAACGCGGCGACTGGGATGACTTCCTGCTGCGCATCCGCGCCGGCATCGTCAACTGGAACCGCCAGACCACCGGCGCTTCCGGTGACGCCCCCTTCGGCGGCGTGGGCATCAGCGGCAACCATCGTCCCAGTGCCTATTACGCGGCGGACTACTGCGCCTATCCGGTGGCCTCGATGGAGGCCGAGAGCCTCACGCTGCCCGACAACCTGCCGCCTGGAGTCGTGCTATGAGCGAAACGACGAACGCCGCCGACTACCGGGAAGTCAACTTCGACGGCCTGGTGGGCCCGACCCACAATTACTCGGGCCTGGCCCACGGCAACGTGGCCTCGATGAGCCACGGCGGGCTGGTCTCCAACCCCCGCGAGGCGGCACTGCAAGGCCTGACCAAGATGAAGGCGCTGCTGGATGCCGGCTACGCCCAAGGCGTGCTGCCGCCGCAGCAACGGCCGGATCTCGGCGCGCTGCGCTCGCTCGGCTTCACTGGCAGCAACCGCGAGGTACTGGCACGGGCGGCCAGCGAAGCGCCCCAGGTGCTGCGCGCGGTGTGCTCGGCTTCGAGCATGTGGACGGCCAATGCCGGCACGGTGACACCGAGCCGCGACGCGCCGGACGGCCGGGTGCACTTCACCCCGGCCAATCTGCAGTCGAGCTTCCATCGTTACCTGGAGCCGGAAACCACCGGCCGTGTTTTGGCGGCCATCTTCCGCAACGAGGCGCACTTCGCCCACCATCCGGTGCTGCCGGCCACCCCGGCCTTCTCCGACGAGGGGGCGGCCAACCACACCCGGCTGTGCGGCGAACACGGCGATGCCGGCGTGCATCTGTTCGTATACGGTCGCCAGGCTTTCGGCGGGGACCCGTCCCATGAGCCCAAGCGCTTTCCCGCACGCCAGACGCTGGAAGCGAGCCAGGCAGTGGCCCGTCAGCACGGTCTCACGGCGGCCCAGACGGTATTCGCCCAGCAGCATCCCGATGCCATCGACGCCGGGGTGTTCCACAACGATGTGATCGCGGTGGGCAACGGGCCGGTGCTGCTCTATCACGCGATGGCCTTCCGCGACGAGCAGGCCGCGCTCGACGAGTTGCGCAGCAAAATGACCTCGCCGCTGATTCCGGTTCGCGTACCCCTTGAGGCGGTAAGCCTCGAGGATGCCGTGGCCTCGTATCTGTTCAACTCACAGCTGCTGAGCAATCCCGACGGCAGCATGACGCTGGTGGTGCCGGGCGAATGCCAGGAGCGCGAAGCGGTATGGCGCAGCATTCAGGATCACCTGCTGGCCGGGCACAACCCCATCAATGAGGTGGTCGTCAAGGACGTCAAACAGAGCATGCGCAACGGCGGCGGCCCCGCCTGCCTGCGCCTGCGGGTGGCGCTCTCACGCCAGGAGCGCGCCGCGCTGACCGGCCGGGTGCTGCTCACCGATGCCCTGCACGACGAGCTGACCGCCTGGGTCGAGCGCCACTACCGCGACCGGCTGGCACCGGACGATCTCGCCGACCCGCAGCTGGCCGACGAGACACTTACCGCATTGGACGAGCTGACGCGCCTTCTTGAAATCGGCTCGGTCTATCCGTTCCAGTTGGGATAGTCCCTTGCGACAGGTCTTTGGCGATAGCCCTTTGCGATAGCCCCAAATACAACGAGAGACGCGTCACGGAGTCGCTGAGAGACTCAATAGCGCTTTCGTCGCGCCGTGCCGGTCAGCGCTGCGATACCGAGCACGGCGCCAGCGATGGCCGAGGCCGTCAGCGCCGGATGCAGGGACGCCTGGGTATAGCGGCTCCTGCCGGCAACCGACTGGTCGAAGTCGGCCCGCT
Source organism: Billgrantia bachuensis (assembly GCF_011742165.1). GTDB lineage: Bacteria > Pseudomonadota > Gammaproteobacteria > Pseudomonadales > Halomonadaceae > Halomonas > Halomonas bachuensis. Next base: position 6,720 of record NZ_JAAQTO010000024.1, on the reverse strand, counting down.
GCCAGACACCCGGTGCCGGCCGATGCAGCCCACCGATATGCTGAGGCGGCTGATCCGATCGTTGCTTGGGAATCATGCTGCGCCGCATGATGCGGTCGGCCAGCCTCGGCGCCAGGTGGCCGAGCATGGCGATGCCCTTGCTGGCGCCGCCGACGCGAATGTCGCGCCGTGGGTGCTCGGCGCAGTGCAGGATGGCTTCGGCCACGACGTTCGGCTCATAGAGGGGCGGTGGCAGGGTCGGTTCGACGTCCATGTGGTTGCCCGCGTGGTGCGGGAAGGGAGTGGCGATGCTGGCCGGCTTGACCAGCGTGACCGAAACTGGTGCTCCCAGCTCCTCGAGCTCCATGCGCAGCGCATCGGTGAAGCCCTTGACCGCGTGCTTTGCGGCCGAGTACATGCCCTGCAGCGGGATGGCGCGATCCGAGACCACGGAGCCCAGGTTGATGATGGCGCCACCGTGCCGTTCGGTGCGCATGCCCAAGTGGCGGGCTGCCTCCAGCGAGCCGTGGACGACGCCCCAGTAGTCGGTGTCGAACAGGCGGCGTTGGTCTTCGAGCGGTTGGTCGGTCATATAGCCGAACAGCGAAACCCCGGCGTTGTTGACCCAGGTGTCGAAGCCGCCGAACTGGTGAATTGCCGTCTCGACCACGTCACGAACTTGCTCGGGATCGCCGACGTCGGCTGCCACGGCGACGGCTGCCGCACCGCGCTGATCGAGCTCATCGACCAGCGCTTCCAGCGCGTTCTCGTCGCGAGCGACGACGACCAGGCGGGCACCGCGCTCGGCGGCCAGACGCGTGGTTGCCAGGCCGATACCGCTGGTGGCACCGGTAATGACCAGGATCTGGTCTGCGAGTTTCTTCAATGACACTGCCATATCGCTCTCCTTGCCTGCGTTCCGGTAGTCGCTTGGTGTTCTGCGGTCCATGTCGTCTCAGGATAGAATCCCTGTGAGATCTGCCAAAGCGAAGCGGCAGCCATATCTGCCGGCACCAAGGAGAGAGCATGTCCAAGCTGGATCCAATCAATATCGTTCGACTGAGTCCCGACTCGGACCATGTCCCTACCGTGGCGAGCTGGACCTACGCCGAGTGGGGCCACCTCAATCCCGGCTATACCGCCGAGTCCTGGTGCGAGGCCTTTCGCCGCGAGTGCGGCATCGCTGGCGTGCCGTCGGTCTTCGTGGCGATGGAAGGCGACCAGCCGGTGGGAACGGCGGCGTTGATGGCCCGGGACATGGACTCCCGCCACGAGCTCACGCCCTGGCTGGCCTCGGTCTTCGTGCTGCCGGAGTGGCGTGGCCAAGGCATCGCCTCGACGCTGATCCGGCGGGTCGAGGAGGAGGCCAGCGCTTGCGGCACGACCCAGTTCTACCTGTTCACGCCCGACCAGCAGGCGCTCTATCGCCGGCTAGGCTGGCACGATCATGAAGAGCTGAGCTACCGCGGCGAGGAGGTCACCATCATGCAGCGCCGGCTCGCAGAATGACGGCAGCCGCGCCGCTCGACTTCTACCGCGAAGCGGTGGAGCGCCATGGTTTCGCCCCCGACGAGGCCCAGCGAGTTGCCGCCGCCCGGCTCGATGAATGCTTCCATGCGCTGCACGACGAAGCTGTCGCGACCAAGCGCCGCTTCATTCCCGGCGTCTATCTCTGGGGCCCGGTGGGGCGCGGCAAGACCTGGCTGATGGATGGTTTCCATCGGCATCTCGACGTGCCCTCCCGTCGCCTGCACTTTCACCACTTCATGCGCTGGGTGCACCAGCGCCAGTTCCAGCTTGGCGGTACCCCCGATCCGCTGACAGCGCTGGCGCGGGAACTGGCCACAGAAGTCCGCGTGCTGTGCCTCGACGAGCTGTTCGTCAGCGACATTGCCGATGCCATGCTGCTCGGCCGCCTGCTGCAGTCGCTGTTCGAGCAGGGCATGGTGCTGGTGTGTACCTCCAACCAGGCGCCGCGTCAGCTCTACGCCGACGGTCTCAACCGTGAGCGCTTCGCGCCCGCCATCAACGCCATTGAGCGCCACATGGACGTCGTGGAACTCGACGGCGGCTTCGATCACCGACTGCACCCCGGCCAGGCGTGCCAGCGCTATTGGGTGGCCGAGCCCGGCCGGCCCAGCGCACTGGACGAAGTCTTCGACTGGCTGAGCGAGGGTGAGGCGGCAAACCAAGCGCCCATCGAGCTGGGGCACCGCCGGATAGCGGTGGAACGACGAAGCGAAAGCGTGGTGTGGTGCCGCTATGCCGAGCTGTGCGAGCAGCCCTTGGCGGCATTGGATTTCATTGCCTTGGTCGACGGCTTCGGGCAGATCCTGCTGAGCGAGGTGCCGCGCTTGAGCGATGCGAGTGCGGTGCGAGGCATCGCCCATGGTACCGAGGACGGTGCCGAGCGCATCGAGGCCGGGGAGCGCGAGCTGCCGCCGCTCTCACGGCGCGACGACGGCGTGCGCCGCTTCATCGCGCTGGTCGATGAATGCTATGACCGCCGCGTACCGCTGTATGTGGAAGCCGAGGTAGCCATGAACGAACTCTACGCCCATGGCTACCTGGCGTTCGCCTTTCGCCGCACTCTCAGCCGGCTGCGTGAGATGCAGCTGGCACGATTCGGTGCGAGTGGCTAGCCGGCGCTGCCCGCACCGCCGAGGAGGCCGCCGCGCACACCGCTCTGTCGGTCGCTCTCGCGCAGGTGCTTCGCCACGGTGTCTTCCGGCGAGCCGGCCATCTCGCGGAACATGCCCATGGAGCCGAGCAGGGCGGAGGATTCGTAGGGCACGAACACGCGTTCGCCGTCCTGGGCCATGTTCGGCAGGACCTTGATGTAGCTCTGGCCCAGCAGGTAGCCGACTACGGTGCGCTTGTGCTCGTCGCTGTCGCCGATGGCGTTGAGCACCAGCTTGATCGATTCTTGCTCGCCCTGGGCGCGCAGAATGGCCGACTCCTTGTCGCCCTGGGCATTGAGGATCGCCGATTCGCGCTGACCCTGGGCCTTGGCGATGGCAGCAGCCTTCTCGCCCTCGGCCTCGGTCACGGTGGCGCGACGCTTGCGCTCGGCGGCCATCTGCAGGCGCATGGCGGTCTCCACTTCCTCGGGCATGGCGATGTCCTGAACCTCCACCCGCGAGATCTTCACGCCCCACTTGGAGGCCGGCTCCTCCATGGCGGCCTGGATCTCGTTGTTGACCTCGGCGCGCGACTCGAACAGCTTGTCGAGCTCCATCTTGCCCACCACCGAGCGCAGCGTGGTCTTGGCCAGCACTTCCACCGCCTGGCTCATGTTCTCGATCTCGTAGACGGCGCGGCGCGGGTCGATGATCTGGTAATAGAGCGCCCCGTTGATGGTCACAGTGACGTTATCGGTGGTCACCACCGGCTGGCCGGGAAAGTCCATGACCGTCTCGCGGCGGTCGATGCGCGCCTCGTTGGTCGTCACCGGGAAATACTCCTCGCCGCGCTTCTGGTAACGCACCATGGTGATGGCGCGTGGCTGCTCGATGAAAGGAATGATGATGTTGATGCCGCTCTCCAGCAGCCGGTTGAACGAGCCCAGACGCTCGATCACCATGACTTCCGACTGGCGCACGATCACCAATCCCTTGGCGATGATCAGGATGCCGATGACGACGACGATCAGGGCCAGCAGTAGCCCCGGGTTGATGGGCAGATCCATGTTCGCGTTCCCTTATATGTAGTGACGTAGATATTAGGCGCCGTGCTGCAGCGCCAAGTGTGGTCTTGTTCGGTTCAGTGCGGCTGGATGTGGCTGACGATGGCGGTGGTGCCATCGAAGCGTTCGAAGGTCACCAGGGTGCCTTCCGGCAGTTCGGTGGCACCGGTTTCTTCCACACGCAGGCGATAGAAGTCGCCATTGATCTTGATGCCGCTGGCGCCGTCGAAGTCGCGTTTCAGGGTGGTGTAGCTGCGCCCCTGCTCCACGCCGGTGCCCGTGGTGCCGTAGGCGACCCCGCTGGGCGAGAACCAGGGGCGGATGACCTTGACCGCAAGCGGCAGCAGGATACCGGAGAACACGCCCATGGCGAGCAATTGCCAGGGCAGGGTGAGGCCCAGCGCCGCCAGGGCCGAGGTGAGTGCGGCGGCAATGCCCAACGCCAGCAGCACCAGGGCGCCGGAAGAGAGTTCGGCCAGGCCCAGCAGCAGGGCAACGGCCAGCCAGATCAAGGCGGGGTTCCAGTCCATGGTAGTCTCGTGATGAGTTATGTCCCGCGCCGGTACGATGACCTGCGTGGCACTGGGTTCTATCGTAGTCGTACGACCCCATGGTAAAGGAGAGCACCATGTCGCACACCCTGCTAATACGCCCCCTCTCGACACTCGCCATCGTCCTGTCCGGCGGCGCCCTGCTGACCGCCCCCGTCATGGCAGCGGAAGAGGAGGCCCAGGCGCAGGAACGGATCGAGCAGGCCCAGGCACAGGAGCGCGAGCAACAGGTTGAAGCACAGCAGGATGTGGAGGCCAACGGCACCGAGGAGGAGGCCAACGGGGACGAAGCCCAGGGGGAGATAGCGGGCGCTGATGAGGACCCGGAGGGACATGACGAGCATGTCGAGGAGCCCCAGGAGGACGAGCACGCTGATAACCCGGCGGTGCAGGCCTATCGTGAAATCGCCGAGCGCATGCATCGCGACATGCTCACCGAGTTTAGTGGCAATGCAGATGTCGATTTCGCCAAGGGCATGGTTGCCCATCACCAGGGTGCCCTCGATATGGCCCGCGTGGTCTTGGAACATGGCGAGGATCCGGCGGTCCGCGACTTGGCCCGCGAAGTCATCGAAACCCAGGAGGAGGAGATCGCCTTTCTTCAGGACTGGCTGGCCCGACACGGCCACGAGAACGAAACCGACTAGACCGGATTGAACTCGTCGGACGGCATCTCCGCGCTGCCGTCCGCTTCGCTTCCCGCCGAGGTGCAGCATTCCGGCGGCATGCTGCACCCGGCGGCGACCCCCTCGTAGTCCTTGCCTATTCCGGCAAGCGTCAGACGTCCCATGTGATCTCCTCCTGCGCCGGGCAGCGGGCGATGGCGATCCCGTGGGGCGGCAGTTGGACCTTGCTAGCGCTCCAGGTGCCGTTGACCTGGGCGGGAGCGTCATCGAGTGGGCTCGCTTCGCGTGGTGCCAAAAGTTCGCGGTGGGCATCGCTGAAGTTGAGAGCCACCAGCAGCCGCTCGCTGGGCCGCTGGGTCGGGTGGTGGCGCTCCAGGCAGAGTACGCCGTCGCGCACCGGATGGTAGCGAATCTCGCCCTTCACCAGTGCCACGTGCTCGCGACGGAAGGCGAGGAAGGCGCGGTAGGCGTTGAGCAGCGAATCGGGAGCGCCATCCTGCTGTTTCATGGCCAGGTCCAGGTGCTCGTCGGGTACCGGCAGCCAGGGTTCGCCGTGGGAGAAGTCGCCGTGGCGCGTGTCGCCGCACCATGGATGCGGCGTCCGGCAGCCGTCGCGACCCTTGTAGGCCGGCCAGAAGGTAAGGCCGGCCGGGTCGACCAGTTGCTCCAGGGTCAGCTCGGCTTCGGGTAAACCCAACTCTTCGCCCTGGTAGAGACAAATGCTGCCGCGCTGGGTCAGCAGAAAGGCCATATAGAGACGCAGCTTGGCCAGATCGCCTTCGGCGTGCCAGCGCGTGGCGACCCGGGGAACGTCGTGGTTACCCAGCGCCCAGCATGGCCAGCCGTCGCCGATGCGCTCCTCCATGGCGGTCATGGTCCGGTGCAGGAACTCGGGGTCGTGGCGCTCACCCAGCAGATCGAAGGAGTAGGCCATGTGCAGGCGGTTGCCGCCTTGGGTATAGGCCGCCATCACATTGAGCGAGTCGTCGTCGCCCACTTCGCCGACGCTGGTGGTGCCGGGATATTCGTCGAGCAGGGCGCGCAATTTCTCCAGGAAGGCCACGTTCTCCGGCTGGGTCTTGTCATGGAGATGCTGCTGGAAGCCGTAGGGGTTATCCGGCCGCACCCCGAGGAAACTCTCGACCGCCTGGGTTCGCGGTGGGTTGTCCTCGAGTTCACCATGGGTGCAGAAATTCACCGCGTCCAGGCGGAAGCCGTCGACACCGCGTTCGAGCCAGAAGCGCACTTCGCCAAGGATGGCTTCGACCACCTCGGGATTGCGGAAGTTGAGGTCCGGCTGGCTGACGAGGAAGTTGTGCAGGTAGTACTGGCAGCGGCGAGTGTCCCACTGCCAGGAGCTGCCACCGAATACCGACTGCCAGTTGGTGGGCGGCGAGCCATCGGGCTTGGCGTCGGCCCACACATACCAGTCGGCTTTGGGGTTGTCGCGGCTGGCTCGGCTCTCGGCGAACCAGGGGTGCTGGTCGGAGGTGTGGGAGAGTACCTGGTCGATGGTGACCTTGAGCCCGCGAGCGTGGGCGGCCTCCACCAGGCGGTCGAAGTCGTCGAGTGTGCCGAACATGGGGTCGACGCCGCGATAGTCGGCCACGTCGTAGCCGAAATCCTTCATCGGCGAGGTGAAGAAGGGCGACAGCCAGATGGCATCGACCCCCAGCGAGGCGATGTAGTCGAGCTTTTCGATCACCCCCGGCAGGTCGCCGATACCGTCGCCGTTGCTGTCCATGAAGCTGCGCGGGTAGATCTGGTAGATCACCGCGCCGCGCCACCAATCCTGCCCCAGCTTGCCGTAGATCGTCTGTCTGCTCATGTCGTGCTTCTGTCGGTGTCCTGGTGTCGTCTTCGGCAAAGGTCGTACCTG
>NZ_JAAQTO010000023.1 GCF_011742165.1 Billgrantia bachuensis | reverse complement strand
CAGGGTGACGTGAAGCGCCCGGGGGGATCCTCTACATCCTGCGAGGACCGGGCGTAGTCGGGGGGAGGAGGCGGCCGGTTACTTACCCCCGGATGCGTGAGAACAGCTCGCCGGCCAGTGCGATGGCCTCCTCGCGGCGTCGGATGTGCTGCTTCTGATGGAGCAAATAGCGATGGAAGCGAAACCACCGCGCATGGGGCTCGATCCGCTGCATGAACAGGCCGGCGCGGTCGAGCGCTATCAGGCGTTGGGAAAGATGCTCTAAAGGCCCAAACGCTCCTTCACCCTGCCGAAGGCAGCGAGGGCGAGCTCCAGATCGTCGCGGGTCAGCGCGGCCGACATCTGGGTGCGAATGCGCGCCTTGCCCTGCGGCACCACAGGATAGGAGAAGGCGATCACATAGACGCCCTCCTTGAGCATCTCCTCGGCGAAGCGACCGGCGAGACCGGCATCGTGCAGCATCACCGGCACGATGGGGTGCTCGCCCGGCAGCAGCTCGAAGCCCAGCCGTTCGAGCCCTTCGCGGAAGCAGGCGGTGTTCTCGGTGAGGCGATCACGCAGCTCGCGTGAGTCCGCGGCCAGCTCGATCGCCTTCAGTGCGCCAGCTACCACCGGCGGCGCCACGGTATTGGAGAACAGATAGGGCCGTGAGCGCTGCCGCAGCAGCTCGATCACCTCGCGCTTGCCGCTGGTGTAGCCGCCGCTGGCGCCGCCCAGTGCCTTGCCCAGGGTGCCGGTGGTGATATCGACGCGGTCCATACAGCCGCGGTATTCATGGGTGCCGCGCCCGCCCTCGCCGAGAAAGCCGGTGGCATGGCAGTCATCGAAGTGCACCAAGGCATCAAAGCGCTCGGCCAGGTCGCAGATCTCGTCGAGCCGGGCAATGTAGCCATCCATGGAGAACACGCCGTCGGTGGTGATCAGCTTGAAGCGCGCACCGTCGCGGTCGGCGGCTCTCAACTGCTCTTCGAGGTCGGCCATGTCGTTGTTGCGATAACGGTAGCGCCGCGCCTTGCAGAGCCGCACGCCGTCGATGATGCTGGCGTGATTGAGCTCGTCGGAAATCACTGCATCCTCGGCGCCGAGCAGGGTCTCGAACAGCCCGCCGTTGGCATCGAAGCAGGAGGGGTAGAGGATGGTATCCTCGGTGCCGAGGAAGTCGGTGAGGCGCTGTTCGAGCTGCTTGTGCAGGCTCTGGGTGCCACAGATGAAACGTACCGAGGCAAGCCCGTAGCCCCACTCCTCGAGGCCCGCCTTCGCTGCGGCATTGACCTCGGGGTGCTGGGCCAAGCCGAGGTAGTTGTTGGCGCACAGGTTGAGCACTTCCTGGCCGGCGTTGATGCCGACGTGGGCTCCCTGGGCAGTGGTCAGCTGGCGCTCGTGCTTGTACAGCCCGGCCTGGCGAATGGCGTCGAGTTCGCCGCGCAGGTGCTGCTGAAAGGCTCCATACATGTCATGTCTCCCAGTTGAGAACGACCTTGCTCGCTTCTCCGCTCAGCATGGCATCGAAGCCACGCTGAAACTCGGTATAGGGCAGGCGATGAGTGATCACCGGTGAAATATCGAGGCCGGACTCGATCATCACCGACATCTTGTACCAGGTCTCGTACATCTCGCGGCCGTAGATCCCCTTCAAAGTCAGCATGTTGAAGATCACCGTGTTCCAGTCGATGCCGATCTCCTCGGTAGGAATCCCGAGCATGGCGATCTTGCCGCCGTGGCACATGTTGGCCAGCATGTCGCGCAGTGCGGCGGAGCTACCGGACATCTCCAGGCCCACGTCGAAGCCCTCGGTGAGGCCCAGTTCGCGCTGCACGTCGGCGAGATTCTCGCGCCCGACGTCCACCGTACGAGTGGCACCCAGGCGAGAGGCTAGCTCCAAACGCCCCGAATTGAGGTCGGTAATCACCACGTGGCGCGCGCCGGCATGGCGGCATACCGCGGCGGCCATGGCGCCGATCGGCCCGGCTCCGGTGATCAGCACGTCTTCACCCAGCAGGTCGTACTGCAGCGCGGTATGCACGGCGTTGCCCAGCGGGTCGAACAGGGCGGCCACGTCGAGGTCGATGCCCGGCTTGTGTTCCCACACGTTGGACATGGGCAGCGACACGTATTCGGCGAAGGCGCCCGGGCGATTCACTCCCACGCCGCTGGTGTGAGCGCACAGGGGACGGCGCCCGGCCAGGCAGTTGCGGCAGCGGCCACACACCACGTGGCCCTCACCGGAAACGATCTGGCCCGCGTGGAAGTCGTTGACGTTGGAGCCCACCTCGACGATCTCGCCGACGAACTCGTGACCCACCACCATGGGCACCGGAATCGTCTTCTGCGCCCAGCTGTCCCACTTGTAGATATGCACGTCGGTACCGCAAATGGCGGTGCGCTTCACCTTGATCAGCACGTCGTTGATGCCGACCTGCGGTTCCGGCACCTCGTCCAGCCACAGGCCGGGTGTCGCTTCCTTCTTGGTCAGTGCTTTCATGTCGCTCCTTCCTGTACTTGTCATTGGTCGGTCAGGTGGGTGGGCTGCGAGCGGATTCTGGCAATTCACTACGAGAGGTTTACTATAGGGGAATAGATTCCAGTATTGCAGAATATTTCTGTCATGCAAGAAAGTATTCTCTTATCCTGGATTTTTCAGTCGCCACAGCAAGCCTCGCTCTGCTGCACCGGCTGGACATGTCCTGGTATCGAGGAGAAGTGTAGGTGGACGACACAACGATGACTGAATCGCAGGCCGAGCCCGGTAGCCTCTCTACCCGCGTGATCGAGCTGCGCAAGCGGCGCGGGCTCACCCTGGAGCAACTGGCGGCGGCATCGGGGGTCAGCCGCTCGATGCTCAGCCAGATCGAGCGCGGTAAGGCCAATCCCACCCTGGCGGTAACGCTGCGCATCGCCCAGGCCTTCGACATGAACATCGGCGACCTGGTGGACCAGCCCTGGACGGCCTCGCGCATCGAAGTAGTGCGCAGCGACGACGCCAGCCAGCTGTTTCGCGACGATCACGATTGCCGCATTCGTACGCTCTCTCCGCTGCACATGGAGAAAAACGTCGAATTCTACGAGATCCGGCTTGCGCCGGGAGCGCGCCTGCAGAGCGCCGCCCACTTCGAGGGTACCCGGGAACTGCTGACCGTTACACAGGGCCATGCGCGGATCGAGGCGGGAGAGAATCGCTGCGAACTGAACCCGGGCGATTCGGCTCACTACCATGCCGACCTGGAACACACCATCGAGAACGTTGGCGAGGGTGAATTGGTGAGTTTCCTCGTGGTGACTTATCAATGAGGGGACGGCACATCGGCCGCAGCATGGCTAACGCACGACTCGGGAGAGTGATTTGACGGGGCTGGTGTATTGGCTGGACATGGCGGGGGTGATCGTCTTCGCTCTCTCGGGCGTGATATTGGCCTGTCGTTCGCGGATGGACCCGTTCGGCATGCTGGTGCTGGCGGCGGTCACCGGCATCGGTGGTGGCACCCTTCGCGACTTGGTGCTTGGCGTAAGGCCTGTGTTCTGGGTCGCCGATCCCACCTACCTGTGGGTAATACTCGCCACCGTGGGTCTGTCGATCATCGGTTTTCACTACATTCACCGCCTCTCCCGCGTCTTCCTGCCGGTGGCCGATGCTTTCGGCCTGGCGCTGTTCACCGTGATCGGCGCCCACAAGGCGCTGCAACTGGAGACACCCGGCGTGGTGGCGGTGCTGATGGGGCTGTTAACGGGCGTGGCCGGTGGCATGGTGCGCGACGTGCTGGCGCGCCGGGTGCCGATGGTGCTGCGCCAAGAGGTATATGCCACGGCCTCCATCGCTGGCGGTATCGCCTACGTGGGGCTGGGGGCGTTGGGCGTACCGGCCGGGATCGCCATTGGCCTGGCGCTCACGTTGACGCTGGGCTTGCGTCTGTCGGCCATCCACTGGCGACTCGCGCTGCCGGTGTTCGCCTGGGTGGTCATTCCTCCTCCGGCCGATCCAGCGGCGACTGGCAGCGACTCAGGGGCTGGCGACAGCGCAGCCGAACGGAGGGTGGCACGCCCCAAGGTCAGGGTACGCATGATCTCGCCCCGGCAGCGGAGCAGAAAAGATGGCTGAAGGAGCCCTGCATCGCCAGGTGGCCAGGCGTTGGCCCATGCTGCTCTTGCTGGCGTGCCTGACAGGCTGCGCCCACGAGGCTTCGTCACCTAACGACGCTCATCGGGCCGCCGGCCAGGCGATCCAGGCCGTCTATGAAACTGTGTTGCCCGAGTTGCCCGCCGACAAGCAGCGACACTATGCCCAGCGGCTTTACCGCATCAGCGGTGAGCCGCATTATCTCGCCCCCATCGAGGCTCATGGCCGCCGGCTTCTGGCTCAGCTCGAGCGGGACATTGCCGGTCTCGAGCAGTCGGGCTATGCGTCATCACGGGCGCAGGAGATCGTGGCGAACTATCCACGCCGTACGGCCAAGCAGCGCGCCAGGCAGGCGATGCTGGCGGAGTGGGGCGAGATCGCGTTCGGTCGCCAACTGCTCTTTCGCTTGATCCAGGCGGACTACTACGGGCTGCTGGAAGCGGTACCCGACCATGAGCGCGCGCTCGACTACCTGGCGGGTCTGGCGTGGCAGCGTTTCCTGACCAACCCCGAGGTCGTGCGCCTGTATGCCGCTCAGGTAGCAAACCAAGCCTGGTTCCTGCACCAACTGGGTGTCATCGACCTGCGCCAGGAGATGCGCGAGGCGTTTCTTGCCGTCTTTCCTGCGGAATCGGTGGCAGAGCTGGAGGAAGCGGACTATCGCAACCGGCTTTATGGAATGACGCATATCGTGATCGCCGACAGCCGCTATTATCAGCGCTGGGTGTCGGCTGAACGGCACGCCTGGATCCTCGATGCGTTCAGCGCTGAAATCGAGCGCATCCTTGACGAGGCGACGGCCGATATCCAGGCCGAGGTCGCCCTCAGCTTTCTGCTGACCGGCCAGGAGAATCACCCAGTCGTGGCGCGGATACGCCAGCGCCTGGCCGACGCCATCGATCCTGCCACGGGCATTATACCTTCGCCGAAAGGCGAGACCGATCTGGCGCGCGGCGAGCATCGAAACGTATTGGCGCTCATGGTACTCAACTGGCCGGGCCGACTGCATCCCGGGCCTGACTTGTCGGCAAGAGTGCGGCCGGTCACGAGCACGCTGCGCCTGTGCGGACATGCCGGCGCGGGGCTTGCCGTGAGCCTCGCTAGACGATCTAGGTGGCGCCCATCATTTGGGGAGCCAGTGTCGATTTGATATGGCGATAAAGCGGCTGCAGGCTGGACTGGAGATCCCGTTCAGCCTGGTGCTGGTCGATGTAGTACGCCGCCCGGGGGCCGCAGTAGTCAATTACGTCGCCGACCTGGCGGAACTTCAGCCCCGAGATTTTCAGCAATCGAGCGAAGCGTGGCTCCATCATGGAGAAGACGTGACGCCTGCCTGATAGGCCGACGATGGCAGTGGCGGCCAGGAACAGGCTCAGGGTCACCAACGGGGAGGGAGGAGGCAAACGATTCTCTTCCAGTAGCTGCAGATCCTGTTCGCGCAGCCCCAGGGCGCATTCGCGTGTGCGACGAAAATCGGGATGCACGGCGAGGCGCGAAACCTCGCAGAGCGAGCGGCGTTCGAACCGATCCGGATGCAACTGCGGATCGGTCAGGCCGTGAGCGCAGCTCTCCTCCAGTGGCAGGGACCTTGGCTGCCCATCATTGTCGATGGGAAGGACCACCCGCAGACAACCAGCGTCGCGATCGCTCCCGGCATGGTGGAGCAGACAGAGGATCGAGTGCTTGTCGTGGGCATCTTTCTCGAAGGGGGTATCGACATCATCACCCAGAGAGTACTGAAGCTCCTCGCGAAAAACCTTGTGGCGCAGAGCGTAGGCTCGGTAACGGTTCTCCCGGCTATGGGCGATGATGAAGCGGTATTGCTCGACGAACTCGCGCACCCGGTCACCCTGGGGTACGTCACGTTCGCAGGAATTCGACTTATGACGAGGTGTCACCATGCGAAACTCCCGGAATGGCCTCAGCCAGAGGGGTGGGACGACCAAGATGGTAGCCCTGGCCGTAAGAGATGCCGTAGGAAATCAGAATTGGTATCAGTCCCTCCTGATCGACGAACTCGGCGATGGCCAGCTTGCCGAAGCCTGCCGCGATGTCGGCAATGGCCTTGACGATGACCTGGCTGTCTGTGTTCGTGCTCAGGGTGCGAATGAAGGCGCCATCGATCTTGATGAAGTCTACGGGTAGCTCACCGAGGTAGTGGAAGCTGCTGAAGCCGACGCCGAAGTCATCGAGGGCGGTGCGACAACCCAGGTCGCGCAGGGCCTGGAGAACCCCGCGAGCGCTGGAAAAATCGGTGACGGCAGCCGTCTCGGTGATCTCGAGGATAAGGTGGTGCGGATCCGCACCGGTGGCCGACAGCTCTTCCATGAGGAATTGCTTGAGTCCCTCGTCGTGCAAGGTCTGGCCCGAGAGGTTGACGGCCAGGCTGATGCCCTGGGCCTGAACGCGACTCAGGGCGCGCAGGCTCTGGCGTAGCACCCAACGGTCTATTTGTACGATCTGGCCGCTGCGCTCCGCCACCGGGATGAAGTGCGCCGGGGAAATGAGAGCCCCCTTCGGGCCACGCATGCGCAGCAGCACTTCATAGTGGCGCACGTCGTTATCGCTCAGGCGCACGATCGGTTGCACCATCAACTCGAATCCCTCTTCGTCGATGGCCTGGCGAATCCGCTCCACCCAGTAGACCCGCTCCTGCAGTTCGTCCTTGGCGCGCTCGAGCGTCGAGAGCAGATGCCAGCGCTGGGAGCCGCTCTCCTTCGCCTTGTACATGGCCAGGTCGGCATTGGCCATCAGGTCGGCGGGGTTGTCGCCATGCGCCGGGAACAGGGCGATGCCGAGGCTTGCAGTTGCCCGGTGACGTTGACCTCCGGCATCCAGGCCGGTGTTGTCGAGCAGCGGGGTGATCTGCTTGGCAATGCTGATGGCTCGGCGGGTGTCGGCACCCTCCAGCAACATTGCGAACTCGTCGCCCCCCAGGCGCGCGATGATGCCGCAGTGGCCGAACTCCTGAAACAGCGTATCCGCCACCATGCGCAGGAGCTGGTCGCCGGTGTGGTGACCGCTGAGTTCGTTGACGTCCTTGAAGTGGTCGAGGTCGAGCAGCAGCACTGCGCCGCAGCGCCCGCGCCGCATGACGAGCCCCAGTGCCTCCTGGAAGTAGCGCCGGTTGTACAGCTCCGTCAGCGGATCGCGCTCGGCCAGCCAGGTGAGGCGCGCTTCGGCCAGTTTGCGCTCGGTGATGTCGAGCCCGACCGAGATCCGTGCTGCCCGAGAGTCGTTGTGTGATGCCAGGGGCGCATGATACCAGGCGATGGTCCGTTGCCGTCCATCCGCCGTCACCAAGCTGCGCTCCTCCTGGGGAATTTCCTCGACGGATTCATTGCCCTTGCGAGGTGTGAAGACCTCGTCGAACGCACGGCCCAGCAGGCGCTCCTCCTGCATGGCCAGGGTCACCAGGGCGTAGTCGTTGACCAGCGTGATATGTCCTTGAGCGTTCTGGGTAACGATGAAGACGCGAGCGGTATCCAGCAGGCTGCCGACGAAATCACGCTCGCGCGCCAGCTCGTCAACCCGTTCGGCAAGCTGAAGCCCTCGGGCCGTGACCTCCTGCTCCAGTGCTTCCAGCTGATCGGAGAGAGCCAGTGTCGTGCCCTCCAGCACGTCGATCTCGTCCTCGAAGCGACTGTGAGGGACGGGTATGGCGCTACGAGCCTTGGCGAAGCCGCCTTGGGCCAGGGCCGGAAGGACGCCGGCCAGCCGGCGTAGCCTTGCCATCGGGCGCAGCAGGATAGCCAGAAGCAACAGCTCAGCGGCAAGCCAGCCGCCTATGCCGACCAGCAGCAGGTTACGCGTGTTCTGCTGAATGGTCCGGATCTGGGCAGTAATGTCGGCCGCCAGGAGAAAGAAGCCACTACTGCGTCGGCTATCGTCGGCCTCCATGCGCACGGCGGACAATTCGTAAGCGCGTCCGTCGTACTGCAAGCGCAGCGGTGTTGCGAGAATATCGCTGAGCATGGCCATCTGCGCCGCCCGTTGCAGCATTGCCAGGTAATGTTCCGGGTGTGTCAGTGCTACGAGAAGACCGTTCCAGCTCGTCAAGTGTCGTTCTGACGGCACCTCCGCTTCAGAGGCTCCGGTGATCAACAACGCGACATCGCTGCCGGAAACCTGCTGGGCCTGGCGGGTCACGTCGGCCAGCGAGCGCGACAGAACCACGATGCCGACGCTTTCGCCTTCGACCAGGACGGGCACGGCGGCATACTGCCGACAGTCGTTGGCACAGCGCAGCGCCGAGAGCGGATACTCGGTCTCCATGACTCGACGTACCCAATCCTGCACCGGGCGTTCCCTGTCTGCCTGGGCTTCGCCCCACTCGGCCAACTGTCGCCCCTGGGCGTCGAACACCAGGATCTCGTCGACACCGGCTTCGAGCTGTAGCGTGGGCCATTGGGACGAGAGAGAGCCGATCAGCTCCGCCTGCTCGTCGTTCGCCAACGCCGGCCCCAGGTCGGGGGAGGCGGCCGTCAGTGCTGCGATCTGCTGCAGGCTCGCCTCGGAGCGCTGCAGCGCGAGCTGGATTTCGCGTGCTTCCCGCTGGTTGCTCTCCCTGCGGCTCTCTTCGAACTGGCGGGTCAAGGTGGCGTGTCCAAGCCAGGTGAACAGCCCCGCCAGCACAAGCAGCAATAGGCTGCTCAGGGCAAGCACTCGCCAGGTCAGGCTCAGTCGTGAACGAGGTGCTTGTGAGGAGGAAGCGCTCATACAGGCAATCCCTGGCCGATTCTTGAAGAGTAGTTTGACCGTCGATCAGAAGCGCAATGAGAGTTGAAAAAGCACCATGTTCCAGCTCCGCTGGGTTTCGGCAGGGTCGGGCTCGTCACGTAACGGCAACCAGCCGGTGCCGTCGATGTGGTGGTATTCGGCGGCCACCAGCACTCGGGGATTGACCCGCCATTGCAACCCGAGCGTGATGTCGTCTGCATAGCGAGCATGGGCAGGGCCGCGGCCCTGGGCTTCGTAGGCTCGGCCCGAGCGATCGTCGCGATCGTTCACCAGGTTGTCGTAGCGAACCAGCCACTGCCAGTCGTCGAAGAAGCGCCGAGTATATTGGACATACCAACTTTCGCCGGTAACGTCGGATTCGGGCAGTGTGCCGGTGGCGGTCGTCGATACCTGGCGCAGGGCAAACTCACCCGTTAGCGCCCAGCGCTCCTTGTCGTACTGCAGCGAGAGGATCCACGGCTGGAAGTTGAGCTCTCCCTCAAACGGGCCGAGCCCCAGGTCCAGGTTGACGTCCGCGGCGCTGAGGGCGGCCGTGAAATGGCCATCGGAGTGTTCATAGCGCAACTGGGCAATGGAGGATGTGCTGCCGTTCACATCCACTCCCAGTCGGGCAGGGTAGAGCTGGCTATCCAGATCGCGTGTGGTGGGGGTGCCGACGCCACCCGTGAAACGCAGAGTACCGTGTTGCATTCGCTCCTCGGCATACAGGCTGACGCCGTCGGCGGAAAGGCCGAGCGAGCGGGTGCGGTCGAAGTAGATCGACTGTGGCAGCAGTATGCTGGGGCGGGTGAAGGCGACGTCCCGGGTCTGGTTGTAGAAGCCGAAAGGGTTCTTGAAGCGCCCCAACTGGATGCCCAGGGTGCGCCGTTGGTCGGAGTACGGCTGATAGTCGATCACGCCGTAGTCGAGAGCCGGCCGGGCGTCGCTGCCGTCGCCGCCGGCGCGTCTGCTCAGTACCTGGGCGGCTACGAGCACGTCATGGCGAGGCCGAAACGAAGCATTGGCACCAATCTCGGTGTACTTGAGGCTGCCGTCACCGCTGCTGCTGGGTCCGAAGAAATCGTTGTCATCGGTGATCACGAGTGCCTGACTGAGAAAGCCGTGTACCTGCAGTGTGTCCATGACGCTTTCCGCCGCGGCCATGGGCGCCCAGGCGGTAAGGGCCAGCGCCAGGGATACTGAGCGTGAACGATGGCGTCTACTCCATGGTAATGACTTGGACTCTCTCATCCAGGTACTCCCTTTCCAGATACCCAAGGGCGCCAGGCGTCGTGGCGACGCGTTCCAGCATCTCTGATTGGCTGTCGACCTGGCTGGGCGCCTGGCCTGTCCCCGAGAACACCATACGATCCCACGCCAACTGCAGCTGATGGGGGTAAACGCTAAGACGCTCCTTGGCGAAGCGAGCATGTACGGGATGGCTACTGGGCAGCACGAAGACCCGCACGGCCTGGCCATCGGGCCAGCTGCGCTGGCGCATGGCAAAGATCGCCCGGGTGGTGTCGCGGGTAAGAACGGCATCGGCCACATTCGGATGAGCAATCAGTACGATCTGACGCTCATTGGCTTGCACGGGCAAAGATAGCAGTGCCAACACCAACGGCAGTAGCAGCCAACGTGTCAATCCAGCCACGCGCCAGCTTCCCGAAGGTATGACTGCACCGTACCCGCTCGACCTGAAAAAACGGCTCCCATGCCTGGCTCAACGAAGACGATGGCTGGCCAGGACTTCCTGCGCGTATCGATAGTGTTATCCCCCGATCCCCTTACTGTGCTGGCGGCTGTGTCCGTCGCGTCATGCCAGCTCATGATTATGTAACGCACTTTAGCCGCCAAGCGTTGTTGTACGATATAGGTATATCACAAGAATGACGAATACGGGCAAGGGTGCCAATGGCGATAGGGTCAGCCGTGCTCCGTTTCAGTGGTAGCATGAATTCAATGGTTTATGTTTCAAGTGCGGTGAGCAAGCTGGGCGCATCAGCGACGGCCGTCGCGCCCGTCGAAACGGCGCTTCCCGGTCCGAAGTGGCCGCATCAATGAAAAAAATGGCATTATCGCCAACTTGAGCTATTCCAACCAAGGACAGGCCAGAGCACGAATGTTTCTCGACTCTTACCATACGCAAGCGGGCGCGAGCTTTCGCATCTCCGCGCAGCAGGCCAGCGACTTCGCCAAGCGTGTCGCCGGAGACTTCAACCCCATCCACGATCCTGGGGCGCGGCGATTCTGCGTTCCCGGCGACCTGTTGTTCGCCCTGATGCTGAGTCGGTTTGGCCTCTCCCGGCACATGGACTTTCGCTTTCGCAGCATGGTGGGCGATGGAACCCTGTTGAGCCTGGATGAGAACGAGGCGGGACAGCTCGTGGTCAGGGACGATGAGGGCAAACAGTACCTCGAAGTGAGCCGGGAAGGAGATACCAGTCTCGATGCTGCAGCCATAGAAGCCTTCACGCGCTGTTACGTCGCCTTTTCCGGCAAGAACTTCCCCCATGTACTGAAGCCGTTGCTCGAGGCGCGAGGCGTGATGTTCAACCCCAAGCGGCCGCTGGTGATCTACGACAGCATGGGTTTTTCCCTCGACCGGCTCGATCTGGCCGAGCCTTCGCTGGAACTGGTCGACTCGAGCCTCGAGGTGGCCGGCAAGCGCGGTGACGTCAGGCTCGAATTTCGGATCATCGACCGAGGCGAACCTGTCGGCAGCGGCTCGAAGAAGCTGGTCGTCAGCGGCCTGAGCGAATACGACCCCGACGCCATGGAGGCCATCGTCGCCGAGTTCTATCGCCTGAAGGCGGCTTACGAGAACGCCGGCCGAGCCTAACGTGCTTGCGTAGCGGTCGTCTGCCGTTCCTTGGGTACGTACAGTGTCTTTCCGAACAGCGTGCCGCCTCCGGGAACGCCGTTGGCGACCCGGTTGAACGCGATGGGGCCGGTCATACCCACCACGATCAGCAGCAGCGAATAGACGAACAGCGAGAAGGGAACGAATTCGTGGGCGAAGTCCACCATGGCGAAGAACATGGGGTGCGCCAGGTAGATGCCGAACGAATAGCGATTGACGAACTTCACCAGGGGGGTGGCCCGCACACTTCGCAGTCGCGTGACGGTAAACAGCGTGAACAGGATGAAGAGCGGCACGACCCAGGTCTCCTTGGAGGAGTGCTCCAGCCAGCCGAACCAGGTTAACAGGACGATCGAGGCGACATAAGTCAGCAATAGCTCCGGCCGTGACAGACCCTCGAGCCAGGGAATCTCGTGCAGCCGCGGCGGGGCGAGCTGCGGATAATGACGCACGACGAGCATGGCCAGGAAGAACAGATAGATCCAGCCGAGCGGGGCGATCCAGAGCAGGTAGCCGGGCGGTTCGAGGTCGAAGAGTCGCGTCAGGCCCCAGTAGGCGATACTGATCAGGCTGCCGAGTACCAGCCAGGGGGCGGGTGGCAGCCAGCGCTCCAGGCCATAGCGGGAATAGAGCCAGTAGAAGGCGTAGAACTGCATGGCGATGATCAGGAAGTAGCCGTGCCAGCCGGCATAGATCAGATATTCGACAAGGGTGTCGAGGAGGTCGGCCGGCACGCCCTCGCGGCGCAGATTCACATACTTCGTCAGGGCATAGATCAAGCCGTAGACGACGTAGGGCACCATCACGTACTGCAGTCGCTTGATCAGGAAACCGGAAGGTGGTTGATCGCCATAGCGGACCGAGAACAGAAAGATCGAGATGAAAATGAAAATGGGCGTGCCGAGCACGGTGGGGATGCGAGCCAGGTCGAGATAGACGTTGTCGGCGTATTGATTCAAGCGATCGAGGAAGTGGAAGCCGAACACGGCCAGGCAGCCATAAAAGCGCAGCCAGTAGATTTCTTCGATTCGCTTCATGAGCGCCTTGCCTTCCTTGGTGGCAGGAACATCGGTCGTCGATATGGTGTCGGACCATGACGAGACGGAAAGATTCCCACTGCACGCTAGTGTTACCGGCACAGGGAGCCAGTGCTATGACATTCAAGCGCACCGTAATCGCTCTGTTGGCGGCGTTGTGGTTTGGAATGACAGCCCAGGCCGGCGAAGTGACCTACCATCGTTTCGCTTCGGAGATTCTGGGGCGCGACTATCACTATTCTCTCTACTTGCCCGACGGCTATCACGAGACGAACCAGGCCTATCCCATTCTCTACTTGCTGCATGGCTCGTTCGGCAGCGAGCGGGATTGGGTCGAAAGCGGCGGCATCGAGCGGGTGGCCGACCGCATGATTCGGGATGGCATCATTCCGCCTACGGTCATCGTCATGCCCGGCAGCGAGAGCTGGTGGATCGACGGTCACAACGAGGCGGCGCGCTCGGCCTTGCTCAACGAGCTCATGCCCTATGTCGAGGAGACCTGGCAGGTCGTGCCTCAGCGTGAATGGCGCGCTATGGCCGGGCTCTCCGCCGGAGGCTATGGCACCCTCAACTTCGTACTCGAACGACCGGACCTGTTCGCCGCGGCGGCGGCCCTCAGCCCGGCGAGCTATCATCCGCTGCCGCCCCGTAACTCCTCGGCCTGGCGTCATCCCGCTTTCCTCGATTCGGCAGGCAACTTCGATGAGGGGCTGTGGCAGCGCCGCAACTATACCGCTTATCTAGACGACTATCTGGAGCGGGAAGAGGTCGTGCCGCTCTATCTGAGTGCCGGCAATCGCGACGTCTACAACGCGGAGCATCATGCGCGACTCGTACGTCAGGCACTGGCGCCACATCAACCGGAGCTGATAGAAATGGAGGTGTTCAGCGGTGGACACACCTGGCGTGTCTGGCGGTCCAGCCTGCCCAACGCCCTGGCCTGGATGGGGCGTTTCCTGCAGGGGCCGGTGCCGCTCGAAGTTCTGGCGGAGGAGCAGGCCGTCGACCCCTGATACGACCAAACGACGGTGCTTTCCCATCCAAGGTGGGGTTGGCGGCGCTGCGTTTAGACCTTAGTCTCAAGGACCGACTCTTTTTCAGGCCCTTGGCATGCACCCCCAACGAGAACGACTGCACAACGAACTGCACGCACGCCCCTCGATCTATTTTTCCGAGCCAGCACACCTCTATCACTACGCGTTCTTCGCCGATGTTCAGACTCACGCCGCCATGCTGGCGCAGCTGGCTGAAACGACCGGTATCGCCTGCAATGCCGATGCGGCTCAGCAGATCCTTACCTTCGAGGGCATGGTATTGAAGTGGGAACGCCATACCGAGTTTTCCACCTTGACCCTGATGGTGCCGAAGGCCGTAGGAAGCGAGGCGTGGTGCGCTCCGCCAACGTGGTTGACGAAGGTCGTCGAGGCGCAGCAGGCGGCCCTGATGAATGCCACCCTGGTCCTGGTGGAGAACGTCGATACCTGGCTGGGCAGCGCCGAAGCGTATGGCTTCAACGACCCGGCCGGTTCGCAGGTGGGCGGCGGTGATGCCACGGTGTGGAGCGATTTCCACCTCGATAGCGCGGGCTTCAATCGTCTGCTGATGCTCAACGAGGGGCTCAATGCCTTCCGCCTGGGGCGCATGGTGCGCCGTCTGCTTGAGATCGAAACCTACCGAATGATGGCCTCGCTATCGCTGCCCCTGGCCAAGGAACTGGCGCTGGAACTGGAGGGCTACGAGGTTGAGCTGGGGGAACTTTCCGATCGCAACGCCGAGCAGGAAGAAGCCAATCCGCGGCCGCTTCTGACGGCGCTTTCACAGCTCTCTGCGCGACTGGAACGCAGCGGTGCCCGCTCGCGCCAACGCTTCAGCGCCACGGAGGCCTATGCGCGCATCGTGTTTTCCCGTATCGAGGAGCTCAGGGAGGCGCGGGTCGACCACTGCCCCCGGTTGGGCACCTTCATCCTGCGGCGCTTTCGCCCCACGGTACACTACTGTGCCGCCATCCATGAGCGTCAGGAGAGCCTGGCCGAGAGCGCTGCCCGGTTGAACGACCTGTTGCGAACACGTGCCCAGGTGGAAATCGAGGAGCAGAACATGAGCATCCTCAACAGCCTCGACGAGCGGGCGAGCAGTCAGCTCAAGATCCAGAAGGCGGTGGAGGGGCTCTCGATCATCGTCATCAGCTACTACGTGTTCAGCCTGTTCAAGCTGGGCCTGGAGAGCCTGGAAGCGCTGGGCGTCTCGGTCCAGCCCCACACCGCGGCGGCCGTTCTGGGGCCGCTGGGGGTGTTGATCGTCGGCCTGCTGGCCTGGCGAATCTGGCGGGTGAAGCAGCACTGAAGCGTTAGCGACGATCGGTGCTGCGCTTCACCCTGGCGCGAAGGGCGACGAGCCCCAGGAGCAACAGGCCGACCAGAGCCACAAGCAACAGCGGAAAGGCGCCCGTGCCGGCGCGCTCCAGCAGTGGCCCGGTCAGGGAGGGCAGTGCCATGCCGCCGAGCCCACTGGACAGGAAGATCCAGCCGGTGGTGCGCCCGCTGATGGGCATCAACTGGTTGCTCAACCCGAACAGGGTGGGAAAGATCGCCGACGCGGCAAGACCGAAGAGCAGGGCTATGAGCGGTAGCGGCAACCACCGGCCATGCAGCGCCAGTGCGCTGAACAGGCCCAGCGCCAGACAGCCGCACAGGACCTTCCAGGGGGACAGCAGGCGAATCAGCGGTATGGCCAACAGTCGTCCGGCGGACAGTGTCAGCCAGAACAGCGTGACCAGAAGGGCGGCCTCCGCCGGTGCCAGGCCGCTGAGCACGCCATAGGCGGTAATCCAGCCGGCGAAGGTGACCTCCATACCGACATAGAGGCCAAACATCAGCAGGAAGATCGCCAGCCGCCAGCCATCCTGGGGTGGAGAAGCGGGGCGGTTGCCGACGGTGATGTCGGGCGGTCGAGGGCTGGCCTGGCTCAGCAGCGGAAACAGCAGGACCGCGACATACAGCGCGACGAGCCAGAATGCCCAGGCAAAGGAGAACTCCAGGCGCAGCACTGCCACCAGCACTAGCGGTACCAGCATGTTGCCGAGACCGAAGCAGAAATGCAGGGCGCTGATCCACGGCGGCGACGCTGTGCCGTGAGTCCACAGCAGCAGTGTGTTGGCGCCGGCATTGACCGACACCTCGGCCAGGCCGAGCAGCAACATCACGGCAGCGAGCAGGATCAGCGCCTGGCTGAACGGTACCGCGGCGAGCCCGGCTGCCAGTAGCAGCAGCATTGCTGCCAGTACTCGGTGTCCGTCGAAGCGATCGATCAGCACTCCGGAGAGTACCGAGCCCAGCATGGTGCCCATGGCGCGGGCAGTGAAAAGAATGGCGATCTGGCTCATGCCCGATCCCGTCATGTCGGCGAGGTAGGGCAGGGTGGGGCCGAGCAGACCGACACACATACCGATGGCGATGAAGGCGACGAAATAGGTCAGGGTGACCCGTCTTCCGTGATCGAGCGTCAGCGTCGGCATGCCATCTCCAGCAAGCAGAGGAAAGGAGCGCGCAGTGCGCACGCGCGCTTATACTCTCCGAGAATGGCGCTTGGGGAAATACCCGCTGCCATTGGCGGCGCAGTGATAGCACGGCCACGCATCGCCAGGAAAATCCCGAGACACAATTTTGTGAGGTCTTATGACCCATATCGCGAAGACACCGGAGCCGCCCTATTACGCCGTCATCTTCACCTCGCTGCGTACGGCGGGAGACAACGGCTATGGGCTTATGGCCGAGCGCATGGCCGAGCTGGCTGCCCAGCAGCCGGGCTTTCTCGGGCTGGAATCGGCACGCGAGGAGTTGGGCGTGACGGTCTCCTATTGGGACAGCCTGGAGGCGATCCAGCAATGGAAGCGGCATGTGGAGCACCGCGAAGCACAGCGCCTCGGACGCAACGACTGGTATGCCGCCTTCCAGGTACGCATCGCCAAGGTCGAGCGCGACTACGCTTTCGGCAATCGAGATGGCTCCGAGGGTTGACTCGCCCCGGCAGTGGCGTTGCCGGACCGAGCGTTACTCCTCCCCATCGATACGTTCGAGCAGGTCGACCACCGCCCGCTCGAGCTGACGGTCGCGCCCGGCCACTTCGTCCTGCGGCGTCTGCTCGACCAGCAGGTCCGGTATGGCGCCGTTGTGTTCCATGTCGGTGCCGTCCGGCAGGTACCAGCCGCGAAAGGGACGTCGCACGGTGGCCCCGTCGATCAGGGTGTGGCTGAGAGTGGAGATAACTCCGCCGTACGTCTGCTGACCGACCAGCCTGCCGCGATCGAGCGTGGTGAAGGCATGCGCCAGGATCTCGGCATTGGAATAGCTCTTCTCGTTGGCCAGCATGTTGATCGGCAGCGTATAGCGCGGCGCATCCAGGCGGTCCTGCGGGTAGTGGCCGGTCTCGTTGCGATCGGCGCCCGCCGGGATCGTGTAGGCATGTTCACCCGCCATGATAGAGGTCAGGATGCGGTCCGTGGTATTGCCACCGCCGTTGTTGCGCACGTCGATGATCAAGCCATCCTTGCCTTCCGCCGCGGCATAAAGATCGCCCTGGAAACCCTCCAGTGAGGTCTGGTTCATGGCCTGGATATGCAAATAGCCGAGCCGGCCGTCGGAGAGTTCGTCGACGCGGCGCCGGCTCTCCTCGCGAAAGGCGTCGTACTTCAGGCGGGCGAGCTCGGAAAGGCCCACCGTGCGCAGCATGGTGTGGTATTCAGTATAACCATCCTCGCCCGGACGGTCGAAAGTGACAATCACCTCCTGGTCCACCTGGCCGCTCAATCGCTGTAGCAGGGTCTCGTTCTCCTCGAAGGGCTGCAAGCCGATCTTGGTAATGATGTCCCCACGGGCCAGGGGCATGGGGCCGCGGTTCGCCGGTCCCTCCGGTATCACCTCGGTGATGCGATAGCCGAGGCGCCCGTCCTGCTTCGAGACGATGCTTTCGTACTCGATACCCAGCCTTCCCGAGGGTTCACGCAGCGCCGATACCGGCCCGGGGTTGGATACGCCCATGTGCGACGCCGCCAGCTCACCCATCAGGCGGTTGGCGATGTCGCTGAATTCGCTGGAAGTCCGCGCGCGGCGAATCAACGAGGCGTAATCCGCGACTACGGCGGGCCAGTCGAGGCCTTTGAGGTCGGTGCGGTAGAAGTTCTCGCCGATGACACGGGCCGCCTCATGGAACTTCTGCAGTGCCTGCTGGCGCAGATCGATGCGCAGCCGATCGGAAATGTCCAGGTAGCGGGGGGAGCCGTTGCCGGAAAGATTGGCTACGCCAACCCGGCCATTGACGATGTAGACCACCTGCTCGCCGGTAATGTTGAGCTGCTGAACGTTGGCCCTGGGGCCGATACGGATCCGGTTGCTGCCGTCCCAGTCCATCGCCATGAGCCCTGCGCTGCCGTCATTGAAGACGTAGCGGTCGCCCCCCGGGGTCATCTCGTTGGCCGTCTGGTGGGTCGGGGTGGCGGTGATACGCTCGATGCGACGCCAGGCGTGCTCGAGGTCGAGTTCCGCAGCATCCTGCGTTACTGGTTCAGCCTCGCCGTCGACCGGCAGCGGTGAGCGGCTCCGCGCTTCCTCACGGGCATTGCGATAGTAGGTGCTGAGTTCGCGCGGCGTATAGGTCTCGATTTCGCGGTCCAGATAGACCCGGTAGAGGTCGTAATTCTCGCCGGAGCGATTGGAGATGAAGGTCAGCTTGCGACCGTCCTCCGACCAGCGCGGATTGAGGTCATTGCGTGGATGCCGGGTAATGTTGACCGGCTCTCCCGAGCCATCCGCCGGTACCACGAAGATATTGGCACTGAAGTCGAGGTCGTTCTGGGAGTAGGCAATGTAACGGCTGTCGGGAGACCAGCGCCATTGCATGAAGCTGTCCCAGCCTTCGACCAGGATGCGCTCCTCGCCGCTCTCGAGGTCGAGGATCACCAGGTCGCCGCGGCCACGGCGAAAGGCCAGGGAGCGCCCATCCGGTGAGGGTGAAACATCACGATCGTTACTGTCACCGACAACCACCGGGCTGACGTCGAACTGAATGGCATCGTGCCAGCGCGTCGGGTCGCGGTTGGTGGGAAGATCCTCGGGGGGCTCCTCCTCCAGCTCCTCCTCGGGGATGCTCTCGACTTCCGCTTGGGGCTCCTGGGTAGCGGGGGGCACATCGCTGGGATCGCCGGGTTGCGGAATCAGGACGGGGTCCAGGATGAAGCCTGGATCCTGCGGGGCGAAGGGGTCCTCCGGCTCCTCGCCGCGTACTGCCAGATCGGGGTCGTAGTCCGCCTCGGTGTCCTCCGGGACGTCGAGCTCGGGGTCGACGTCGGGGCTCGCCGAGGCCAGCGAGACGGTGGTATCGCCATCCCAGTGACGGGCGGAGACACGATTGCGCGCACGCTGGCGTTCATGGCTGCGACGCACCTCATCCCGGGTCAGTGCCACCCGCGCCTCGTAGATCGATTCGCTACCGTCGGCGTCGCTGACGAAATAGAGCTGCAGGCCGTCGGGCGACCAGGCCAGGCTGTGGTGCCGGGCATGGGTGCCTGGCGTGACCAGTCGGGTCGGGCTCTGCTCATCGACGTGACGCACGTAGACGCGGCCATAGGCGATATAGGCCATGGTCTGTCCATCAGGGCTCAAGGCCGCCTCGCTGACGTCTCGATCGATACGCCGCAGGGCATGAATGTCGCGACCATCGTCGGGCGCACGCAGGTTGATGGGCTCGGGTTCGGCGTTCGGCGCCTCCAGGTCGAGCGTCAGCAGCGTGTCCCATATTTGCAGCACGGCGGTGCTGCCATCCCGGGAGACGTCGAAATACTGCAGGTCACGTTGATCGAGCTCGGTGAGCCGCTCGATCGTGCGCTCTGTGTCGAGCTCCATGCGGTAGAGGTTGACCGTCTGGTCTTCGCGGTCGGACATGAACAGCAAGGTGTCCTCATCGACCCAGCGGGCCATGCCGTCATCGCCGTTGCGCTCGGTCAGCGGCTCGAAACGATTGGTGCCGAGCTCGTGCAGCCAGACGTTCATGGCATCCGGACCACGGTAATGGCGCCGGTTCCAGTCATGATAGGCGCCTCCGCGGGTGAAGACGACGCGTTGACCGTCGGGCGAGAGTTGCGGTTCGGAGCCGAAGGCGTCGTGCAGCCGGGTGTAATCACCACCTTCCGGGGAGAGCAGGTACGGTCGCTGGTCGCGGTAGACGTCGGCCTCGAGCATGCCCGAGAAGGTGATCACCGGTTCGCCGTCCTCGTTGCGGCCGAAGGAGGGATTGCGCAGGTGCTGGTCGCCATGGGTCAACTGTGCGAGTTCGCTGCCGTCTCGGCGCATGCGCCATAGATTGAGATAGCCGTCGCGCATCGAGGCGAACACGATCCACTCGCCGTCCGGGCTCCAACTGGAGTGCAGGTCGTCGAGATTGTGACGAGTCAGGCGCACCGCCTCGCCGCCGTCGCTCGATGCGCGCCACAGGTCGCCACGCCAGGTAATCCGACCTGTCCGGATTGCGCCGATACGACGTTCGGTAGGCTGACCAGCAGGCCAACCACGAATACCAGGAGCGTAGGCCTGTGCGCTGCAATACGCGGCGCTCGAACACGGCGGGTTAGTACCTTCCTCATACTAATCCTTTAGCGATGTCATGCTTCCCCAACGTAGCAACAAACCTCTCGCGCATCGAACGCGTCTTGGCTGGCCGGGTCGGCGTCGTCTAGGCTGCTGGCGAGGCGGGCGTTTCGTCTATCCGCTCGGGAGGGGAGAGAGATGGCCACCGCACGCGACCCCTATCCCGATGCGCTGCGTGCCATCGCCCTGCTGATCGTGGTGCTTGGGCACTGGGTGGCGACACTGCCGCGGATCGAAGGCGGCAAGCTGGTGGACACCGGGCATATCCTCGCGGCTTGGGCGCCGGCGGGTTATTACACCTGGATCGTCCAGGTAGTGCCGCTGTTCGTCTTCGTCTCCGCCGCGGTCAGCTCGGATGGAGTGTGGCAGCGCTATCGGGCCGGCGAGCCTCACGCACACTGGTGGGCGGAGCGCGGCCTGGGGCTGGCCAGGCCCACCGTGACCTACCTGTCCGTTCTGGTCGCGGTGGTTCTGGTCTCCTCCTACACGCGGGAGGGCATCCTGGGCGAGCTCAATTACTCGTTGACCATACATCTGTGGTTTCTGGGGGTCTTGCTGGGCGTACAGCTGCTGCTGCCGGCCTGCGTCTGGGTCGAGCGGCATTGGGGAGTGAAGGCGGTAGTCGGCCTGGTTCTGCTCATGGCGTCCGTCGACCTGCTGCGAGCCAGCCCCGAGTCGTTGAACGACCTGGGGCGCTTCGGGGCTCTGGTCACGGATGCGCATGACCACTTCGCCTGGATCAACGCGCTGCTGTTCTGGATCGCGCCTCAGTTGCTGGGGATCGCCTGGTGGAACGGTCGGTTGCGCGGGCGCCGGCGCGGCATGGGCATGGCACTGCTCGGACTGGCCTGGCTGCTGCTTGCCGTGGCGCTCGGCTACCCCGCATCGATGGTCAACGGCGACCTGGGCGGCGATACCAACCTGTTGCCGCCGACCCTGGCACTGTGCGGCGTGGTCTGGCTCCAGGTCGGGGTGGTGATGGTGTTCGAAAAACCCGTGCGCACCTTTCTGCAGCGTCGGCATCTGGGGCGCTGGATGGCCCTGTTCGGGGCGTTCGGCCTGCAGCTCTATCTCTGGCACAAGCTCGCCGAGCTGCCGGCGGCCTGGATCGGCCAGCGCCTGGGCTGGCCGATAGACGCCGGCATGCCGGGCGAGCCGGGCTTCTGGCTCGGCCGCCTGGATTGGATAGGGCTATGTACCCTGATGGTGGTGCCGGTGATGCTCGTGGTGGGGCTCTTCGAGCGCCAGCGCAGACAGGAGGTCGCCGCCGCGCAGGGGGCGCAACGCATCGCGGCCGGTGGCGTTGCGCTGTTCACCGGCCTGGGAGCCAGCCTGTTACTCGGCGCATACCCTGGCTCGCTCATCGGTCTGCCGCTGGTGGCCATGGCCTCCTGGCTGCTGCGCGCACCGCAACAGGCCTGATGGTGATGGTCCGCTCATGTATCGCCGCTCTCCGCCACTGCGGGAGGCTCTATCACCCAGGGTTCGCGGGAGGTTTCATCGCGACAGCTGGCGTCGACCGGGCTGTCCGGATCGTCGAGAAAGGCCTGGATCAGGGTCGAACGGCATTCGTTGACGGGGTTATGGCCGAGTGCCTGTAATTCCACATATTGCAGGTTGGGCATGGTTCGCTGGAGATGACGGCTCCAGCGCGTTCCGCAGCATGGGTCCATCTCGCCATGAATCGCCAGTGCCGGCGTCTCACTCACTGGCGGATCGTTGTGTTCGGCCGGCACGTCACCATCCTCGCCCCACCAGGCACACAGCCAGGGTGGCTCGAAGCCGAGCACCGCAGGATCGCGCTTCACGGCGGAAATGGAGGCATCCCGGCTTGGGCGGTTCGTGCCCATATCGCTACAGACATGGGCGAGGAAATAGCCGAGCGCATAGTTCGGTGCCTCGGGCTCGGGGTCGTAGTCCTCGGTGCGAAAGAACGCCTCGAGCCGTGAGTAGTCGCCGGCCCCGATATCGGCAAGAAGGCTCGGCAGCTCGGCATAATCGGAGGCCAGCGTCAGGTAGAGCGTGTCGAACAAGGCCGCGCCATCGAAGTAGAGCGTCTCCGTGCGGCCATAGGGTGTAGCGACGTGGGCCACGTAGGGGCGGGCATCGAGCATGTAGCGGGCGCGGTCGAAGGCCTGCATCCAGTTGGGCAGCATCTCCCGGCATGCCTCGTCCTCAGCGGCGCACAGGGCCAGGGTATCGGTAAAGGTCTGCTTGGCGGTATAGAGTTCGTCCACCGGCGGGCGGTTGCGCAGATGGTTGAACCACGGCCAGCCGAAGATGGCGGCGCGGATGCTCTCGGGGTGGTACTGAATAAAGGAGGCAAGGGTACCGCTGCCGGTGGAGGAGCCGAAGCCGTCGATCCGCTCATGGCCGAGCAACCGACGGAGCTCGTCCACGTCTCGAGAGACGGCATGGCTGTTGTACTGGCTGACATCGTGTCCCTCCTCGGTCAGCTTGCGATAGCACGCTTCCACCGCCGAGGTAATGATTCCCAGCCGATGCATTGGCTCCAGCGAGGCGGTAATGGCCGGGGTATGGATGATGTTGTGGTAGGGCGATACCGCAGCGTAATCAGGACACTCAAGTGCCGGTTCGGCATGGATGAAGCCGCGATGATCCATGGTCACCAGGGTGCGGTTGCCGATGTCTTCGAGCAACTGCTCCATGTACTCGAGTTCTCCCAGCGAGGAGTAGCCCGGGCCTCCGGGGAAGAAGAATACCGGGAGTGTGTCCTCGTCCGGTTCGCCGTCCTCCGGCTCGATCACCGCCACGGGCAGGGAGATCGTGTTGTCGTCGGGCGCTTCCCAATTCTCGGGGGCGTGAAAGGTATGGCAGGTCGCGCCCAACTCTCGGAGGGCCTCGGTCGGGCACTCCGCGCTTTCCAGGCGGGGCAGCTCGTCGCTCGTCTGTGCCTGACCTGGTGTGGAGAGAAGCAGCATCAGCGGCAGGGCACCCAGCAAGTGCCAGGTGCAGGAATCCCTTCTGGTCATGGCGCCCCCCATTATTGTCTTCGGTCGTTGTGGCTGGGCTTCGCTAGTCAAGCTAGCAGCCGCGGGAGGGGCGTCAAATAATGGAGGAAACCTCTCTTAACCGACGGCAATAAACCAAGACAGAGTTCGTTTTGATGCGTGCACTCCGGCGAACTATTTTTTCTGTAGGCAAGGCATTCAGCAGGAAGCAGCGCGGCCTTCGCCGCGCAACATGTTGAGAAAGGAGGTGTGATCATGCAAGTACGCGAAGTAATGACCAAGCGTCCCGACTATTGCCCGGCCGACGCTACCATTCGCCAGGTTGCCGAGCGCATGCGCAAGGACAATTCCGGCTTCGAGCCGCTGGTTCAGGATGACCGGATCATGGGCACCGTCACGGATCGCGATCTAACGGTTCGTGCCCTGGCCGAAGGCAAGAACCCGGACGACAAAGCGAGTTCCATCGCTACTACCGAGGTGCTATACGCCTTCGAGGACCAGGACGTGAAGGACGTGCTGCGCAACATGCAGGAACAGAAAGTGCAGCGTCTGGTGGTACTCAACAATCAGAACGACAAGAGCCTCGTCGGTGTGGTGACACTGAGTGACATCGCCGATCGCTGCGAGGACGACGAAATGGCGCGTGAGATTGCCAACTGCAGCAAGCATTACCACTGAACATGCACTGATGCTGGCGGATCACGCCGGCACGTTTCAGTGTGAGCATGCCAGGGCATCGTCGAGGCGATGCCCTTTTCAGGTTCGAAAGGTCGCATGCTCGTGAGATGCCCGTGGCCCCGGTGCCTAGCGGCCGGCTTCATCACGGCCCTGGAGCGGGTCGGGACGCACCATGGGAGCATCGAATCCGGGAGGCCTGTCTTCCGCTGGGTGCAGCGTGGCCAGTTGGGACGCAGCAAGGGGATGGCAGACGACACGGAGCACGCCGCGTCGGGTAAATGCCGAGACGTTGCTCATGCGCCCGAGCGTCTCGCCATCGGCGGTCAGGGTACGGGCCTGTTGCAGCCGGATATGGCACTGGGGCGATTGCAGATGCACCAGAGTGTCATCTTGATACGGCATATGCCCCATCAGGCGAGTAGCAAGAAATGCCAGCAACACCCTGAACCATGAGCGATGTCGCACCGCTATCACGTCCAACTGACCGTCGTCGATGCGAGCTTCGGCGATGCTATGACCACCGCCGAAATAGGCACCCGAGGCGATGGCAATGGTCAGCCAGCGCCCTTCGACGACCCCATTGTCGCATTCGATCCGTCCGGAAAAGCCACGCTGCAACTTTGCCCGCTGGGCCAAGGTGATCAGGTAGCTGAAGCGTCCCAGGCGCTGCTTGCGCTCATGCGTGGCCTCGCGAGCAGGCATGGTGCCAAGCCCGATATGGGCGACATTGAGATACAACCGGCCGTTGATCCAGGCGACATCCACGCTGGCCGTATGGTCGGACACCGCCAGACGGCACAGCTCGGCCGGATCCTCGGGCAGGACCAGGTTGCGTGCAAAATCGTTTGCCGTGCCGGAGGGCAGCACGGCCATGGTAGCCTTCCGCTCGATACAGACCGTGGCGACCCGGCCGACCGAGCCGTCGCCGCCGGCCACCAACACCCGGTCGCCGGGCTCGATCTCCCGCTCCCACTCGGTATCCTTGAGTTGGCCGACCCGCAGGTGCTTGAGGCCGGCTGCCTCCAGATGCTCCCGCCAATGATGCTCCCCACGGCGTCCATCGCCAGCGGCGTCATTGACGATAAGCCAATAGTTCATGGTGTTTTCCTTCACCTCAGCCCATTCCTGTCTGTAAGGATAGCGAGCTAGCGTTTGCTATGCCTTAGCCCAGGTGATGTCGGCTCGTCTCGCCGACTGGCAGGAAGTTCATGGGAAGAAAGAACACCCACTCGAACCTCGCGAAAACAGAAAAAAATCCACTGGTTCAACAGTATGCAGCCCGGGGCAGGGCATGATTCAATCTGCCCCATATCGACACGCCGGTCAGGCTGCTCCCACCTCATTCGTTTTTCCGTTCCACCACGACGCCCTGTCGGCGCGAACAGCGCGCTGGCTTTTCGGCATGTCGTTGCCTGGAAACGCAGGGGCGATGGAAGGCAAGAGGAACCACATGAACCGGGCGTGGAAAGCGACCGCCATCGAGGCTCAGCCAGGAGGACCACCGTGCCTATAGAGAACGTGCCGACCATTCCGGCCACCATGAACGCCATGGTCCTGACCGGCCACGGCGACATCGACAAGCTCGTCTATCGCGACGACGTCGCCACTCCGCGCCCGGGGCCGGGCGAGGTGCTGGTGCAGGTCACCGCCACGGCCAAGAACAACACCGACCGCAAGGCCCGTGAAGGGCTCTACCCGACCAAGGACAAGGGTGAGGTGACCTCGTTCGCCATGGGTGGCGAGCCGACCCTGACCTTCCCCAGGATACAGGGCGCCGACGTGGCTGGGCGCGTGGTGGCGGTGGGCGAGGGCGTGAGCGCCGCGCGCATCGGTGAGCGCGGCCTGCTCGACTTCAACCTCTACGCGGACGAGCGCCGCGACATCAACCTGACGCCCGACTACTACGGCCACGGTGCCGATGGGGGTTACGCCGAGTACGTCGCCGTGCCGTCGGATCAGTTCCATCATGTGCCCAATCCGGAGCTCGCCGACGCCGAGCTGGCAGCGATGGGCATGTGCTCCTATCAGACCGGCTACCACATGATGACCTCGGCCAAGGTGGCGGCGGGCGAACGGGTACTGGTCAGCGGTGCCAGCGGCGGTGTGGGCGCCGCGCTGATCCAGATGTGCCGCATCGTCGGCGCGATTCCCTATGCGGTGAGCCAGCCCGACAAGGCGGACTCGCTGCTCGGGCTGGGCGCCGAGGCGGTGATCGATCGCGGTGATCTGTCCACCTTCGTCGAGCGCGTGCTCGAGGCCACCGGTGGCGCCCCCATCGATGCCGTGATGGACCTGGTCGGCGGTGAGATGACCGATCTATTCATCGACACCATGATCGGCGACATGAAGGCCCGCGCCACCTATCCGCGGCTCTCCATCGCCGGTGCCAGCGGTGGCAACCTGAGCGAGATCATGTGGACCCGCATCTACCTTTATCAGGTGCAGATCTTCGGCGTTTCCCACGGCACCCGCGAAGAGGCCGAGCAACTGGTGGAGTGGATTCGCGGTGGTCAATTGAAGCCGGTACTGCACGCCGCCTTCAAGCTTTCCGAACTGCACCAGGCGGAGCGCTATTTCGTCAATCGCGGCAGCAATTACCTGGGCAAGATCGTCATCGTGCCCGATTCACAGTGGGCCGAGCATGGGGCGCCCTTCGCGCTCGAGGGCAACGTTTCCAAGGACAACGCATGAGCCACGAACTCACCCTGCAACTGCTCGACACCCACGCCGGCGGCGACGTCAGCCGTATCGTGATCGGCGGCATCGACCCGCTGCCCGGCGGTACCGTGCGGGAACAGATGGAATATCTGGAGAACGACGCCGACGGTCTGCGCCGGCTGCTGCTCAACGAGCCCTACGGTATCCCCGAGATGTCGGTGGATCTGATCGTGCCGGCCTGTGATCCCAAGGCACGAATGGGCTATATCATCATGGAAGTGATGGGCTATCCGATCTATTCCGGCTCCAACACCATCTGTACCGCTACGGCGCTGCTCGAGACCGGGCTGATCCCCAAGCGGGAAGGCATACAGCATTTCACCCTCGAATCGCCGGCCGGGCTGGTGCAGATCGAGGCCAGGGTGGAAAACGGGGTGGTGGAAGCAATCACCTGCGGTGGCCTGCCGAGCTACATCGACACTCACCGGGCACGCATCCACGTACCCGCCGTGGGCGACGTGACCTACAGCATCGCCTACAGCGGCGGTTTTTACGCCCTGGTGGACGCCGCCGAGCTGGGCTTCTCGCTCAAACGCGAGGAGGAGCGGGCGTTATCCGAGTGCGCGTTTCGCATCGTCGAGGCGATCCAGGCCCATAGCGGCTTCTCGCACTACACCCTGGGCGACGTGGGGCCGCTGCCGTTCCTGCACTTCATGGGGCCGGTGGAGCAAGTGGCCGACGACTTCTATCGCTCGCGTTCGGCGACCTACGTTCACCCCGGTGTGATCTGCCGCAGCACCACCGGGACCGGCACCTCGGCGCGACTGGCGCTGATGCAGTATGAGGGCTCCATCAAGCCGGGCGACAAGCTGGAAACCATCTCGCTGCGCGAGACGGGCTTCATCGGTGAGTTCATCGAGGCACGCGAAGCCGGCAGTGGGCATCAGGTGGTGGAGAACACCATCACCGGCAAGAGCTACGTGCTGGCCCGCTCGGAAATCGTCGTCAACTGCGAGGACCCGATGGTCGACTGCGGTGGGGTACATCATATCCTCAGCGCGAGACATCCATAGGAGCGAATGGCTGTGCGAGCGAATCGCTGCGTGCAAGGCAGAGCTAGCTGCTTATTCGTAGCGGTTTCGCCACTGCTTCACGGCGATCTGCTCCTTGGTCAGCTCGAGCATGTCGACAAGCACCTGTTCGGTCACCCGATCGGTACGCTTGTCTACCTGCACCCAGCTATCGAAACCGCTCTCGGTGAGACGCTCCAGCAACGCCTTGAACTCAGGTGAGCGCAGTCCTTCCATCGCCTCGTGGACCAGGCGGCAGGCCAGGTCGGCGAGGCTCGTTTCCATGCCGCGTGCGACGAGCTCGCCCATCGGCAGCTTGCGTAGGCGTTTTATCTCCTGGCTCTCGGCTACGGTACGCCCGACCAGTGCGCTGACGTAGCGCATCGTATCGTCGCGGTTGCGGGCATAGGCGCTGCCAGTCATCTCCTCCAGGCGGGAGGTGATCTCCTGGATCAGTTGCTGCTTGCGCGGCATCACCACCCGGTCGATGACCCGGGTCGATAGAGAGTCGCCGGAACGGATCTGCTCCTGCATGTTGCTCAGCAGGCGTAGTGCCACTCGATCGGAAAGCTCCTCGAAGAAGACCTCGTAGTACTTGGCATAGAAGGCGTAGAGCTGCCAGCGGCGAACGTCGATCAACCCCAGCCGTTGCAGGCGGAAGAGCAGCGAGAAGATGCGCAGCACGCGCAGCAGGCGGAAGCCACTCAGAGGGATGCAGCCGAGTACGTCGTACCAGTGCACGAAGGGGTAGAAGAACCAGCGGTGATAGCGGCGCTCGGCGATGGCCGCGGCCCAGCCCAGCAGCACGTCGAGAATGAAGACCGCGACGAAGACGAGGTCGATCTCGATGAAGTTGGCATGCACGTGGCGATCATAGGCGCCATGCAGGGCCGGTGCGACGGCGGCAAAGGCATCGTTCAGTGGTGGCAGGAGAAACAGGCTATCGAACAGCAGCAGCGTCAGGTTGGCCACCACCAGCACGATCACGAGCAAATCCCACGCGAGATGCAGGCGCTCCAGGCCGGGGGGCAACGTGCGTGAGACTTTCGGCGATGGCATCGACTCTCCTCGGTTCGGCATACGCCTCCTTAGCCTAGCAGCCGGCGGTTTGATACCGGGAGTCTGGACCAATCGGCGAGCGATTCTTACGCAGAGATCGGTATCCTTAAATCTTGGGCTTGCCGCGCAACGCCTTGGTCTGCCCCTTCTTCGTCTTGCTATCCACGCGTCTGCGCTTCGAGGCGCGGGTCGGTTTGGTGGGCTTGCGCGCCTTGCGTGTCTTCACCGCCTCCTGGATCAGCGCCCTGAGCCGCGCCAGGGCATCCTCGCGGTTCTGCTCGAAGGTGCGGTAACCCTGCGCCTTGAGCACCACGACGCCCTCCTTGGTGATGCGCTGATCGGACAGCGCCAGCAGTCGCTCCTTGTAAAAGGGCGGCAGGCTCGAGCCTGGGATGTCGAAACGCAGGTGTACTGCGGAGGCAACCTTGTTGACGTTCTGACCGCCAGAGCCCTGGGCGCGGATCTGGCTGATCTCGATCTCGTGGTCGGGCAATTCCACGGTGTTGGAGAGTCGCAGCATATCGGCCTCGTGAGCGCTGGA
This sequence comes from Billgrantia bachuensis, assembly GCF_011742165.1. Lineage (GTDB taxonomy): Bacteria > Pseudomonadota > Gammaproteobacteria > Pseudomonadales > Halomonadaceae > Halomonas > Halomonas bachuensis. The sequence goes on along the minus strand of NZ_JAAQTO010000023.1, from coordinate 173,027 downwards.
TGAGTCGCCTGGCAGCGCACAGGCTAGCACACAAGGCGCTTGGGCCGCCTGGAGACCCGCGCTGGCATTGGTTAGGCCTCGTCGCCGTAAGCCTGGAAGATCTCGTCGAGCAGCCACGCCTGAAAGGCCTCCATGGTGGCGCTCGGTGTGCGCGACTTGAGCCGCGTGAGCCAGTAGCTGCCCAGCGCGGCATGAACAGGAAAGGGCTGCATGACCTCGCCACAGCCCAGCTGACGGGCGAACATCCGCGGCGGGGCGAGGGCCACGCCCGCGCCCTGCACCGCGGCTTCCATCATCGCCAGCGAAGAGTCGAATACGATGGCGTGAGTTCGTGCAGGCGGATGCGCTATACCGGCTGCGGTGAACCATCTCGTCCACTCGTTTTCGCGATAAGAGCGCAGTAGCGTGTGGTGCATGAGGTCCGCCGGGGTGCGCAGCCGGTTGGCGATGTGCGGCGCGCACAGCGCCGACAGGGGCGCCTGGAACAGGCGGGTCGCTTCCAGGCCGTGCCAGGCGCCATCGCCGAAGCGAATCGTGTAGTCCAGCCCCTCGATGGCCTGGTCGATCCGGTTGTTGTGGGTCGACAGGCGAACCTCGACCAATGGATGCTCGGCCTGGAAGCGCGCCAGGCGCGGCAGCAGCCAGCCCACGGCGAAGGTGCCCACCGCACCCACGTTGAGAATCTCGCGTAGCTTGCCGCCTTCGAGCCGCTCCAGCATGTTTGCCATGCGATCGAACGCATCGCGCATCACCGGCAGCAGTGCCTCACCCTCGCTGGTAATCATCAGCCCGCGAGGCAGGCGCTTGAACAGCGCCACGTCGAGGCGTTCCTCCAGTAGCTTGACCTGGTGGCTCACCGCCGCCTGAGTCACGTTCAGTTCGTCAGCGGCGCGGGTGAAGCTCAGGTGGCGGGCCGAGGCCTCGAAGGCACGTAGGGCGTTGAGCGGCAGATAGGGTCGGGTCATAAGCCCTAGCTCAGTTTATGTCTCAGGCAAGATATCATGGTTTGTGAGCCCCGGCAGCGTACCGCTAATCTGCCATCCGACGCGTCGCTTAACCCAATCACGACAACCCAAGACGAGCGGATGGAACCATGACCCTGAAATACTTGAGGCTGACGCAAAGAATCTTGATGGGCGGTGCCCTGGTGCTGGCCCTGACCCCTCTTGCCGCTGTGGCCGACACTTGGCAGGAGCGCGCCGATTGGCGCGAGATATTCACTGCCAACGAGGCCAGCGGCACCCTGCTGGTGGTCGACAGGCGAGAAGGTGGTGAGGACATTCTGGTGCACGATGAGGAGCGTGCCCGGCAGCGCTTCTTGCCCGCTTCCACTTTCAAGATTCCGCATACCCTGTTCGTGCTCGATGCCGATGTGGTGGAGGACGAGTTTCAGGTCTTTCCCTGGGATGGCGTCGAGCGAGACTTTCCGCAGTGGAACGCCGACCATGATCTGCGTTCGGGCATGCGCCTCTCTGTCGTATGGCTCTACCAGCAATTCGCCCGGGAACTCGGCGAAGAGAGGGAGCGGCGCTACCTGGAGGCGATCGACTACGGCAATGCCGAGATCGGCGACGACGTCGAGAACTTCTGGTTGGAGGAGGGCATGCTGGAGATCTCCGCCGAGGAACAGATCGAGTTCCTCGAGCGGCTCTATCGCAACGAACTGCCGTTCGACGAGGCCGACCAGCGATTGGTCAAGGACCTGATGATCGTCGGCGCCGGCAGCGACTGGATCCTGCGCGGCAAGACCGGCTGGAGCGGTAAGCTCGGCTGGTGGGTGGGCTGGGTCGAACGCCCCAGCGGCCCGGTGTTCTTCGCCCTCAACATGGAAACGCCCAACCGCATGGCCGACCTGCACAAGCGACAGGGCATCGTCGCTGAGGCGCTACGCACCATCGAGGCGCTGCCGCCCGAAGCATGACGCAAGCGGTCCCGGCCGGGCGATTCCGCCTGGCCGGGAATCATGCTGCGTAGCTACCCGGCATTTTTCCTGTGCTTCGAACTCCAGCGTTTCGGACTACCTCAGCGTTTCGAGATAGGCCGCCATGTCCCGCGCGTCCTGTTCCGTCACGTCCAGGTCCGGCATGGCGGTGAGTGGGTCCACCTCGGTGGGGTGGCGCAGCCAGCGGACCATGTTCTCAGGGTTATTGGCCAATACTCCGGCGATATAGCGGCGCTCGCCGATGCCCTTGAGCGGCGGGCCGACGTCGGAATGCGGTCCCACCGTGCCCGGGATGCGATGACAGGCGATACAGGCATAGCCGTACATGGCCATCTTGCCGCGCTCGGGGTCGGGCAAAGCGGTGTCCCGTGCTGGCGCGGAAGCGCTGACGTCGTTCCTGTCGGTGCTCTCCTCGACGCTATCGTTGGCCACCAGTTCCTGGTACTCGGCGGGGCTGAGTTCGGGCAGGCGCATGATGAAAGCCGTGAGGTTCCAGATCTGCTCGTCGGTGAACGTGAACTGCCAGCTCGGCATGCCGGTCATCTTGATGCCGTGCTTGATGGGCCAGAAGATCTCGTCGGCGTTCTTGGTTTTTGCCGTATGCGCCAGGTTGGGCGGCACCGGCGTCATGCCCTTGCCCACATCGTCGCGGCCCACCCCGGGCGCGCCATGGCATTGCACGCACTTGTTCTGGTAGATAAGCCGGCCCTGCTCGGCCATTTCCGGCGTCAGCGGCGGAGGCTCGACCTCTTCGGCTCGCTGGCGTATGGAGCGGTCCAGCGCCAGGTTGAGTATGGTGAAGACGGGCTCGGTATGCTGCTGCAGCGCCGAGACATTGTAGGCGCCCCAATAGACGAAGCCGGCCGCGCCTACCCCCATGGCGACGACCAGTGCCGCAATGGCGATGCCGACATGTATCTCGATCCGTTTGCGGATCTTCTGGACTGAATCTTGGCGATCCTGGTTATTCATTTCAGTGTGTACAGGTAGGCTGTGATGTCTCGTGCGTCACTTTCGCTGACGCCCATGTTCGGCATGGCCGTGCGCGGGTCGACCGTTTCCGGCTCGCGAATCCAGCGCGCCATGTCATCGGGTGTGTTGGGCAGTACCCCCGCCAGGTAGACGCGCTTGGCGATGCGCTCGAGCGACGGTCCCGTGTGTCCGTCGGCTCCCGAAATGCCGGGAATGACATGACAGCTGCCGCAGCCGTATTCGCGAATCGCCGCCCGGCCCTTTTGCGTATCGCCCGGGGGCGGTTCGGCTTCGTCACTGCTGCAACCGGTAGCAAGGAGTGGCGCTAGCAGCAGAAGGCATACGGTTCTCGCTGTCATAGGCACGGATCCAGGAAAAAGTTGGGAATGCCTTCGGCCACGATCAGCAGCGCGGACAGGGCGCTGATGAGCAGGCCCATGACGGCCATGAAACGTATGCGCCCCGCCTCGCCGTCGCCGGAGCCCGGCCAGCTCCGCCCGGCGCGCCCCCACTGTCGCCAGGCCACCGCGGCGCCAGCCAGGCTGAGCAACAAGGTGACCAAGGTCGTGCCGTGCAGCAACCACATGGAGCCGTTTTCGCAGGCTCTGGATACCAGCAGGTAACTGCCCAGCAGATGCAGCGCCCAGGCGCCGGGACCGATCACCCAGCCAGACCACAGCACCAGGGGATGCAGCAGCACGCCGCCATTCGACTCACTGGCCATAAACGCGAGGCCCCCAATATAAGAGTAGATAAAAGGGAATCCAGGCGAAGCAGACGAAATACCAGTAATTGGTATCCACCACGACGCCGATCTGCCGTTGTTGGGTGAAATAGCCGCGCCAGGCGAGGATGGCCACCACCGCACTGCCGAAGACGATCGATGTCACGTGAACGTAGTGAAAGCCGGAGATGGTCCAGACGATCGAGCCGTAGGCATGGTCCTTCCAGCTGAACTCGTAGGCCATGAGCTCCAGCGAGCGCAGCACCAGCACCGTTGATGCCAGCAGTACGCTTGCGGTGACGCCGATGGCCAAGCCCCGTTGATTGCCTCGGTTGATGGCCTGCCCCGCGAGGAACATGGTGAGGCTACTCAGCATCAACAGTCCTAGGTTGATGCTCGGCCACAGCATGGGCGGGGCCGACTCACCGCTCGGCGGCCAGGCTTCGGCGTAAGCCGCCAGGTACATGTAGCTGACACAGAAGGTCAGCACCACCGCGGATTCGATCGTGATCAGGCCGAGAATGCCCCACCACAGAGGGGCGCGCTGATCGGGATTGAAACGGGCCATGTCCGAGACATCGATACCCTGCACGACTTTCATCAATCGTTCCTCCAGGGTCGGCGTGGCCAGAACCAGGCCACCAGGGTGAATGCCACCAGGAAGAAGGCGATCGCGAAGAAGATCGGATGGAAGATGATGCCGATGAAACCCATCGAGGCGGCCACCGCCGAGACGAACGGCCAGATGGTCGGTGCGGGAAGCACCTGCACCCCCACGGGCTTGGCATCCAGAATACTGGTGAGCACCACCTCGCGGCGGTCGTTGCGCAGGCCGGTGACGACCGCGCGTTCGCGATCCCTCTCCCAGTCCCATAGCGGCCAGCGGCTGTGTACCACGGGGATATGGCGGAAATTATAGGAGGCCGGCGGTGAGTCCGCCGCCCACTCCAGGGTAGGCGCACCCCAGGGATTCGGCTCGGCCCGCTGGCCGCGAAACACGCTCCAGATGGCATTGATCAGGGTGACGCCGAAGCCTGTCGCCAGCACCAGGGAGCCGATCGTCGCCAGCAGGTTGAGATCGCCCCAGCCCATCTCCTCGACGTAGGTGTAGATGCGCCGTGGCATGCCTTCGAGCCCCAGCTGGTGCATGGGGAAGAAGGTCACGTTGAAACCGATGAAGGCCAGCCAGAAGCTCCATTTGCCGGCCGCTTCGCTCATCATGCGACCGGTGATCTTGGGCCACCAGTAATAGGTCGCGCCGATCAGCGGGAAGACCGCCCCGCCGATCAGCACGTAGTGGAAGTGCGCGACCAGGAAGAAGGTATCGTGCACCTGGGTATCGAAGGGAATGGAGGCTACCATGACGCCGGTCAGCCCCCCAATGACGAAGATCGCGAAGAACCCCAGTACCCACAGCATCGGCGTAGCGAAGCGGATCTTGGCACCCCACAGCGAGGCGATCCAGCAGAAGATCTGCACCCCGCTGGGGATGGCGATGGTGGCGCTGGCAGCGGTAAAAAAGCTCATGCCGAGCTGGGGCAGGCCTGTAGTGAACATGTGGTGCACCCACAGACCGAAGCTGACGAAGCCGATGGCCACCACCGACAGTACCAGGGCCGTGTAGCCGTAGATCGGGCGCCGGGTGAAGGTGATGATGATGGTCGAGATCATGCCCAGCGCCGGCACCAGGATGATATACACCTCGGGATGGCCGAAATACCAGAACAGGTGTTGCCACAGCAGCGGTTCGCCACCGCCCTCGACAATGAAGAATTGAGTCTCGACCAGCCGGTCGAGGATCAGCAGCGTACTGCTGACGATCACCGCCGGCATGGCGAAGACGATCATGAACGACATCACCAGTGCCGCCCAGACGAACAGCGGCATGCGATTCAGCGACATGCCCGGTGCGCGCATTCTCAGTGTGGTGACGATCAGCTCCACCGCCGCGGTCAGTGCCGAGACCTCGATGAAAGTGATCATGGTCGTCCAGACGTCGACGCCGTAGCCGGGCGAGTAAAGCTTGCTCGACAGCGGAACGTAGTTGAACCAGCCCGCATTGGGCGCCATGCTCAGCAGCAGCGAGCCGAACAGTACGATCCCGCCAATCAGATAGACGTAATAGCCGAAGGCGTTGAGCCGGGGAAAGGCCATGTCACGCGTGCCGACCATCAGCGGCACGAAGTAGATGGCGAAGCCCTCCATCACCGGAATGGCGAAGAAGAACATCATCACCGTGCCATGCATGGTGAAGAACTGGTTGTAGAGCTCCGGCCCGAGCAACTGCTGCTCGGGGCCGGCCAGTTGCAGGCGAATCAGGATGCCGAGAATCCCCGCCAGCAGGAAGAAGATGAAGGCGGTGATGATGAAGCGCTTGCCGATCATGCGCTGGTTGACGTGGGTGAACCAGCCAAGCAACCCGCCGGGCGAGTGCCAGGTGCGCTCCAGGCGCGCGGTTTCCTCCTGTGAGTCGGTCACATCGCGAGGGTTGGCGGGTTTCTCCAGCGTCATTCCAGGCTCTCCAGGTAGCCGAGCAATGTCTTGAGCTCCTCCGGCGTCAATTCGCTCGGCGGCATCCTGCTACCCGGCTTGACGTGCTGCGGGTCGGTGATCCAGCCGCCGAGGTGTCCGATACGGTTGGGCACCGTGGCGCTGGCCAGCGTGCGCCGACTGGCAAGATGAGTCAGGTCGGGGCCTAGATCGCCGGAGGCCGATGTGCCGCGGATCGTGTGGCATCCGGCGCATCCGGCCTCGAAGAATACGTCGTGCCCGCGTACCTGGGTCTCCGTTTCCGGCATCGCCGCCGGCTGGCGCTGGCCCTCCAGCCAGGCATCGAATCGTTCCGGCTCCTCGGCCACGAGCAGGAAGGCCATCAGCGCATGCTGCGTGCCGCAGTATTCCGCGCACTGGCCGCGATAGACCCCAGGTTCGTCCGCCGTCACCGAAGTGACATTCGTACGCCCCGGCATCATGTCCGTCTTGCCCTGCAGGTTGGGCACCCAGAAGCTGTGAATGACGTTGTCCGACTTGAGCAGGAAGCGGACCGGTTCGTCCGTGGGGATGTGTATCTCGTTGGCGGTCGTGGCGATGCGGTCGCCCGCCTCGTCCAGGTAGTGGACTTCCCACCACCACTGCTTACCGACGACCTCCACGGTCATGGCATCGTCGGGGAGCGGGGCGTCGATCGTGCGCCCGATGGAAAAGCTCGATAGCGCGAAGGGAATCGTTGCCGCCAGCGGCAGAATGATGCCGCCGGCGATCACCAGGTTACGGCTCTGACGAGCGTTCAGCGGCAGTGCAGCTTGCTTGCGGTGGGCGCGAAATACGGCCACCGTCAGCAGCGTCAGCACCAGCAACGTGACGAGGGTGGCGACGAATAGCGTCGGCCACCACAGCCTGGCGATCAGCTCGGCTGCCGAACCCGCGGGATCGAGGACCGACTGGGGGCCTTCGCAGGCGGTCAATAACGGGGTGGCGGCCCCGAGCAGTCCTGTTGTCCGAACGTGCTGGCTGAGGGACATCGCGTTAACAATCCATTGCAACGTGCGTGCGCGAAGCGTTGGCCGCGGCGCATTCCATGCAGAGTTCGGTAAGCGCGTCGTACCGTGCACTATACGGCTCGGCTTCCCGGTGATGCACGAGAATGCCTCGCCAGACCCGGTCCTGGGCCTGAGTCGGCTCGTTGACGTGTTTCGGCTTCAACCTAGTACAGGTCGGCGCTTCCTGCTCGGCGCAGCCGCGAATAGTCACGGTTTCTTACGTTTCTTGCAGCAGTCGTTACCTTTCTTCGGCTCGACCTCCGCTCGTACTACCCGGATGCGCCGCCCCGGTATTACATGGTCGGCCAAGTTCGCTATGCTTGAGGGTCAAGCTATCAGGCGGAGACATGCCGCCTCGGTAAAGGAAGGATAATGCTCGAGTTTGAGCGAGTCGCCGGCTACCTGTTGCCCTGGGAGTTTGCACCCTCTTGGGTCATTTTCTGCCTGGTGGCGGTGGGCTTGTATCTGCGCGGCATGCAGCGGCAACGACATCAAGGTCAGGTGGTGGGCTACTGGCGCCCGTTCGTCTTCCTGCTGGGCGTCGGCGCGATCTATGCGGTCACGCAGACCCACTACGACTACCTATCGCAGTACATGTTCTTCACCCATCGTGCCCAGCATCTGGTCCTGCATCACGCTGCGCCGTTCCTGATCGCCCTGGCCGCGCCGCTGCCGGTTCTGGCGGCCGGCATGCCGAGTCGTCTTCGGCAGCTGCCGGGGCGAACCGCGGCGGGACGAGTCATGCGCCCTCCGTACCGCCTGTTGCAACATCCCATCATTGCCCCGTTGCTGTTCGTCGGGTTGATCTATTTCTGGCTCATTCCCGAGGTCCACTTCGATGCCATGCTGAGCCGCAAGCTCTACCAGATCATGAACTGGAGCATGCTGCTGGATGGCCTGCTGTTCTGGTGGCTGGTGCTCGATCCACGCACGCCGCAGCAGGGTGGTCTGGGGTACGGCATGCGTATCCTGGCGCTGCTGGTGGTGATTCCGCCCCAGATATTGCTGGGCGCCTACCTGACCTTCAGCGAGAGCGTTCTGTTCGATGTCTATGCCGTCTGCGGTCGCGCCTGGCCGATCGCACCACTGACCGACCAGCAGCTCGGTGGCTTGATCACCTGGATACCCGCATCGATGATGAGCGTGATCGGCGTACTGATCGTGATTCGCTACATCCTCTCTGAGAAGGGCGATGTGGACGGGGGCGAAACAGAACATGAACGGAGGGTGCCACAGCCATGAGATCGATGAACGACACCAACGCCCCGGCGAGGCGGTGCCATTCACGCTTCCCTGCGAGCCTTCTGCCGAAGAGGGGGCTCATGGCAGGATTGCTCTCGCTCGGTGCGCTGTTGTCCGGCTGCTCCGATCCCGGCTGGCAGACCAAGGATATTTCCGGCCTCATGCCGCCGCTGGAGTTCCAGCTCACGGGCGAATCGGGGGAGAGGGTCGATGCGCAGACCTTTCGCGGCGATGCGACGCTGCTCTTCTTCGGGTTTACCCACTGCCACGACGTCTGCCCGGCGACCATGGCGCATCTCGACTCGATCATGGGCGAGCTGGACGAAGAAGCGCGCGACGACCTGCAGGTGCTGTTCGTCTCGGTGGACCCGGCCCGTGACGACCCCGAGACGCTGCGCGAGTACACCGCCAATTTCGGACCCGAGTTCGTCGGCCTCACCGGCAGCGAAGAGCAGTTGGATGCGCTAACGCGCCGCTATCGTGTGACCTACGGCTATGGCGAGAAGGATAGCGAAGGGCACTACATGGTCTCTCACCCCAGCGCGATCTTCGCCTTCGACCGCAACGGGGAAGCGCAGCTGCTCATCCGCCAGGACGACGAGAGAGAGGACGTGCTGAGCGATCTGCGCAGGCTCCTGGCCCAAGGCTAGAAAAGCCCCAGGTAGACGAAGAGCAGTGTGGCGAATGTCATGACAAATGCCACCGCCGCCAGCAGGCCGTCATGTGCCATGAGGGAAAGACCGAATAGGGTGAGTGCCAGGCCGGCGCCATTGGCAGTAAAAGGCACCACCTCCATGGGCGGCATGGCCAGGGCAATGGCGATGCAGGCAAGGGCAACGGCGACGATGCCCGGCCCATGTGTCAGGAACGCCAGTCTCGGCTTGAGAAACTTGTCCAGAAAGCGAGCGGGCCGTCGGCTCCAATTGACCGCCTTGTCGAGCTTGTGCTTGGAGACGGATCGATTCAACAGGAACTTGGGGATCCAGAAGTGGTGCGCTCGAAACAGAAGCTGTACGGCAACCAGCAAGACCAACAGCGCCATCAGGGTGGGAACGCCGGGAATATCGCCAACGATGGGAAGCAGGGTGATAATGCCGGGTACCAGGAGCAAGGGGGCAAAGGAGCGGCGACCCACCTCATATAGAACGTCACCGAGCGTGACTTGGTCGGTTTTTTCGTCCCGCTCGGCTAGCTCGAAGCGATCGAGCATCTGCTCGAGATTGTGAGGCTCATGTTGCTGATCCGTTTCTGCCTGGCTCACCCTCGCCTCCATAAACATCCCTGGCGGCGGATCAATACCGATCCGTCAGCGGCTTCAACATAGTTGGCGAAGTGACGGCCAGCAAGGCGAAGCCATTAGCACGAGCCTTAGCCGGTGCGCTGTTGCAGCGCTTCGAAATAGTCGCGAATGCGTTGCGCATTGGCGCCCGCGTCACCGCGCCCCAAGCGCGAGGCCGAGCGTACGTCGACCCGAATGCCATCGGGTTCCTGGGTCAAGCGGACCACCACGTCATCGGTGAAACCGAACCAGGTGGTCGTCGCAGTGGCTTCGATGGTATCCACGGCGTCGATGTTGATGTCGGCGATCTCCCAGCCCATGTCCAGCACGGCAGCTTCGGCGGCGGCGCGCACCGTCGCCAGGGGCAGGGGAAAATGACGCGATTGAATGTCGGGATAGGCCTCGCGCTGACGGCGTGCGAACGATTCGCCGGGGTAGTCGACGGCGTTGGGGGCGGCCTCGCGAGCGGGGGCCAGGGCCACGAATTCCGGGGGATCCTCCAGGTCGGTGGTGATGTCGTGGATCGGCGGCGCCGATTGGGCGCGCTGCCAGTACATCCAGGGTATCGCCAACAATGCCACGGTGGCGGCAGTCGTGAACAATGACATCCAGACGACGCCCTTGCGACGACACAGCAGCGCCACCAGCAGTGCCAGCACGGCGACCGCGATAGCGCCCAGGCCCATCAGGCCGCCTAAACGCAGCATGTTGAAGGCGCCACCCAGCGCCAGCAGGTCCAGCCGGTAGGCGGGGCCGGCACCGGCCAGCAGCAACGCGGCCAATACCAGCAACAGCACGCTGAACCCGACGATGCGTGTCGGCCACCGCCCGCCGCGCTGGCGGCGTTGACGATTCAGAGCGGACATGGCTTACCCCGTTAGCATTAGAACGATACCCCTAGCATATCCATGTAGGCACCGGCCTGCCGCATCCGGAGATGCATTTTGCAACATCTCGCGGTGCAGGTGGCTGCTATCGTTCCCTCAAGGCTCACCAAGGAGGAAGTAGCATGACCATGCAGGTCGAGTACATGGCATCGGCGCCAAGCCTCGAGGAGGTACGCTCCCTGGCGGGAGTCACCGTGCTCGAGTTCGGCACCCCCTGGTGCGGCTACTGCCAGATAGCCCAGCCTGGGCTCGAGCGGGCCCTGGCGCGTCGCCACGACGTGCATCATCTCAAGGTCGAGGACGGACCGGGGCGGCGTCTGGGACGGGCTTTCCGCATCAAGCTGTGGCCCACGCTGGTATTTCTCCAGGACGGTGAAGAGGTGGCTCGGCTAGTTCGTCCTGCCAGCGGCGAAGCCATCGAACAGGCACTCGAGGGAGTGGTCGCCTAAGGTGCTGGCATATTGCCAGGCACGGCTGTGACTTGACGATGGCAGCCTCCGGGGCCAGCTTTGATGTTAGGGAGATCACTACAACGGTGAAGCCAAGGAGGCGTGAACATGAGCCGTTATCAGCAACGCCGGGTAGACGAACTCGAGGCCGATATTCGTCAGTCCCGCGCCCATCTCAACGACACTCTGCATGAGCTCGAAAGCAGACTGTCGCCGACACAGCTCAAGCAAGATTTATTGCAGTATATGCCCAGAAGAGATGGGGCAGCGGTCAGCTTTATCGACGGACTATGCCGTTCGATTCGCGAGCAACCCATGCCTGTCCTGATGACCAGTTTCGGCCTGGGTTGGTTGGTCGCTTCTCAACTGCGCTCCGGCTCGCGTAGGCACGCTCGCGAGAGGGAGATTCGCCTGCCGGCGCCGCGTGGTACGACGATTCCGGCTCGTCAGGAGGCGCCGCAGCACATGGTGGCCACCCACTTGGGCACCCAGCAGGGGCGAGCATCCGTCTCGACGCATCGGCCGGATGCGATCGGCGAGGCCACTCATCTCGGCACCGGCCAGGGGTGGCGCGGTTATGTTCATCCCGAGTCGTGAGCTTGGGCTTGCATACCGTTGGCGAGAAAAACGGCCGTAGGGCCGATGTCGCCTATCGCCTGGCCGTGACGTCAGTTTCGCTTCGTTAACGTTTCGACTCGTTATGTTCTGGCCGGTTGTGATTGGTGCTGCCTAGGCTCATGAAATCGGACAAGGAGGAAAGTGTCATGAAAAGGACATTACTGGCTATCGCCATCGGTGCTATTTCCGCCGGGCTCGCCGGCGGCGCCCTGGCCCAGGACAACGAGACCGAGCTCAGCGACGATGCCGCTGTGGGCGAGGAACAGGCCGCCGAGACCCAGCAGACCCAGGAGGAGACTGAACGACCTGAGGAAGAGCAGAGTGCGGCGACCGACGACGAGCAGCAGGGCGAGCAGGCCGATGTCTCGGTAAGCGAAGAGGAACTGCCCGACCAAGGTACCGATGCCGAAGACTACCAGGAAGCGCGCGACGGCGAAGGCGCCAGCGGCGACCAGGCCGAGACCGGCGACGATCAGGCCACCGGGGGAGCCCAGGGAGCCAGCGATGACGTGGAGATGCAGACCGACCCGGGTGAGCAGGCCACTTCAACCGAGCCCGATGCGGAGCAGGCCGCCGCCGACGAGCAGGCGGGCCAGAGCGCTGGGAATGACACCGCGGCAGGCTTCGAGGAGATGGCGCCGGGAGGTGCAGCGCTCGATTCATCGATCGCTTCCATGCAGGTCAGCGAACTCGAGGGCAAGACTATCGTCAATGCCGAAGACGAGACGCTCGGCAAAGTCGAAAACGTGCTGCGACACAACGATGCCGGCGATCTGCATGCCGTCGTCTCGGTGGGCGGCTTCTGGATCTTCGGCGGCTCCGATGTTGCCCTACCGCTGAGCGACATGCAGTTCGAGGGCGAGCAACTGGTATTGCAGGACATCATCGGTAAGGATGAGCTCGATAATCTGGCCGCCGATTACGACGAGGACCGCTACAGCGAGGTGGACGGCGACATGACCCTGTCGGAGGCGGTGGAGCGCTAGACCTTCCCATTCGACGTGGCAACGCCGCTGGTAATCGCGAAGGCAAGGCCACCAGGCCTTGCCTTTTTCATGAGTCCTGAAAAAGACGGTAACGTTGCCCCTTGTCGCGACCGGCGCTGCCGGGCCATGCCGCACGACATCTGGCAAACTACGCTGAAACGTATCCTGAACCGTCGAGAAAGGAAACCACATGAGCGAGATGCACAAGCCTTGGACCGAGCCCATGCCGCAGACGCAATTCACCCTGATGCAGCGCATTCTGGATGCTCCCAGCCCCGTGGGGCTGGAGGGGGCGATGACGTACGGCGTGCTCAAGCCCCATTTCGAGAGCTTCGCTCCCGAGGGCTGGCACATGCACCAGTACAAGGGCCATGCCGGCGTGGTGTGGGATACCCATCCGGGCCGCGACGACCTGTTCAAAGTGATGCTCATCGGCCACGCCGACAAGATCCGCATGCAGGTGCGCAGCATCGGCGACGACGGCAAGATCTGGATCAATACCGATGCCTTCCTGCCCAACGTACTGGTGGGTCACGAGGTCAAGCTGTTCAGCGAGGACCCGAAGCGGCCGGGCCGCTACCGCATCATCCAGGGCGGTACCGTGGAGGCGCTGGGTGCCATTCACTTCTCCGACGCGGCCCAGCGCGAAGGCAGCAAAGGCATCAAGAAGGAGCAGATCTATCTCGACTTGCAGATCCACGGCGAGAACAAGAAGCAGCAGGTGCTCAACCTCGGCGTGCGACCCGGCGATTCGATCATCTTCGACCGCCCCATTCGTCACGGCTTCAGCCCAGACACCTTCTACGGTGCCTACCTGGACAACGGCCTGGGCTGTTTCGTCACCGCCGAAGTGGCACGGCTGATCGCCGAGGCCGGTGGTACCGAGAAGGTGCGGGTACTGTTCGCCATCGCCAGCTACGAGGAGATCGGCCGCTTCGGCAGCCGGGTGCTGGCCGGTGAGCTCGAGCCCGACGTAGTGATCGGCGTAGACGTGAATCACGACTACGTGGCCGCACCCGGCATCGGCGAGCGGCGCATGCAGCCGCTGGAGATGGGCAAGGGTTTCACCATGTCGGTGGGCGCGATTGCCAGCGAGCAGCTCAACCGCCTCGTCGAAGCCTGCGCCAGGGAGCAAGGCATCCCGATGCAACGCGACATCGTCGGTGCCGATACCGGTACCGATGGGATGGCCGGCGTGCTGGCCGCCATCGACTGTGCCGCGACCTCCATCGGGTTCCCCATCCGCAACATGCACACCATCTCCGAGACCGGCAACACCCAAGACGTGCTGGCCGCCATCCACGTGCTCAAATACACTCTCCAGGCGCTGGACGCCCTGCCGGACCCGTATCGCGAGTTCCTCGACAACCACCCGCGGCTCGACCAGGCGGAACGCCTGACACACCAAGGTTCGGCCAAGCCAGAGGGGCGTCTCGACGGCAAGTGCCAGGAAGAGGGTCGGCAGCAGCGGCACCCTTCCTGAGCAAAGACAACATCGCCTGCCTACCGCACCGGGCGCGCGGGTGCTCGTAGCGAGAGGCAGTTGGCGATACTGTCGCCACGTCCCCTCAATGACACGTCCCTTCAATAAACAGGACGACAGACTGTGGCCGGAGCAAGCCTACTCACGCTGATCGACGATATCGCCACCATCCTCGATGACGTCTCGTTGATGACCAAGATGGCAGTCAAGAAGACCGCCGGGGTGCTCGGCGACGACCTGGCCCTGAACGCCCAGCAGGTGAGCGGGGTGAAGGCCGATCGTGAACTGCCGGTGGTGTGGGCGGTGGCCAAGGGATCGCTGCGCAACAAGGCGATTCTGGTGCCTGCGGCGCTGCTGATCAGCGCCATCGCTCCTTGGGCCGTGACACCGCTGCTGATGCTGGGGGGCGCTTTCCTCTGCTACGAGGGCGCCGAGAAGCTCTTTCACGCCTTCACGCATAGCAAGGCCGACACCGAGCAGGCCCACGAACGGCTCGTGCAGACCCTCTCCGACCCGAACGCCGATGTGGTGGCGCTGGAGCGCGACAAGATCAAGGGGGCGGTGCGCACCGATTTCATCCTATCGGCGGAGATCATCGCCATCACCCTGGGCAGCGTGGCCGGAGTGCCCTTCATGCAGCAGGTCGCGGTGCTGGTGGGCATCGGGCTGATCATGACCGTCGGCGTCTACGGCGTGGTGGCCGGCATCGTCAAGCTCGACGACCTCGGGCTCTTGCTCAGCCGCCAGCGTGCTGCGCCGGCCCGGGCGGCGGGGGGCGCCATCGTGCGCATGGCACCCTACCTGATGAAGTCGCTCTCGGTGATCGGTACCGCGGCCATGTTCATGGTCGGCGGCGGCATCCTGGCCCACGGGCTGCCAGTCGTTCACCACGGGGTCGAGGCCCTGGCCCACGTCGCGGCCGATCTGCCCAGTGTCGGTACGATCCTCGGGCCGCTCAGCGAGACGGCGCTGAATGCCGGCCTGGGTGCTCTGGCGGGGGCCGTGATACTGGCGGTAGTGACCGGCGTGGGGGCGCTCAGGCGACGAGCCGCTTCCTGAGCAACATACGGTTACCTCCCGTGGATTGTATTCCTGTCGGCTCGGGCTAGGGTCTTAGTGAGAAGTCATCGCAGCCGCACGACAGGGAGGTGTCGCAATGCCATCCGATCAAGCTTTCGACCCCACTCGCCGGCAGATCGTCGGTGGCCTGGCCTCGGGAGCGGCCGCCGCGGCGGTGGCCGGGCCGGCACTTGGTCAGCAGTCGTCCCCGTCCACTTCACAGACCGAAGGGCAGGGCGCCGCAGCCAGCGCCGGGAACGGATCCCTGCTCCTGCTGCAGAAGCAGGACCCCACCGAGCAGTATCCCAAGCCGCCGTTTCCCGAGCAGCCGCAGGAGTGGCCGGGGCTGGCCAGCGAGATGGAGCCGCGCCCCGACCACGGCGAAGAGAGCTACCTGGGCAGCGGCCGGCTGACGGGGCGCAAGGCGTTGATCACCGGCGGCGACTCGGGCATAGGTCGGGCCGCGGCGATCGCCTATGCCCGCGAAGGTGCCGACGTGGCGATCAATTATCTGGAAGCGGAGGAGTCGGACGCCCGCGAAGTGATCGAGCTGATAGAAGCGGAAGGACGCACGGCCGTGGCCATTCCCGGCGACATCCGCGAGGAGCCCTTCTGTCGCGAGCTGGTCGAATCGGCAGTGGAGCAGCTCGGCGGGCTCGACATCCTGGTCAACAATGCCGCCCGGCAGCAGTGGAGGTCCTCGATCACGGACATCAGCACCGAGGACTTCGATGCCACCATGAAGACCAACCTCTACGCCATGCTGTGGATCACCCAGGCCGCCATGCCGCACCTCGAGGCGGGCGCCTCGATCATCAACACCGCCTCGGTGGTGGCCTACGATCCACCCGAAATTCTGCTCGACTACTCGATGACCAAGGCGGCGATCGTCAACTTCACCAAATGCCTGGCCAAGCAGGTCGCCGACCAGGGCATCAGGGTGAACGCCGTGGCTCCCGGTCCGTTCTGGACCCCGCTCCAGCCGAGCGGCGGCCAGCCCCAGGAAAACGTGACCACCTTCGGCGAGGAAACGCCGATGGGGCGCCCCGGCCAACCGGTGGAACTCTCCGGCCTCTACGTGCTGCTCGCCTCGCAGGAGTCCAGCTACGCTACCGGCCACGTGTATAGCGCCACGGGCGGCAGAGGCGGCCCGTAACGAGGTGACCCATGACAGCGTCTCCTAACGACCCGAATCACGATCCCAAAGGCCGCATCTCGCTGCACTCGCATGACCGGCAGGTCCAGGTCCGGGCCGGCGACGTATTGCTCGCCGATACCCGCAATGCCATCGAGCTGCGCGAAACCGGCTATCCTCCCCGGCTGTACCTGCCGCGGGAGGACGTGGCCATGGAGCGTCTCGAGCGCACCGATACCGTCACGCACTGCCCCTTCAAGGGCGATGCCAGCTATTTCGCGGTCGTCCTCAATGGCGAAAGTCTCCGCGACGTCGCCTGGAGCTACGAAACGCCATTCGAAGCCATGGCGGCAATAGCCGGGAGGCTTGCCTTCGATACGGAGAGGGTCGAGCAGCGTGTGCGGGATTAACGCACGCCAGGCCCGCCAACTGCTCGAAGCCGCCCCTACGGACTCGCTGCCGATGACCTACCAGCAGCTCGCCGAAGCGCTGGGGCTCACGCCGCCGCGTACCATCCAGCAGGTGGCCCAGGCGCTCGAAGCACTGATGCGCGAGGATGCCGAGCAGGGCCGCCCCTTTATCGCCGCATTGGTGGTAAGCAGGCGAGGCAACCTGCCGGCGCCAGGTTTCTTCGAGCTGGCCGTGGCATTGGATCGTTTCCCCGTCGACCCCTCCCGGCATGCCGAGGCGTATCACGAGGAGTTCCAGCGCGCGCTGGCCGCCCGAGGTAGGCGCTAGTCACGCTCCTCGCCTTGGCGCAGCGGATCGAGCAGCGAGCCAAGGCCATTGTGATCGATCTCATGCATCAGGTGCAGCAGTTCGCCGATCTCGCCGGGCGGAAAGCCCTCCCGGGCGAACCAGTTGAGGTAGGGCCCCGGCAGGTCGGCGATCAGCCGGCCTTCGTACTTGCCGAACGGCATTCTGCGGGTGACCAGCTTTTCCAGGTCCTCGGGCTTCACTCGCTCACTCCTTCGTCGTGCGCCGGCTCGTATCCCAGCAGCAAATCCGGACAAGAGCAAGCCGCAGTGAAGGGGCCTGACGGACTTGCGCCTGTCGCGGCTTCTACTGCTAAGCTTTCTCCGAGCGAATGGCTGGAAGTGCCATGTCAATCAGCGGGAAAAGGATGCCGGTAGTGAGCGTGACGGACAGGACGCCGCAACGGGAGGTACAACAGGCAGCGCCGGTGAAGTCGCTGCAGGTCATGACGATCAACGTGCACAAGGGCTTCAATGTGTTCAATCGTCGTCATATCCTGCCGGAGCTGCGCGATGCCGTGACCACCTTATCGGCCGATATGGTGTTTCTGCAGGAGGTACACGGCGAACACAAGAAGCACTCCCTTCGCTACCGGGACTGGCCGGGCGTGCCGCAGTACGAGTACCTGGCCGATACCATGTGGCCCGACTTCGCCTACGGCCGCAACGCCGTCTACCCCGACGGCGACCATGGCAACGCCCTGCTGTCCCGTTACCCGATTCTTGAGTACGAGAACAGGGATGTCTCCATCCATGGCACCGAAAGACGAGGGCTTCTGCACTGTCAATTGGCGGTTCCCGGACAGCCCGCGGTGCATGCGATTTGCGTCCATCTTGGGCTGCGCCACAAGCATCGCCTGCAGCAGTTGCAGCTGCTGTGCGAACTGCTGGATTCTCTACCCGACGAGGAAACGGTCATCGTTGCGGGAGACTTCAACGACTGGAGTCTGAAAGCCGACGGCGTGCTCGCCGACTGCGGGCTGCGCGAAGCGTTCATGGATTGCCAGGGGCGCCCGGCGAGAACGTTCCCGGCGCGTTGGCCGCTGTTGTGTCTGGACCGGATATACGTCCGTCGCGCCTCGTGCCGAAACCCAAGAGCCCTTTATCGCAAGCCATGGTCGCATCTCTCCGATCATGTTCCACTCATTGCAGAGATAGGCCTGTGAATTTCCAATGGAAGGAAGGCAATCAAGCCGAACTGTTGATCAATGGAAGCCAGTACTTCCCTGATGTGTTCGAGGCGATTCGCTCGGCGCGGCGTGAAATACTGATCGAGACGTTCATCATTTTCGATGACGAGGTCGGCCAAGGGCTGAAAGAGGCCCTACTCGAAGCCGCTGCCCGAGAGGTGCGCATCGACGTCACAGTGGACGGCTACGGCACGGCGGACCTGAGCAGTGACTATATCGCCGAGCTGACCGACGCCGGCGTGAACATGCATATCTACGATCCTCGCCCTCGCCGCCTGGGCGTGCGTACCAACCTGTTTCGCCGCCTGCATCGCAAGATCATTGTGATCGACGGAGAGGTGGCCTACATCAGCGGGATCAATTTCGGCTGGGACCACCTGCCCGAGAAGTACGCCATGGGCAAACAGGACTATGGCATACGCGTGCGCGGGCCGGTCGTCGAGGACATCCGCCGCGCCGCCACGACACTGCTGTTGGAGCACCAGGCGGTAGAGGGGTTGCCGCAGCGCCTCGGCGATACCTCACCCGTCGGGCAGGCCGCCATGCGCTTGGCCGTTCGCGACAACCATCTGCATCGCACCGATATCGAAGATCACTACCTGGAAGCGATTCGAACGGCAAGGTCGCGACTGCTGATCGCCAACGCCTATTTCTTTCCCAGCTACCACCTCTGGCGGGAACTGCGAAACGCCGCCCGGCGGGGGGTGGAGGTAACCCTGATTCTCCAGGGCCGCCCCGACATGCCTTGGGCGAGGATGTTCTCCAGCTCGT
This sequence comes from Billgrantia bachuensis, assembly GCF_011742165.1. GTDB lineage: Bacteria > Pseudomonadota > Gammaproteobacteria > Pseudomonadales > Halomonadaceae > Halomonas > Halomonas bachuensis. The sequence continues at coordinate 153,996 of NZ_JAAQTO010000023.1, read as the reverse complement.
TGTACAGCTACCTGCTCAAGGACGGCATACGTATCTACGAGTACAAGGAACACCCCCTGCATGGCAAGATCGCCATCGCCGATGACGACTGGGCGACTGTGGGGTCGAGCAATCTCGACCCGCTCAGCCTGTCGCTGAACCTCGAAGCCAACCTGTTCATCCGCGATACGGGACTCAATCGGCAGATCCATGAACACTTGACCGAGCTGATCGAGAACAGCTGCCGCATGATCACGCCCGAAGCCGCGGAAAAGGGGCGCTGGTGGCGGGCGCCGCTGATGTTCGTGAGTTTCCATTTCCTGCGCCACTTCCCTCTCAGTGCGGGTTGGAGCCCTGGCCATTCTCCCAGGCTCGAGCCGTTGACCCCGAAAGAGCGACCGAAGAAGCGGGCTCTGCGTTGAGGCCAGCGAGGTAACGACATGAAAGTTCCCGCCACCGAAAGGCTCAAACCGTCCCGGACCTGGCGACGCTGGTTGAAGCGTGGCGTCACGCTGGTCTTCTTCGTACTGGTTGCGGTGCTGCTGTTTTCGCTGGCCCGCAACGTCGACTGGCCCGAAGTCATCGCGACCCTGCGAGGCTACAGCCCGCTGATGCTGGTCGCCGGGGTGGGCATTACCGCGGCCAGCTATACCGCCTTCTGCAGCTACGACCTGCTGGGCAAGAAGTACACCGGCCATGGACTGTCGGCCGGGCGCGTTCTGCTGGTTGCCTTCGTATGCTACTCGTTCAATCTCAACCTGGGGGCCTGGGTGGGCGGCCTGGCCATGCGCTATCGGCTCTATACCCGCCTGGGCCTCGGCGTGGGTACCGTCACCCGCATCCTCAGCATCAGCCTGATCGCCAATTGGCTGGGCTACATGATTCTCGCTGGTATCGTCTTCTCTTTTCGCCTGCTCTCGCTGCCGCAGAACTGGGAAATCGGTGCCACCGGCTTGCAGTTCATCGGCTTCGGGCTGCTGGCGGTCTCCTTCGCTTACCTGGCTGCCTGTCGCTTCTCCAAGCGGCGCGCATGGCACGTGCGCGGCCATGAGATCGTTCTTCCGCCGCTCCGGCTGGCGCTGATGCAGGCTGCCCTGGGTGCGGCGAACTGGTCGTTGATGTCGGCGCTGATCTACCTGCTGCTACCGCAAGGGCTGTTCTTCCCCAGCATTCTCGGCATTCTGCTGATCAGCTCGATCGCCGGGGTCGTCACCCACATCCCAGCCGGCCTCGGCGTGCTGGAAGCGGTGTTCCTTGCCCTGCTGCAGCACCACGTTGCCCCGAGCCAGATACTCGCCGCGCTGATCGGCTACCGGGCCCTCTACTTCCTGCTGCCACTGACGGCGGCTTTCCTGGTCTATCTGGTGCTGGAACGGCGCGGCCTGAAGCGGAAGAAGGAGGAAGCCAGGCAGGAAGGGTGAGTGAGCCAAGCCGCTGCACCTCAATCAGTGGCGCGGCTGTGGCATGGTGGGCCGAACGGGTCGAAGGCTCGCCGAGCAGAGTCGGAATCGGCTGTGCTCTGTTCGCTTCCCGATGAATGGCTTACCCTTGGTTTCCCTGTGTTGCACGAGAGAAGCAATGGCTGGTTCTGCATCGCGTCGCCTTCCCTACCATGTCGCGGACACCATCAAGGGCTGGATCGTGGAGCGCCAGTTGATGCCGGGCGATCGCCTGCCCGGCGAGGCTGAGCTGATGGAAACCCTGGGCGTATCCAAGGGCACCATTCGCGAGAGCACACGAGTGCTGGAAGCACAGGGGTTGGTGGTGACGCGTACCGGCCCGGGGGGCGGCGTTTTCGTCTGTCGGATGAGCGAGGCCAAGGCGACCTCGCTGCTCAGTCACTACTTCTATTTCCAGGACATCTCGATTCGGGACATCTACCAGATCCGCCTGGCGCTGGAGCCCGAGCTCGCCGCTTCGCTGGCCGGCAAGGTCGGTGCCGACGATCTGGCTCGCCTGCGTGAAAGCCTGCACACCTACGCCACGCCGGCCCCCGACATGGAGACCGAGCGCCAGCAGCATATCGACTCACTGCACTTCCACGAGATGCTGGCCGAGCTGGCGGGGGGCAATCCGCTGCTGTCGTTCATCATCCGCTTCACCGTACAGGTGCTCTCCGACCTGACTGTCTATCGCCGGCTCTACGAGCCAGGGGATCACCAGATCGGTCCCACCGGCTGCCAATATCATGCGCGGCTCCTGGATGCCATCGAAGCGGGCGATGCCGACCTGGCCCGTGAGCTCATGCGGGAACACATGCTTTCGGCACAGGCGGTAATGAACGACAACGAGGCCCAGGTTCGGCGCGGCTTCCTGACCGACTGATGCCGCGCCTTGCCTGAGGTCAGCTTATGCTGCGAGCTTGCGATCCCAGATTGGTGAGGAAGCGCATCAGCACACGGGTCGCGCGGTCGGCGTCCTCGATGCTGATGGCTTCGTCCGGGTGGTGGCTCAGGCCATCCTTGCAGCGTACGAAGAGCATGCCGATATCGGTGAGGTCGTGCATGGCCAGTCCGTCGTGGCCGGCACCGCTGAACATGCGTTCGGCGGGCTCACCACATGCTTCGCAGGCGCTTTCCAGGGCTTCGATCAGCCATTCGGCGCATGCCACCGCCTCGGCCTGGTAGGTGAGCTCGCTCGACAGCTCGAGCCCACGCACCTGGGCAAGCCGCTGGCAGGCGTCCAGGATTTCCTCGCGGCCCTGCTCGCGCACTGCGGCGTCGGGGGAGCGCAGCTCCAGCGTGAAGTTCACCTCGGCGGGAATCACGTTAACGGCGTTGGGCCTGACTTCCAGCTTACCGACCACGCCAACGAAGTCCTGGGTGGCGTTCAGTATCCTGTCTGCTTCCACCACCATCTCGGCTGCGCCCACCAAAGCGTCGCGACGGCCCGGCATGGGCGTGGTGCCGGCGTGGCCGGCCCTGCCGCGCACGCACAGGCGATGACGCTCGATCCCGGTCAGCGCAGTGACGACACCCACCGCCTGGTCACGCTGTTCCAGCACCGGCCCCTGCTCAATATGCACCTCGACGAAGCCGATGACCGACTCGGGCCTGCGCGCCAGATGAGGAATCTTTTGCGGGTTGCCGCCGAAAGCCTCGAGGGCCTCGCTGAGTGATATGCCCTCGGCGTCGCGCGCTTCCAGGCTCGCGGGGTCGAAGGTGCCGGCCAGGGCGCGGCTGCCGATCAGGGTCGACTGGAAACGCGTGCCTTCCTCATCGCCGAAGGCCACCACCTCGACCCCGTAGGGCAACTCGATGCCGGTCTCCTTCAGGGCTTGCAGGGCTTGCAGCGGCAGGGCAACGCCCAGCATGCCATCGTACTTGCCCCCCTCGGCGACCGTGTCCTGATGGGAGCCCAATATCAGTGTCTTTTCGCCCGCCATGGCGTGCGCATTTCGCCCCATCAGGTTGCCGGATGCATCGAGTTCCGGGGTGAGCCCGGCCTGGCGCATCCAGTCGGCAATCGGCTCCAGTACCGCACGATGCTCGTCGGAGCAGAACAGGCGCGTGACGCCTGGGCCGGGCCGGGAGTGGCGCGCGGCCTCGTCCAGGCGTGCCATCAGTCGGCGGCCCAGTGTCGCCTGCGTCGTGGAATCGGTCATGCTTCTCTCCTGAAATCATTTCGTGGGCAGCGAGGCGAGGAAGGCGGAGAACTCCGGAGCGCGCACACGACGAGCCAACGCTCGTAGCGCACCGGCGGGGTCGTCGTCCCAGTCCACACGCAGGTCGATGGGGGCGGTATCGAAGGACTCGATGCGCAGGGCGGCCGAGCGGGTGCCGCGGGCATCGCCGCCGACCTGCAAAGCCACGTCCAGCGACTCGACCAAGGTCTCCAGCATGTGTGCCTCGTAGCCGTCGCGGTAGCGGGGTGTGGCATTCTGAGCCCATACCTCGTCGGGGTTGGTGCAGGTCAGCGCCAGAAAGCTTTGCAGTAGTTTCGCCACGACCTGCTCATCGGCCAGCATGTTGCCGGCCGCCGCCACCGTAGGGCGCAGCTCGGCGCTCAACACCGCGACGTTGTCGCTGCCGGAGTGCACCGCGGCCTGACCGCTGGCATCCATCACCAGGCACTGGCGGCGCGACGCACCGCTGTCCTGCTGGATCACCTCCTGCAGGGCTTCCTGGGCAGTGCAGTGCCGGCCCAGTGCCTGGCGAATACTCTCGGGGTACCAAGGATTCGTGACCAGCCCCTGGGTTGTGCAAGCACCCAGGCCACGCCAGGCGTGATGCACGTAGCCGCCCACCGCCACGCCGCCGGTGGCCGTCAGCGCGGCGACCGTGCCGGTCGCCGGCTGCAAGTGGATGAGGGACAGGGTCATGAGGTGACTCAGTAGCCGACGTAGTGACCGATGACCAGGCCGACCCAGGCCAGGATATAAACCAGCGCCATGAAGGGCAGGATGGCCTTCAGCCACTTCACGTAGGAGACCCGCCCCAGGGCCAGCATGGCCAGGGTGCCGCCGGAAGTGGGCACGATCAGGTTGGTCAGGCCGTCGCCGACCTGGAAGGCGGTGATCATCAACTGGCGGCTCATGCCCACCAGATCGGCCACCGGGATCAGGATGGGCATGGTGACCAGGGCCTGTCCGGAGCCTGAAGGCACGAAGAGATTGATCGCTCCCTGCACCACACTGGCCATGATTGCCGACATGGCGCCGGGAATCCCCTGAATCAGGCCGCTCAGTCCGTGAACGATGGTATCGATGATCTGGGCCTGGTTGAGGATCACCTGGATGGAGGCGGCCAGGCCGATCACCAGTGCCCCGGCCGTCACCTTGGAGGCACCCTCCATCATCTGGCGGACGATTTCATTGGCGGAGAGCCCATTGACGATGCCGATCACGATGGCAATCAACAGGAACATACCGGCGATCTCATTGATATACCAACCTTGGGTGAAAACCCCTACCAGCATCGCTGCCAGGCCCAAGATGAACACGGCCAAGGTCATCTTGTTTTGCTTGGTCAACTGGTACTCATCCAGGGACTTGGTCATGGCTTTGGCGTTGTCCGGCTCCTCGAAATCCATCTTGACCACCCACTTGCAGATGTAAAACGAGAGCAGGGCCAGCGAAGAGACCACCAGCAGGGCGCGCAGCCAGGCACCGGAGAAGGTCGGCAGCTCGGCTATGCCTTGGGCCACGCCCACGGTGTAGGGATTGATCGGCGAAAGCGCAAAGCCGATACCGATACCGCCGACGGCCATGGTGGTGCCGACCAAGCTGGAGCAGCCAATGGCGCTGGCGATCAGCACCGCGATGGGCACCAGGGCGATATTGTTCTCGAAGCCCACGGCCACCCCGAAGAAGCCGTAGATGAAGGTGCCAGCGGTAATGATGATGTTGCGTCGTTCGACGCCGACTCGGTTCACCGCCACGCCAATCGCATTCTCCAGGGCGCCGGTGCGCTGCAGGATATGGAACAGGCCGCCGGCAATGAACACGATGAACAGATAGAGCGACGCCTCGTTGAGGCCACGAGGGACCGCCACGAAAATGTCGAACGGCGAGATGGCATCCACATCGGGAAGGTAGGTGAAGGATTCCGGCACCACGCGGGTTCGGCCATCCTGCTCGACCCGCTCGTACTCACCCGCCGGGACCACGAAGGTGAGGGCATAGGTGGCCAGCAGAATCAGGAAGATCAAGACCATGGGGTCGGGTACCGTCCGGTACCACTTCTTCTTGCGCTGTGTCAGCGCCTGCTCGGTTGTCTGCATGTCGTTGTCCTTGTTCGCCGGGCGCCGGCGAGGGGAGTACCGACGCATACCATAAAATTTATCATGATAAATTGGCGGGTCAAGGAATGGGGCGAGCCCGGATTGACGCTTCTGTGGTTTTCGGAGAGGCTAAGGGCTGCGCCGCAAGGCGTCCCCGTCCGCGGAAAGGGCTGCGCCCATCGTTTTACATCATGGATTCCATACGACTCCCGGCCTGCCCGGCGGACACAGGCGCATGGAGGGAATCGTATGTCCACGCTCCCCCGGCGTGACGCCACGTCTCACGGCCGCTTCAATCTCGAACAGCAGCGCAAGCGCGCCAAGGAACTGCTCAAGGCCGCCCGTGCCGACGAACCGCCCGCCCTGGCGAGGATGCTTCAGCACATACCGCCGCGCCAGACGCCGCTGAAACTGGCCGACGCCCAGTTCGTCATCGCCCGCGAATGCGGTTTTCCCAGTTGGGCGAAGTTCAAGTCACATATCGAATCGCTCGATGCCTCGCGGCGGCTGTTGAGTGAATGCGGCGACCGCGATATGGCCACGCTGCACATTCGCTGCGGCTCGGATATCGAGCACAGCCTGCGCTCCGCCGGCTTCGAGGGCGACTTCCTCGAGTTCTCGGATCCGTTCTGCATCGGCCCGCTGCGCGCCCTGTCGCCCGAGGAGCTGATGCGGCTGCGGGCCGGCTTCCTGGCGGAGGTTTCCGGCATGTCCGAGCGGGATGCCCTGGCCCGGTTGCGCAAGGGCTACGAGGCCTTGAACCAGCTCGAGCGTTATAAACGGCTGGTGCTGTGGTTCGAGCACGACAGCTACGATCAACTGATTCTCGCCTACCTGCTGCACCGCCTGCGAATCAATCCGCCCAAGGCGCGGATCGAGCTGGTGGCGGTAGAGTCAGTGCCCGGGGTGGAGCGTTTTATCGGCATCGGCCAGCTTGCGCCGGATCTACTGGCCTGGCTGTGGCGACAGCGGCGCCCCGTCGAGGCGCCACTGCTCGAACTGGGCACCCGGGCCTGGCGGGCGCTTACCGCGGGCAGCCTTGAACCGCTGCAAGCGCTCGCCGCCACCGGCACACCGGCTCTGCCGATGATGGGCCGCGCGCTGGCCCGGCACCTGCAGGAGTTTCCATCACCGGATACCGGCCTCGGCCTGACGGAACGGTTGACGCTCGAAATCGTGCGCGACCACGGCCCGCTAGCGGTGGGCAAGGCATTCTCGTACCTGATGCGCGAGTACGAACCGCTGCCCTACCTGGGCGACCTGATGTTCTGGTGGCTACTCCAGCCGCTGATCGCCGCACCCCAGCCGCTTCTCGATATCAGCGCTACCCACCGGGAATGGCCCCACCGCCAGCTCGCCCTGACTGAGCGGGGGCGGAATGTGCTCACGGGGCGGCGTAAATGGGCCAATCCCTCGCTCATACAGCCAACAGGGCCGCGATGAAGCAGCTGCAAGCGACCGTCGACGCGACCGTGCGTACATGATTCCAAAGTGTCCAATGCTTCAAGTAGCGCGGCCAGACGGCGGTCGCATCGCTAGTCACCGCAGCTCTGGCCAGTTCGTTGTTGAGCGGCACGTTCAAGGCCAACGTGACGCCGAACATGCCGATTACGTAGATCAGCCCGCCTGCTAGCATCAGCGCTGTTCCAGGCTCGCCCCAGCGCATCGGGGCAAGGGCGGCCAGCACAGCGCTGGCGAGAGTCGTGCCGAAGAAGAGCGGCATGAACGGGGAGCGGAGGATGACCTTGTTGATCGCGTTCATGGCACTGATGCCGGCCCCCAGGTCGATGCGGCCGAGGGCTTGCATGATGAATCCCGAGAAGGCGAAGTAGAGCCCGGCGACAAGTCCACAACCGATGGCGGAAAACCACAGAATCAACGACAGCATGCGTTCTCCCTCCCCTGTATCGTGACGCTTCCTGTCAGCCTGTGGCCCCATCCTGGGGAATGGCCGCCGGATCCATCCAGAATGACTCCCAGACGTGGCCATCGAGGTCTGCCAGGGAGCGACCGTACATGAAACCGTGGTCCTGGGGAGGGTTGATATCCGCCGTGCCGCCATTGGCCGAAGCTGCCTTGCACATGGCATCCACCGCCTCGCGGTTCTCACACGAGAGGGCGAGCATTACTTCGCTGGAGTCGGCCGGCGGAATCGGGCGGTCGGTGAAGGTGCGCCATTTGTCATGAGTGAGCAGCATCACATGGATCGTCTCGCTCAACACCATGCCCGCTGCCGTCTCGTCGGTGAAATGCGGGTTGTTGGTAAAGCCCAGCGCCTCGTAGAACGCCATCGATTTTTTCAGATCGGCAACGGGTAGGTTCACGAAGATCATGCGCGACATAAGCAAACTACATCGGGTTGTGTAACAGGGTTAGTCGATTGTGCTGACTCCTGCTAGTCGATTGGGCCACAGCGATTTCGACAGGACCTGACATGTCGAAAACATGAGCGCCAAAACGATAATGAACCATACACACAACGAAAGGAGCCCAGCATGCGCTACGCCTGCTTCATCTACTACGATCCCAAGGTGCTTTTTGGCGGCAGCCCCGAAGCCAACGCAGTGCTCGGGAAGTGCACGAGCTACGACGAGGTGCTGAAGGCGAGCGGCCACTTCGTCATGGGCGAAGCTCTGGAGCTGCCGGAAACTGGCCAGGTCGTGCGGAAGCGAGAAGGTGGAGTGCTGGCGACGGACGGCCCCTTCATGGAAACCCAGGAAGTGTTGGGCGGTTTCATTCTCATCAAGGCGCAGGACCTTGGGGAAGCCACCCGAGTAGCAAGTGGACATCCGTTGGCCAGTATCGGAGCCATCGAAGTACGCCCCGTAGTGGACTTCAGCCAGCCAAGGCCGGAGCTGTAAGCGGGCGAGGGTTGGCCTAGGCGGCTTGCCATGAGCGTGGTGCCAGCGTACCTGGCCTTGACAACGTTCAGGTCTGCGTACGCCGCCGCTTAACGACACCATTGAGCGCACCTGCATCCAGTGGATTTTTCAGCTGAAAGAGATGCCATGGCCGAGGTGCACAAACGCATCCTCAAGCGACATTGGCGCAGCCTGGCGCCAAGTGCGAATCCCAGCATTACGGCAACTTGTCAGCCAAGCACGAACCCAGCTGCTAAGCTGAGGAATCATAAAGAAAGCGGGCAGGCTATTTCGTGGATGGACGTCTGGATGGGCGCCTCCCGCTAAACCGTGCGATCGGCATGCGCTCAGTTAGGCCGTCGCTCACTGAGTAACTGCGTATGGCCATGGAACGGGGATGAAATGAGCGTTGAGATCTTTTTGGTCGTATTGCTGGCCGCATTTTTCAATGCAAGTTGGAACGCTGTTGTCAAAGTAGGTGGTGACAGAATCGCTGTCATGGCGGTAATTACGCTATTTGGAAGTCTCCTCTCTGCGTTCGCCTTACCCTTCGTGATACTCCCGGATCCCGCTAGCTGGCCACTTCTCGCTTTGGCCATCTTGATTCACACGGCTTATCACTTCTGTCTGCCCATGGCCTATCACTATGGTGACTTTGGACAGGTCTATCCTATCGCTCGAGGATCGGCGCCTTTGCTTGTTACCTTGGGGGCCGCCGTGTTCGCTGGTGAAGTACTGAGCTTCCTTCCGCTACTCGGGGTGCTCTTCCTGTCGGTTGGCGTGATGTCGCTAGCATTCGATACAAGAGCCGGTGTTACCAGTAATCCTCGTGCCATAATGCTGGCCCTCGGCACGGGGGCTTTAATCGCTTCCTACACGCTGGTGGGCGGCTTGGGGGCGCGGCAAGCTGGCTCGGCTTTAGGCTTCGCGGTGTGCTTGACGATAGGCAACGGTTTGCTGACGTTCCTCATTGCTCTTACCTGGAAGTTCAAAGCGATAAAAAACATTGCTGGCGGCAGCTTAGTCCCTGCAGCCATCGGTGGAGGTATGCAAGTCGGCGCATACTGGATCGTCATTTGGGCAATGGCTTATGCCCCGCTCGGCATGGTTTCGTCCCTGCGTGAAACCAGCGTACTGTTCGCGGCGCTGATTTCCACTTTCATCTTGAAGGAAGGCTTCGGCGTCTGGCGGTTCATCTCGTCTGGTCTAATCGCATGCGGTATCGCATTGACGCGCTACAAGCCATAGCGACATGACATAAAGAAACAGGAAATCTCACGCCGAGCACTGCAACCGCGCATCGCGCCGTAGGCGCAGCATGGTGATCACATTGGTCAGGAAGATCAGGCTCTCGGCGATGGTGCCGCCGATCGAGCCCGCCAGCACGTTGCTGGCAACCCAGCACAGCGCCGCTGTAGCCAGTGCAATGCGCATGGGAATGCCGCTCAGCATGAACATGCCGTAGGTGCCGAGCAGGCCCGCGGCCAGGGCCGGGATGTCGCGCGGGCCACTCCAGGTCAGCAGGGCGACCACCAGAGTGGCGAGCAGCATGCCGAGCATGAACGCGCGATTGCGCGGGAAGCGACGCACCAGGGCGATGCGCAGCACGATCAGCGCCGAGATGCCCGCGGCCACCCAGCTCTCGAAGAGGGCGAACTGCGCGGCGAAGGCAACGTTGGCGAACAGCAGCAGCACGAACAGCCGATCGTCGCGCTTGCTGGCGAAGGCTACGATGCACAGGGCCAGCGCCACCAGGCTGACACCTTGGCCCAGCAGCCATCTCAGGCCGATCTCTTCCATGCGTCATTCCGTTATCGAGCTAATGAGACACTTGAGCTTAGCATGGCAATCTCGGCCGGGCGCCCTGGGCTCACATCTGGGAGAGAAGGTAGTTCGGTTTGCCCAGCATCTTGATCAGCCGTAGCTGCTGCTCGAGCCAATAGGCATGGTCTTCTTCGGTATCGGCGAGCAGTCCCAGCAATACGTTGCGGGTCTGGAAATCCTGCTCCCGCTCGCACAGGGCAATGGCTTCCTTCAGGGCATCTCCCACCTCGTATTCGAGCTGGAGGTCGTTGCCGAGCATTTCCTCGACGTCCTGGCCGACGCGTACCGGGGTACGGGTATGCATGTCGGGCTTGCCTTCCAGAAACAGGATCCGCTCGATCAATTGCTTGGCATGGCCCTTTTCATCGTCGAATTCATGGGCGATGCGCTCATAAAGCTTGGTGAGCCCCCAGTCGGCGTACATCTCGGAATGGATGAAGTACTGGTCCATGGCGGCGAGCTCCGCCGCCAGCAGGCCGTTCAAGGCGTCGATGATGGTCTGTTTGCCTTTCATGCGGTTCCCTGTATTAGCGTGAGGGGGTAGATTGGCTCATCCTAGAGTGAATCGATGGGTGTGGTCAATTTTTCCTTGAAATTCAGCCACTTGATATTATCTTCGAGTACGATTCGCATTTGGTTTACAAGGGCCGCTAACGTTCGGCGCAGCTTGCCGGACTCTCCATCCCAGGGCAGACAATGCAATGCCCCCGCCAATGAAAGATACTAAGCAGAGTAACGATCGACAGACATTACGCGAGGCGACATGAATCCCACCATCGAACTGCTGAAAGCACATCGCTCGATTCGCAAATTCACCGACCGGAAGATTCCTGCCGAGCTGCTGCGGGAATTGGTTCGCGCCGGCCAAGCCGCGGCGACGTCGAGCCACGTCCAGGCTTACACCGTCATTCACGTGAAGGATCCGGCCAATCGCGAAATGATTGCCGAGCTGGCCGGCGGCCAGTCATATGTCGCCACCGCCTCCGACTTCCTGGTGTTCTGCGCCGACATGAAGCGCCCCACCGAGGCTTCCGAACGCACCGGCGCCAACGTCGTGCGCGGCATGACCGAGCAGCTGCTGGTGGCAAGCGTGGATACCGCACTGATGGCCCAGAACGTCGCCATCGCCGCCGAATCCGAGGGGCTCGGCATCTGCTACATCGGTGGTATTCGCAACAACCCCCAGGCCATCAGCGACCTGCTGCGCCTGCCGGAGCACGTTTTCCCGGTGTTCGGCATGTGTCTCGGCTATCCGGCCATCGATCCGGACGTCAAACCACGCCTGCCGGTGGAAGCTATCCTCAAGGAGGACTACTACACCGACGACGACGAGCAGGTGGCGGCCTTCGACGAGGCCATGCAGGCCTATTACAGCGAGCGCAAGGGCGGCAACAAGGACACCAATTGGTCACGCAATCTCACCCCGCTGTTCGACAGCAAGCTGCGCGCCCATATGCGCGAGTTCCTGACCAAGCGCGGCTTCGAAATGAAGTGACACACCCCTAAACTCAGGCGGAGGCACCATGGAAGCGCTATTGAATTCACAATCGGAGGTGACGGAGGCAGCCCTGGCCGCCATCGCGCACATGCCTACCGCCAGCCTGCCGATGCTGATGGACGATGCGTTCACCCAGCGATTGACCGATGCCGACTTCATGCGGGTCGCGGTGCTGCTGGCGCAAAAGAGCCATGACGAGGGCGGCTGCCCCATCGGTGCGGTGATCGTCGACAACGCCATGCGTCGTATCCTCGGCAAGGGGCACAACACCCTGGTGCAGGAGAATCATCCCTACAACCACGGCGAAACCTCCGCCATTCGCGATGCCGGCCGCCGCGACTTCAGCCAAGCCACGCTCTTTACCTCACTGAGCCCCTGCGAGGTCTGTGCAACCCTGCTTCACATGCGGGGCTTCTCCCGCGTGGTGGTGGGCGATGTCACCAATGCCTCTGGCACGGAACTCCTGCTGCGCGACAAGGGCATTCAGGTGGATATTCTGGAAGATTCGCGCGGTATCGAGCTCTACGCCCGCTTCCGTGCCGAGCGGCCCGAGTTGGACCTCGAAGACTGGAAGGGCGTGAGTGCCACGCGTGAGCCATGACGTCCTCGATCACTACCGAGCTGCCAATCGGCGTCATCAGCGATACCCATGGGCTGCTGCGCCCTGAGGCGCTGACGATGCTGGAGGGCTGCGAGCTCATTCTGCATCTGGGCGACGTGGGTAGCCGGGATGAGGACGCCGCCATCCTCGAGCGGCTGGCGGAGCTGGCTCCGGTGGTGGCGGTGCGCGGCAATATCGACACCGCCGCCTGGGCCGAGGCGCTGCCGTTGACCTGGAATCTCACCGTCAACGGCTGGCGCCTGCACCTGGTGCATATTCTGCAGGAATTCGACCCGGCCACCTCCTGCGACGTCGTGCTCCACGGCCACTCCCACAAGCCGCGTCACGAATGGCAGGGCGGCCGACTGCTGTTCAACCCCGGCGCAGCCGGCAAGCGCCGCTTTCGTCTGCCCATCACTCTGGGCAAGCTCTGGGCCGACGAGCGCAGCCTGCGCGGCGCCATCCTGCATTTACCGCTCGGTTGAATCCTGTTTCCCCCATGCTTCGAATCGCCCAGACGCGTGCCCAATCGGGGGCGCAACGACAAGGCCGATATCGAAGTCACATCGTGGCTTCATTCATGTAGCCGGGCAGGAAAGTGGCAAGGCCGGGGAAGGCAATCAGCAGCAGCGCCATGAGCGCCATGATCAGGAACATCGGCGCCGCGGCCTTGGCGATAAAGCCGAGGCTGTGGTTGGTCAGACCCTTCATGACGAAAAGATTAAAGCCGACCGGGGGCGTTATCTGCGCCATCTCCACCATGACCAGGACGAAGATACCGAACCAGAGCAGATCGATACCGGCTGCGTTGAGCATGGGCGTGACGACGGCCATGGTCAGCACCACCGCCGAGATGCCGTCGAGAAAGCAGCCCAGCACGATGTAGACGAACATCAGGGCCAGCAGCAGCATGAAAGGCGTGAGATCCAGCGTGCCCACCCACTCGGCCAGACCGCGCGGAAGTCCCGTAAAGCCCATTGCCAGCGTCAGAAACGAGGCGCCTGCCAGTATCAGGGCAATCATGCAGGAAGTCTTCGCTGCCCCCATCAGGCTCTCCACCAGCGAAGAGAAGGTCAGGCTTCGCTGTATGGCAGCGAGCAGCAGGGCACCGACGACCCCGAGGGCAGCGGCTTCCGTCGCGGTAGCGAGGCCGGAGTACATCGAGCCGATCACGGTGATAATCAACAGTGCGACAGGAATCAGCAGGCGCGATTCATAGAGGCGATGCTTCATCGTCATGGCCGGTTCTTTGTCGATGTTGGGCTTCTTCAGGATTCCCCAGGCCACGACATACCCCATGAACAGCGCGGCCAATATCAAGCCAGGAAGTATCCCCGCGATAAAAAGCTTGGGGATGGACTGATTGGTGATCACGCCATAGACGATCATGGTCAGCGAGGGGGGAATCATCAGGCCAAGGGTGGAGGCGCCGGCCAGTGTTCCCACGCTCATGAAGTCGGAATAACCGCGCTTTTTGAGCTCAGGCATGGACATCTTGCCCACGGTGGTCAGCGTGGCGGCGGAAGAACCCGAGACCGCGGCGAACAGGGTGCAGCCGATGACGTTGGTATGCATCAGCCGCCCAGGCAGCCAACTGAGCCAAGGGCTCAATCCGCGGAAGAGGCTTTCGGAAAGCCGCGTACGGTAGAGAATTTCTCCCATCCAGATGAACAGAGGAAGGGCCGTGAGCGTCCAGCTTGTCGAAGACGTCCAAAGCGTGCTGTACATCGAGGCTCCGATGGGGCGGCCCGTGAAGAACGCGATGCACACGATAGCCACCCCGACCAGGGACAGGGCCACCCAGACACCGGAGCCCAGCAGCAGGAAAAGGATGAGCAGAAGCGCAATGGCCAGTTCGGTGAAATCCATCAGAGACTCCTCACGGGATGGGGTCCGTGGTGGTTGGCGCGTGCGGGACGAAACAGCACGGCCAGGGTGCGCACGAAATGGTCGACGATCGAGATCGTGAAGGCCGTGGAGCCGAGCGCGAGCAGCGATTGGGGTATCCAGAGCGCCATGGCATCTTGCCCTGATGAGACGTCGCCAAACCGATATGACCAATAGGCCGCATCGAAGGCGTGCCACGTGATGAAGCCGGCGATGCCGCCCGCGACCAGCAGGCACCACAGCTCGCCGATGGGGCGAAAGCGCCCGAGCCGTTCCACCAGGAGACCGACGCGGATATGCCCGCCTTCATGAAAGGTGTAGGCCGCGGCAAGGAATGTGCTGGCGCCCATCAGGTAGCCGGCATAGTTGGTGGCGCCAGGCAGGGTCATGCCGCTCCAGCGCAGCATCACCTGGACGACGATCACGACCAGCATGATGAAAATGCATAGCGCGGCGAGATACCCGAAGACGCGATAGAGCGTTTCCAGCCACCTGGCTGCACGGGGAGTGGAGGAATTCATGGGAGCGACCTCTAGTTCAACCAGCTAAGCGGAGTCCCCATTCCGCGGAATGGGGACATGAACCGTGCCGTCACTGCATGGCACGATATTCCTCTACCAGTTGCTGGCCTTGCGGGCCGGCCTTCTCCAGCCACTCCGCCTGCATCGCTTCACCGATGCGGTTGAATTCCGCTTGCAGCTCCTCGTTGGGCTGGTTGATCGCAACGCCCTTGTCGCTCAGTCGGCTCTTGAGTTCATCGGTGAGTTCCCTGGCCTGCTCCTCGCCGCGCTGCTCGGCTTCTGCGGCAATGGCCAGGACTTCCTGCCTCGTTTCCTCGTCGAGAGCTTCCCAGCGGTCCTTGTTGACGAAGACGTGGCTGAGCACGAGCCAAGCCTTGGCATCGTAGAAGTGGGGCAGATAGTCCCAAAGCTGGTGGTTGTAGACGGGGTCGCCGGAGGAGATCAGCGATTGCACCATGCCGGTGGCGGCCGCCTGCGAAAGCTCGGCTTCCTCGATCAGGGTCGGCGTCATTCCCATCAGCTCGGCAAAGCGTGCCGTCGCCGTATTATAGGCCCGGAACTTGAGGCCCTCCGCATCTTCGGGCGACTCGATCTCGCGGTCGAAGAAGATGCCTTGCGGGGGCCAGGGGATGTGATAGAGCAGCTGAAGGTTCTGTTCCGCCATCATCTCGTCCAGTGCCGGCCTGGTCACTTCCCAGAGCCGTGCGGATTCTTCGAAGGAATCCGCCAGGAAAGGCACGGAATCGATGCCGTAAAGGACGTTCTCGTTCTGGTGGGCGGACAGGACATGAACGCCTATCTGTGCCTGGTCGCGCTGAACGGCGCGCTTGATCTGATCGCCGGGGAACAGCGAACCGCTCGGGTGAACGCGTATGTCCAGTTCGCCATCCGTGGCCTCCCGCACCTGATCGGCGAACCAACTGACGTTCTCGGTGATGTAGTTGTCCGAAGGCTGCGGGGAAGGAAGGTCCCAGACGTCGGCGTGGGCCAGGCCATTGACTGCCAGGGTCAACGAGGTAATGGCGGCGGTCTTGCGCAGTACATGGACCATGCTGTTGGTCTCCTCTTTTCTAGTTGTAGGAAGGGTGGTCGGGTCTTTTCTCTTGTCGTTATTGTCCATCTTTTACCTCTGGTTCACGCTCAATGAAGCCGTTGGCTATCCCAGGCTTCGTGTAGGGTCTTGGGCAGGCTGTGCTTGACGATGCGGTGACTGGGAGTTCGCTCGAACTCATCCACGATGGCGAGATAGCGCGGGCACTGGTAGGAGGCCAGGCGCTCCTTCAGCCACAGGTAAAGCTCACGAGGCTCGATGTCGCGACCGGCTTTCGGCTTCAGGAAGAGCTTGATCTCCTGCTCACCGATGTCGGCGGCGACACCGATCATCGCGCACTCTTCTACATCGGGGTGCTGCTGGGTGACCGACTCCACCTCCCAGGCCGAAACGTTCTCGCCCCGACAGCGCACGCTATCGGTGATGCGCCCGAGAAAGTAGAGAAAGCCGTCCGCATCGAGCCAGCCGCGGTCGCCGGTATGTAGCACGCCGTTTGCCAGCGTTTTCTCCGTGGCCTCGGCGTTGCGGAAGTAGCCATCGAACAGCACGCCGGGCTGCGTTTCACGGACCACCACCTGGCCCGGTTCGCCTGTCGGTACCGGGCGGCCCCGATCATCGTGAATGGTGACGTCCAGCCAGGGGACGGCACGGCCCACCGACCCTGGCTTTCCTTCAGCATTGAAGGTGGTCAGGCTCGAGGCTTCCGTCATGCCGTAGCACTCGCGTATTTCGAAGCCGAAGCGATCCTGAAGGGTCGACCAGATGTCGCTAGGACAGCCCCCACCCCAGGCGATACGCACGTTGTGTGCGCTTTCCAGCTCGCTGGGCGGTTGCTTCAGCAGGATCTGCAGCACGCCACCCAGATAATGGATGTGGGTCGCGCCACTGGCATTGACCTGCTCCCAGAAGCGACTGGCACTGAAGCGCTCGGTCAGGCTGAGCCGCACATCGAAGAACAGCGGCAGCAACAGCATCTGGGCGCCGCCGATGTGATAGAAGGGCTCCCACTGGAAGAAGACGTCACCTGGCTTGATGGAGCACAGCAGCTCGACGCTCTTCAGGGCGTAGGCCATCATCGCGTGCGTGACGCGCACCCCCTTGGGCTTGCCCGTCGTGCCGGAGGTGTACATCAAGGCGTACAGCTCCGACATGGCCGGCGCCGGTGCGTCCAGTCTCTCCTTGCCTTTCAGATGCTCGGTGATCGTGTCTTCCGCGCCTCCCAGCAGCAGCGCCTTGCCCGCGAATGCCGCCCCGCTATCGACGACGACCGGCCACAGGTCGGTATCGGTGAACAGGACCGCGGGGTCGCAATGCTCGAGGATGTACTTCAATCCATTGCCGCGCTGGCGAGCATTGACCGGCACCCAGACGATACCGGCCTTGGCCAGGGCGAACAGAATGGCGATGGCCTCGGGGCCGTTGTGCATCATGACCGCGGCACGCTCGCCGGGGCGTATGCCCAACTCCCGGCTCAGGTAGGCGGCGAGCGCCTCGGCCTGGCGGTCGAGCTCGCCGAACGTCAGGGGGCGTTGATCAAAGTGCCCGAACAAACGCTCCGGCTCGCGCGTTGCGATATCGCGCAGCGCGAGGATGAAACTGGGATCGTTGAGGTTGAATATCATGTGGTCAGATCTCGATTCAACCGTTTCGGCGCTTGAGGAAGAGCTCCATCATGCGTGCCGGCTCGCCCGAGGCGTAGGCCTCGCCCTGGATGCGAACCCCCGCCTCGAGGCAGTCGCGAAAGCCCGGCTCGGTGATCTCCTTGAAGCGCTGACGATCCAGACGCATCGCAACGGGCGGCTTGTCGGCGAGTTCCTCCCCCAGCGCCAGCGCTTCCGGCAGCACCTGGTCGGCAGCGACCAGGCGGTTGATCAAGCCGAGGGCATGCGACTCGTCGGCATTCATCAGGCGACCGCTCAGGGTCAGATCGATGGTACGAGCGAGCCCCAGGTGTTCGCGCATGATCCAGGGGCCGGTGGTGCTGGCGATACCCGAGTTGATTTCGGGCTGCCCCATGCGAACGTCGGCATGGGCGACGCGGAAGTCGCACAGCAGGGCAACCTGGAAGGCCGAACCGGCCGCCACTCCGTTGAGCGCGGCAATGATGGGCTTGGGGCTGCTGCGCAGCTTGCCGTAGAGGGTCTCCCACTCTCCCACCCAGCTCTTGGCCCGTTCGGCGTCGAAGGACCGGGTCTCGTTGAGATCCTGGCCGGCACTGAAGGCTCGCTCGCCCGCTCCGGTCAGCACGATGGCGCCGAGCGAGTCGTCCTTCGTGAACTCGTCGAGCGCGGCGATGAGCTGCTGACGCATCTCGCTGTGCCAGGCATTGAGGACTTCGGGGCGGTTCAGGGTGATGACGCCGACACGGCCTTGCTTGTTGGTGAGGATGTGTTCGGACATGATTGCCTCTCGGTTGTTTGCGTCTTTGTGATTGCAATGCGATCAGGCATGATCTACATTTAATCAATGTAGTCGAATGGCGAGCGTTGTAAAACCCAAAATCAACACAAGAAACGACTTTTCTTGCGAAAAGATCCGGCTTGGGAGGGGTAAGGCTTTGAGCGAAAAAGAAAAAGTGGACCGCTTGATGGTCAAGAGCGTGGTGAAGGCGTTTCGGATCCTCGAGGTCTTCGATGCCGAACACCCTGCGATGAGCGTCAAGCAGCTGGCGGAACGCTGCGACATGGATCGGAGTGCGGCGCAGCGTTTCGTTCATACCTTGACGCAGCTAGGCTACTTGCAACGCAACGAGGAGACGCAGTTGATCGAACCCAGCGTGCGCACGCTGGACATCGCCGCGCACTACCTCCATGCGCATCCACTGGTCGACAAGGTACGCCCCTACCTGCTGAACCTGAGCAAGGAGACAGAAGGCTCGGTCAGCCTGACGATCCTGGACGGGCAAGACGTGGTGTATCTCTCCCGCTTGCTGAGCCGCAACATGCTGGATACCGACATCACCATTGGATCGCGCCTGCCGGCGTTCTGTACGGCGCCCGGGCTGGCGATGCTGTCGCAGCTGGAAGAGGGGGAGGCGCAAGCGATTCTGGAGCGAACGCAGCGCAAGGCCTATACGCCGAACACCGTGCACGAGGTGCCGGCGATCATGGAACGCTTGGCCCGCTTCCGGCGCCAGGGGTATGCCCTGTCGGTGGAAGAGTATTTTCTCTCCGACATTTCGATTGCCGTACCGGTACTGGATAGGCACAACCGACCGCGAGCGGCGGTCAGCATCTCGATGTCCCGGGTGCGGAGCATGCCCGAGGAGCTTGAGCAGAACCTCTCGGATCTGCTGATCGCCACGGCGCGCCAATTGTCGAGGTTGTAGCTATTGCCAGAGTTACTATGCCGGGAATTATCTCCCTTGGCCGCTTTCCGCAATAATATCCAAGCCTTTCCCTGAGGCTCGGCTTACGCTATCCCTGTATGGCGTTCAGGGAGGTGTGGCATGGCGAAGCAGTCCAGCCGGTTTGAGTACTTCAAGAGTCAGCATATCCCCGAGCTTACGGTGCTCCAGGCGGCACTGAGTGATTTCAGCTACGACCGACATGCCCATGAGGAGTACGCCTTCGGCGTCACCCTCTCCGGGCGGCAGGACTTCTTCAGCGGCGGCCAGTACCATCGCAGCCCGCCCGGCAACGTCATCCAGTTCAACCCCGAGCAGGTGCACGACGGCCACCCGGGCGACGACAGCACGTTGGGCTACGTGATGCTCTACGTGCCTTCCGCTCAGCTCGAGGCCTCGTTCGCCGACGCGGCAGGAAGCCAGCGGGCCGGCCGGTTCCAAGGTAGCGACACCCTGCTGGCGGACCCAGAGCTGCGCCGTGCCATCCTCGATCTGGCCGGGCTCATGATCCATCAACAGGGCACGCGCATCGACCAGGAGCATGCCCTGCATCGCATGGCGACTCGCCTGGTGCAGCGTGCCGGCAAGTTCCAGCCGGGCGGCACGGTAAGCCGGCCCGATGCGCTGCTGCTGCGCGCCAAGGAATATGTCCACGCGCATCTGGAGGCGGATCTCTCGCTGGACGACATCAGCCAGGCCGCACATTTATCGAAGTACCACTTCCTGCGCCTGTTCCGACAGCAGTTCGGCATCACGCCGCACCAGTACGTATTGAGCTGCCGGGCCAATGCCGCGCGCAACGCCCTGGAGGCCGGCGTGGCACCCAACGAGGTGGCCTTCCGCTATGGCTTTACCGACCTCAGCCACTTCAACCGCCGCTTCAAGCGCATCTATGGAATGACGCCGCATGCATACCAACGCAGCGTCACCTAGCAGCGTGTAATCCCGGCCGCTCGGCCACCTAACGCACTTCCTGTCGGAGAGAATCCCATGGAGATCGTCGCCTATGCACTGGGCGTCATGTACACGCCTGGGCCTGTGAACCTGCTCGGCCTGAATGCCGGCCTCAACGGGCAGGCCAGAACTTCCCTCGGCTTCTTCGTCGGCGTGGGGCTGGCCATGCTCACGCTCTTCCTGCTGTTCGGCTGGGCCGGCGCGGCCTGGGTGCGGGGCGACATGCTTGCCATGGTGGGGGCGGTGGGGTGCGGGTACATCCTCTATCTGGCGGTCAAGATTGCTCGCTCGAGCATCGACCTGGGCAAGGTACGCGAAGCGCCGCGCGTGCTGCAGTTTCGCGACGGTCTGATCATGCAACTGTGCAACCCCAAGGGCATGATCGCGACCCTGCCGATCGCCACCATCCAATTCCCCGCCGCCGGCATCCACGGCGTGAGCCTGCTGTTCTGGTCGCTAGGGCTTGCCGTGCTGGCCTTCGGCGCCCCCAGCAGTTACGCGCTGATGGGCGCCGTGCTTGGATAGCGAATCGAGAACCCGAGGCTTCTCAAGGGCTTCAGCCTCGCCATGGCGGCACTGCTGGTGTGGGTTGCGATCACCATCGGCTACGAGCACGTATGGCTGCCGCTGGCGTCGGATGGGTTTTGACATACGCCTTGTAGCGCTTCGCTGGCTTCCGTTGACCCAGCGCATGAGAGAGAGCCAGCCTTGAATGGTAAGCTTGGCCACAAACACGATAACGATAGCCCGTACGCAAGGATGCTAAATAGAAATGGATTCTTTAGAGCTTTGTACCACCTTTTCATCGATTCAAAGGAATAACCTCGAATGCCAAGCCCAACTCTTCGAATACTTAGGAGAGGCGGAAGAGCGTGGAGGTTTTGTCATGCATAAAAAGAATTTGGCAAGAGCCAAATAGAGTGGCCTGTGGGCCAGTAAAAGTGGCTTGAAGCTGCTAGCAAACGCAAAAAAGGGAACTGAAATGAAGCTAATCAAAACCGCAGCTGCCATGGCGGTGCTGGCTTTGATGACAGGGTGTGCCTCGGTCAACATGGCACCGCAGCAGGAGTCATCTCAAGCCAAGCAGTTCGAAGCCCCGGAAGAGGGAATGGCAGGTGTGTATGTCTTTCGCAAACAATCCCCTTTCGGGGCTGCGCTGAAGAAAGACATTTGGATTGACGGTGAGTGCATCGGTGAAAGTGCCCGGGGAGTTTTTTTCTACCATCAAGTGGAGGGTGATCAGGAGCACGAAGTTGCCACTGAGTCCGAATTTTCTCCCAATACGCTGAGCCTCATGACGGAATCGGGAAACAACTATTTTGTTGAGCAATACATCAAAATGGGGGCCTTCGTCGGTGGCGCCAATCTCCGGCTCGTCGATGAAGAGCAGGGCAAGGAAGAGATAAGCAAGCTGAGCATGGCAAGGTCAGGAAGTTGTAGCCAGTAAGCCGAAGCCGGCGCTGTCTCCGGGCGGCGCCTTGGCGACATCGGCCGAGAAGGCTTTCCGGACGGCTTATGCACCAGCAGGCCGCCGGGGGACTGGTCCAATCTTCGTGAGCCAAAACGAAGGAGGGAGCACCCGGCTCCCTCCTTTTGCGTGCAGTACGAATTCATATCGACCGATAACGCTCAATCCGCATCGGCTGAAAAGGCCACTTCGCGCTGTGCCTCGAGCGTCTGAAGCCGCTCTTCCAGCGCTTGCTTGATGCCCGTATACGCCGTGCTGCCGAGTGCCAGCCGCAAGGGTGGTTTCGGCGCGTCGGCGGCGGTGATCATGGCGTCCACCGTCCTGGCGGCATCGCCCTTTATCTCGAAGCTGCCATCCGCCAGGGCACGCCTGACATCGCCTGCTGGCGTTGCGTCGTAGACCTCTAACGGTGTGCCTTGCACGAGCCCGGCGGCGAAGTCGGTCGCGGTGGGGCCCGGTTCGACCAGGATGAAGTCGATCCCGAGCGGCGCCACTTCCTGCGCCGTCGATTCGACGAAGCCCTCGATGCCCCACTTGGTGGCGTGGTAGAGCGAGAAGTTGGGATAGGCCTTCTGGCCGCCTTCGGAGGAGACCTGCACGATGCGCCCGCCGCCCTGGGCGCGCAGGTGTGGCAGTGCCGCGCGAATCAACTGGATCGAACCGGTGAGGTTGGTCGCGATCTGATGGTCGATCTGCTCGTCGCTGAGCTCTTCGGCCGCACCGAAGAGCCCATAGCCGGCGTTGGACACCACCACATCGATCCTTCCCATACGCCCGAAGGCCTGGCGTGTAACCTCGCGGATCCCGGCCACATCGGTAAGATCGAGTTTCAGCACCAGCAGGCGTTCGCCATGAGCTTGTTGCAGTTCGTCGAGCACGCCTTCCCGGCGCAGCGTGGCGACCACGCGATCGCCACGCGCCAGCAGGCGTTCCGTCATCAATCGGCCGAGGCCTGAGGAGGCGCCGGTAATCAACCATGTTTTGCTCATCGTTCTGTTCCTTCCTACGGGTGGGTTGGCCACTCCATGGTGGTGCTCCCGATTGGAAAGCAGAAGTCGTCTAGTATGGGATGAAGACGTGAGAGGAATTCACCAATGACCAAGCCGACTCTGGCCGACCTGGACGCCTTCGCCGTGGTGGCCGCCGAACGGAGCTTTCGCCGCGCGGCCGATCTCATCGGTGTTTCGCGCTCGGCGTTGAGCCACCGAATGAGACATCTGGAAGAGCAGCTCGGCGTCAGGTTGCTACACCGCACCACCCGCAGTGTCACACTGACCGATGCTGGCAGTCGGTTTTTGGCGCGAATACGCCGACCCTGAGGGAACTGGATGCCACGCTGGATACGCTCGCCGAAGACCGTGGCGAACCCAGCGGCCAGTTGCGCATCAATGCCGGCAAGGAGGCGATCCGGCTGCTGCTTGCCCATGTCGTTCCCGCCTACCTGCGCCAATACCCTGCGGTGGAACTCGACCTCGTCAGCGAAGGGCGGCTCGTCGATATCGTCGAGCAAGGGTTTGATGCTGGGGTCCGGCTGGGTGAGGCGGTGCCCCAGGACATGATTGCGGTGAAGTTGGGCGATGATCTGCGATTCCTCGCCGTGGCCTCGCCGGACTACTTGCACCGCTTCGGCACGCCCAAGGTGCCCGACGATCTCCGCCAGCATCACTGCATACGCCAACGGCTACCCAGCGGTAAGCGATACCGCTGGGAATTCGAACGGCGAGGGCAGGAAATCGCCATCGATGTACCCGGCACACTGACGCTCGACGACATCGGCCTCATGGTCGACGCGGCGACCGACGGTCTCGGCATCGCCTTCGTTCCTGAAGTTGCGGCCCGCGACCGGCTCGCATCGGGCCGGCTCGTTGCGGTGCTGGAAGCATGGAGCCCGCCCTATCCCGGCTTGATGCTCTACTACCCCGGCCATCGCCACGTGCCCGCGGCCTTGCGCGCCTTCATCGACCTGGTGAAGGCGTACGAGCCTCCCGCCCAGTTCAAAGCCTCGTCCGCCGACGCGGCAAGGTGAGCCGCCCCGATGCACGCAGTGCGTGAAACTCGACGAATCCGGGCTCCTCTGGTGGAGGTAAAGCCGATCATGCACTAAGACTAGAACGAACCACCGCATGGGCCTTGGCGCGTCTGACACAGGCTCCATCAGGAGGCGCCATGACCCCACAGGACAAATATCGCCGGATCGCGCGCGGAGTGTCTTTCCTGCTTCTGACAAGCACGATTGCAATGGCATCGTCGATTATTGCCGATACCGAAAAGACGACCCTGGCCTTGGCCCAGTTCGATTTCCAGGACACCTCCGGCGAAGTCCGGGATCAAAGCGCCGAGTACGAAGCGAGACTGAAATCGCTCAATGAGACGCTATACGGCGGTCTTGCCGGGAACCAAGAGATCACGTTTGTCGGCCTGACGTGCGAGATGGAACGCTGCACGCACCGGACCCCTGGCCTGGCCGCGCTGACAAGGCAGGCCAAGACCGCTGGTGCTCGATATCTCCTTGTCGGCGAGGTTCACAAAGTGAGCACTCTGATTGGAAGGGTAAGGCTGGCGGTGCTGGATCTGAACGACAACAACAAGTTTGCCTGCGAGCGACTCTTGTCTTATCGAGGAGATACCGACGAAGCATGGCAACGCATGGCGCAGTACACCTTGCGTCACATTGAGGAGAGCTGCATTCCTCCGCGCTGAAGTCACAGCATAGCAGCCGCTTCAGGCTCGGCAATAACGGTCAGTCATTGTCTTGAGAATAGGCCCAAGTCATGCCTGGATGGCATTCAGCCGGCGCTACCCGGGAGCTAACAATGTGCTAACCCAGCGTCGACAACGATCGACTGGGCAGTCATGCCGCGACTATCGTCGGCGGCCAAAAATAGTGCCATGGCAGAAATGTCGTCTGGCTCGAGGCGGAACTTGAGCGACTGCTGAGAGAGAAATTCGGCATCCTGCTCCGGAGTTCGCCACAGTCGTGTCTGCTTTTCCGTTATCACGGCGCCCGGCACCAGGCTATTGACTCGAATACCGTGGGGGCCAAGCTCTCGAGCCAGAGTGCGCGTCAGTCCATGGATGCCCGCCTTGGCTGTGGTATACCCGCTCATCGACGGGTTGCCGCGCATCCAGGACACCGAGCCCAGATTGAGAATCACACCGCACCCGCGTTCGCGCATCCCTCGCGCCACCGCCTGGGCGGCGAAAAAATGATGGCGCAAGTTGGTCGCCTGGCTGTGGTCCCAGTCCTCCGGTTCGATATCGTCGAATGCCTGGCGCCGATCGTTGGCCGCATTATTGATCAGGGCATCGATCGGCAAGCCCTGTTCCAGGTCCTTCAACGTCTCCCGTAGTACGGCGATATCGGTAAGATCGCAGTGGCGGTAGCTCAACGATGCGCTCTTCCCCAGCGTGGCTTGCAGTGCCCGTGCGGCTTCGTCGTCAATATCCAGGATCGATACCTGGCTGCCCTGGGCCAGAAAGGCCTCGATCATCGCCGCTCCGATCCCCGATGCGCCGCCGGTAATCACGACATGACGCCCGCTCAGCGTGGGGTAGTGGGCGCGTCGCTCACGCGTCAGGGGAGCCCACATCATCGACGAGCCTCCAACAGCGCATCCAGTGGCTTGCCATCGAGGGTGGAGGTATCCAGGCCCAGCAGGCGCGCGAACGTGGCGCCGGCATTGTCCATTCGCTGGATTCCTCGTTGGGTATCGAACGTCAACTTGGAGCCGGGCCGTATTCCTTCACCGTGGAGGATCGCCAGGCCATGATTGGAGGCGAACGCGGTGCTGGCGGACGGTACCTGGGGGCCATGGTTGGCTCCGGCGTTCTCAACGGCGGCCACGGTATCGCCGCGCCGGTTGACTCCCCACACGAACCCCGAAGCGTAAGCGAACAGCACATCCCCGGCGGCGTCGCCCCAGTAACCCAGCACGCCGGCGTCCTGCTTCTTCAGGGCGAAAGCGGTCACGTTACGCTCACCCTGCGGGGTATCGATGTACCACGTGTTCAAGGCCTTGAGTATTTTCGTCTGCACTTCGGCCACGTCAGCCTCGGAAACGATGCCCTCGTCCAGCGTGTCGCGATTGACGAAGACTTCCAGGCCGCCGCGCTCATCCTTGAGAAAGGCCCGGCTGAGCTGGCGTATCGGTCGGCCCTGCTCGTCGAGCGCACAGAGGTTGAATTCGGCCAGCCGTCGATGGATATCGCACAGGTAATGGTTCGGCACGTCACCATGGTCCGAGGCGAGCACGATCACCGTGTCGTCGCGCCGGCCGGCTAGCAGGCGGCCCACCGCGTCATCGAGCACTTGGTACGCCTGGCGGATGGTGTTCAGATAACGTTCCTGCCCACCGACGGTGAAGAAAGGGGATTCAGGGTCGCAATAGGCGAGGCAGGTGTGATGGGTCTCGTCATTGAGACGAAAAACCGTGGCGAACAGATGGAAGTCCTCCTCGTTGAGCAGTGTCAGGGCGCTGTCGACAAGCCACTCCAGCTGATAGCGGCCCTCTTCGAAACTGGTTTCGAAATAGGGCGTATCGGGGTCTGCCGACACCGCCCACTTGGAAATGAATGGCCCGTGGCGCTGCGTCAGCCAATCGGCTAGGGCAGGGTGGTTGCTCAGCCGCTTGGGCACGGTGACCTGTGACTGCAGCAGATCCACGTGCTCCCGCTCGGCATCGTAAGCCAGCAGCTTGAAGCGCACGTATCCCCGCTCATCGCTTGCCTCGATGGGCAACCAGTCGCTCCACTCGCCTACACCCAGAATTGCTGTGCTCTCCCTTACTGTCAGCTGCAGCTGTGCGTTGGTTGCCGGGCGCAATGTCACCGCCAAAGTGTCGCCACCATTGAGCCGGATCGCGGCATGGTAGTGAGCCTCGGAGCGCTCGATAGCGTGGCGGTTGTGCTTCTGGTGATGAGCCAAGCTATCGCTCGGTGGCCAGCCCAGCGCCTCGTTCTGAGGGACGTCAGGCCACTGCGAGAGGTCGGTGCTGTGCAGGCCAGCGGGGGCCATCTCCATCGGGGCCGGGCCTTTGCCGCTCCAGAACGGCGCCAGGCAGAGATCGTTCTTACCGGTGGGCTTGAGGGACTCGGGAAAGTGTACCAACGCACACTTTTTCCCCGCTTCGGCCATCAACTCCAACAAATTTCGCGTCCCGCTGGGCGGAAGACGTTGCCCCACCCAACTGTTCCCCGGTGCCTGTCCGGTGAGGAAGGTGACGAAGTTGGTGTCGCCCCAGGTCGAGATATAAGGCAGCAATCGGGTGCTACCGCCTTCCGTTCGCAGGCGCTGAATGTTGGGCAGCACTCCCTCGGCGCAGAAGCGTTCGACGAGCTCGGGAATCAGGCCGTCGACACCCAACAGCAGCACTTTCTTGGTGTTACTCATGACAGACTCCAGTTTCGGGGAAGTGGGCGGCTCAGGCGATGCGGTAGTGATCGACGATCGAACGGTCGATCTCGATACCCAGGCCCGGTTTTTCGGGCACCTCCACGCAACCGCGGGTGTTGAGCGCGAATTCCCCGCCGATCAGTTCCTGGCGGAAGGGGTGGGCCGATTGGTCGTACTCGAGCATCGGCTCGTCCGGGTTCAGTGACAGCGGCTGTGGCGGCAGCGTGGCGATGAACTGCACCGCCGCCGCCAGCCCGATGCCGGTCCCCCAGACGTGAGGAATCAATGGCACGTGCCAGGCCTGGGACATCGCGGCTATCTTCTGGCACTCGGTGAGACCCCCGGCGGCGCCGAGATCCGGTTGAATGATGTCCAGCGCACCTTCGCTGATCAGGTCGCGATAGCCGAACTTGGAGTACTCGTTCTCGCCCGCGGCGATCCAGGTACGCGAGATACCCTTGAGCTCGCGGTAGCCATGGCGGTTTTCCGGGCTCAACGGCTCCTCGAACAGATGCACTCGTGTCTCTTCCAGCTCCATCAGAATGCGCCGTGCCGCCGGCACGCTGTAGGCACAGTTGGCGTCCATCATCAGCACGGCGTCGTCCCCCACCGCTTCGCGTACCGCACGCATGTCACGGATATCGGCCTCGATACCAAAGCCGGTCTTGAGCTTCATTGCCCGATAGCCGTTGGCCTGGTGGCGCAGCGCCTCCTCGACGACTTCCTCGGGGTACTTACCGCCCTCGCGACGATAGAAGCCGGTGGCGTAGGGACGAATCTCGTTGCGAAAAGCGCCGCCCATCAGGCGATGGATCGGCTGTCCCAAGGTTTTGCCGACGAGATCCCACAGCGCAATATCGATCGCGGCAATGCCGAATAGCGCCGCCCCTTTCTGACCGTAGGGACGGGTATGGTTGTACATCGTTTCCCACAGCACCTCGCGATCGAAGATCGAACGTCCGATCACCAACGGCTTGAGCGCATGCTCGACCATCGCCTGGGCGACCTGGGGCGGCTGCAGTCCGTGGTTGATACATTCGCCCCAGCCCACCAAGCCGTCATCGGTATGAATTTCCACCAGCATCGCGGTGCGCCGATGCACCCACCCCTGAGAGAACGAAAATGGCTGTTCCAGCGGTGCAGCGAGAACGTGGGTCTTCAAATCGGTAATGGTCATGACGAATCGCTCTACAGAGAAAGAGAGAAAAGAAGAAACACTATCTGCTGATTTTCTGCGCCAGCGGCTGCCGCCATCCACGCGCTGTGATCAGACGATAGAGCCCGTAAAGCAGCAGCAATGCCGCCACGCTCACTGCCAAGACGCTCATCAGCGACCCCGACGGCGAAGTCACTCCCAAGGGCGAGAGCGCTGCATATAGCAGTACGAACAGCCCCACCAATATCCAGCTGGCATGGCGGGCATAGCGCCAGGGCGTGATATCCACTTGATGGCCATGGGCATCGGACAGCAGCACGACCGCTTCGGGCAGCGGCTTGAGATATCGCACTACGCTCATCACACCGATCATCAGCAGGAAGTTGATGCCCACTAGCAGCAGCCAGTGCACCTGGGCGAAGCCAAGGTCGTCTCCCAGCACGAAGTGGGTGAGATAGAAAAATCCCATGCCGAACACCAGCCCGACGTATCCCGCCAGTGCCGGGGCGCGTTTGGACATCACACCGAACAGAATCACGGTGAAGATCGGCACGTTGATCACCGCCATGATGGTGCGCATCAAGGTGTAGAGACTGTCGGCGTTGGCGATATAGGGGGCGATAACGATGCAGATCACGATGGTAACGGCGGCGAATGCCCGCCCGACGGCCACGGTTTCGCGATCGGTGGCGCTGGGCTTGAGCAGTTGTTTATAGATATCCAGGCTGATCAGCGTCGACAGACTGTTAACGCCGCTGTTGAAGGAACTGAGGATGGCGCCGAACACCGCCGCGCAGAAGAGCCCCGTCAGCCAAGTCGGCAGGATCTCCCGCACCAGCAAGGGATAGGCGACATCGGCGTTTAGCACATCGCTGCCCGGCTTGGTGGGAATCTCCAGCATGCCCTGCTGATGTAGGTGCCAGGCGATGATGCCCGGCAACACCAGCATCAATACCCCGGCCAACTTGAGAAATCCCGCCGCCAGCACGCCCTTCTGGCTCTCGGCCAGCGAGCGTGCGCCTAGCGCCCGCTGCACGATCGCCTGGTTGGTGCACCAATAGAACAGATTGATCAGCAGCACCCCGGAGATCATGCCGTACCAAGGAATGTTGGCATCCGCCGTCATCCCCACCGCATTGAGTCGCTCAGGCGCTTGGCTGGTCAGCACTTGCCAGCCGACCATGAAGTCATCGCCCCCTAACGCATGGAGCCCCAGAATCGGCACCAGCAATCCCGCAAACAACAACCCGATACCGTTAATGGTGTCGGACACCGCCACCGCCTTGAGCCCGCCGAACACTGCGTAGACGCCGCCGACCACGCCGATGGCGATCACCATGACCCAGGTGGTCGCGGTCTGGCCGATGCCCAACAGGCTTTCGACATCGAACAGCTGGCCCAGCGTAATGGCACCGGCATAGAGGACGAACGGCAGGAAGCCGATCACGATGGCATAGATGAAGATGAACGAAGCAACGGTGCGCATCCGCTTGCCGTAGCGGTGTTCCAGGAATTGCGGCACGGTGCCGATGCCGGAACGCAGGTAGCGCGGCAGGAACACGAACGCCAGCGCTATCAGCGCCAGCGCCGCTACCGTCTCCCATGCCATGACATTGGCGCCGTTGCTGAAGGCGTTGGCGTTGAGTCCGGTCAGTTGCTCTGCCGAGATGTTGGTCAGAAACAGCGAGCCGGCGATCACGATCCAGCCCAGGCTGCGCCCGGCCAGAAAGTAGCCGGTGATTTGGCTGAGATCCTCGTGTCGTGTCTTGAGCCAAGAGATGACGGCGACCAGCGCCGTGAAGCCGAGAAACGAGAGCAGCGTCAGCATATCCTTTCCCCTGGTGGGCCTGAACCGGCATGGCATCGTCGTGGCGCCGGTTGAAGGCGTTTTCAGTCGTAAGAGGGTTGGTTCCGTGCTGCCGCCCGCCATTGGGCGATGCTCGACCACACGGTCCAGACGATGAGCAGCGCGAGCAACGAGAACAGCGCCATGGAGATGCCGCTATGAGTGAGTAATTCAAAGAAATCGCCGCGCTTTATCAGCAGGCCTCGGCGCAGCGAGCTTTCCAGCTCCGGCCCCAGCACCATGCCGATCACCAGCGGCGCCAGTGGGTAATCCGCACGGCGCAGGGCGTAGGCCAGGATGCCGGTCACTGCGGCAACCACCAGGTCTAGCGGGTTGCCGCGCACCGTCGCGGCCCCGATGAAGCTGAACATCACGATGGCGGCCATGACGTAACCCTGGTGCAGCCGGAACAAGTAACGAAACAGGCCAATGGAGGGTTTGCTCAGGATCAGCATGGCGACGTTGACGATGATCAGTACGACGAACAGGGAGTAGACGGTCTGCGCTTGATCGACCATCAACCGCACGCCCGGCGTGATGCCGTGAATCACCATGGCGCCCATCATCATCGCTGTGACGACATCCCCCGGAATGCCCAGCGCCAGCGTGGGAATGAACGAGCTACCGGTCACGGCATTATTGGATGACTCGGAGGCGATGATGCCATCCGGTTCGCCCTGGCCCAGGCGATCGCGACGCGGCGACATTTTCTGCGCAGTGGCATAGCTGATGAAGGCTGCAGCGGCCGCACCGGTGCCCGGCAAAGCGCCGATGAAGCTACCGATCAATGAGCCGCGGACGAGCTCAATCCAGCGCTTGAACCACTCACCCAGCTTAGGTAGGCGCAACCTGGCCTCAGGGATTTTTGCGCCAGGATCGTCCCTCGAGGAAAAGCGCACGAAGATTTCCGAAAGGGCGAAAGCGCCCACCACCACCGGAATCAGCGTCAGCCCCGAGGACAGGGTATAGCTGCCGAAGGTGAAGCGATCGGCCCCGGTGATGGGATCCGAGCCCACCATGGAGAGGAAGAAGCCGATCATGCCGCATACCAGCCCCTTCATGACGCTACCCTTGGAAACGCCAACGATGCACATCATCGCCAGGCAGATGAGGGCGAAGACTTCGATCGAACCGAAGTTGACGGCGAACTTGGCGAGTTGCGGCGCGCAGAAGATCAGTATCACGCAGGAGAGCACGCCGCCGAAGAAGGACGCGAACGTTGCCCAGCCCAGCGCCTCGTCGACGCGCCCCTGCTGAGTCATGGGGTAGCCGTCGAAGGTAGTCGCCGCCGATTGGGGTGTGCCGGGGGTATTGATGAGAATAGCGGTGATCGAACCACCGTAGACGGAACCGCAGTAGACACCGATCAGCAGTGCCATGCTGGTAATGGTGGACATCCCGAAAGTGAAGGGCAGAAAGATGGTCAGCCCCACAACCGACCCGAGGCCCGGCAACCCACCAATGATGATCCCGGCCCAGGTGCCGACGACGATGGCGAGCAATGCCTGCCAAGCGAAGGCGTCGCCCACCGCGGCAAGAATGATATCCATGCTACAGCGCTCCGCTGGTCAAGAGTGTCGGCAATCGAATCAGCAGCACGTGGTGGAACAGGAACCACAGGCCACCGGCGATCACGAGCGTGCCCAGCGCCATCGGTAGCGGGCGATGCAGGCGAAACAGCCACAACGTCAAAGCGACGAGCGGCAGTGACGCAAGCAGAAATCCCAGGCTCGCCACGGCGATAGCGGCGATAAGCACGGCCCCCATGAGCACAGGGAGTGTCGACAGCGGCCAGCTTCCCGTTCCGGTGACGCGTGATAGCTCGACGAGCGTGATCGCAAGGGCGACCCCGCTCCACAAGGTCAACACGATACGCGGCACCAGCATGGCATCGGATGGGCCGCTCCAGGCATGGAACGCCAGCACGACACCGAGCAAGAACAATCCTAGGGCCAGTAAGACTCTGGGGTGGGCCAATCTCGCAACCATGGCGCTTACCTCGCTAGAGGTCGGAATGGCTTGATGGCCTCAATCGATCAGGCCGGCATCGTGTAGCACCTGCTTGTTGGCTTCGAAGCGTTCCTTCACGAACGACTCGAACTCGTCCGGCCCGAGATAGGCGATGCCGGCCTTGGCATTCTCGGCGAAGGACTTGAACCGATCAGACTCGAGCGTGGCCTTGCATGCGTCGGAATACTGAGCCTTTCGCTCTTCCGTAATTCCCTTGGGAGCTATTACGCCCTGCCAGACGGAGAATTCCATCTCCGGCAGGCCTAGCTCATTTATGGTCGGTACATCCTCGTAGCCCTCGATGCGCTGGGCGGCGAAGACGGCCAATGGCCGCAGATCATAGTTTTCGAGAATGGTCTCGGTGTCTGCCATGAACTGGATTTCGTTGCCGGCCAGCGCATTCATGGCTGGCCCGGAACCGCTGTAGGAAATGTGTGAGGCGTCGAGGTCGCTCTCCACCACCAGGGCGGCGGCTGCCAGGTGCGGCAGCGTGCCAGGTCCCGAGGAACCATAAAGCAGCGGCTGTTCCTGGGAGGCTGCGACGAGCTGGTCAAAGTCTTCGATATCGGATGACCGGGACACCATCAAGAACATCGGATTGGACGTGGTGCGGCAGATATAGGTGAAACTGTCCGGCCCGTAGGCAAGGTCTTTCAACGAGGGTTGGATGCTGAGCGAGCCGGCCGGCGCGTAGCCGATGATGTTGGGGTTGCCTTCGCGCTTGGCGACCTCTGTGGTGCCTACCGTGGCGCTGGCGCCGGCCAGGTTGCGCACCACCGAGGTGACACCGAGCTGCTCGGAGAAAACCGGTTCGAAACTGCGCGCGACGATATCCGTGGCGCCGCCCGCCGCAAAGGGAACGATGATTTCCAAGGTCTCTTGGGCGTGAACGGTATGCGAGGCTCCGGCGATAATCATCAGGGCCAAGGCGTGGTGTATGGCTTTCATTGTTGTCTCCATTTTCGTATCGCTGCGAAATTACGATGTCCTAATGCGAGTGGCTTTATATTGTAATTATTGGAGGGCATCCGTTTTCTTTTGATTCTATAATCGTAGCGCTACGATCAAAGGGGTCAATGAAGCCGAAGCTATCCTTTGGTCGAATGGCTAGCTATCGAGGGATGACTCAAGGTCAACGTTGCGCAACCTTGGTCGGGGTCTGGCTAGGCACATTTAACCTTCTGTTTCAAAAGAGAACGGGTAGAGGGGACAGTGAAAAGACGCAGACGAAATTCACAGCGGGCCACCATGAGCGAGGTCGCCCAGCTTGCGGATGTCTCTCCAAGTACCGTGTCGCTCTACCTGCGTCGTCCCGACGAGGTCTCTTCTCGCCGGGCCGAGCGCATTCAGACAGCGATCGACAGGCTGGGCTATCTACCCAACACGATGGCTGGCGGTCTGGCCTCATCGCGCTCCAATATCATCGGCGTGATAGTGCCCACGATCACCTTCTCGTTCTTTGCGGAAACTCTCGAGACACTGGAAAGGAACCTGCGCGCTGCCGGCTATCAGCTATTGATAGGCAACACGGAATTCGACCCTTCGCGCGAGGAGGAACTGATTCGCTCGATCTTGAGTTGGAACCCCTCCGGGCTAGTGCTGACAGGGTTCTCGCACAGCCGAAAATCGGTCTCGCTGCTTGCCAAGAGCGATATTCCCATTGTCGAGATGTGGGACTACGGCCAGGAAGGTTTGGACATGGTGGTGGGCTTTTCACACCACACCTGTGGACGTCTGGTGGCGGAGCATCTGTTGCGCAACGGCTACCGGCACATGGCCTTTTTGAGCACGAACTTTCAACGTGACATCCGTGCGCGCGAACGCTATCACGGGTTTCGCGATGCAATTGCCGACTCCGGCGGCTCGGTGGTGGTCCGCGAACTGGCAGGGCGCAGCAATACCGCCGAGGCCGGCAAACTGCTGTGCTCACTGGTCGACGAGCATCCCGAGACCCAAGCGGTGTTCTGTTCCAATGACATGGTCGCCCTCGGCGCAATGTTCGAATGCCAGCGGCAAGGCTGGTCGATACCCGGGCGCCTGGCGGTCGTGGGATTCGGTAACCAGGACTTTACCGACAGCACCGTCCCACCAATGACGACGGTGGAACCCCCCCGGCAAGAGATCGGTGACCATATCGCCCGGTTGTTGATCGACCGCCTCAAGGGAGATGACACGGCAACCAGGATAGACCTCGGCGTCAGGCTAATCGTACGAGAGAGCGGTTGAATTCAGTGGCTTGCCTATATTGACCATGGCTGATCATCGGAGTGGAGTGACATTCACTTACTCCTCCTCACGCCCCGTGTCGTCGCGATCGCAGTCGTAGCGCTTCATATGCGGAAAGGGCGGCAGCCAGGACTCACGGCGGACGGTCCAGCTCTCGTAGGTGGGCATCAGTTGGTCGGGGGCATCCAGCGCTCCCAGGTGCACTTCGATTTCATCGTCGGTGCGGGCAAAAACGGACGAACCGCAGTTGGGGCAGAAGAACCGCCCGGCGTAGTCGCGCGTCTCGCCTTCGATCGTCACCGACCTCTCAGGGAACATCGCGGCCGCGAAGAACAGCGCGCCATGATGCTTGCGGCAGTCGAGACAGTGACACAGGCCGACCCGGTAGGGGCGGCCGGTCGCCACGATGCGAACGTTGCCGCAAAGACAACCGCCCGTAAATCGCTCCATACGGTGTCTCCTTCAAGCTGGCCGTACCGATGCCTTGCGTCGGTTTAAGCAACATGGTGAATGCCTGGCTATCCTGCAAGCACATTGGAACCGATTCCCTGATTCGAGGTGAACCATGGCCAAGCGTTTCAAGGTGGGAGACCACGTCAGCTGGAATTCCGAGGCGGGGCAGGTAAGCGGCAAGATCGTCAAGGTTCATACCCAGGACACGGAGTACAAGGGGCACAAGCGCCATGCGAGTGAAGACGAGCCGCAATACGAGATCAAGAGCGACAAGACCGATCATATCGCCATGCACAAGGACTCGGCGCTCACCAAGATCGACGACTAGCGGTCTACATCGACACTAGCGAGCGCCGCACAACGTCACGTCAGTCAGCCACCGAACTTCTCGTTCTCGCCCAGGTTCGGGGTGGCGTCCTTCTTGACGTTGGCCTTGGCGAACTCATACAGCTGGAACACCTTGCTCTCCTTGGCCTTCCAGTGTTCGCCCATGGTCACCTTGATCTCCAGCAGGGCGAGGTCCGGGTCGTCCTTGCCGTCGGGAAACCAGGCGGCGACGAACGGGTTCCAGTACTTCTCGACCAGCTCGCGGTCAGTGGTCAGGTTGGCCTTGCCCGAGAGCGACACGTACACGCCCTCTTCCTGATCGGAAAAGCTGAGGCAGACATCGTGGTCGCGGCTGGTCTCGGAAACTTTCTCGGCACTGCGGCGAGTGAAGAACCACAGGGTGCCGTCATACTCATCCTGTACCAGGTGCATCGGCCGGGCGCGGGGCATCTCGCCGTCCAGCGTCACCAACATGCCGACCTTGATGTCCTTGATCATCTTCCAGATTTTCTGCTTATGCTCCGGGCTGGACATGGTTTCAACCTCCTGTCGAAAACGGTGCTAATAGGTATCACGCCGGCATTGTCGAGCCTGACGAGATCAGCCTAGTTACCCGAAGCCACCCCAGCAAATGTCCTGCCGACGGCAGAGCAGAAACATATTGCGAGTCATGCCCCAGGAGCCGCGTTGGCGCTAAACTGAAGCAAGCGAGGGGCTGCGGCCAAGTGAGGGCGGGCGGTGACTTACGAACAATCAGTGAAGACCCTCTGGCGCCATGGCGATGGGCAAGCGTCCGATCGTGCCGCAAGGCTGAAGGAGCTCATTCGCTATGCCACCCTGGCCCCATCCAGCCACAACACCCAGTGCTGGCGCTTCAGAGTCACTGACGATGCCATCGGCATCCTGCCGGACCTCTCGCGCCGCACTCCGGTCGTCGACCCGGACGACCACCACCTCTACGTTTCGCTGGGATGCGCCGCCGAGAACCTGAGCCTGGCCGCAAGGGCTTTCGGCATGTCAGGTGAGGTGACGTTCCACCCCGCAGGGGATGGGGAAGTGCGCGTTACGCTGACACCCTGCCAGCCGGAACCCTCCCCACTGTTCGAGGCCATCCCGGCGCGGCAGTGTACGCGCACCGACTACGACGGCACGCCCCTTGTCGATAACGAGTTGAGCCTGCTGCAGGCCGCGGGAACCGGGAAGGGTGTTTCCATCAGCCTGCTGACCGTGCGTGAAGCGATGGAAAACGTGCTGGAGTACGTGCTTCAAGCCAACAGCCTGCAGATCGGCAACCGGGCATTCCGGCAGGAACTCGAGAACTGGATCCGCTTCGGCGGCCGCGAGGCTGTCGAAGCCGGCGACGGGCTTTTCGCTCGTTCGATGGGCAGCCCTGCCACTCCGCGCTGGCTGGGCAGGTGGCTGTTCCGCACCCTTTTTCGGCAAGGCGCCGAAAATGCCAAGGTGGCTCGGCAGGTGCGCAGTTCCGCCGGCATTGCCGTGTTCATCTCGGCAGCCGACGACAGGGCGCACTGGGTGGAGGCCGGCCGCTGCTACCAGCGCTTTGCCCTGCAAGCCACGGCACTCGGCATCTGCAATGCCTTCATCAACCAGCCAGTCGAAGAGGCGAGCGTTCGCCCGGCGTTCGCCGAGGCGTTGGGTCTAGTAGGTGGGCGCCCCGACCTGGTGGTGCGGTTCGGGCGGGGCAAGGCGATGCCGCGCTCGCTGCGGCGGCCGGTGGAAGCGGTGCTGATCCCAGCAAGTTAGGCAATAGCCTTGGTTGACCTGTGAGCCGAATCGGCTGGCAATTCGGCTCATAAAGTGAGCCGAATAGATTTGCCATTCGGCTCACCTGATTCGTCATCAGCGCGCCAACAGCCCCTCGGCGAGCGCCTCGCCGAGGCGGTCCACGGCGGCGGCCAGCTTCTCGTCGATGAGGTGCAGATACTCCGTCCAGTCGTCGACGCGGTGCAGCTCCGCCTTGCCGTCCGAAATACCGCGCAGCACGATCAGCGGCACGTCAAAGCGCATGCAGGCGCGCAGGCAGGCGTAGCTCTCCATGTCCACCATCTCGGCGGCGATGGCGGCATAGGCCTCGCCCGAAACGATATTGGCGCCGGTGGAGAGCGTGGCCTCGGCAATGCCGGGGATGCGCAACGGCAGGGGCAGGACCGCCGGCAGGTCGAGAAAGGGCGTGGTGCCTTTCTCGAAACCCAGCGGCGAGGCGTCCATGTCGCGGTAGGCGATGGAGCTCGCCTGATAGATCTCGGTCTGCTCGAGCGAGCGGCTGCCGGCCGAGCCCAGCGACACCACCAGGTCGGGCAGGCGCCCCCGGTGGGCGTGCGCGGCAAGAGCCGCGGTGAGTTCCACCGCCGCCTCTACCGGGCCGACGCCGGTCATGAACGGCGCGAAACGCTGCCTGAGATGCGGGCCGTATTCGGCCTCGGCGGCCATGGCGAAGAGCACGTTGCGGCCGCCCAGTGTCGTCAGCGGCGGCGCGGACAATGCCGCGCTCATCCGGTGCTCCTCATGCGCTCCATGGCCTCAGGCATCGCCATCGTTGCCGACCGTCTGGATGACCTCGAACCCCTCGAAGTTCGGCGGGCCTAGGTAGAGCCCCTCGCGCTTGCTCTGGCCGGCGTTGGCGTGGGCCTTGCGGAACGCCTCGGAGTGCGTCCAGGCCTCGAAGTCTTCGCGCGAACGCCAGATGGTATGCGAGGCGTAGAGCACGTGGTCCTCCTTCTCGGGACCGCGCAGCATATGGAACTCGACGAAGCCGGGCAGGCCCTGCAGGTGGGTCTCCCGCTCCAGCCAGATCTGCTCGAACTCTTCCACTCGCTCGGGGTTGACCCGAAAACGGTTCATGGCGATGAACACGGTAATGCTCCTTGTGGTCAGGCGGCTGATGGTGACCGCAAGACGATGACACCGACGCCGACAGGGGGCAAGCATGTAGAGGCGGGTTCAGCCCGGCCTTCCACTCCCGCCGGTCGACTCGATAATCGCCTGGCGCAGTGCCTCGGGCGGTTGGGCGCCCGTCAGGCCGATTGAGTTATTGATGATGAAAGTGGGTACACCGCTCACGCCCAGGCGCCGCGCCTCGTCGAGGCCTGCTTGTACCTCGCTGCGGCCCTGGTCGCTGGCGAGAAAGGCCGGTATGTCGACATCCGCTAGCCCGCCGTCTCGGGCGGTGCTGGCCAGTACCGCATTGTCTCCGATGTCCTCACCCTCGACGAAGTAGCGCCGGAAGAGTGCATCGACCACGGCCGACTGGACGCCATGCTCCCCGGCGAGCCAGATCAGCCGGTGGGCGTCGAAGGTATTGGGCGTTCGCGTCATGCGCTCGTGGTGAATCTCTAGACCGGCCCGGGCGGCGGCGGCCTCCACCTGGGCGTCGAGCGCCCGGGAGCGCTCCCACGAGCCGAACTTGGCGGTGCGGTACTCTCGCCGCGACAGGCCCTCGGCGGGCATGTCGGGGTTGAGCTCGAAGGGGTGCCAGGCCACCGAGACGCTGATCTCCTCGGGCAGTTCGGCCAAGGCGAGATCGAGGTGGCGTTTGCCGATGAAGCACCATGGGCAGATGGCATCGGAGATCACGGTGATGTCGACGTGGGGCATGGTCGCGGAGCCATTGGGTAGGGTTCCCTCGAACCCTAGCATCTCCCGGTCGCGTTTGACGCTGGTTTCAGCCATCAGGTACCGAAAGGAGTATCGTAAGCGAAAGCCACCGGGGAGAGATGCCGATGCACCAGGGAAGCTGCCTGTGCGGGAAAGTGACCTACGAGTACCGCGGCGAAATCGACGAAGTCTCGATGTGCCACTGCCAGCAGTGCCGGAAGGCCCAAGGCTCCGCCTTCGCCGCCGTGGCGCCCATCCGCTCGGCCGACTTCTCCATTACCCGGGGCGCGGAGTACCTCAAGGAGTACCGCGCCACCCCGAACAAGGCGCGGGTGTTCTGCAGCGAGTGCGGCAGCCCGCTCTACAGCGCACGTGACGACCTGCCCGAGGCCAAGCGGCTGCGCCTGGGCACCCTGGATACCCCGATAGCGCCCGGCAAGCGCTACCACGCCTGGGTCTCGTCCAAGGCCGAGTGGTTCGAGCTGGCCGATGAGTTGCCCAAGTTTCCCGAGTTTGCCCAGTAGGGGCCGCAAGGGGAGAAGTGGCCCGGTGATGTCTCGGGTGTTGCGTCTAGAATGAAGGGGCGATTGCCCAGGCAGCGTGCTTTTTCGGAGCGGGCGTCAGGTGAAGGAACGATATGGACCAGACACGGAGACTCAATGGACGAGCAGGGCACACTCATTCTTTCGGGAGGCAACGCGCTCGGCGCCTACCAGGGCGGCGCCTATGAGACGCTGCACGAACGGGGTTTTCGCACCGATCGACTCTTCGCCGTCTCCACCGGGGCAGTCAACGCGGCATTGATCGC
This sequence comes from Billgrantia bachuensis, assembly GCF_011742165.1. Taxonomy (GTDB): domain Bacteria; phylum Pseudomonadota; class Gammaproteobacteria; order Pseudomonadales; family Halomonadaceae; genus Halomonas; species Halomonas bachuensis. The sequence goes on along the minus strand of NZ_JAAQTO010000023.1, from coordinate 114,452 downwards.
CGGCAACCCGCCGGAAGCGCGTGTCAGCGCCCTGCGTGCCTTCTGGGGAGACGCCGGGCAGGATGGTGCCTGGGCTTACACGCCTGCCTGGGCCTCGACATGGGACAACAGACGCCAGCGCGCGCTGCAGAGCCTTCTGCTCGGCAGCCCCGCCTTCTATCGCCCACGCTTTCCCGGCGCCCTCTCGATGCTGCCGGGCACGCCCAGCGATACGGGGCTCTACGATCTCGCCCCCCTGCGCGAGAACCTGGAGCGGCAGGTCGATTTCGATCGGCTGAACGACGGACAGATACGGGTGGTGATCGTCGCCGTGGATGCCAACAGCGGAGAGGAGCTGCGTTTCGATTCAGCCAAGACGCCGATCGGGGTCAATCATATCCTGGCGAGTTGCGGCTTCATTCCCTTCTTCCCGCCGACGCGCCTCGAGGGTCGCGTCGTGGTGGACGGGGGCATGAGCGCCAATCTTCCGCTGGAAGCGGCCCTGGACGAGCCGGCGCCGCATGACCGGCTGTGCATCGCGCTGGATCTGTTCCGACGCCTGGGGCCTGATTTCAAGACTGTGGGCCAGTCAATGGACCGGCAACTGGAGCTGCTCCTGTCGACCCAGAGCTGGCGGGCCTTGAAGAGCTTGCGCCAGTGCCACGAGCTGCGCCGCCAACTGCGACTCCTGGCCGGCCGCATTCCCGAACGACAGCGCGACGATCCCGCCTTGGCCGCGGCCCTGGCGGAAGGCGCGGAAGTCGAAGGCGCGATCACGTTGCTCATGCTCAGCCATGCCGGCGTGCCGCACGACACCGAGATGCGCGCCTTCGACTTCTCCCGCACCTCCTTGGCCGAGCGATGGGAAGCGGGACGTACGGACATGCGCCATGCCTGGGAGGCCCTCGGCGATCGTCGTGCGGCCCCGGGTGAGTTCGCGGTACATACGCACAGCGGACGAGATTCGGGACCACAAGCTGCCTCTGATTGAGCCTTATCTACCCCTTCTGCGCCCGCTAAACGCCGGCATGCCCAAGGCTCGTCCAAGACCGAATGTTGGAACTTGCCGATGAGCTGCCTAGCTTTCCGGATTTGCCCGCTAAAGGCCAACGCCTCGTTTAAGAAGGGCAATAGGGTGAAGCGCAGGGACATCGGATAGCGTACGTGGGTTTTACTCCACCAATCGCAGCTCGAGGATATGGCGAATTCGCTCACCGTCCCACTCATAGCCAAGGTGCCTGCCCTGCCAGGTGGCCGACAATACTGGCGGCCGAAGCACCGCAGCACACTCACCGTCCGGATCACGCACGCTTGGGTAGACAATCCCATCAGCGTGGGACTCCCAGGCCTTGCGGCCAAACGCCTGGCCAGCGTTCCAGTCATCCGGATTCAGCAGAGGAGCGGCTTCAGGAGGGTTGCCGCGCAAGTCGATGAGTTCGCCCTCTAGGTCTGCCAGGTAGACCCGCTGCTGGAGCTGCATGGGCGGCTCGTTGGATTCCTGCATGAAGCGCTCGGCGCGATAGCGGCTTTCCGCGATGGCCGTGGCCTCGGTCAAGGCACAGTAATAGGCGCCAAAGGTACCATCGGTGAACCGGGAACCGTGTTCGCTGAAGTGACAGAACGCTGCCATCACCGGCGTCCACCCTGGGCCGTATCGTCGGTCTTCATCGCGTACCAGATGAATCGCTCCGGCCTGTTCGCGTAGGCGCGCCGAGGTCTCTCCCTCGAGTTCCTGGAGCAGCTCCCAATCGTCAGCTGCCGCAACACGCTCGAACAGGTCAATAGGCGGGAAACGCGAAGGAATGATGCGGTAGCAGGGGCGCCAGCAAACAGAGGACAGTGGAAACGTCACGCATGGCCCCCACCTCGGGCCGCATCGAGGTGCTGGCGGACCACATAGAGATCCTGCACCAGGCCGCTGCGCAGCCGATCCAGAGGTGACTGACCGGCGAACAGGGGGTTGCGATTAGGCCGGCGCAGCCAGGAGTCCGCGGCATCGGCCCGCGGCAGCAGGATCTGCAAGGCCTTGTAGATCCCCAGGATCAGCGACATACGCTCAAGCTGATTGACGTCGAGACGGGCCGCCGTGGGCTGCTTGCGCCAGCGCCGATAGGTCGACTCAGGCACGCCAAGCAGCAAGGCGGCTTCCTGCTCCTTCAGCCCCCAGTCGTTGGCGATGCTGGGGTACGTACGCATCGCTGCCGCGCTCATGTGTTGGCGCTTTTCGACGGTTAGTTGGGACAGGGCCATAACGACCTCCATTCGCCAAATGGCGGATATGCGTAATTATCGACCAAATGGCGGAATGCAACAAGGCATGAGCGATAAACCACACGGCACCGTGCCCGAAGATGGCCGCCCGCGCTGGGTGCAGCTCAAGCGAGCAACGCCAACACCGAAAAGGAATGGCGACTCCTGCCCATCGGTGGCTATCTCGACGACTTCCGTAATTTCGACGGCTACACCCTGCCCACCAAGGTCGAGGCGGGTAATCACTTCGGCACGGAGGCGTACTTTCCTTTCTCAGGGCGAGAGTGGGTGAGGCTCGGTTCCATGGGGTGAGTGCTTCACCTTTCGTAGGACTGCGTTGATATCCGTCATGGGATAACACATGCTTCAGTGCTAGGCTGAAACGCAAAGACACATAACGACACATCCGTACGCACATGGACAGCCCACATGGTTAGGGAAGCCACCGAAACACATATGACGCTTCAGCCACTTGACCGTCGAGAGCAGGTTATCCGACGCCATTAACTCCGCGTGTACGGCTACCTGCCAAGCTGGCCGGTATCGACCCAAAGCGGCCATGCCGGCAAGGGCAGCAGGCACGTTCATCGGGAGTATGTGGCATGCATGATGATCGGTTTTATGCTGTTCAAGCCATACTTAATTTCTCCGGTTTTCAATAAGATGGGCGGTTGGCGAGCGCGAAGCATAACATTATTGAACGCGCGTGTGCGTTCAAGTGGAATATCAAGTATGGGATCTGTCACCTGTGATCACATTATGGGGAAAGAATGCCAATAAAATGGAAAGCCCGCAGTGGATTGAATCCTCAGGCAATCTTAGACAAAATCGAGAGTGCGAAGTCGGTTTCCGCAGATGGACGGGTGTCTTACTCAGCGTTTGACTATCATGAGAACTTCGCTTCAATATTCTCTCTACTGGATATTCCTACGGTTATTTCATCAGAGCTCGATGTAGACGCCTTGGTATCTAAGGGGCTAGGGCGCGCTGCCAAAGCAGGAGTTCTTACGAAAGAAAGCGTTATCCGCTGCTTGAATGATGCTGCGAATGACGAGTTGGCGACGAGTGAAAGGCGCTACCACCTCCTTACGTCGCTGTCAATGGATGACAGTCTCCCATTTCGTCGCCTGTCCTACCGGGCCGTGCAGGTACGCGTGGTCGGTGACAAGTACCCGAAGAAGTACGGCTCGAGAAGGGAAGCTATCAAGTTTGGCAGCAAGGGGTTTTCGCTAGAGCACAAAGGCTATACCAAGTTAATTGTTTCCACTAAGGCAAAATCCGTCCACGGTGCTGCATCCAAGGCTCTGAATGGGCTGGATGTCATCCGAGCCTTGCTCTCGCTATTTTCTAACTCAAGCATGGAGCTTATGGGTGATAAATATGCTCCTATAAATAAGATAAGGACTGGGCAAGTTCATACGCTGCACTCCGATACCGGAGGGCCAGCAACAGAGATTTTCTGGTTCGAACCGAACTTCGTTCAAGGAAAGCCGTACAGGCACAAGGCTCCGGAAGTCCTGAGAAAAAACTTCAGCTGGAGCATGGGTAGGCTGACTTCTTCTAGTTATCGGGGCGCGATCGAAGAAGCTCTATTGCGCTATGTTCGAGCTCTTGATGAAAAAGATCACAACTCTGCGGCCATAAGATTGTGGGGAGCCCTCGAGAGTCTAGCCTCTCCAGGAGAAGCGCGTTACGACAATATCGTAAAGCGCTGCTCTTTTCTCTTTGCAGAGGATGATTATCATCGACAGATTCTTGAGCATCTTCGGGAGTTCCGCAATCGAAGCATACATTCGGGAGATCAAAGCGAGAAGGCGAAGACATTTTGTTACCAAATGCAATTTTATTTGCGTCAGCTCGTTCTTTTCCATTTTCATCGGGTTAGCGACTTTGCCTCTCTTGATGAGGCGAACAGCTTTTTGGATATGCCCGCTGATGGAGCTGTTCTCCGCCGGCAGAGGCGACTCATTGATAGGGCGATGAAGTTTAAGAATGTTGAAGATTAGTGGCAGGGCGGGGGAGGATGGCGTGGCATCGTGCTAGTCCTGCGCGCCGCTCGTCGGACTGGCCTAACTAGGGCATCGAGCCGACAAGTCCTCCGCGGCTGCGCCGCTCCGGCCTTGCGACTCATGCCAGCGTTACGCACTAAATTATGAGGTGATTTAATGAGCAATAAGGATCTGGAGGTCAGATCAGAAGAATTTATCGCGTACGACCTCGCGCTATTGAAGGATAAGGGGAAGTGGAAAAAGTATGCTCGAGTCGTAGCTAACGCGATGAGTGCTATTCCCTGGGTCGGCACAATCCTTTCCTCTGGTGCGAGCATTCACGGCGAGATGGAGCAAGGAAAAGTTAACGAACTATACGAAGAGTGGCTGAAAGTCCATAAACAAAAGGTTGGCGACTTGATGGTGTCCTTGGACGAGGTTGCGGGAAGATTAGAGTCGGTTCATGATGACTACGAAGAACGAATCCAATCAGAGGAGTATCTGGCACTTGTGAGAAGAGCGTTCCGTTCTTGGGATGAGGCAGAAACTCAGGAAAAACGAGCCTATGTCGTAAACCTTATTTCTAATGCAGCAGCGTCTCACCTGTGCCCTGATGATCTGATACGACTATTTAACGATTGGCTTGATAAATATCACGAAACGCACTTCAGAGTAATCCGTGCAATCTACCAGAACCCTGGAATTACCCGGTTGGGAATTTGGCAGTCTGTGAGTGAAAAAGTCCCCCGTGACGATAGCGCTGAGGCTGATCTGTATCGTTTGCTGATTCATGATCTAAGTACAGGCAGGGTAATAAGGCAGTTTCGGCAAACAACCTACGATGGACAATTCATGAAACAGAGCACGAAGGGCAGAAGCCGAAAGAGTTACAGCTCTACAATGGAATCAGCCTTCGAAAACACGAAACCTTACCAGCTGACGGAACTTGGATCGCAATTCGTTCACTACACGATGAACCAGGTAGTCAAGCGGATAGAAAGTGCGTAACAAAACATTCCAGCGGACAAGCCGCTGAATGCGACGTTATACGTCAGGGAAATCTCAATGACCGCTTCTGGCCGAAAGCCGACATCACCAGCAGTGGTGAGGTCGGCTTTTCAATAATCTCCTTAACCCACTCACCTTGATCACCGCCTCATCCAGCACCTCCACCTCCCTCATGAGGCTTGGGTTACTGCGTTGGAAGCCGCAGCCCACTTGATGCTGCGACTGCCATCGCTTGGTCACCTACTCGGTGCCCGAGCTGCTCTCCTCTGTCTCTACCTGCCCGCGCCGCTGCAACCAGCGCATCACCAGCCAGCACAGCGCGGCCCAGGCCGCTCCGGCGGTCCAGCCGGCGAGTACATCCGTCGGCCAGTGCACGCCGAGGTAGACACGGCTCATTCCCACCAGCAGGGTGAGCAGTATCGCCAGTATGAGCAGGTAGGCCTTCAGCCTCAGCGCCGGCTGTACTCGAATGAGCAGGGCGGCCAGGGTGAGGTAGGTGACGGCAGACATCATCGAATGGCCGCTGGGGAAGCTCGCGGTGTAGACCATGGCTTCATGCGGCACGAGGTCGGGTCGAGGACGATCGAAGCCCATCTTCATCAGCGTGCTGAGCAGCATGCCGCCGGGCACCGCGACCGAGGCAAAGAGCGCCGCACGATAGTGCCGGGCGAGTAGCAAATAGCCCAGGGCGCCCAGGGTGATTACGACCAGCACGCCGACACCACCGAGCGCGGTAAAGTCTCGCCCCATTTCCTCGACCCAGCCCGGGCCGATCGGATCGGTATGATCGGCAGGATTGCGCAGGGAAAGCAGCAGGGTCTCGTCGATGCTCTGGGTTTCTCCCTCGATGACAGCATCGGCCAGCTCGATGAACCCCCAGATCCCGCCGGAAAGGACCGAGACACACAGCAGCACTGCCAACTCGTAGCGGCCGAGCCGAGCCATCAGGGAAAGGCCGTGGCGTTTCACATGTTTGATTTTTCGGTAGTGCTTCATTTGCAACTCCCTTGCTTTGATAACGACACGCGACATCTTTCCTAGGCTCTGTCTGAAAAGTCGGCGAGCGAAGGCCAGACAAGGCAAAAATCGGCGAAAGGGCGAGTTTATGGGGTACCTTGAGCCGATTTTTGACGCCGTATGACCGAGCGTAGCCAGTTTTCGGACAGAGCCTAGTGTGGCTGCGTTATTGCAACCTCCCCAACCCACTCACCCTGACCACCTCCCTCGTCACCGCCTCATCCAGCATCCCACGGCCCGTCTCCACCAGCGTCAGCCAGTCCCGCGCGCGGGTGATCCCGGTGTAGACCAGTTCCCGGGTGAGGATGGGGTTGGGGGCGTCGGGGAGCAGCAGGGCGGTGTGGGTGAATTCCGAACCTTGGGATTTGTGCACCGTCATGGCGAAGACGGTTTCCACCGCCTGCAGGCGGCTGGGCAGCACCCACTTGATGGCGCCGCTGCCGTCGCTGGCCGGGAAGGCGACGCGCAGCAGGGTGCGGCCGGGCGATTCGGTAGCATTGCGGGCCTCGGGCACGGCGAGGGTGATGCCGATATCGCCGTTCATCAGCCCCAGGCCATAGTCGTTGCGGGTGACGAGCACCGGGCGGCCTTCGAACCAGCCCTGTTCCAGCTCCAGGTCGCTGGCCTTGAGCCAGCCGGCGCGGCGCAGCGCGCGGCCGATGCGCGGGTTCAAGCCTTGTATGCCCCAGGGGCCTTTCCTGAGTGCGCACAGCAACTGGAAGTGGCCGTGGGCGGCGAGCACCTGGCGGGCCCAGTCGTCATAGGGCTGGCGTGCTTCGCCTTCGCCGAAGAAGGGCTGCGCGGGGCGTGCTGATTTCATCACTTCCAGATAGTGGCCGTAGCCGACCGGTGGCGTAATGGGCTCGCCGCGGCGGTCGTGGCGGCCTTCGCCGCTGTTGGTGAAAGCGGCCGGGTAGCCGTTGACCACCAGGCGATCCAGCGCCGGGTCGTCGGCATCCGCCAGGGCGAGGCGGGCGATGTCGGTATAGCCCTGCTGGAAGATCTCGCGTACCGCGCGTTTCTTCTCCTGGCTCTTCGAATGAGCTCCGTGCTCTGGCCCGAGCGGGCGGTTGACCGCTTCGGCGAGTTGGCCGATGCCGCTTTTCGCATCGAAGCGGTGGCTTAACCGCAGCATGGCGATGGCCTGATCCAGCGACTGGCCGCCTTCGTCCTTGTAGCGTTCGGGAATCGGCGTGCCGATCACCCGTTCCAACCAGTCGCAGGTGGCCGGGGTGTAGTGGCCGCCTTCGGCGCGCTGGCACAGGTCGCCGAGCACGGCGCCGGCTTCCACCGAGGCGAGCTGGTCCTTGTCGCCGAGCAGGATCAGCCGGGCTTTGGGCGGCAGGGCGGTGAGAACGGCGGCCATCATCTCGATATCCACCATCGAGGCTTCGTCGATCACCAAGGCGTCCAGCGCCAGCGGGTTGCCGGCGTGGTGGCGGAAATGGCGAGTATCCGGTCGCGAGCCCAGCAGGCGATGCAGTGTCGTGACCTCGGTAGGGATACTGTCGCGCAGAGTTGAGATATCCACACCCTGTTGGCCCACGGCGGCGGCCAGTTCCACCAGTGAGAGATTCTGCACCTGCTTGGCGATGGATTCGTTGAGTCGCGCGGCGGCCTTGCCGGTGGGTGCGGCCAGGCGTATGCGCAGCGGGCGCGGGGCGCCTGCTGGCCCTGGCTCGCCCAGGGCCAGCGCCTGGAGCAGGGCGAGCAGCTTGACCACGGTGGTGGTCTTGCCGGTACCGGGGCCGCCGGTGATCACTGCGAAGCGCGAGCGGCTGGCCAGCGCGCAGGCGGCCTGCTGCCAGTCGAGCTCATGGCTTTGGGGAAAGAGCGCGGCCAGCGCCCGGGCCAGGGTGGCGGTATCGGCGGTTTCTGCCTGAGCAGGAGCCTCGAGCCGGGAACCGATCAAGCCGCGAATGTTCTGCTCATACTGCCAGTAGCGGCGCAGGTAGAGCCGCACGTTGCCGTCGCGCTCGCTGCGTACCAGCGGGGTATTTCCTGGGCCACTACCGTCCGCCACCAGGGCGGGGTGATGCAGGGCGTCACGCCAGGTGGCGAATTCGAGCCCGGTCAGCAGCTCGCTGGGCAGCGGCGGCGGGTCGCTGAGGTCGTCGCCTTCCGGCGGCAGCGAGAGCGCCAGGTTGGGTGCGGCCAGGGTCTGGGCGAGGTCGAGGCAGACATGGCCGCGGCCGAGCTGATGGCTGGCGAGTGCGGCGGCGAGCAGCAGCAGGGGAGGGGCGTCGCTCACCTCACGCTGGAAGAAGCTCGCCAGTGCGCGGTCCAGCGCGCGCAGCCAGCCGCGCTCCACCCAGCGGTCGAGCAGGGCGAATAGCGCTTGGGTGTCGTGAAGCGCGGCTTGTACGTTGCCCTGTGCGGCTTGGGGCGGTTCCGGCTCGGCGGGTAAGCCCTTGTCGGGTGCCTGGCTGATGCCTGCTGGTTCCTCACCGAGATCGGCGAACAGGTCCGGGGTGGCGTCGTCGTGATGCTTGCTGCGCTTGCTCATGCCGGCGCCTCCGTTGCCTGGGTGGCGGCATGAGCCGCTGGGGTTTCGCCCTGGAACAGCGCATCCATCGCTTCGATCAGTTGGCGCGGGGGGCGCTCGGCGTGAACGCCGCGGCTCTCGGCATTGGCGCCACGCAGGAAGACGGTAAGCGAGCCGCCGATGTGGCGGTCGTAGTCGTACTCCGGCAGGCGCGCCTTGAGCAGCCGGTGCAGGGCCAGCAGGTAGAGCGCGTACTGCAGGTCGTAGCGTTTCTCGGCCACCGCCTGGCGCATCGCCTCGGGGCTGTAGGCGCTGTCGTCCGGCCCCAGGTGGTTCGATTTCCAGTCGGCCACGTAGTAGCGCCCCTCATGCTCGAACACCAGGTCGATGAAGCCCTTGAGCATGCCGTTGAGGGTGTCGGCATCCAGCGCGGGGCGCGGCAGGCTGGCACCTGAGCTGTTCTCGGGGCTTGCCAGTGTGTAAGCACTTACGAGGGCGTCCAGCCGGTGGGTGTCGACCTGGCGCGAGGCGAACCAGAACTCCATCTCTACCTGGTAGCTCGTCAGTGTTTCGAGAGTAAGGCGGCCCGCGTCATTGGGTAGCGGCAGCGGGGCGGCGAGCAGGGTGCCGAACCAGGCGTGCAGAGTATTCAGCCACGGCTGCCAGCCGCGCACCTGGCAGCGCCGGGCCAGGGTCTCCTCGCGGAGAGCCGGGTCGCGGGCCACGCGGGCGAAGCCGTGCTCGCCGGCCCATTCGAGAATGCCGTGTAAGAAAGTCCCCGGTCCTGGCCCTCTAGGAAATCTGTGTAGCGAGGTCAGCGGTTCGCTCTGGCCGCTGTCATGCGGCTCTGCGATCACTTCCAGCGCGGTGGCCTCCATGGCGGTGGCCGGTTCGGGCAGGCCGCCGTTTCGCTGCGCTTCGCTTTCATGCGGGCTCACAGGCGCCGTGGTTGGGGCGCTGTAGAGTGTGTCAGCCCTTACTGGGGCGCTTACCATTTCTCCCGAGAGGCGCAGCGCCGAGTAGCTGGCGATCCACCAGTGCTCGCGGGCGGGGCGCGTGGGCGTGCGCGCTTCGCCCAGGGCGTCGTCGCGCTCTGTCTGGGTGACGACCTGGGCGTGGGCCGGTGGCGCCGGGGCGATCTCGATGGCGGTGCAGTCGCCCTTGAGTCGCTTGAGCGCTTCGCTGAATCCGGTTGGCCCGAGCAAATCGCCGTTGGCCAACAGCTGGCCGATGGCACTGCCTTCGCCGCCCTTGAGCGGCGCCATGCCGAGCCAGGTGGCGTGGCGCGCGCGGGTCAGCGCCACGTAGAGCTTGCGCAGGTCCTCGCCCAGGCGCTCGCGGTCGACGGTGGCCAGCATCTCCTCGTCGGCCTCCAGGCTGATGCGCAGCCGGCCCTCGGCGTCGTGCCAGCGCAGCGGCGAGTCGTCCTTCTTCGTCGGGCGGTGGCTGCAGATGAAGGGCAGGAATACCAGCGGGTACTCCAACCCCTTGGACTTGTGGATGGTGATGACCTGCACCAGGTCGGCATCGCTCTCCAGGCGCAGCTTGTGGGTGTCGCCCTGGCCTTCGGGGTGGGCGATGGATTCGGCGAGAAAGCGGATCAGCGCGTGTTCGCCGTCGAGTTCCTGGCTGGCGTGTTGCAACAGCTCGCCGAGATGCAGCAGGTCCGTTAGGAAGCGCTCACCCTCACTGGCGGGTCCGCTTGCCAGTAGCCGCTGCGCTACGTCGAAGTCGTGGATGATCTTGCGCACCAGCGGCAGCACGCCCTGGCGCTGCCACAACCGGTGGTAGTCGCGGAACTGCAGCACGCGGCTTTCCCAAGCCAGCTCGTCTTCGTTCAGGTGGTCCAGCGTGGCGATATCGAGCCCCAGCACCGGGGAGGCCAGGGCGGTGCGCAGCAATCTGTCGTCCTCGGGTTCGGCGCAGGCGCGCAGCCAGGCGTCGAGCTGGGCGGTGACCGGCGAGGCGAACACCTTGTCCTTGTCGGAGAGATAGACGCTCTTCACCCCGCGCCGGGCCAGCGCCAGGCGGATCGCCCGCGCCTCGCCCAGGCCGTTGACCAGCACCGCCATATCGGAGGGCTTGAGCGGCTTGAACGCTCCCTCTTCTTGAAAACCGGCGTTTCCGCTCAGGCCTTCGTTGAGCAGCTCGACCATATACGACGCGCAGCGTTCGGCCATCACGCCGTGATAGGCGGTCTTGGAGAACGGTTCGTCGCTTTCCAGCTGCCACAGGGTCATGGCCGCCTGCGGCTGGCCCTGGCGTGTGAGTGAGTCCTTGCGCCCTTTTGCGCCTACACGCATGAAGGGCACCGGATTGCTACCGTCGGCTTCCTTGAACAGGAAGGCGCCGGGCGGGTGCGCTTCGGCGAATTCGAAGCAGCGGTTGACCGACTCGACCATATCACTGCTGGAGCGGAAGTTGGTGCCCAGGGTGACGTGGCGGCCTTGAGTGTCGCGGCGGGCGCGCAGGTAGGTGTAAATGTCGGCGCCGCGGAAGGCGTAGATCGCCTGCTTGGGGTCGCCGATCAAAAACACACCGCACTCGCGGCGGTTCTCGCGGATGCGGTACACGCAGTCGAAGATGCGGTACTGCACCGGGTCGGTGTCCTGGAATTCGTCGACCAGGGCGACCGGGAACTGGCGGCGGATCTGTGCGCCCAGCGCCTCGCAGTTGGGGCCGGTGAGCGCCCGGTCGAGATGGGTGAGCAGCTCGTTGGGGCCCATCTCGGCGCGGCGCTCCTGCTCGCGGTCGAGGCGCGCGCGGCACCAGTGCACGGCGTGGGTGAGCAGATCGGCGTAGGGGTCGGGCAGGGCGTTGAGCTCGTCCTGGAGCTTTTCCAGCGCGGCCAGCGCCGGGTGATTCGGCGGCTCGCCCTTGAGCCAGATATCGGCCATGCCCTGGGGCGTGAGGCGCTTCCAGGCGGCGTCGGTCAGGCCGGGCCAGGTGGCCTCTCCTTGGCACCATTCACGCAGGGCGCCGAGCCAGTTGGCGCGGCTCTTGGCGTTGAAGCTCTGGCCCTTGAAGGCTTTCTGCTGGGCGGCCTCTTCGAACAGCGCCTCGCACTCGTCCACCCACTGGGGCCAGGGCGCCTTGAGCTGGGCCAGGCGCTCGGCGGTTTCGCGGCTGGCGTTGGCGATGGTCTCGGCCGGGGGCGGGGCGTGCTTGTCGAGTGCCTCGGCCTCGGGCATCAGGCCGCGCACCGCCTGATGCAACTGCTCGGGCGTGCTCCAGTGGCGCACCACGGTGGCCAGCTCGTCGAGGTTGAGAGGGTAGTAGAAACTGCGCCAGTAGTCGCGCACCACCTCGAGCTCCAGCTCGGTCTGGTCGTTTTCCAGGTCGAGCGAGAACAGGCTGCCGCTGTCGAAGGCGTGTTCGCGCAGCATGCGGTAGCACCAGCTGTGGATGGTGGAGACGGCGGCTTCGTCCATCCATTCGGCGGCGAGCTGCAGGCGACGCGCGCAGGCGGGCCAGGTGGCGGGGGAGTATTGATCGCGCAATTGAAGAAGTAGGTCGTCGCCCTCGGCTCCTTTCGCCGGTTGCAGAAAAACATCTGCAGCTTCCACCAGCCGCGCGCGGATGCGCTCGCGCAGCTCTTGGGTGGCGGCGTTGGTGAAGGTGACGACAAGGATCTCGGGCGGCGTGAGCGGGCGTTCGAAGGCGGCGTCGTCAGCTTCCGAGCGGGCGCCGAGTACCAGGCGCACGTAGAGCAGGGCGATGGTGAAGGTCTTGCCCGTGCCCGCACTCGCCTCGATCAGGCGGCTGCCGTGCAATGGGAACGCTAACGGGTCCAGCTGCGTCACGTTGCTCATGCCTTGCCTCCCGCTGTCTTCCCTCTTCCCTCTTTGCTCTTCCCTTCTTCTTTCTTGTCGCCTTTCACGGCCAGGTGCACCGGGGCGAGCAGGCGTTCGGTGAGTTCGGCGAAGCCGAGCCTGTCCTGGCGGGCATCAAAGAGCGCAGTGAAGCTGGGCCAGCGGTGGGCGAGGTAGGCGTTGCGGCCCGCCTCGCCGGCGTTGAAGTCGTCGCCGTTGTAGGTGCTGGCGGCGGCGCGCCAGGCGTCGCTGTCGCGCTCCGTGTCAGGCGTTCCCAGCTTGCTCAGCCAGACAAAGGCGGTGTCGCAGGCCAGCGGCAACGGCACCTGCATGCCGGCCTGCCAGGTGCGGACGATCTCGCGCAGGTGGTTGCGGGCGGCTTCCGGGTCGAGGGGCGGCAGGGTGACGTGGCCGGCCTTGGAGAGCAGCCGGGTGGTCATGGCTTGCCCCTCCAGGTGCCCGGCCAGGTGCGCGACCCAGTGGCGCAGGATGTGCGACCAGCGGTACTTGCCTTTCTTCACCAGGCTGCTGCTGGTGAGTACCAGGCGGCAGCGCTCGCCCGATTCGCTCACGCGCAGCTCATCGAGCCAATCCTCAATAGGCGGGGCGCCGGGCACGCTGAGCTGAACCGGCTCGGGCTCGTCGATGGCGAGGGGCCACGTTTCCAGGGCTTCCTCGTAGGCCTCGAACAACGCCTCCATCGGTTCGGTGAGCTGTTCGCGCATGCGCTCGCCGAAGGCACCCATGGCCAGCACGCCCTGGCCCTGCAGGCGGTCGAGGGCGTCGAGCATGGCGGGCATGCGGTCGCAGCCTGCGTCCACGGCGCGTCGCTGCTCGCGGATCAGCAGGTCCTGTAGCTGCCAGTTGGCGAGGCCGTCCAGGTCGAAGGGTTCGTGGTCGAGGCTGACGATGTCCTCGCGTTCCAGGAAGACCTTGAGCCGGGTGGTGAAGAAGGCGCGGGCCGGGTCGCGCAGGAAGTTGCCGAGCTGGGTCAGCGTCAGCGGTGTGTCCTGCGTGTATGGCTCCAGCTCGAGGGGCGCTGCTTCCGGTGCCGCTTCACCATGCACCTCTCGCCACTCGTGGGCGTAGGTGAGCAGCCGCCGTGCGGCCACGCTGCGCTCGGCCTGCTGTGCGGCGGTGGGGAAGTAGCTGAGGCTGAACGGCTGCAGCGGGTGCTCGGTGGTGAGGGCTTCGAGCAGGTCGCTGCCGTCGGTCGTTTGCCATCCTGCCTTGAGATGGTCACGTAGTTGACCGACCAGCACCGAGGGCGGCTTCTCGCCGTTGTCGATGATGCTGCGACCCACCCAGCTCACATAGAGCTGCTCGCGGGCGGAGAGCAGCGCTTCGAGGAACAGGTAGCGGTCGTCCTCGCGGCGCGAGCGGTCGCCGGGGCGGTAGTCGCCGTTCATCAGGTCGAAGTCCATCGGCGGCTGGCTGCGCGGGTAGTCGCCGTCGTTCATGCCCAGCAGGCACACCCGCTTGAAGGGAATGGCGCGCATCGGCATCAGCGTGGCGAAGTTCACCGCCCCGGCCATGAAGCGCTGCGACAGGCTAGGTTCGTCGACCTGCCCCAGCCAGTGCTCGCGTACCACCGAGAGCGGAAGCTCGCGGGTCAGCTCGGCCTCCTCGGCGCTCTCCTGCCACTCCTGCAGCTTCTGTTCGAGCTGGGCCAGCATCAGGCTGTCTTCGGGGACGTCGGCGAGAAAACTCGCTTCGAGCAGGGCGCGTAGGCGCTGCACCCAGCCGCTCACGTCGGTGGGCTCGCGCAGGCTGCGCCATTGCTGCTCCAGGGTTTCCAGCAGCGCGGCCAGCGGCCCGGCCAGCGCCGCTTCCAGCCCGCCGATGTCGTCGAAGGGCTCGATGCCCTGCCACGGACCGCCGGCGGCCTCGCCCACGGCGTAGCCCAGCAGCAGCCGGCGCAGGCCGAAGGCCCAGGTGTTCTGTTCCATGCCGGCGGGCAGGTCGAGGCTGCCGCGCTGGCCGGCGTTGAGCCCCCAGCGGATGCCGGCGCCTTCGATCCAGCGGCGCAGGGTGGGTACGTCGTCCTCCTGGATGCCGAAGCGCGCGCGCAGGGCGGGCACGTCGAGCAGGTCGAGCAGGTCGCTCACCGAGAGGCGCAGCTCCGGCAGGCGCAACAGCTTCTCCAGCGCGATCAGCAGCGGCAGGCGGTGGCGGCTGCCCTGGTCGGAGAGCGTGAAGGGGATGTAGCGCGGGTCGTCGCGTTCGAGCTGCCCGAAAACCGCCTGCACATGGGGCGCGTAGTGGTCGATATCCGGCACCATCACGATCACGTCGCGGGGCCTGAGGTTGGGGTCGGCGCTGAAGGCGGCGAGCAGCTGGTCGTGCAGGATCTCCACTTCGCGCTGGGGGCTGTGGGCGGCGTGGAAGACGATGGAATCGTCGCGCTCCGGGTTCACCGCCGGCCAGGTCTCGCGGGTCTCGTGCAGCGGGCGCAGCTCGCGGATGTCGTCCTGCAGCTGCTGCAGCAGGCAGCCTTCGCCTTCGCGCACGAAGGGCTCGAACAGGTCGATGCGCAGCGAGTCGGCGGCGAACAGGCGCTCGTACTGCTGGGCGTCGTCGTGCTCGTCGAGCAGGCGCAGGTAGTCGCGTCCCTGCTTGCCCCAGGCGGCCAGCAGCGGCTGCGCGTGCAGGTGCAGGCTCTCCTCGCCGTCACCGTCTCCGAGCACGTCGAGCCGGGTGGGCATGCCCTGCTTGCGCTGCTGGCGGTAGCGCTCGGCGCGGAGCAGGTCCTTATGTTCGATGATATCGGCCCAGTAGTGCTGGCAGGGGTTGTGCACGCACAGCACCACTTGGCTGCAGCGGGCCACGGCGGCCAGCGCTTCCAGCGCCTGCTGAGGCAGCGAGGAGATGCCGAACACCATCACCCGCCGCGGCAGGCCGGCGGGGCGGTTGCCGCAGTCGAGCGAGCGCGACGCCTCGAGAAAGCGCCGGTGCACCATGGCGCGGCTGGAGGCCACGCCGTCGTCGCCTACGTCCTCGATCAGTGCACGCCACAGGGCGGGCTGCCAGCGCTGGGTGTCGGGAAGCGCCTGGGCCTGGCCGCGAGCGGAGATCAGCACGTCCTCGCCGCGAGCCCAGGCCTCGAGCCAGTCGGCGCGGTACACCTGGTACTGGTCGAGCAGGTCGGCCAGGCGTTCGGCGAGCTGGTGGTGCTTGCGCAGGTCGCTGTCGCCTTCGAGGAAGCGCCGCAGCGGGGCGAATTCGTCCCGCGGCATCAGCTCTGGCAGCAGGCGCAGCAGCCGCCAGAGCAGGTGCGACTTGTCGAAGGGCGAGGTGGCCGGCACCGCGTTGGGGTCGCCTTCCACGTGGTTGAGCACCGCACGGTAGGCCTGCCACAGGAAGCGCGCCGGCAGGGTGACGTCGAGCGCAGCGGCGATACCGCTGCCACCGTCGGCCTCGTCGGCGGCCAAGGCGAGCTTCATCCATTGGCCGATACCGTTGCTCTGCACCAGGATCGTCTCGTTCTCCAGCGGCGCGAGCGGGTGGCGCTTCATCCACTCAACCGCCACGCCGCGCAGGTCCTCCAGGCGGTTGCCGTGAACGACCATGAAGCCGGGGGTGAGGGCATTCTCCTGGGGGGCGGCGAACGGCATGACGGGTCCTTGCTGTAAACTTAAATACAGTTTTGCAGTTTTGCAGTTTTACAGGTTTAAGCTTTTGCAGTCATGCGGTTCCAAGCCGAGACGCCTATACGGATAGGCGCTTGTCTGGCCAAAAACTCTGAGGCATGGTCGGGAGATCGTGCGTTGCACTTCTTCATCAGGGACGACCATGGCCTACGATCTCAGCGAACGCTTGGTAATCGGGCTGGCATCCAGCGCCTTGTTCGATCTGGAGGAATCCGATCGGGTCTTTCGCGAGCAGGGGGAGGCGTCCTATCGCATCTACCAGCGCGATAACGAGAACATTCCACTCGGTACCGGGGTTGCCTTCCCCTTCATCAAGCGCCTGCTGTCATTGAACGAGCTGAGCCCGGACAATCCGCCCATCGAGGTGGTGCTGCTCTCGCGCAACGATCCGGAAACCGGTCTGCGCGTCATGAAGTCGATCGAGCACCACGAGCTGGGCATCACGCGGGCGATCTTCCTACAGGGTCGCTATCCCCACCGCTTCATTCCGGCTTTAAATATCAGCCTCTTTCTGTCGGCCAATCGCCAGGATGTCGATCAGGCAATACTGGCGGGGCACCCGGCAGGGCAGGTGCTGTCGTCGGGCGATCTCGATCTGACCGACGAAGAGGAGCTGCGCATCGCCTTCGACTTCGATGGCGTGCTGGTCACCGATGAGTCCGAAACCATCTACCAGCAGCAGGGGATCGAGGCGTTTCGAGAATACGAACGGGCCAATGCCCAGGTGCCTTCCGAGGCGGGTTTGCTTGCCGTTTTCCTGCGCAAGCTGGCCCATATCCAGATGCTCGAGAAGCAGCGCGAAGAGGAAACGCAGGGCGCCTATCGTCCCAAAGTTAGAGTTTCAATAGTGACGGCCCGCAATGCGCCGGCCCATGAGCGGGTCATCCATACCATGCGCAGTTGGGGGGTGACGGTCAACGAGGCCTATTTCCTCGGCGGCATCGCCAAGGAGCATGTCCTCGGCATCATCAAGCCGCATATCTTCTTCGACGATCAGGCGTCTCACCTTTCGGCCACCAGCGATATCTTGCCGTCGGTGCATGTGCCGTTCGGGCAGCTCAATCAGGGCCTCGTTTCCGGCGGGGAAGAGGCGACCCGACCTGCCCACTCTCTACCTGAAGAGAATTCGCCTTGAAATTAGCCCCCTCTCGCCACAACGACGAAGGGGGCCTAGGGCCCCCTTATCAATGTGCAGGCTGAAAATGCTATTGCTTGCCTGCATGGGTTTTGTGCCATACCAACCGATCAACGCGGACGGTGGTGGAACTCCTGGCGGGAGAGCCTGCCATCGTGGTTGCGATCCATCAGCACGAAGATTTCCGGTAGCGAACCCGCCTGCGCTTCCTGCCGGGAGATATCGCCATCTCCGTCCAGATCCAGTCGGTCGAAGCTGTTCTGGCCGGCTGTGTTAGAGGAGGCGAGGTGCGGCAGAACCAGGGGGCCTTCGCCCTGTTCGGCCAGGGTGGCACCCGAGGCAAGGGTGAGTGCAATAACCAGTGCGTATTTCGAGGTTTTCATCGTTTGGTTTCCCTTCGAAAAGTAGGTTGATGAGGTTCAGGAGGTGGGTTACTCGACGCGGCCGGGCTCATGCCGGGCTGGCGGTGGGGCGGACCACGATCTCGCTGGTGTCCACCTCGTCGGGCTGGGCGATCACATGCGCGATGGCCGCGGCAATGGCGTCAGGCTTGAGTGCGATCTGGCGGTAACTCTTCATCGCCTCGGCGGCGCCGGGATCGGTGATGGTGTCGGCAAGCTCCGACTCCACCACGCCGGGATAGACGCAGGTGACGCGAAGCTTGTCGTGCTCCTGGCGCAGCCCGTCGGAAATCGCGCGCACGGCGTACTTGGTGGCGCAGTAGACGGCGCCGGTGGGCACCACATAGAGCCCGCCGATGGAGGAGATGTTGATCACTTGCCCGCTGCCCTGGGCCTGCATGGTGGGCAACACGGCGGCGATGCCGTGCAGCACGCCGCGGATGTTGACGTCGATCATGCGGTCCCACTCGTCGACCTTGAGCGAGGCCAGGGGGGAGAGCGGCATGACGCCGGCATTGTTGATGATGACGTCGATGCGGCCGTGGATATCGAGCGCCGCCTCGGCGAAGGCCTGCACGTCTTCCCGCTGGGTGACGTCCAGCGCGCGGTAGTCCGCGGTGCCGCCCTCGGCACGAATGGCTTGTGCCAGGGTTTCCAGCCTGTCGGTGCGGCGTGCGCCGACGACCAGTCGATGGCCGTGGCTTGCCAGTAGGCGGGCGGTGGCCTCGCCAATGCCGCTGCTGGCGCCGGTGAGAAGAATGACTTTGCTCATGGGAGATAGGCTCCGTATGGGTGGCTTGGTACGACTCTCCCACTGGTCTCGCAGCGAACGATTCGGGAATCGCGGGGGGTGAGAGTGTCGTTGGAACAAGCCTAAGGAGAAGCCGGAGTTGCCGACAGAGCCATTCCTACTAGATTTTTGCCTAATCCTATTGATGGGAGATTTTATAAGTTAAATTTTGCCTTCGGGTTTGCCTAAATATAAAGTGCGAATGTAAACGAGGAGCTTACGTGTGGCGACCCTGTCTTCCCCTTTTCATGAGCGAATGGTCGAGCAGCTGTATCGGCTCGTGCCGCATGAGGGCTTCACCCAATCCCTGCTGGATGGGGTGCGCTTCCTGCGCTCGAATCGTTCGTTGAAGCTAACGCCGGTGCTGTACGAGCCGAGCATCGTGATCGTGTGCCAGGGGCGCAAGCGGGGTTACCTGGGCGACGAGGTGTATCTCTACGATGCCCTGCACTACCTCGTGCTGTCGGTACCGCTACCTTTCGCATCGGAGACCGAGGCCAGCCCCGAGGAGCCGCTGCTGGCCATTTCGATTCGCCTGGACATGGCCGTGGTGGCGGAGCTCGTGTTCATGCTGGACCAAATGGGCGAGCGCTCGGTGGCGCCGCCGCGAGGCATGCTCTCAACGCCGCTCGGCGAGCCCATGGCGGATGCCACGCTCAGACTGGTCGAAGCGCTGGCCTCGCCACTGGAGGCGCAGGTGCTGGCGCCGGGCATCATGCGGGAGATCTGCTACCGCGTACTGGTCGGCGAACAGGGCGGAAGCGTGCGCGCGGCGCTGGCGCATCAGGGCCAGTTCGGCAGGATTGCCAAGGCGCTGCATCGCATCCACGCGGATTATGCCGAGCCCCTGGAGGTGGGGCGCCTGGCCAGCGAAGTCGGCATGAGCACGGCGGTCTTCCATGTGCACTTCAAGGCGGTAACGCAGACATCGCCGCTTCAGTACATCAAGTCGACGCGGTTGCATCAGGCCCGGATCATGATGATTCGTGATGGCTTGCCCGCAGCGGCAGCCGCCGCCCGGGTGGGCTACGAGAGCCCGTCGCAGTTCAGCCGCGAGTTCAAGCGCTTCTTCGGCCGGCCTCCTGGCGAGGAGGTGCGTGAAATGAAAGCCACGCTGGCGCTGCTGCCGCCGACCCAGGCGGCGGGGCTGGCGCTGACACATTGAGCGGTACCGCGACGGGTGTAGGATGGAAGGCCTTCACCGAATGCAACAAGGGCTGGCCATGAGCGACTATCTGCTGGAAGAGGCACCGCTGAGCAGCGGGGCCATCTATCGTCTGTTCTGTGGGGCGATCTGCCCGCGGCCCATCGCCTGGGTCTCGACGCATGATCGAGAAGGCCATACCAACCTGGCGCCGTTCTCCTTCTTCAACGTGGTGAGCGTGGCGCCGCCTGTGCTGGGCTTCTCGCCGCTGCTCAACGGCGAAGGCCAGCCCAAGGACACCATCCGCAACCTGGAGCAGGTGCCGGAGTGCGTGGTGCACATCAGCGGCGAGGCATTGGTGGAAGCGATGAACGTCACCAGCGCCAGCCTGCCGGCCGGCGAAGACGAGTTCGCCCTAGCGGGGTTGGAGAAGGTCGCCATGCCGGGGCTGTCGGTGCCGCGGGTGGCGGCGGCCCCGGTGGCCTTCGGCTGCCGGCTGCGCGAGATCGTGCGCTTCGGCGATCAGCCCATGGCGGGCTGCCTGGTGCTGGCCGAGGTGGTCTCGATCCACATCGACGATGCGATCTGGAACGGCCGCCATGTCTCGGTGGAAGCGCTCAAGCCCATCGGGCGTATGGCCGGCAGCGACTATGCCCGTACGACCGATCTGTTCGGGCTGGAAAGGCCGGCCTGACGGCACCTTGTCTAGCCTGCCTTGCCACCCAGCGTCTCCCGGTCGAAGGCGGCGGCTTCGGCCAGCAACCAATCAATGAAGCGGCCGACCGCGGGCGGTGCCTCGCCGGTGGCGGGCACCAGCAGGTCGTAAGTCATGGGCGAGGCAAGAACATAGCGTTCGCCGAAAGGGCGCACGAGGATGCCGCTCTTCAAACGATCCATCGCGATGGGGTGGTTGGCGAGCATGACGCCGTGCCCGGCGATAGCCTGGTCCAGCGCCAAGCCGAACAGCGAATAACGGCGCTGCGGCGGGGCGACCTTGTCGCTTACGCCGGCGGACTCGAGCCATTCGCTCCAGCCGGGAAAGGCGATCCCCTGTCGCGATTCCCAACCGACGTCCAGCAGGGTGTGGCCGGCCAGGTCGGCGGGTTCTCGCAGAGGCTGGCCCTGCTGCAGCAACGACGGGGCGCAGACGGGAAACAGTTCATCGGCGAACAGACGATGGTTCGTCACGCCCGGCCAGGGGCCACGGCCGTAGCGAATCGCCAGGCGTGCGCCGTCGCCTTGCCAGGCGGGCATGGTAAGCGATTGGCTGGCATCGAGGGAGATGCTGAGCCCCTCCGGCGAGGCTTCGAAATCAGCCAGACGCGGCAGCAGCCACAATTGCAGGAAGGAGGGCGGGGCGCTCAGCGACAAGGTGGCGGCGCTGCGTGCTCGTGCCCTTGCGGCCGTGACTCCCGCCGCGATGCGTTCCAAGCCGCTGTCGATGTCGGCGGCCAGGTCGCGCCCGGCCTCGTTCAGGCGTACGCCGTTGGCGTGCCGGTCGAAGAGAGGAATCCCCAGCCGATCCTCGAGCTGCTTGACCTGTCGGCTGACCGCACCGGGGGTGACGCCCAGGCGGCCGGCGGCGGTCTTGAAGCTTCCCTCTCGTGCCGCTTCGGCAAATGCTCGAAGCGCATTCAGGGGCAGACGCTCGATCTTCATAGGGTGAATTTTCCTGAGCCTAGGGCAGCAGAGTAATCGTTTGGAGCAAGTGCTGACAACTGCTTGACTGGCGGAATTAACGGTCAAGGAGGCGGTATGGAGCACACCAGGCGATTGACTCAAACTGAGGCTTTGGAGAGCACGGCCTCGCGCCGCCACATCGACTTGCAGGCGAGTGGCCTGATGGTGCTGTTCTGCCTGGCGCTCGGGCTTCAGCAGGTCGCGATCAAGGCGGTCGCCGCCGATATCTCGCCGTTGGTGCAGATCGCCCTGCGTTCCGCCATTGCGGGCCTGCTGGTGGTGGCCTTGGCTTATCGGCATGGCGTGCGGCTGGCCGACTTTCGCGCTCGCCTCGGGCCGGGATTATTGGTGGGGTTGGGGTTCACCGCAGAATTCGTGTTCGTGGCGTGGGGACTGAACCATACGCTCGCATCGCACATGTCAGTATTTCTCTACACCGCACCGGTGTTCGCCGCGCTGGGGTTGCATCTGTGGGTGCCAGGCGAGCAGTTGACGCGGCGGCAGTGGATGGGTGTCGGGCTGGCCTTCGCCGGCATGACCATGGCGATGGCGCCGACGACCGCTGTCGAGAACGCCGGAGCTATCCTGCTAGGCGATGCCCTGGGACTGCTGGCGGGTCTCTCCTGGGCTGCGACCACGCTGGTGATTCGGCGCTCGTCGCTGTCCGAAGCGCCGCCGGTCCAGACCTTGTGCTATCAGCTCGTCATCGCCGGCCTACTGCTCTTGCCCGTCGCCACGCTACTGGGGGATCTTGGCCGCATCCATGCGACCGGTGCGGTCATCGCCAGCCTCGCCTTCCAGACACTGGTGATCTCCTTTGCCGCGTTGTTGCTCTGGTTCTCGCTGCTGCGGCGCTACTTCGCCTCGCAGTTGGGCATCTTCTCGTTCCTGTCGCCGGTATTCGGCGTACTGTTCGGCGCCGGCCTGCTCGGCGAACCGCTGACACTGAACTTCATCGCCGGCGGCATTGCGCTGCTGGCCGGCCTGCTGATGGTGACGCGCTAGGGCGTCGTTCGGGAGCTCGATCCGGGCATCGTTGTCGGCGAGGAGGGGCCGGTCCGCATGTCCATTCCCCGCCTGCGGAGAATTCGCCATGAGCGACTATTGGCTGGAAGAGGCACCGCCGAGCAGCAGGGCCATCTATCGTCTCTGTGGGGCGATCTGCCCATCAGCGGCGAAGCGCTGGTGGAGGCGATGAACGTCACCAGCGCCAGCCTGCCGGAGAGGACGAGTTCGCCTTGGCGACCTGTTCGGGTTGGAAAGGCCGGCATGAGGCGTGGCATTGGCAGCGGCGACAAGCAGTCGGGTGCCGCCAGTTCAGTCCACCGGGCCTTGGGAATGCAGGCGCCGCCAGTTCTGTGGGGTCATGCCCAGCCGGCGATGAAAGTGGCGGGTGAAGTGCGGCTGGTCGTAAAAGCCGCACTCGTGGGCGATCCAGGAAAGCGGTGCATCACCGGCCAGCATCAGTTCGCAGGCGCGGGCCAGGCGCCGGCGCGTCACGTAGGCTAGCGGTGGCTCGCCGAAAGTCAGTTTGAAGGCATGCGAGAAGTGGCTGAGGCTGAGGTGCGCTTCGGCCGCCATCTCCTTGACGTGAATCGTCGTGTCGAGGTGCGCATCGACGAAGGCGAGGACGCGCTTGATCTGCCAGCCGACGAGTCCGCCATGAAGGCTAGGCTCCGGCAGGGGATTCTCCGTCGCCTGGGTCAACAGGCACAGGGCCTGAGCCAAGCTGGCGCGGGCCGCTTCCTGATCGTTGGTCAAGGCGGCTTCGGCATCGTCGAGCAATTTGGCCAGCCGTGCCCGCACCTCGGGCACGAGGCTCGGCGGCCGGCGCATCCTGATAGAAAGTGGCGTCATCGCATCGCCCCCGAGAGAGCGAACGCCCTGAGCGCGACTGGAGGTCCTTGTCGCTCAGAGAGCTGGGTCCTGGTCAACTAACGATACGAGTATAGGTCAGCGGGACCATTTTCTGGTCCTTTCTGGCGAGCGAGAGCGTGGTGAAATATCTGCAATAACGCGAGTGCCTAGGCACCCGCGTCGATACGAGCTGAGTCGAAATCAGTTGGGGTGATAGTCATGCTCCTGGCGATTGAGATAGCCGTCGCGGTTGCGGTCGAGCTCCCAGAACGAGTCGGACAGCGATGCCTGGTGAACTTCGGCTGGCGACAACCGGCCGTCCTTGTCGGTATCCAATTCGTCGAAGCTGAGCTTGACCATGGGAGTTGAGCCACTTCCGTAGCGAGTCATCAGGGGCTGATCCTCGGGGGACGGGCGATCGGCGAGCGCCGTACCGGGGACGAGCGCCAGGGCAAGCAGGAGCGCAAGGGTGCGAAGCCTCATGATGGCGACCTCTTTACATGTTTCAGGGATGGGGACGAGCCGCTTACGGGCTCATCGAGAACATGATGGAAGGTCGGAGGCGACAGGGCTTGCCCAGGCGTGCGGCGCTTTGCACGTTTCTGCTGTGCCGATGGCGGACAGCTATCTGTCCGGTATATCCATTCACCGCTTGCAGAGAATTCGCCATGAGCGACTATTCTGCTGGGAGTGGGACCCTCGCAGCGGACCATCTATCGGCTGTTCTGCGGAACGATTGGCTGCGCCACTGCCCACACGACTTGACGATGCAGGATCGCATCCCGTGCCGCCACAGCTTCGGGTGTCACGGCCACAAAGGAAGTGAAAACATGGAAAAGCGTCCTTCGCCCCGGGACCCGGGCCGTTCGCAGGATCTCTGGCGGCAGTCGGCCACGACATTGGCGGCTCTTATCCGTGCCGGGGAAGTCTCGAGCCGCGAGGTGATCGATGCGCATCTGGCGCGGATCGAGGCGGTCAATCCGACGCTCAATGCCGTCACTGTCATACTGCAGACGTCGGCCCGTGAGGCGGCGGATGCGGCGGATGCACGTCGCAAAAAGATGGGGGAACGCGACTTGCCGCCCCTGCACGGGGTGCCGATCACGGTGAAGGAGAACATCGATTGCCTCGGCACCCCGACCACCTTCGGCCTAGCAGCGAACGCCAATGCTTTGCCGCAGCAGGATGCCCCGGTGGTCGAGCGGATGCGTGCCGCCGGCGCCATTCCCATCGGGCGTACCAACATGCCGGAAATGGGGCTGCGGATCTCCACCAGCAACCCGTTCAGGGGACTGACGCGCAATCCGTGGAAGGCACAGTTGACTGCGGGGGGCAGCAGTGGTGGTGAAGGCTCGGCCGTGGCGTCCGGCATGTCACCGCTCGGAATCGGCAATGATATCGGTGGATCACTGAGAAATCCTGCGTTCTGCTGCGGTGTCGCGGCATTGAAGCCGACCCAGGGGCGCGTTCCCTTCGGTGGTGCCGGCGACGGTTACCTGAGTGCCCAGGTGATGCTGACCGATGGCCCCATCGCCCGCAGCGTGGCCGATCTCAGGCTCGTGCTGGAACAGGTCCACGGACAGCACGTGCGCGATCCTCGCTCGGTCACGGTGGCGCTGGATGGCCCGCGAATCCCGCGTCGTGTTGCCATGGTGACATCGCTGCCCGGCACTGTTATCGAGCCGGCCATTGTCGCCAGCGTACGGGCGGCAGGCGAAGCGCTTGCGGCTGCCGGATATCAGGTGGAAGAGGCGATACCGCCGGAAATCGAGCTGATCAACCATCTCTGGACGCAATTCCAGATGTCCGACCTGAGCCTCACGGCCGAGCCGATGCGCCCCGTGCTCAGCGCCGAGGCGGCCATGCTCATGGATGCCATGATCGCCAGAGTCGATCCGACGGTGACGCATGCCGCGCTGCATCAGGAGCGTTCGCGCCTCGGCCGGGCCTGGGCGGCATTTTTTGCAGAGTATCCGATCGTTCTGGGGCCCGTCTGGCCATCGGCACCGTTCGTGCACGATGCCGATGTCGCATCACCTGCCGGCAGTGACCTGATGCTGAGCATGCAATGGTTCGTGACTCCCGGCAATCTGCTCGGCTTCCCCGCTGTCGTGTTACCGACGCGGCCGATCGACAACGCACCGATGACCGTCCAGCTGTATGCCGACCGCTTTCGCGACGACTTGGTGCTGGAGGCCGCCGAGGTCATCGAGGCCGCATTTGGGCCGTGCACGCCGGTAAATCCTTTTGTCGCCTGAGGAAGCGGAGCGCTTCCTAGCTCGGCGGGTGCCTGTCGGAGGAGATGACCGGCAGGCTTGCCAGGTCGATGTCGCCGTGCTGGCTGGTCACCGTAAACCGGCTCTGGCTTCCCTGTTGCTGGGCAAAGCCACCGATACGATGATCAAGGGTGTCATAGACCCGAATGGCATCTTCAGTCTGCACGACGAGGCGGCGAGCCTGGGCAAAGTAGGCATAGCGTAAGCCGTTCTGTTCGCCGGTCGCGTTGGGTGCGCCGAGTTCCGCCGGCCACCAGGCAGTGTTCTCTTCCGCGACGAGCCAAGCCGGCTGTTGGGCAATGATCTCATCCGCATTCTCACCAATTATTTCCCCTATTTCGTGGCACAGCGCATCCACGCGAGCGTTCAAGGTATGGTTGAGAGGGGCGCTCAGCAGCAGCATGCCGCCCTGCATCCACTGGCCGGGGCCACCGAACTCGGGGTGCGAGAACATCGCCATCTGGCCATTACCGTCGGTCACGGCCGATACCATGTGCGCAATGGCGTCATGACTGAAATCGTGACGCTCGGCGAGCTCGTCGACGATGGCGAGTCCGTGAGGGCTGAGTAAAGACATGACGGTTTGACTCATAGCTCGCCGGCCAGTTTCTTTTCCACCAGTTCGAGGCGATCCTGGCCCCAGAACGGCTCCCCTTCGACGTCGTACCAGGGAACGCCGAAGCAGCCGGCGGCAATGGCCTGCTCGCAGGCATCGTCGAGGCGCTGATGCCCCGGCTCTTCTTCCGACTCCTGCAGCAACGCCCTGCCATCCAGGCCGCAGGCGTCGGCGATCTCGCCCAGCGTGGCGAGGTCGGCAATGTCGCGCTCCTCGGCCCAGCAGGCCCGCAGTATGGCCAGCGTCAGCTCGGCGATGTCGTGGCCCCGGGCCTTGGCGGTCAGCGCCAGGCGCGCCGCCGGTCGATCGTCGGCGGGGAAATACTTCGGTTCCACGTTGAGCGGTACGCCCAGCAGGCGCGGCCAGCGTCTCAGCTCCGCCAGGCGGTAGGCCTGGCGTTCGGGCGCGCGCTTGGGCAGCGGTAGCCCGCCCGTTCTGGGGAAGACCGCGCTGACCGTGACCGGCACGTAGTCGATCGTGGCGCCGTGGCGGGAGGCGATCTCGCCGAGCCGGGCATGGCCCAGGTAGCTCCAGGGCGATACCGGGCTGAAGTAGTAGGTGATGCGCTTGGGCATGGAGGGCTCCTCTCATCCGCGTGATGCGGTTTTCAGAGGCTAGCTCGCCCGGGGCAAGGTGTCCCGTTTTTGCGTCCAGGAGGGGCACTACCTCACGCGAATAGCGACAGTGGCGCGAATACCAAGTTCTCAGTCGTTTTGACTACGTTTCTACGTTCAAGAAAGGACTATGGTCAGCCCTTGGTTTCCTATAACAAGAACGAGTCCCCCCTCATGCGCTTACGATTCCGCTCCCTTCGACTGCTCGTCGTCGCCCTGGCCGGTGCCTGCCTCCTGGCCGTGACGGCCGCGCTGGTCGGCTATTCACTGGTGTCCGCCTCGCGCACCCAGGACGTGGTGGCTGAGCACACCCAGTCGCTGCTCGAGAGTGGTATCGACGAACGGCTCTCTTCGCTGGCCCACGCCGAGGCCGAGCGCATCCGCAACGAACTGGACCGAGCCCTGACCCTGGCCAGCCAATTGGCTCATACCAATGCCCTCATGGGCATGCCGGGTGACGATGGCCGCTCGCAACTGCGCCTGAGCCGCGAGGAGCTTTCCAATCTGGTGCGCCATACCGTGGTCGAGAACCCCGGTCTGTTGGATGCCTATATCGGCTGGGAGCCAGACGCTTTCGACGCCGATGCCCGCTATGCCGGCCGCGAGACCGGCTTCGCAGACGGTAGTGGACGCTTCCGGCCCTGGTGGGTGCGTGAGGCCGATGGCAGCATGCGCCTGGGAGCCCTCAATGAAGAGAACATGGAAAGCGAGGCGCCGCTGGGCAACGGAATGCGCCGCGGGGAATACTATCTCTGCCCGCGCGATACCTTGGCGCCCTGCATCATCGACCCGGCGGCCTACGACTATGCGGGCGTCATGCGCATGGTCACTTCCTTCAACGTTCCGATCGTCGTGGAGGGAGAGTTCCGCGGTATCGCCGGTGTCGACATGTCGGTGGATTTCACCCAGGAGTTCCTGACCCAGGCCAACCAGGGGCTTTATGACGGCGCCGGCGAGATGGCGCTGATTGCCTCGCTGGGCAGCGTGGCGGCCTACACCGCCGATAATGGCTCCTTGGGCGAAGCGGCGGGGCAGGTGATGGGCGATGCGGTACAGCAGCGTATCCTCGAGGCCCAGCGCAGCGGGGAAATGCAACGCATAGAGGATGCCGATGGCATGCTCGAACTCTACCTGCCTTTCAGCGTCAGCGACGACCAGGCGCCCTGGGTGCTGCTCACCCGCCTGCCACGAGAGGTGGTGCTGGCCGAGTTGGGAGCCCTGCAGCGTACCCTGGGCGACCAGCGTCGCCAGCACTTGTGGGGCATGGGCCTGGTGGGGCTGCTGGTCGCCGGCCTTGGCCTGGTGGCGATCTGGCTGGTGGGCGGCGGCATCGCCCGGCCGCTGCGGGAACTGGCCGGGCGCATGCGCGAGATCGCCTCCGGCGACGGCGACCTGACCCAGCGCCTGCCGGTCGAGGGGCGCGACGAGAGCGCCGAGCTGGCCATTCAGTTCAACGCCTTCGCCGACAAGATCCACGACGTGCTGCTCAAGGTGCGTGTGAGTAGCGAGGCTGTGCGTGTCGCCGCGACCGAGATCGCCAGCGGCGGCCAGGATCTATCCCGGCGCACCGAGACTGCAGCCGCCAGCTTGCAGCAGACCTCGGCCTCGATGGAGGAGATCACCAGTACCGTGGAGCACACCGCCGAGTCCGCGCGTGAGGCCAATGACCTGTCGCAGTCGGCTTCCGAAGTTGCCGCTCGCGGTGGCGAAGTGGTGTCGCGGGTGGTGTCCACCATGGACGAGATCACCGGCGCCTCGCGCCAGATCGCCGAAATCGTCACGGTGATGGACGGCATCGCCTTCCAGACCAACCTGCTGGCATTGAACGCCTCGGTGGAGGCGGCCCGCGCCGGCGAACAGGGGCGCGGCTTCGCTGTGGTGGCTGGCGAAGTGCGCCAGTTGGCCAGCCGCTCGGCAGCGGCCGCACGCGAGGTGAAGGCCCTGATCGACGCTTCGGAAACGAAGGTACGCAGCGGCTCCGAATTGGTCAGTCAGGCCGGCGCGACCATGAACGAGATCGTCACCAGCGTTTCCAGGGTGAGCGACGTGCTCCAGCAGATCACCGCGGCCACCGGCGAGCAGAGCGACGGCATCGGCCAAGTCAATGTGGCGGTCGCCGAGCTGGACCGTATGACCCAGGAGAATGCCGCCCTGGTCGAAGAGTCGAGTGCCGCTGCCGAGCGGCTCGAGGAGCAGTCGCTGCGCCTGGCCGAGGTGGTGGGCGCCTTCACCCTGGCCGACTCGACCTCCCGGGCTCCGCTATGGACGCCTGCCGCCTTGCCGGCAGCGACAGCCCCACGAAGCGAAGAGAGTGCCTTCTGACCGGCGCGATGCCGATCATGCGGTGAGCTTGGCGCAGCGGCTCAGTTGCCGGTCTGCTGCTCCTCGCGGTAGGCGGCGATCGCTTCGCGGGCGACCCGCATGCCGTCCATGGCCGCCGGGAAACCGCAGTAGGGCACGCACTGCAGCAGCACCTCGCGGATCTCCTCCTCGCTGCAGCCGTTATTGAGCGCGCCGCGCAAATGCACCTTGAGTTCGTGGGGGCGGTTGAGCGCGACCAGTATGCCGACGTTGACCAGGCTGCGGGTCGGGCGTGCCAGCCCCGGCCGGTTCCAGATGTCGTTCCAGCAGTTGCGCGTCACCAGCTCCTGAAGCGGCCAGCCGAACTCGTCGGCCTGGGCCAGGGCATTGTCGACGTAGGCGTCGCCGAGCACCTGACGGCGCGTGGCAAGTCCATCCGGATCGAGACGATCATTGGGCGAAGTCATGGCACACTCCTCTTGTTCGGACATTCAATGTGCGGCGAACCGGGACATTTGCCAAGTCCGCTGCGCTTGCCTTCATCCGGCAATGGCGCGATTCAGCCCAGCACCTTGCCCTCACGCCAGTAACCCATGCTGCTGACATAGCGCTTGGGCAGCCCGCATTCGTTGACCAGGTAGCGCCGGATGCCCAGTGCCACCTTGCTTTCGGCAGCGATCCAGGCGTAGAAGGGGGCGCCGTCGTCGACCGTTGCAGCTTCCCAGAGCAGCTCGTCGCCCGGCTCGTCATGGGCTTCGACAACCTCGGGCTTGCCGCCCAGATGGGCGACCTCGGCGCGCAGGTCGATGTCGCGCACGGCGCGCAGCAGCCGCTCGCCATGGGCGCAGCCGGGCGTGGCATCGCGCGGCAGCCAGCTGACCTTGGCCGACGCAGGAAGCGCCTGGACATCGCCGCCTAGCGGTACTTCGATCAGGGCTTCCACCTGCGGGCGATCGGCACGCACGGCGAGTTCTTCCAGAATGCCGGCTGCCGCCGGCAGGGCGGTTTCGTCGGCCACCACCAGGATGCGCTTCACGCCGCGCGGCGGTTTCCATTCGTAGCCAACACCGGCGTTCTTCACGTCATTGGTTGGAGCAGTCATGGCCAGACGTTCGCCCGGCCGGGCGTGCATGGCCCAGCGCGAGGCGGGGCCGTTGTCGCCGTGCAGCACGAACTCGACGTCGACCTCGCCCTGCTCTGCTCGCAGTTCACGGATGGTGTAGGTGCGCATCGGCGGGCGCAGGTCGTCGGGCATGGCGCGATAGGCCGCGTACCAGTCGTCGGGTTCGCCTTCGACGCAGGCGAACAAGGCCTCGAGGCCGACGCTTCCGGTGGGAAAGAACAGCTTGATGCGCTGATCCGGCGCGTAGGTGGCCATGCGCGATACTTCGGGGCCGGTGAAGGTGAACCTGACCAGCGAAGGGCTGACCTGGGTCCGGCGGGAAAGGGAGATGTCGAATACTTGATAGCTCTGCTTGGCCATGGTGCCGGGACTCCGCTTGCGATGGCAGCAGGCTAGCATTCACGATAATCATTCTCAATACAATTGCGGCGCTGGGTGCAGCCCGAGGCGCGGCCGTTGCCCCGGCCGCGCTGCGCCTGGTGTGGCTAACGAGCGGTCAGCGATAGGTGTCCTGATAGTGCTTGCGCAGCTCGTTCTTCTGCACCTTGCCCATGGTGTTGCGCGGCAGGTTATTGGCGAAGAATACTCGTTTGGGCTGCTTGTACTTCGCCAACCGCCCCTCGAGGTGGTCGAGCACCTGCTTTTCCTCGAGTGCGGCGCCCGGCTCCGGCACCACCACGGCGGTCACGCCCTCGCCGAAGTCGGGATGCGGCAGGCCGATCACCGCCGACTCCACCACGCCCTCCAGCTCGTCGATGACCTGCTCGACCTCCTTGGGGTAGACGTTGTAGCCGCCGGAGATCACCAGGTCCTTGTCGCGGCCGACGATGTGCACGTAGCCCTGCTCGTCGGTCATGGCCAGGTCGCCGGTGACGAAGAAGCCGTCATCGAGTAGTTCCTCGCGGGTCTTCTCGGGCATGCGCCAGTAACCGATGAAGACGTTGGGGCCGCGGATCTCGAGCATGCCGATCTCGCCCTGAGGCACCGGCTCGTGGGTCTCGCGATCGGTGATACGGTACTCCACCCCCGGCAGCGGCATGCCCACGGTGCCGGCGCGGCGCTCGCCGTCGTAGGGGTTGGAGAGGTTCATGTTGGTCTCGGTCATGCCGTAGCGCTCGAGGATGGCGTGCCCCGTCCTGGCCTGGAAGGCCTGATGGGTCTCGGCGGTGAGCGGCGCCGAGCCGGAGACGAACAAGCGCATGTTGGCGGTGGCCTCGGGCGTGAGCCGCTCGTCTGCCACCAGACGGGTGTAGAAGGTCGGCACGCCCATCAGCACCGTGCCGCGGGGCAGCTCCTCGAAGATCACGTCGGCATCGAACTTGGGCAGGAACAACATGCTCGAGCCGGCCATCAGGGTGACGTTGCAGCCGACGAACAGGCCGTGGGTATGGAAGATCGGCAGCGCATGGATCAGGCGATCTCCGGCGCTGAAGCGCCACGCCTCCTTCAGGGTCGCGGCGTTGGAGCCCAGGTTGCGGTGGGTCAGCATGGCGCCCTTGGAGCGCCCGGTGGTGCCTGAGGTGTAGAGGATCGCCGCCAGGTCGTCTTGTGCGCGCGGCTCGATACCTGTGTACGGCTCGGCGCGCTCGGCCCGGGCGATCAGGCCGCCGTCGGCATCGGTGCCGAGCGTCTCCACCGCCGGGCAGCCGCTCTCGCCGGCCACCTTGCGGGCCTCCTCGAGGGCGGCGGGGCGACACACGAACAGCGCCGGCTCGGCGTCGGACAGGAAGTAGCGGATCTCGTCGGCGGTATAGCCGGTATTGAGCGGCAGGTAGACGCCGCCCATGCGCAGGCAGGCGAGGTAGAGCAGGATCGCCTCTGGGCTCTTGTCAACCTGCACCGCGACCCGGTCGCCGGGAGCCACGCCCAGCTCGACCAGGGCGCCGGCCAGGCGGCCGCTGGCCTCGAGAGTATCGCGATAGGAGTAGCGGCGGCCTTCGCGGGTGGTGATGAAATCGGCATCGCCGCGTTCGCGCATGCGGGCGGCAAAGGTTTCGAAGAGGTTGTGACTCATTTGGCAGGCTCTCCCTTGGCCATTTTCCGGGCGCGGCGATTGAGATCGCGAACTTCGTTGGAGCAGACCACGGTGGCGTTGGCGGTGTAGTTCTCATGATTGCGCTCGATGTCGTCGAGCACGTAGAGATAGTTGACCATGAGGCCGGCGGCCTGCTTCACGCCCTTGAGCGAAGTGTCACCGAGCCAGTTAATGCGATGCAGCTCGGCGCCGTTGCCCAAGTGGAAGCGTGCCACCGGGTTGAGCGGCAGGCCGCGGGAGTTCTTCTCCTCGACCAGATAGCGGGCCGCAAGCGGCTTGATCACGGCCTTGAGGCGTTCGCTCTGGGCCGGGTCGAGATGCCAGTCGGGGGCATCGAGCTCGTGCAGAACCTGGCACAGCTCGTCGGGCAGCGCATCGTCGTCACGTTGCTCGGCGAGCCAATGGGCGAAGCCCGGCACCGGCGAGAGCGTGACGAAGTGCTTGAGCTGCGGCAGCTCCAGCTTGAGCTCCTGCACTACCTGCTTGATCAGGAAGTTGCCGAAGGAGATGCCGCGCAGGCCGGTCTGGCAGTTGCTGATGCCGAAGAAGGCGGCGGCGTCGGCGGCCTCGGGGTCGTCGATGCCGCGCTCGCCGGCACTTTCGCCGGACAGGATGGGCTGGATGCGGTCGGGCAGGCCCTTGCACAGCGCCACCTCGACGAAGATCAGCGGCTCGTCGCCAATGGCCGGGTGGAAGAAGGCGAAGCAGCGGCGGTCACGGGCGTCGAGGCGTCGGCGCAGGTCGTCCCAGTCGCGGATCTCGTGTACCGCCTCGTAGCGAATGATCTTTTCCAGGATCGAGGCCGGGGTGTTCCAGTCGATGCGCTTGAGCATCAGGAAGCCACGGTTGAACCAGGAGCCGAACAGGTGGGCGAAGTCGGCGTCGATGGCGCCCAGCTCCTGCCTGCCTTCTGCGTCCCGGTCGCGCAAACGTGCCAACAGCCCTTCGCGCATGCGCACCAGTTCGTAAGTACCGTTGCTGGCCAGGTTGAGGCGCCGGAACAGCTCCTGGCGGCGCGGCTCGCAGGCGTCGAACAGGGCGTGCAGGCTGGGGTTGTCGCGGGCCTCGCGATAGGCCTCGTAGGCCTCGTCGATGCGCGCCGGGTCGGCGGCGAATTCGCTGGCCAGCCCCTCGAAGAAGCGAGTGCGTTCGTCTTCCGTCAGCCGGTTGTACATGGACAGCGCGCGGCTGGCCAGGCTGATGCTCGAAGCCTCGCCGTCGCTCTCCAGCAGCGCCCGGCAGGCCGCCAACATCTGGGCGTGGTCGGGCGCGGTAAGCTCGCCCTGCCGGCGCCAGAGCCGGGCATCGCGCTGGGTGATGCTGTTGAACAGCTCCTGCAGGAAGGTCATGTTCATGATTCCACTCTCAGTCAGCCCATGATCAGGTTGGGCAGCCACAGGGCAATGCCAGGGCGTAGGGCAGGCTGCCCATGAGGATGTCGCGCAGCGAGATGTCCGGCGCGATGCCCTTGATGATGAACAGGTTCAAGCCTACCGGCGGGGTGATCAGGCCGATCTCCAGATTGATGGTCAGGATCACCGCGAACCAGTAGGGGTCGAAGTTGGCGGCCAGGATGATCGGCAGCAGAATCGGCGCGGTCATCACGATCACCGCCACCGGCGGCAGGAAGAAGCCGGCGACCAGCAGGAACAGGTTGATCACGCCCATCAGCACCCAGCGGTTGACCTCCATCTCGGCGATGGCGCCGGCCACGGTCTGGGTGATGAACAGCGAGGAGAGGGCATAGGCGAACACCTCGGCGCAGGCGATCACCAGCATGATCATCACACTCTCGCGCAGCGAGTCGCGCATGATCAGCTTGATCGGTCCGACCTGCCACATGCGGTAGATGATCACGGCCAGCGCCAGGCATAGGAAGGCGCCCACGCCAGCGGCCTCGGAGGGCGTGGCCACGCCGCCATACAGCGCGAACAGGATGCCCCCGACCACTGCCAGAAAGGGCAGCACGCGAACCAGCGCCCGCATGTTGGTCTCGACGTTCTCCTTGATCTGGCCGGCGGCCTGGGCCAGCGGGTTGGCGTAGCCCCCGGCCAGCCGGCAGGCGATCATGGTCCAGGCCATGAACAGCCCGGCCAGCATGAAGCCCGGCACTACCCCGGCGATGAACAGCCGCCCGATCGAGGTCTCGGTGGAGATGCCGTAGATGATCATGGTCACCGACGGCGGGATGAGGATACCCAGGGTGCCGCCGGCGGCGATGCAGCCCGCCGCCACGCCGTCGGGGTAGCCGCGGGTGCGCATCTCGGGAATGCCCATCTTGCCGATGGCGGCACAGGTGGCCGGCGACGAGCCGGAGAGGGCGGAGAAGATGGTGCAGGCGCCGATGTTGGAGACGGCCAGGCCGCCCGGCAGCCGGCCCATCCACAGGTCCAGCGAGCGGTAGAGGTCGCGGCCGGTG
This sequence comes from Billgrantia bachuensis, assembly GCF_011742165.1. Taxonomy (GTDB): domain Bacteria; phylum Pseudomonadota; class Gammaproteobacteria; order Pseudomonadales; family Halomonadaceae; genus Halomonas; species Halomonas bachuensis. Next base: position 79,872 of record NZ_JAAQTO010000023.1, on the reverse strand, counting down.
GGCGACGATGCCACCGCGGCGCCCATCAGGATGAACATCGGGATGGCGACGAAGCCGAACTCGGCGATGCGGTCGAAGAAGGTCTCGCCGAAGTAGATGAGTTCGGGCAGGCCGCGGTCGTAGATCAGCGCTAGCAGCGAGACGCCGCCCAGGGCGAAGGCGATGGGAGTGCCGATCGCCATCAGCACGATCAGGGCGACGGCGACGATGATGCCCAGCGTAGTCGGATCCATGCTCAGCCCTCCCCACGCAGGATTTCGGCCACGTACTGCAGTGACAGCTGCGTGGCGCCGACGGCCATCGGCACCAGGCCCGGCCAGAGCGGTGGGTTCCACACCGTGCCGGTGGTCCAGCCGCCCTCCCAGGCTTCCCACACGTAGAACCAGGAAGCAAAGGCCAGCGCGGCGCAGAAGGCGAGGCCGCACAGGGCGGCGGTCAGTTGCATCAGCCGCCGCGCGATGCCGCCCAGGGCGTCCGGCAGAATGGTGATCGCTACGTGGCCGCCGGTCATCAGCACATAGGGGCTGCCCAGCAGCATGGCAGCGGTGACCGCCAGCACGGTGAATTCGGTCTGCCAGCTGGTGCTCATGCCGAGCACGTAGCGCACGAACACCATCTGGCAGATGACGCTAACCCCGGCAATGAACAGGATGCCCGCCACGTAGGCCAGCAGGCGAGAGAGTCGATCCATCAGGCCGATATAGGCGCCGACGACGCCGAAGCGTTGAGCAAGGGGCTGAGAGTGGGCCATGGCCATGCAGTCCTCCCGGGGTTCGAAATGGAGGGCCACCCGTTGCGGGTGGCCCGGCTCACGCAGGGAAGGGCTGGGCGTCACTCGACGGCTAGGGCGGCGTCGATGATGGCCTGGCCGTTGGTCACGTTCTCGGCGAAGTTCTTGTAGGAGGTCTGGCGGGCAATCTCGAGCCAGGCGTTGTAGTCATCCTCGCTCATGCGCACCACCTCGACGCCGTTCTCCTCGTAGACTTCCACCATTTCCTGATCGATGGCGGCGGCTTCGGCGGCGAAGAACTCCTCCGCGGCCTGGCCGGCCTCGATCAGCGCCTGCTGCTGCTCTTCGTTGAGCTTTTGCCAGGTCTGCTCGGAGATCAGGATCGGCTCGTACATGAACCACAGCGCATAGTCGCCCGGCTCGGTCAGGCATTCGACCTGCTCGTAGAGGCGGAAGGAGATGAACGACATCGACGAGGTATTGGCCGCGTCCAGCACACCGGTCTGCATGGCGGTATAGACCTCGGAGGAGGGCATCGAGGCGATGGACGCACCGGCTGCCTCCAGCATCTGCTCGAAGGCCGGGCCGGCGGCGCGCAGGTTCTGCCCCTCCACGGTGTCCGGCGAGGTGATGCACTGTTCGCTGGAGGCGAAGCCGCCCGACAGCCAGGCGTCGGCCAGCACGCGTGCGCCGCCCTCGCGGATCACCTCCTTGATCATCTCCATGTACTCGGAATCGTTGAGGCGCTGGGCGTGCTCATGGTTGCGCACCAGTCCCGGCATCAGCGTGGCGGAGAACTCGGGGTGGCGGCCGCTGGCGTAGTCGAGTGGAAGGGAAGTCATGTCGAGGCGTCCTCGGACCAGGGCGCCCCACTGCTCGTCGGCCTTGAACAGGGACTGGCCCGGGTGGACCTGGATCTCGAGGCCGACGTCGGCTTCGGCCACCTGGCGGGCCATCATCTGCACCATCTCATCGCGAACGTCGCCCTGACCGCCAGGGAACTGATGCGAGGCGCGAAGGACGGTGTTGGCGGAAGCGGCACTGCTGAAGGCAATGGCCAGGCCGAGGGCGGTGGCCAGGGCGGGTAGGGTGTTGTGGCGTTGCATTTGGCGTCTCCACAGGGTTGTTCTTATGTAGGAGTAAGGATTATGTGATGTTTATCAGCGTGGCTGATGTATACTTCAATAGCCCTTGCGTATACGCATGTCAAATCCGTTACAGTAAAAAGTCGGTTGAAAATCCGTTCACGAGACGCCGTGAAGGAAGGAGGGTGACCATGACCAGCCCCAAGCGCTCCAGTGCGCAGCGCCTGCGCGATTCACTGGAGAACGCCATCATCAATGGGCGCCTGGCTCCCGGTGAGCGGCTCGACCCCGAGGCGCTGGGTCGCGAGTTCAACGTCTCGCGCACGCCGGTACGCGAGGCGATCCAGCAGCTCGTGGCCAGCGGGCTGGTCACGGTCACGCCGAAGAAGGGCACCTTCGTGGCCAAGGTGGGCATCGACCAGCTGATCGAGATGTTTGAGGTCATGGCCGAACTCGAGGGCATGTGCGGGCGCCTGGCGGCGCGGCGCATCAACGATGCGGAGCTCGCCGAGCTGCGCGGGGCGCTGGAACGCTGCGAGGCCGCCGCCCTGGCCGGCGATACCGACGAGTACTACTACGAGAACGAGGCCTTCCACGACTGCATCTATCGCGCCAGCCACAACGCCTTTCTGCTGGGCGAGGCGCGCCAGCTCAAGCAGCGGCTCAAGCCGTACCGGCGCTTGCAGCTGCAGGTGCGCCAGCGCATGCACAGTTCGCTGCGCGAGCACCGGGCCGTGGTGGAGGCTATCGAAGCCGGTGATCCGGCGGCAGCGGAGCATGCCTTGCGCGACCATGTGCTGATCCAGGGCGAACGCTTCAGCGACTTCGTGGCCAGCATTCGCGAGCTCGAAAAACCCGTCATCGCCGCCGGCTAGGCGCGACGGCGGCGTGCGAGGGGCCGCCGCGCTCGATTTTCATCCGCTGCGCGCCTACAGTGACGGGCAGGAACGCCAGTGGAGTCGCCATGTTTCCCCCTTTCACCCTGCGCTATGCCCGCCTGCCGGAACGCTTCTTCGAGCGCTTCGAACCGGTACCCGTGCGCGAGCCGCACCTGATCGCCTTCAACCGGCCGCTGGCCGAGACGCTCGGCTTCGACCTTGCCGCCTTCGATGCCGAAGAGGCGGCCGTATGGTTTTCCGGCAACGTGGTACCGCGTGGTTCGGAGCCGCTGGCGCAGGCCTATGCCGGGCACCAGTTCGGCGGCTTCGTGCCGCGGCTGGGAGATGGCCGTGCGGTGCTGCTGGGCGAAGTGACCGATCGCGACGGCCGGCTGCGCGATATCCAGCTCAAGGGCGCAGGGCGCACGCCGTTCTCCCGCGGCGGCGATGGACGTTCGCCGCTGGGGCCGGTGCTGCGCGAGTATCTGGTCAGCGAGGCGATGCACGCCATGGGCATTCCCTCCACCCGCGCGCTTGCTGCGGTGACCACAGGCGAACGGGTGGTGCGCGGCATCCCCGAGCCGGGGGCCATTCTCACCCGTGTGGCCGCCAGCCACATCCGCGTGGGCACCTTCCAGTACTTCGCCGCCCGCGGCGATATCGACGGCGTGCGCGAGCTGGCCGATCACGTCATCGAGCGCCACTATCCTGAACTCGCCAAGCATGAGGGCGGCGAGCGCTACCTGGGGCTGCTGGAAGCGGTACAGGCGCGCCAGGCGGCGCTGATCGCCAAGTGGATGGGCGTGGGCTTCATCCACGGTGTGATGAACACCGACAACACCTCGATCTCGGGCGAGACCATCGACTTCGGCCCCTGCGCCTTCATGGAGCAGTACGATCCGCAGATGGTGTTCAGCTCCATCGACGAGGGCGGGCGCTACGCCTATTCCAACCAGCCATGGATCGCCCAGTGGAACCTGGCGCGGTTGGCCGAGACCCTGCTGCCGCTGATCGACGACGATACCGACCGCGCGATCGAGCGCGCCACTGAACTCCTGCAGCGTTATCCCGAGCAGTACGAGGCCGAATGGCTAGACGTCATGCGTACCAAGCTCGGCCTGGAGCGGGCGCAGCCTGGCGACAAGGCGTTAGTGGAGGCATTGCTGTCGACCATGCATCGTGGGCGTGCCGACTTTACCCTGACCTTCCGCCGCCTGGCGGATGCTGCCGAGAGTCGTGAGGCGGAAGCCGCTCTCGTGGCGCTGTTCGAACGCCCCGAGGAGATCGCCGGCTGGCTCGAGGATTGGCGTCAGCGTCTGGCCCAGGATCTGTGGACCGAAGATGAGCGGGCGCAGCGAATGCGCCTGGCCAATCCGGCCTTCATTCCGCGCAACCATCGCGTGCAGCAGGCGCTGACCGCGGCCATGGACGAAAATGACTTCGGCCCCTTCGAGAGCCTTCTCGAAATCGTCACCCGGCCCTTCGACGATCAGCCCGGCTTCGAGGAGTACACGCGCCCGGCCGAGCCCACCGAGCGGGTGTTCCGCACGTTCTGCGGGACTTGACCGCTCATCTCTCGCCGAGCAGATCGTGGAGCGTGCGTGCCAGCTGCCTCGTGGCCGATGCCTCGGCTTCGCCCTGGCGCATCACCAGGTACCAGTTCAGATGGATGCCGTTGGCGGTCAGGGCGACGGAGGCCAGCTCGCCCGGCGCCAAGTGCGGGGCGAGCGTCCATGCCGGCAGAATGCTGATGCCCAGGCCGCCGCGTACCAGCGCCAGCACGGCGTCGGTCACCCCGGCGCTGATCACCCGGGCCGGCAGCACGCCGGCGGGGCTGAACAGCTGCTCATACTCGCGGCCTTTTTCGGGCGTGGTGTGATAGGCGACGTAGGGTTCGGCGGCCACTTCCTCGGCGCCGACCCAGTCGCGCTGGGCCAGGGCGTGACCCCGGGGCACCACCAGGCGTAGCTCGTCGCGGCGCAGCGAAATGGTCTCGAACCCGATGGGCGGATGATTGGCGGCAATCAGGGCCAGGTCGAGGTGGCCCTGTCGCAGTGCCCGGCAGGGATCCAGCGAGACATCCGGCACGATCTCCACGCCAATGCTCGGATGACCTTCGGCGAAGGCGGCCAGGCCGTCGGGCAGCCAGTGATAGCCGCCGCATGCCTCCACGCCTAGGCGTACCACCTCTTCGATGCCTACCGACAGTCGATGGATATCGCGCTCGGTGCGCTCCAGCTCGGCCAGCACACCGCGAGCGGCATGCAGCAGTCGCCTGCCTGCCTGCGTGGCATTCAGCCTACGCTGCCCACGGGTGAAGAGTTCGGCACCCAGCAGACGCTCCGCCTCCTTGAGCCGGTGGCTCAGGGCCGACTGGGTCAGGCCGAGCTGAACGGCGGCATCGGACACGCTGCCGGCGTCGGCGATGGCCACCATCATCTGCATCTGGCGAATGCTGAGTCGCGTCGACATATTAATTTATTTCATGAAATGACGGATTTAAATCAAATTTAAATGCGTAGAGGCCCCTCGTAAACTATTCATAGCCACAACTCGTAGAGACAATGACAAGACAGGAGGCAGCCATGGCCAGGCATGAAGGCGAGCCGGCGCGCGGGGCCACGGTGGACCTGACGCAAGAAGCGGTGCACTGGGACCAGCCGATGAGCTACGGCGAGTACTTGCAACTGGGGCCGTTGTTGTCGGCACAGCAGCCGGGTACCGAAGAACATGACGAGATGCTGTTCATCGTCATCCATCAGGTCTCGGAGCTGTGGCTCAAGCAGTGCCTGCACGAGGCTCACGCTGCCGCCGCCCACATCGCTGCCGATCGGCTGCGTCCGGCATTCAAGATGCTGTCGCGGGTGGCGCGGATCCAGGCCCAGATGATCAACGCCTGGGAGGTGCTGGTGACCATGACGCCGGCGGACTACGCGCGCTTTCGCGACAGCCTGGGCCAGAGCTCGGGGTTCCAGTCTTTCCAGTATCGCGAGCTGGAATTCCTGCTCGGCAACAAGAATCCGGCGATGGTCGAGGTGCACCGCCGCCACCCGACCCACTATCAGCGGCTCAGCGAGGTATTGCGCGCGCCGAGTCTCTACGACGTCAGCCTGCAGCTGCTGGCTCGGCGTGGCTTCGAGCTTCCCGAGTCGGTGGTCGAGCGCGACTGGTCGGAGCCCTACCGGCCCTGCGCCGAGGTGGAGCAGGCCTGGGCAGCGATCTACCGTGACGTCGAGCATCACTGGGAACTCTACGAGCTGGCCGAGAAGCTGGTCGATACCGAGTACCACTTCCACCAGTGGCGCTTCAGTCATCTCAAGACGGTGGAGCGCATTATCGGGCAAAAGCCCGGCAACGGCGGCACCGGTGGCGTCTCCTTCCTGGCCAAGGCGCTGGACCTGCAGTTCTTCCCAGAGCTGTGGTCGGTGCGCACCACCCTCGAGGAGGGCACCTCATGAGCAGGCTCTACGACATCTCCCAGCCGCTGCGGGCCGACATCCCGGTGTGGCCCGGTGACACACCTTTCGCTCATGAGCCGACCTGGGTGCTCGGCGAGCAGTGCCCGGTCAACGTCTCGCGGCTGGTGCTTTCCACTCACACCGGCACCCATGCCGACGCGCCGAGCCACTACGCCGTCGAGGGGCGTACCATCGATGCAGTGGACCTGGCCTGCTACATCGGCCTCTGCGTGGTGCTGGACATGACCCACGCCGGGCCGAGGGTCGAGCCCGGGCATCTGCTGCCTGTGCTGTCGGAGAGCGTCGAGAGGGTATTGCTGCGCACTTGGTCGCGCTTCCCTCATGAGGAATGGCGTAGCGACTTCACTACCATCGCTGCCGAGAGCATCGACCTGCTGGCCGAGCGAGGTGCAAGGCTGATTGGCGTGGACGCTCCCTCGCTCGACCCCGAAGTGGATAGCGCATTGCTGGCGCACCGGCGGGTGCACCATCACGGCATGGCCATTCTCGAAGGGCTGGTGCTGGATGCGGTGCCGCCGGGCCATTACGAGCTGATCGCCCCGCCTTTAAAGCTCGCCGGCGGCGACGCCGCGCCGGTGCGTGCCCTGCTGCGTGAGCTGGAACAATAGCCGCGGGAGCTGGATTGAGCGCTTTCCCGATCCTTTCCTTCCTTGCCGGAGCCGACCATGCCCCTGACTCACGATGACGTCCGCGAGCTGAATCGCCAGGATCCGCTGGCTTCTTTCAAATCCCGCTTTGCCCTGCCTGCCGGGACGATCTATCTCGACGGCAATTCCCTGGGAGCGCAACCTGCAGCCGCCAGCGAGGCCGTGGGTGCCTTGATGGCACAGTGGCGCGGTTCGCTGATCCAGGGCTGGAACCAAGGCTGGTTCGTTGCCCCCGAGCGGCTCGGCGATCGGCTGGCGCCGCTGCTGGGGGCCGGTCCAGGCGAAGTGCTGGTCACCGACACCATCACCCACAATATCTTCAAGCTGCTGGGCTATATCACCGAAGGGCAGGGGATCACCGAGGGGCAGGAACGGGCACGACCGGTAATCCTCAGCGAAGGCGGCAACTTTCCCACCGACGGCTACATCGCCCAGGGCTTCTGCCGTTTCGGCGGTTTCGAGCATCGAGTCGTGCCGGAAGGGGAAGCGCTGGATGCGTATCTCGACGACCGAGTGGCGGCGGCGGTGCTCAGCCATGTGCACTACCGCACCGGCAGGCTGCGTGACATGGCGGCGATCACGCGGCAGGTACATGCCGGCGGCGCCGAAATCATCTGGGACCTGGCCCACTCGGCCGGCGCACTGCCGGTGGACCTCGCCGCCTGCAGCGTGCGCTACGCGGTGGGCTGCACCTACAAGTATCTCAACGGCGGCCCCGGCGCGCCGGCCTTTCTCTATGTGCGGCGCGACTGCCAGGACCGGGGCTGGCAGCCGCTCTCGGGCTGGCTGGGGCATGCGTCGCCGTTCGCCTTCGCGGCCGATTATACGCCGGCGCCGGGCATCTCGCGGTTTCGCACCGGCACCCACTCACCATTGGCCTATGCGGCGCTGGAAGCGTCGCTGGCGCTGTGGCAGGAGGTCGACCTCGCACAGCTGCGCAGCAAGAGCCAGCGGCTGATCGAGCTCTTCCGCGAGTCGCTGGGCGACTGCCTGGGTAAACACGGTATCAGCGACGTCACGCCGACTGAGCAAGAGCGGGGCAGTCAGGTGGGGCTGGTGGCTCGAGCGCACGGCTATGCCATCGTCCAGGCACTGATCGCGCGGGGCGTGATCGGCGACTACCGCGAACCGGGGCTGATGCGCTTCGGCTTCGCGCCGCTCTACCTGAGCTACGAGGACGTCTGGCAGGCGGCCCGGCACCTGCGTGAGGTGCTGGCCGCCGGAGAGCATCTGGCGCCGCGCTTTCATCAGCGCGGTGCCGTGACCTGAGTTTGGCTGGTAATCCAGATCAGGCGCCGGGCAGCACCAACTCCCGTGCCTCGCCCATCAACAGTGCCTGGTTGGCCTCCAGCGCCTCGCGCAGGAAGTCCCACAGCAGCCGTACCCGTGCCAGGCGGCGCTGCTCCTGGCGGGCAGTGATCCAGAACTGGCGCACGATCTCCACCTCGCCATTCAGCACGCTCTCGAGTCGGTCGCCGGTCTCGGCCATGAAGCAAGGCAGCACGGCGAGCCCGGCCCCCTGCAGGGCGGCGGCGTGCTGGGTGGTCACGCTGGTGCTGCGGATCGAGAAATGCGGTGCCGTGCCGACCACCGCGGGATCAAGCAGCGGGTCGAGGTAGCTGAGCTGCTCGCTGAAGATCAGATCGTCGACGTAGCCGATCAGGCGGTGCTCACCCAGCTCGGCGAGCCGGGCCGGGCGCCCGTGGCGCTGGAAGTAGCTCCGGCTGCCGTAGAGCCTTAGCCGGTAGTCGCACAGTCGCGAGATGACCAGCCCCTGGCTCGCGGGCCGCTCCACGGTGATCGCCAGGTCCGCCTCGTGGCGACTCAGGTTGACCACCCGGGGCAGGGCGAGCAGGTCAAGAGTGATGCCGGGGTGCTGCTCACAGAAGGCGGAAAGGAGCGGGGCGACGATCCAGGTGCCGAAGCCTTCGGTCACGCCCAGGCGAATCTGTCCGCTGAGCTGGCGGTTCTTGTCGGCCAGGTTCTCGCCTGCCTCGAAGGCGTGGCGGGCCATCTCCTCGGCGTGGGCCAGCAACTGCTGGCCGGCTTCGGTCAGGTGGTAGCCGTGGGTGCTACGCTCAAAGAGCTGGGTGTTGAGTTTCTGCTCGAAGCGTCGGGTGCGCCGCGACAGTGTGGAGTGATCCAGGCCCAGACGCCGGGCAGCGTCGGTCAGCCGCTGGCTGCGGGCGACTTCGAGGAAGATCTGAATGTCCTGCCAGTCGAGCATGGCACCACCTTCGCTGTTTTTACTTGTTGCTTGGTTGTGCATTCTTGCACAAACCTTGTGAAGAAGTGGGCATTGTCATGCCTATGGGCGTCTCTATAGACTCGAATGTATCCTAACTTCGTGTATTTCTACACACAAAGTCTAACCCGGCTCAGTCTTATAATGACTACAAAGCACGACAGGAGAATATCGCCATGTCCGTTCGCGAAATCCCCATGTACATCGACGGCCAGGCCGTCCCCTCCACGAGCCAGGAGTGGCGTGACGTAGTCAACCCCGCTACCCAGGAAGTGGTGGCGCGGGTGCCGTTCTGCACCGCTGAGGAGGTCGACCGCGCCGTGGCCAGCGCCAAGGAGGCGTTCAAGACCTGGCGCAAGACGCCGCTGGCCAAGCGCATGCGCATCATGCTCGCGCTGCAGGCGTTGATCCGCGAGCACACCGAGGAACTTGCCGCGCTGATTACCGAGGAGCACGGCAAGACCCTGCCCGATGCCGCCGGCGAGGTGGGTCGCGGCCTTGAGGTGGTGGAGCACGCCTGTTCGATCACCTCGCTGCAGCTCGGCGAGCTGGCAGAGAACGCGGCCAATGAGGTTGACGTCTACACCCTCAACCAGCCGCTGGGCGTGGGCGCCGGCATCACCGCCTTCAACTTCCCGATCATGCTGCCCTGTTTCATGTTCCCGTTGGCCATCGCCAGCGGCAACACCTTTGTGCTCAAGCCCTCTGAGCAGGATCCGAGCTCCACCATGCGCCTGGTTGAGCTGGCTCACGAGGCGGGTGTGCCGGCCGGGGTGCTCAACGTGGTCCACGGCGGCCCCGACGTGGCCAACCAGATCTGCGACCATCCCGACATCAAGGCGCTCTCCTTCATCGGCTCCACTAATGTTGGCACCCATATCTACCGTCGCGCCTCCGAGGCCGGTAAGCGCGTGCAGTCGATGATGGGGGCCAAGAACCACTGCGTGGTGATGCCCGATGCCAACCGCAGCCAAGCGATCAACAATCTGCTGGGCTCGGCCTTCGGTGCTGCTGGCCAGCGCTGCATGGCCAATTCGGTGGTGGTACTGGTGGGCGAAGCCAATAAGTGGCTCGAGGATATCATCGAGGGCGCGCGCAACATGAAGGTGGGTCCGGGCACCCAGCGCGATGCCGACCTCGGCCCGCTGGTCTCGCCGGCCGCCAAGGAGCGCGTGGAGCGCCTGATCGACACCGGCGAGAAAGAGGGCGCCAGGCTGCTGGTCGACGGCCGCGGCTACCAGGTGGAAGGTTATCCGGACGGCAACTTCGTCGGCGCCACCGTGTTCGCCGACGTCAAGCCGGAGATGACCATCTACCGCGAGGAGATCTTCGGCCCGGTGCTGTGCGTGGTCAGTGTCGATACGCTGGATGAGGCGATCGCGTTCATCAACGCCAACCCCAACGGTAACGGCACCTCGATCTTCACCAACTCCGGCTGGGTGGCGCGCCGCTTTGAGAGCGACATCGACGTGGGCCAGGTGGGCATCAACGTGCCGATCCCGGTGCCGGTGGCCTACTTCAGCTTCACCGGCTCGCGCGGCTCCAAGCTGGGCGACCTGGGCCCCAACGGCAAGCAGGCGATCCAGTTCTGGACTCAGACCAAGACCGTGACCGCGCGCTGGTTCGAGCCCGAGAATGTCTCCAGCGGCATCAACAGCACCATCTCCCTGAGCTGATTGGGTACAGCCTTCAAGCGACCCCGCCGCTTCCGTTCCGGCGGGTCGCTTGCGTTTACAGACGTTCACAGTTATTTACGTCAAGATGCTAAAATAGCCTTTGTTATCGGAACCTGACTCCGGAGCCAAAGTGACAAGGTATCTTGCCGTATGCCTTCCCTCCCTGTAACGGTGCTGGGGTTTGCCCGCTGGTTGCTGGCGTTGCTGTGTCTCGTTTCGGTCAACGTCCAGGCCGCTATCGAGGTTGGTACCCTCTCCGGGGAGCTGAATCTGGGGCCGCACGTCGAGCTGTTGGAGGATGTCGCGCGCGAATACGGCATCGAGCAACTGGTGAGCCGGGGAGACGCGCTGGCGTGGCAGGCGTCGCGGCAAGAAACCCTCAACTTCAGCTTCTCCAGCTCCGCCTGGTGGCTGCGGCTGCGGGTCGTGAACGGCTCCAGCGACGAGGTGCGTCGGCTACTGGAGCTGGCCATGCCGCTGCACGATTACCTTGATGCCTATGTGATAGATGAGCAGGGCGAGGTTGTCAGCCAATGGCGGACCGGTAATCGCCGGGATTTCGACTCCCGCCCCATTGCCCACCGTACCTTCGTGATGCCGGTCCATATTCCTGCCGGCGAATCGCGAGAGGTCTTCCTGCGGCTGGATACACACGACGGGCTGTATGACGCTACGCCTCTCTACTTGATGAGCGATGCCGGCTTCCTGGCCAAGGCCCAGCGTGAGCTGATGGCCTTCAGCCTCTACTTCGGCGCGCTGCTGGCCCTGCTGATCTACAACCTGCTGCTATACGTTTCCACCCGTGAGCGCTCCCTGTTGCTCTATGTGGCTTACCTCGGGTCTTTTTTCGTGCTGATGTTCGCGGCGCGAGGCTTTGCGTTCCAGTACTGGTGGCCGACATTACCCATGTTCAACAACCAGATGGTGCCGATCAACATCGGTATCTTCGCCTTCATGCTCGCTGTCTTCAGCAATAGTTTCTTGAGCCTGAGCCATCATGCCCCGTGGTCGACCCGGGTACTTTTCGCAGTGGCCGGCCTGTGTCTGCTGAGTTCGCTACCGGCGCTGCTGGGCCATTACGCCCCGGTGTTCCGCCTGATGATCCCTGCCGCTATCGTACTCTCCTGCCTGTTGCTCGGCGTGGCGTTCTGGCGCAGCCTGCGCGGCGACACGCTGGCCAGAATCTACCTGGTGGCGTGGGGCGTGCTGCTGGTGGGCGTGGCGCTGTACTTCCTGCGGGTGGCCGGCATCCTGCCGTACAACATCGTCACCGAGTACGCCGTCCAGGTTGGTTCGGGAATCGAGTTTCTGCTGCTCTCCCTGGGTCTGGCCTGGAAGATCAACCAGTTCAAGAACGAGAAACTCGCCGCTGAGCGCGCCACCATCGAGCTGCAGCGTTCCCTCAACCAGCGCTTGGAAGACCAGGTGCAGCAGCGCACTCGCGAATTGGAAAGGGCCAATCGGCAGCTTACGATCCTGGCACGAACCGATCCGTTGACCGGTTTGTTGAACCGCCGTCAGTTCCACGAACTGGTGGACCAGGAGCTGCAGCGTCGGCGACGCAGCGGACAGCCCCTGCTGTTCGCGGTGATGGATATCGATGACTTCAAGCTCTACAACGACACTTATGGTCATCAGGCTGGTGACGAGGTGTTGATGCGGGTAGCAACGCTACTTCTGGATCACTTCCGGCGTGCCGGCGATCGGCTGTTCCGCCTGGGCGGGGAGGAGTTCGGCTTGTTGCTCGAGGTCGATTCCCTCCAGGCTGGCAAACAGCTGCTGGAGCGGTATCGGGAGGCCCTTCAGGGGTTGGCAATACCGCACGAAGCGTCTCGCCATGGGGTGATCACGGCCTCCTTCGGTCTGGTGGCCTGTCAGGGATGCGAGGCCGTGCGCGATGTGCAGGCTCTCTATCATCTGGCTGATAAAGCCATGTATGAAGCCAAGGCGAGCGATCGCAACCGTGTGGTGACGTGCTCCCTGCTGTCGGAGACATGACGGAGGTCGCATGGACAGTGAGTTGACGTTGACGTTAACTGTGCCGTGACGAGAACGACAACGCTCAGGAGAACGTCATGTCAGCCCCGCTCAGTCGCTTTCCCGTACCCGAATCGATCGACGACCTGCCCGAGGATATTCGCGAAGCCATCCTGGCCGTACAGGAGAAGGCCGGCTTCGTGCCCAACGTGTTCTTGATGTTGGCGCATCGCCCCGACGAGTTCCGCGCCTTCTTCGCCTATCACGACGCCTTGATGGAGCGGGAGTCCGACACCCTGACCAAGGCGGAGAAGGAGATGATCGTGGTCGCCACCAGCGCCCGCAACCGCTGCCTCTACTGCGTAGTCGCTCACGGCGCGCTGGTGCGCATCTACAGCAAGGATCCGCTGCTGGCCGATCAGGTCGCCATCAACCACCGTACCGCGCCGATCAGCGAGCGCCACCGGGTGATGCTCGACTTCGCCCTGTATAGCGGCCTGGAAGTGGGCGAACTCACCGACGAATGGCAGGCTCGCCTCACCGAGGTCGGCTTCACCCACGACGATATCTGGGACATTGGCGCCATCACCGCCTTCTTCGGCCTCTCCAACCGCCTGGTCACCCTCACCGGCACCCCGCCGAACCCGGAGTTCTACCTGATGGGAAGGGTGCTGCGGGAGAAGCAGTGACTTTCAGGTGCGGCAGGCCTCCAGCAGCATCCGTACCGGTTCGAGCTGGCTGACGTGCAGCACCAGTACGCTGTCGCCGGTGGCGCCGTCGGTAGGGCGCACCACGGCGAACTCGCCTTCCTCGAGATGGAACTCGTGGATCTCTCGCGGGCCTTCCAGCGTTCGGCAATGAATGGAGCGGTAGGTGTCGTCCTCGCCGTAGGTCAGGCGATGATAGACCTTGAAGAAGGTGTAGAGCGTGAGGCCTCGATCGAAGGCGGGCCAGCGCGCGGGGATGGCGCGCGTCTCCTCGTCGAAAACCTGCCCCTTGGCCTCGGCGGCGGCGATGGCGTCGGCCAGCGGCTCGGCCAGCAGCGAAGCACTATCGCGCGGCAGCGGGGCGTCACGGTCGATGGCCTGCTGATGTTCGGCGCTGACTCGCGCCAAATCCTCGAGCGATGCGATACGGTAGTCGCCATGGGCCAGGTCGGCAGGCTCGAAGCCGCCATTCTCCCAGCCGTGGATGACCCGCAGCGTCAGCCGGCCGTTCGCCAACGGTTCGCAGGCCAGCGCCTGCAGGGCGACCCGCAGATGCAATTGGCGCTCGATGACCAGGTTGTCGAAAGCGGAGTAGGGGTCGGCAAAGATCTGGTGAAGGTGCCCGGGGGCGTGTTCCTTGGCTTCGCTAAACATGGCAGGTTCCCTGCGAGGGATAAGTGTTCTGGTTTTTTCGTTGTTATATCATTTCAGGGGCTCGAGTCATATCGGCCGATCGATGGTCGGCTTGAGGCCTGACACGACAATTCATTCACTGTCGCCAGGGGAGTCTCGCTGCGGCGAGGCTGAGAGAGCGCAAGGCGCTGACCCTGGAACCTGATCCGGTTCATGCCGGCGGAGGAAGTGCGACATGCCCTACCTGACGTCAGCCGTGCTCGGCGCGGCGCTAATTTGCTTTGCTTTTCTGGGCCTTCGTGCCCGCCGGGCCGATGGCCCCCTCGACGACTACGTTACCGCCCGCAATTCCCAGTCCGCAGCGACCTTGGGGCTATCGTTCCTGGCCTCGGGCATGGGCGCGTGGATTCTCTTCGCGCCGCCGGAGATCGGCGCCTTCGTCGGTCCCGTGGCGCTGGCGGGTTACGCCATCGGCTCGGCCTTGCCGTTCATCGTGCTGGGACTCTACGGCCCGGCGATTCGCCGCCACTTGCCCGAGGGGCGCAGCATCGGCGAGTTCGCCGAGGCGTGCTACGGTACCGGCGTGCGGCGCTGGGTGTCGCTGGTCTCGATTCTCTACATGGCATGCTTCCTGGCAGCCGAGCTGACTGCCATCGGAGCGATTACTGCGTTGCTTTCCGACGTGCCGCCGGCGCTGGTGGTGATCGGCGTGGCCGTTACCACGCTGCTCTATACCGCCGTCGGCGGCCTGCGGGCGAGCCTGGCCACGGACCGTTGGCAGGCATGGCTGCTGATGGCCCTGCTGCTGGTGGTCGGTGGGGTTGCGCTTGTGCGCCTGCCAGAGATGCCCATCGAGGCGGCACTGCCATCGATTCCCGTCGGCAGTGCGCTGGGCGTGGCGCTGACGCTGATCATCGCGGTCACGGCCGCCAACCTGTTCCACCAGGGCTATTGGCAGCGGGTATGGGCCGCGCGTGACGACCGTGCCCTCAACCGCGGTGCCTGGCTGGGCGGCGCGACCACCGTGGCGGTAGTGACCCTGGTGGGCGGGCTCGGCATGCTGGCGGCGATGAGCGGGGTGGCCCTGGGCGAGCCGCCGATTCCTTTCTTTGCGCTGCTGAGCGAAGCGCCGGGCTGGCTGGCGCTGCCGGCGCTGGTGCTGGCGGTCACGCTGGTCGCCTCCAGCGTCGATACGCTGCAGAACGGCATCGCCTCGCTGGCGGTGGCGGGCTCCGGCAAGCGAGGGCTCTCCATCGGTGCGGCCCGGCTGGTCACCGTGGCGCTGATGGTGCCGGTGGTGATCGTGGCGTTGCAGGGTCTCTCGGTACTGCGGCTGTTTCTGATTGCCGATCTGCTGTGCGCTGCCATCGTGGTACCGGTGCTGCTCGGCCTGTGGCGGCGCATGACGCCATCGGCCGCGGTGGCGGGAGGCGTGGCGGGCCTGCTCGGCGCGATCCTGCCGGGCTGGTTGACCCAGGGCAGCCTGGCGGCTGGTGTGCTGGCGGCGAGCTTTCCCGGCAGCATTCCCACGCTGCCGCCGTTTCTCGGCGCGCTGGCGGCCTCCACGCTGGTCAGCCTGGCTATGGCCTGGGCGGCACCGCATGAGCGTATCCGCACGCAGTGAGTCGGCCCTGCCGGCTCACTGGCCATGGCGACGTTAAGTTTCGACCTATCCATGCGCCAGCTTCCGGCTGGCGCATTTCTCATTCTTACCCGACCAAGGTCTATTCTTCTATAAAGTCCTCGCGACCTAAGCTTTCTTTCGTTGATTATTTTGATAAGGGTGGGGTAAATATTTAACGCTCAACAACGACAATCGTGAGGACGATATGACACAGGAATCCGCGGCAGAGCCGAACCAACTGGCTCGCGTACTGGCCCGTAAGGATGTGCTGGCGCTGGCCTTCGGCGCCATGATCGGCTGGGGTTGGATCGTGCTGACCGGCAGCTGGATCCAGTCCGCCGGAAGCCTGGGCGCGATCACGGCCTTTTTGATCGGTGGTCTGATCATCGTGCTGGTGGGGCTCACCTATGCCGAGCTTGCTTCTGCCATGCCCCAGGTAGGCGGTGAGCATGTCTACAGCTATCGCGCCCTGGGGCACTTCGCCTCCTTCCTGTGTACCTGGGCGATCACCCTGGGCTACGTCAGCGTGGTGGCCTTCGAGGCCGTGGCGTTGCCCACCGTCGTCGAGCATCTCTTCCCCGGCTATGCCGTGGGGCACCTGTGGACCATCGCCGACTGGGACGTGCAGGCAACCTGGGTGGCCGTCGGCGTGGCCGGCTCGGTGCTGATGATGTGGGTGAACTACGTGGGCATCCGCACCGCGGCGCTGCTGCAGAAGCTGGTAACCCTGCTGATCCTGGTGGTGGGCATCATGTTCATCACCGGGGCGCTCTTCCAGGGCAATGCCGCGACCATGGAGCCGCTTTTCTCCGTCGAAGAGGGCGTCGTGGGCGGCATTATGCTGGTGATCATCATGGTGCCCTTCATGTTCGTGGGGTTCGACGTGATTCCCCAGGCGGCCGAGGAGATCAACCTGCCGTTTCGCGAGATTGGCCGCGTTTTGATGATCTCGGTGATCATGGCGGTGTTCTGGTACTCGCTGATCATCCTGGGTACCGCCCTGATGCTGAATCCCGATCAGCTGGCTGCCAGCTCACTGGCCGTGCCGGATGCCATGCAGGCCGTCTTCCAGGCGCCGTGGGCGGGCAAGTTGATGATCCTGGCCGGTATCGCGGGTATCGTCACCAGTTGGAACGCCTTCTACGTGGGCGGCTCGCGGGCGATCTACGCGTTGGCTCACTCCGGCATGCTGCCGGCCTGGCTGGCCAAGCTGCATCCCAAGCATCGTACCCCCACCAACGCCATCCTGGTGATGGGCATTCTCTCCTCGATCGCGCCGTTCTTCGGACGTCCGGCCCTGGTCTGGCTGGTCGTGGCCGGCGGTCTCGGTATCGTCATCGCCTATCTGTTCGTGGCGATCTCCTTCGTGGTGCTACGGCGTCGCGAGCCGGAGATGCCGCGTCCATTCCGGGTGCGCCACGGCAAACTGGTGGGCAGCCTGTCGATCCTGCTCTCTCTCGCGCTCATTGCCCTTTACATGCCCGGCAGCCCCTCCGCGCTGGCACCCGTCGAGTGGTTGATGTTCGCCGGCTGGATGCTGATCGGCCTGGCGCTCTACGTCTGGGCGAGGAAGCGCTACGGCATCGCTTACAGTGACCGGATGATGATGCGCGAGCTGGCCGGGACGGACCTTTACCCGGGGCGCTGACGGTACTGCCGCTGACTATCCTGCAAGGTCCGCGTCGACATCGACCGTGCCTTGCAGGCGACACGAGCATTTGCCACCGCGCTTGCGGACGGCCACCCTCTGTAGATCACCCGATCGAAACGGAGACCGCCCCATGAGCGATACCTCGGATCCGCGCCGCCGTCATTCCGCCCCGGTGGTGGATGGCGTGGGCAAGTCGGCCAGCCGCGCCATGCTGCGCGCGGTGGGCTTTTCCGATGAGGACTTCACCAAGCCCCAGGTGGGCATCGCTTCCACCTGGAGCATGGTCACGCCCTGCAACAGTCATATCCATGAACTCGCCGAGCGGGCACGCGACGGTGCCGATGGCGCCGGCGGCAAGGGCGTGGTGTTCAATACCATCACCATATCCGACGGTATCGCCAACGGCACCGAGGGCATGAAGTACTCGCTGGTCTCGCGCGAAGTGATCGCCGATTCCATCGAGACGGTTGCCGGCTGCGAGGGCTTCGACGGTCTGGTGGCCATCGGCGGCTGCGACAAGAACATGCCGGGCTGCGTGATGGGCCTGGCGCGGCTGAACCGACCGAGCGTGTTCGTCTACGGTGGCACCATCCAGCCGGGGGCGGGCCATACCGACATCGTTTCGGTATTCGAGGCCATGGGCGCCCATTCTCGCGGCGACATGGAACTGATCGAACTCAAGCAGATCGAGGAGACGGCGATTCCCGGCCCCGGCTCCTGCGGCGGCATGTACACTGCCAACACCATGGCCTCGGCCATCGAGGCGCTCGGCATGAGCCTGCCGGGAAGCTCGGCCCAGGAGGCCGTGTCGCAGGCCAAGCGTGCCGACTGCGAGGCGGCAGGGGCCGCGGTGCTCGAACTCCTCGAGCGCGACATCAAGCCCAGCGACATCATGACCCGCGAGGCCTTCGAGAACGCCATCACCGTCGTCATAGCCCTGGGGGGCTCCACCAACGCGGTACTGCATCTGATCGCCATGGCCAGCACCGTGGGCGTGCCGCTCTCGCTCGGTGATTTCACCGAGATCGGCCGTAGGGTACCGGTGCTGGCCGACCTGCGCCCCAGCGGGCGGTACATGATGAGCGAGCTGGTGGCGATCGGCGGTATCCAGCCGCTGATGAAGACGCTGCTCGACGCCGAACTGCTGCATGGCGACTGTCTGACAGTGACCGGTCGGACGCTGGCCGAGAACCTGGCCGGGGTCGAGCCGTATCCCGAGGGCCAGCGCATCATTGCCCCGCTGAGCGCTCCCATCAAGCGCGAAAGCCACCTGCGCATTCTCTACGGCAACCTGGCACCCGAAGGTGCGGTGGCCAAGATCACCGGCAAGGAGGGCGCGCGCTTTTCCGGCACCGCGCGGGTGTTCGGCTCCGAGGAGGAGGCACAGGCGCGCATCAACGACGGCACGGTCATGGCCGGCGACGTGGTGGTGATCCGCTACGAGGGGCCGAAGGGCGGGCCAGGCATGCGCGAGATGCTTACGCCCACCTCGGCGATCATGGGGCGCGGGCTGGGCGATGCCGTGGCACTGATCACCGACGGTCGCTTCTCCGGCGGCAGCCACGGTTTCGTGGTGGGGCATGTCTCGCCCGAGGCCTTCGACGGCGGGCCGCTGGCTCTGGTGAAGGATGGCGACGCCATCACCATCGACGCCGAGGCAGATACCATCGAACTGCACGTCGACGGTGCGGAGCTCACCCGTCGCCGCGATGCCTGGCGCCAGCCCGCGCTGCGCTATACCCGCGGCGTGCTGGCCAAGTACGCCCGCACGGTGAGCTCGGCCAGTACCGGCGCCGTCACCGACCTGGCCGACTGATGGGCTCCTGTTGCGTTTGGCATTGCCGGGGGTCTTGGCTAGGTTGAGGATGCACGGCGTAAACGCGTCATCCCGATAGCTGAAGGCAACAGCAAGGAGGCAGCATGCCCAAGAGCGGACCCAAGCAAGCCCGCGTCGAGCCGATCCGAGATGCCGAGGACATTAACCTGCCGGTCACCGGCTGGCACGTGATCGACGAGACGGACCCCGACAACGAGATTGTCGTTTCGGAGCACGAAACAGAAGTCGAGGCTCTCAAGGCGGCGGAAGAGTATGAACAGCGCGAGGAGTGACGACTCCGGCACTGGCCCCTGCTGGCCGATCGGCAGGGGCGTGCCGATGCCGCAGTAAAAAAACGCCTCGCACAGTGGCGAGGCGTTTCGTATTCGGCCGTATCGGCATGTCATCGCCAGCGTCGGCTAGTAGTTGAGCGCGCCGTCGGGGTCGATGCTGTGGTAGACGAGCCGTAGCTCATCGAGAGAGAGGTGTTCGAGGCGGCCGGCAAGCAGATCGCTGATCTTTTGCGCCGGAAGCCCGGCTCTGCGTGCGATCTCGCGGCATCCGAGGTCGGATACGGCGATCAGCCTTGTAACGATGCGCATCAGCCGTGTGCGCTTTTCCAGGTCCCTGACATCTAGGTCAGGGCATCTTCGCGGGGGGTCGAGGTATTCCGCGCTGATGGTATGTCGTGCCGTACTCATGATGCTCCAGTGGGCGATTGCGACAAACACATCATGGGGGCATTTCGCCATTTTTGCCAGTATCGTTTCGCGACTTTTTCGAGGTGCCGCGAATGCCCGCTCGGCAGGCCCGGCTGAGCCGACCTTGGTGGGATTGCCGAAAATTTACAAGAACGTAGAAACTGTCAATTAGCCCCTTGGCGTCGGGGCATGCTAGTTTTTTCAGGTAAGCGGCCGGCTTTGTCCGGCGCGCTCCCAGGAACAACCATAAACGATCTGGTTCAGGACGGAGGAAATCCATGCGAGCTCTCAAATACGCTGCAGCCGCTTCGCTGCTAGCCGTGGCCCCGCTGGCGAGCGCCCAACAGCTCTCCATCGCGACCGGCGGTACCGGCGGTGTCTACTATCCGATCGGCGGCGGCTTCGCCGAGATCATCAACGACCACCTCGAAGGCTACGAGGCGACCGCCGAGGTGACCGGCGCTTCGGTCGAGAACATGGGACTGATCATGCGCGGGGACGCCGACCTGGCCCTGGTGCTGGCAGATACCGCTCAACAGGCCTACGAGGGCAGTGGCGATTTCGAAGGCCGCCAGATCGAGAACACCCGCGCGCTGGCGTCGGTCTACCCCAACGCCGTGCAACTGGTAGTGCTGGCGGATTCTGATATCGAGTCCCTGGAGGACCTGAAGGGCAAGCGCGTCTCCGTCGGCGCTCCGGGTAGCGGCACCGAGCTCAATGCGCGCGCACTGCTGGAAGCCAACGGCATCACCTACGACGACATCACCCCGCAGCGCCTGAACTTCAACGAGACAGCCGACGCCATCCGTGACGGCGACATCGACGCCGGCTTCTGGAGCGTGGGCCCGCCCACCAGTTCGATCCTCAACCTGGCGGCCACTCGCGATATCCGCCTGATCGGCCTCTCCGACGAGGAGATTGCCAATGCCCAGGAGCAGGAACCCGTCTTCGCCGCCTACGAGCTCAAGGCCGGCATGTACGATGGCATGGACGAGCCGGTGCAGACCATCAGCATCCCCAACGTACTGGTGGTGAACGCCGACATGGACGAGGAGCTGGCCTACAACCTGACCAAGCTGCTCTTCGAGCGCATCGACGACCTGATTGCGGTGCACCCGGCGGCCAACGACACTACCATCGAGTTCACCATGGGCTCCACGCCGGTACCGCTGCATCCGGGGGCGATCCGCTACTACGAAGAGGTCGATGCCGAGATTCCCGACAAGCTGCGTCCGTGACACGCAGCCGCGGCCAGGGGTGCGATGCATGAGAGTCGCATCGCTGACGAGCCGGGCAAGGAGGCGCATGGCAGGGTGGGCGAGGACGCCCGCCCTGTCGTCGTGTTGCTGGCCGCATAAGGTCTGGCTGCACTGCTGGTTGGCAGGAAGCCTCGCCGGATGGCTCAGCCTGGGCGCCCTGGCGGACGACGCCGAGGGAGCGCAGCTGGCCGTGCTCGATGCCTCGGGCGAAACACTGGTCGAGGTGCCCCTCGAGCCCGGCATGCGCTGGTGCCTGGGCTGGAACCACTCGGTCAAGCAGTTTCCGGTGCTCGACTGCTACCGCTATCACCAGGGCCGGATGGTGCTGGAGCGCAGCCACCAGCCCGATTTTGCCGCTGGCCTGGGGCATACCCTGGGGCGTGGCGAGCAGGTTTCCGACGGGCGGGGGGGGTACTGGATCGAGAACATCGACGAGCCCGTGCCCGGTAACCGTTATACGTTGCGGGTCGGTTCGCCGGCCGTCGACCATCGCCTGCTCTGGCAAACCGAGGGAGACGAGCATCGCGTCAGCCTTAGCGAGCTGGCCGCCGGTGAGCGTGTCATCCTGCAGCTAAAAGAGCCTGAAGAACCAGGCAAGCCTGACGACGTCTGACGAGGAGTTCGATGAACGAATCCAACAGCCCATCCGTGATGATGCCCGGGGGCAATGCCATTCAGCCGCGTTTCGTGTTTGGGCTGATTACCATCGTGGCGGTGGGGCTGTCCCTGTTCCAGCTCTATTCGGCGGGCATCCAGCCGCTGGGCCTGTTTTACCAGCGTGGCATCCACCTGATGCTGATCATGATGCTGGCCTTCCTCATGTTTCCCGTATTCGGCCCCCATCGCAAACGCGGCCTGTTCGGCTGGCTGATCGATATCGCCTTCCTGTGTGGCGCTCTGATCACCGGCGGTTACCTGGTTCTCTATCTGGACGAAATCGTCAATCGCGCCGGCTTCTGGAGCGAAACCGACATCCGTGTCGCCATCATTGCCACTTTGACGGTGCTGGAGGCGAGTCGGCGTGCGGTGGGCCTGGGCATGACCATAATCGGTGCGCTGGCCATCGCTTACGCCTTTGCCGGGCCGCGTGGCGAGCTGCCTTGGCTGGCCGACTGGATGCCCGGTATCATGGGCCACCGCGGCTATGGTCTGGACCGCGTGGCCGGTCAGCTCTACCTGGGGCAGGAGGGCATCTTCGGCCTGCCGCTGGGCGTGGCGGCCACCTACATTTTCATCTTCGTGCTGTTCGGCGCCTTCCTCGAGAGCACCGGCGCCGGTAAGTTCTTCATCGACCTGGCCTATGCCGCCACCGGCCGCCAGCGCGGCGGCCCGGCCAAGGCGGCAGTACTCGCCTCGGCGGGCATGGGGTCGATCTCGGGCAGCGCCATTGCCAACGTGGTGACCACCGGGGCCTTCACCATTCCGCTGATGAAACGGCTGGGCTACAAGCCGAAGCAGGCCGGCGGCATCGAGGCCGCGGCTTCCACCGGCGGACAGATCACACCGCCGCTGATGGGGGCAGGTGCCTTCCTGATCGCGGAATATACCAATACGCCCTATCTCGATATCGTCAAGGTCAGCATTCTGCCGGCTGTCATGTACTTCGCCACCGTCTACCTGTTCGTGCACATCATCGCGCTCAAGCAAGGTATGCAGGGCATGGCCAGAAGCGAGCTGCCGCAGATGCGCGACGTGATGCGCGAGGGCTGGCATTTCCTGCTGCCGCTGGCGGTGCTGGTGTGGCTGTTGGTGATGCACATGTCCCCAATGCGCGTGGGCTTCTATGCCGTGGTCACCATGGTCGCCGTGGCGGTGCTGCGCTATGCGTTCTGGTTCCTGTTCCTCGCGCCGCGCCAAGGCGAGAAGGTGACTGCCGCCAGCATTCAGCGCGTGATCCGGGCCGGCCTGGTGAAGCTGGTCGAAGGTCTCGAACTCGGCGCGCGCAACGCCGTGGCCGTCTCCATGGCCTGCGCCGTGGCCGGTATCATCGTCGGCGTGGTGGGACTGACCGGCCTGGGCCTGAAATTCTCTTCCATGATGATGGCCTTCTCGGGTGGCAATCTGCTGCTGGCCCTGGTGATGATATTGCTGGCTAGCCTGATACTGGGCATGGGGCTGCCGGTCACCGCCAGCTACATTGTCCTGATCGTGCTGGTGGGCCCGGCGCTGTCCAACGAGTTCGGCGTGCCGCTGTTGATCGCTCACCTGGTAGTGTTCTGGTACTCGCAGGATTCCAACGTCACGCCACCGATCGCCCTGGCGGGCTTCGCGGGGGCGGCGATCGCCGGCAGCAAGCCGATGGAGACGAGTTTCCAGGCGTGGAAGTTCGCCAAGGGCCTCTATCTGATTCCGCTGTTCATGGTCTACAACCCGCAGATCATTCTTGGCGGTCCCATCCTGCTGGTGCTCTGGAATGTACTTATCGCATTTGCCGCCTTGCTGGCCTTCGCCGCCAGCCTCGAAGGCTACCTGTTCACGCGGATGAACGCCGTTCTGCGCCTGGTGTTGGTCGCGGGCACGGTGGGAAGCTTCTACCCGAGCCTCTACACCGAGGTGGCTGGCTTCGTGTGCATTCTCGTGGTCCTGGCGATCAACTGGATGCGTTATCGCCGCTACGGCAGTGAGGTGACCCAGCCAATGTAGCCATCGGTACGAGAGGGCTGCCTGAGTGGCGATGTCTGCCCAACTGGTCAAGATGACGGCGCCTGCGGGCGCCGTTAGAATACCTGCCCTTCAATTTGCGCGTCGTGTCTTTGCGCCGCCTTTCCAGCGTTACTACGGGAGCCTACATGCAGTCCTCCAACCAGCAGCCGCGCGTCGGCGTGATCATGGGATCGAAGTCCGACTGGCCGGTCATGGAGCATGCCGTGGCAATGCTCGAACGCCTGGGGGTGGCCCACGAGACGCGCGTAGTCTCGGCTCATCGCACGCCGGATCTGCTGTTCGATTACGCCAAGTCCGCCGCCGGGCGCGGCCTGCAGGTGATCGTCGCCGGTGCCGGCGGTGCCGCCCACCTACCTGGTATGGTGGCGTCGCAAACGGCGCTGCCGGTACTCGGCGTGCCGGTGGAGTCCAAGGCGCTCAAGGGGCTCGACTCGCTGCTCTCCATCGTGCAGATGCCGGGCGGCATCGCCGTGGGCACGCTGGCCATCGGCAAGGCCGGAGCGACCAATGCCGGCCTGCTGGCGGCGCAGATCGTCGGTCTGCAGGACGAGAAGGTGCGCGCCGCCGTCGAGGCTTTTCGTGCCGAGCAGACCCAGACGGTGCTCGACAACCCCGACCCACGCCCCCCGACCGAATGAGCGAGAGCCGAATGAGCCAGCGAGAGGAGAAAACGACATGAACATCGGCGTGCTCGGTGCCGGCCAGCTCGGACGCATGCTGGCCCTGGCCGGCTATCCGTTGGCCAACCGCTTTACCTTCCTCGATACCACCGGCCACCCCAGTGCGGGAATCGGCGAGGTGATGATCGACACCGATCAGAAGCACCTCGAGGCGTTCCTGGCCAAGGTCGATCTGGTCACCTACGAGTTCGAGCATCTGCCCGTGGCGCTGGTGCAGGCCATCGAGGAGGTCAAGCCGGTCTATCCCTCGAGCGAGGCGATTCGTGTCTGCCAGAACCGCGCCGAGGAGAAGGCACTGTTCGATCGACTGGGCATCCCCACTCCGGCCTACCGCCTGGTGGAGCATGCCGACGAGCTAGAGGCCGCGGCCCGAGAGCTCGGTTGCCCGGTGGTGGCCAAGTCGGTCACCGAGGGTTACGACGGCAAGGGACAGGCGGTGCTGCGCGACCCCAGCGAGGCGGCCGAGGCCTGGCGCAGCATCAACCACCCCCGGCTGATCGTCGAAGCCTTCGTCGACTTCGTGCGCGAGGTGTCGATCATCGCCGTGCGTGGGCGTGAGGGCGAAGTAGTCTTCTACCCCATGGCCGAGAACCTGCACGTCGACGGCATCCTGCGCTACTCGCTGGCGCCGATGCCGGACCTCGACGACGCTGTGCAGCAGACCGCCGATGGCTACATTCGTGCGCTGCTCGACGAGCTCGACTACGTTGGCGTGCTGACTCTCGAGCTGTTCCAGACCCGTGACGGCAGGCTGCTGGCCAACGAGATGGCGCCTCGGGTACATAACTCCGGCCACTGGACCATGGACGGCGCCGTCACCAGTCAGTTCGAGAACCACCTGCGCGCCATCCAGGGCCTGCCGCTGGGCGATACCTCGGCGCGCATGCCGACCTGCATGGTCAACGTGATCGGCCAGGAGGGCGACCCGGCGGCGATACTCGCCATGGGTGACGCCCACCTGCACCGCTACGACAAGAGCGAACGGCCCGGGCGCAAGCTCGCCCATGTCAATCTGCTGGCGCCGACCCACGGCGAGCTGCTCGAGAAGGTGCATGCCTGCGCCTGGCTGTTGCCCGAGGCGCCGGAGCCGCGCTTCAGCTTCGAGGATGCATTCCGCCCGGGCAACTGAGCCGGCCGACTGCAAGACAACGCAGCGGGCCCCGCAATGGCGGGGCCCGCTTTTTTCTGCGCTGCGATTCGCTTGCGCAGGTGTTTGCGCTCAGGCGCCGATGATGCCGCCGTCCTCGCGTGTGATCACCAGCGTCGCCGAGCGGGGAAGGGCATTGCCGCCCTCCGGCCAGTGACTCACCAGCCGGCCCTCGGCGAAATCCTCGGCCGAGGTGTTGGCTCCGGGGTGCTGCACGTTGACGAACAGCGTGCGCTGGTCGGGCGTCATGGCAATGCCGGTGATCTCCTGGCCGACGGGCCCGGTGAGGAAGCGCTTGATCTCGCCGGTCTCGGGATTGGCCACCAGCATCTGGTTGTTGCCGAACGGCGCGTAGACGCCTGCGTTCACCGCCGATTCGCTGATGTCGGTCTGGATCCACACACGGCGATCGGGATCGATCCACAGCCCGTCGGGCGACGCCAGGATGGCGTCCTGGTCGAGGGGCTCGCCGTTCATGTCACGCCCGCTTTCCCGATCACCCGCCAGCAGGAAGATATCCCACTGAAAGCGTTCCGCGGCGTGTGTGCCTTCCTCCTGCCAGCGGATGATATGACCGAAGTGATTCTCGGCGCGTGGATTGGCAGCATCGCGCTGCTCCTCGCTGCGACGAGTGTTGTTGGTCAGAGTAAAGTAGACCTGGCCGGTGGCAGGATCCACCGCGCCCCACTCGGGGCGGTCCATTTTCGTCGCCCCGGCGTGGTCGGCAGCACTGCGGGTATTGACCAGGATGTCGGCCAGGTCGGCGAAGCCGTTCTCGGGTGTGAGGCCGTTCTCGCCCGGTGCCAGCGCCAGCCATTCGCCGCTGCCGTCGTCGTTGAACTTGGCCACATAGAGCGTGCCCTCGTCGAGCAGCGAGCCATCGGCAGTGGCGGCCTGGTAGGGCCGGGCCGAGACGAACTTGTAGATATACTCGAAGCGGGCGTCATCGCCGGAGTAGCAGACCACCGGCTGGCCCTCCACGGCCGGGGCAAAGATTACGCCCTCATGGGCGAAGCGGCCCAGGTGGGTGCGTTTGACCGGCGTACTTTCGGGGTCGTAAGGGTCGATCTCCGTCATGTAGCCGAAAGTGTGGGGCTCGTTGCGGTAGTCCTCACTGGGCGAGGCGCCGCGAGAGGTAGCATCGAAGCGTACGAACTCGTCGGCGCCGCCTTCGGCACGATGCCATTGATAGCGCCCCTCGCTGCGCGTCTGGATGCCGAAGCGCGCCTGGCGCCGGTCGATCTCGGCGTCCTCGTTGGCGAAATAACCCGACCAGTTCTCCTCGGCCGCCAAGTAGGTATTCCACGGCGTGACGCCGTTGGAGCAGTTGTTGAGGGTGCCGCGGGTCATGCTGCCGTCGGGGCTGTATTTGGTCACCACGTGCTCGGTGCCGGCCACGGGACCCGCCAGGCGCATCGGTGTCAGGCCGGTGATACGCCGATTGTGCTCGTCCTCGATCACCTGCCACTGGCCGGCCTCGCCTGCTTGGACGCGTACGACGGTGACACCATGGGCGTTGAGTTCCTTGCGTACCTGGTCGGCATCGCGCGTGCCGTCCTCATGCTGCGGGAAGCCCTCGGAATCGAGTGCCAGACCCTGGGCGGCAGCGTGCATGAAGCGCGGCTCGACGTACTCATGGTTGAGCACCAGCAGGCCGTCGCGGGAACTGTCTCCGAGCGGGAAGAAATGCATGCCGTCGTGGTGGCTGCCCACCTGGTGGCCTTGGTCCTCGCCGCTGGCTTCCAGGGAAGAGGCCGGCATGCTGCCGCTGATCGGCGTGCCCCAGGGAATGAAGGCCTGCACCCGGTAGCCTTCCGGCACCACCACACTGTCGGCGGTGCTGACCGGGATCGCCTGGAAGCCGATGTGAGGCGAAGCCAATGGCGCACCGGCGGCCAGGGCGCGGCCGAAGGGCAGGCTGGTGGCCATGGCGCTCGCTACCGCTACGGCCAGGCTGCCACGCAGCAGCGTGCGGCGGTTCATGCGCGCCTCCAGGATGTCACCGAAGTAGGCATTGTGGGATTCGTTGCTGGCCGGCTCGTCGCCTGCGGCGAGGATCGGATTGACGTGGCCAGGCTCGTGCGGCTGGTTCATGATCTGCCTCGTGCTGAAAGGGGGGAGCGTGGCCAGATCTTGGTGGTGTCATGTTGCATCAGCGTTAACGAATAAAGTCAGTTTCATGGCAACGCTGAAGGGTGGGGTGTGGCGTGACAGCAGCAGCGGGGCAGCCGAACTGCGTTGAGAGGCTGCCTCGCCAAGCATAGGCATATCAAGTAAATATAGAGCAGTCATAACAATAACCGACTCGGACCCCAGCATGGCCCTTGCGCTTCAGGATAAGCAACGCGAGCTAGACGCGGCACTGTCAACGGACGTTTCCCGTCGTCGCCAGTTGGCCCATGAACAGGTGCGCCTGCTCTACGAGCGGCTGTGGCAGCCGGTACTGGCCAGCGTTCTGGCGGCGTGTCTGCTGGTAGGCGCCATGTGGCCGATCATGCCGCCGAGCTACCTGATGGGCTGGCTGGGCGCTCTGGTCGCCGTGTCGGGCGGGCGCCTGTGGCTGGCCTGGTACTATCATCGTCAACCGGCAAAGCGGCGTGGTCAACGGCGTTGGTTGTATCGGTTTGCCTGGGGCACCGGTATCGCAGGGGGGTTGTGGGGAGTGGCTGGCCTGACGATGTTCACCATGGAGCATCATGGCCAACTGGCGGCGCTGGCGATCGTGCTGACGGGCATTGCCGCAGGCGGGGTCACCACGCTTTCTCCGGTGGCGTGGATGGCACCGCTGTTCGTCCTGCCCACCATGCTGCCACTGCTGGGCCAACTGTTGCTGCAGAACACCTCCCTCGCCCTGCTGCTGGCCGCCATGATCGTGCTGTTCCTGGGGCTGGTGCTCATCATCAATCGTCGCTTGCATCGCACCATTTCCGACAATATCGCCCTGCGCCTGGTCGTCTCTTCGCGCGAGCGGCAATTGCGCGTCAGCGAGGCGCGCTACCGCGCCATCTTCCGACATACGCCGCTGGGTGTGATGCATTTCGACCGCGAAGGTCGTGTGGTCGACTGCAACGAGATGTGCCTCGACATCCTCGGCACCAGCCGTCAGCGCCTGCTGGGCATGAACCTGTTGACGCAACTGCACGACGAGCGAGTGACCGGGGCGATACGCGATGCTCTGGAGAGCGGTACCGGCTACTTCGAAGGTACCTACCGTACCGTGGTCAGCGGCAAGCAGACGCCGCTGCGCGCGTTCTACAGTGCCCTGCGCAACGAGTCTGGCGAGGTGGTGGGGGGCGTGGCGGTCATCGAGGACTTCACCGAACGCAAGCTAGCCGAAGAGACCATCCATCGCCAGGCCTACTACGACCCGCTCACCGAGCTGCCCAATCGGCGCCTGCTGATCGAGACGCTGGCCTCGACCATCCGCGATCGGCGCGACGACGGGCGCGTCGGGCTGGTGATGTTCCTCGACCTGGATCGTTTCAAGATCATCAACGACACCCTGGGACATGCGGTGGGCGACGAGCTGTTACGCCAGGTCAGCAAGCGCTTGCTGCTGAGCCTCGACAAGGATGCCATGGCGGCGCGGCTCAGCGGCGACGAGTTCGTCGTGATGATGCCGGCCCTGAGCGCCGATCGCCAGGCCGAGCTGCAGAGGGCCGAACACCGCGCCGAGCGGCTGCTCTCGACCCTGCGCCGGGCCTATGATCTGGGTGGGCAGCGCATCAGCGTGACCCCGAGCATCGGCTACACCCTGTTTCCACTGGGCGACGAGGACGTGGGAGACGTGCTGCGCCACGCCGACACCGCCATGTACCAGGCCAAGCTGAAGGGGCGGGCTCAGATCTGCGGCTACGAGCCTTCCATGCAAACCCAGATGAGCTGGCGGCTGGAGATGGAACAGGCGCTGCGACTCGCTCTGGCCGAGGATCAGTTGAGCATCGCCTTCCAGCCCCAGCTCGACGAAGATGAGCATGTCATCGGCGGCGAGGCCCTGATGCGCTGGCAGCATCCCCGCCATGGTTGGGTTTCGCCCGAGGTGTTCATCGCCATCGCCGAGGAGAGCGATCTCATCGTTGAGCTCGAGACATGGATGCTGGATCGCTGCTGCGGGCTGCTTTCACGCCTGCCGGTCGAGATCCTGCCGCGACTGTCGGTCAACATCAGCGTGCGACACTTCACTCAGCCCGGTTTCGTCGAAGGGCTCACCTGGGTGACCGGTACCCATGGCATCGATCCGGCGCGGCTCGTCGTGGAACTGACCGAGAGCATCATGATCGATGGGCTGGCCGATGCCGTCGAGCGCATGCAGGCGCTCAAGCGGCTGGGAGTGCATCTGGCCCTGGACGATTTCGGCACCGGCTTTTCATCGCTCTCCTATCTCAAGTCGCTGCCGCTGGATGAACTCAAGATCGACCGCAGCTTCGTCAGTAACCTCGATACCGACGGTAATGACGCCGCCATCGTCGAGACGGTACTGGCCATGGCCCAACACCTGGGCATCGACGTGGTCGCGGAGGGAGTGGAGAGCCAGGCCCAGCAGGAGTTTCTACTGGCACGTAGCTGCCGGCTGTTTCAAGGGTTTCATTTCTACCGGCCCATGCCCGCCGCGGCGTTCGAAGCGCTGCTGACCGGTAGTCGGGTGGAGGCGGGCGGGGGCTAGGTCCGATTCAGCCCAGCCCTCCGCTGACCCACAGCCATAGCGCAATCACGGCGAAGTGGGCCGGGTACCATGCCAGCCACAGCCGGCGCGGCATGGGGGCGGGCACGCCGGGTGTCAGCCGATGCGCACCAGCGGCCAGCCACAGCACCGCGAGACAGGTGGCGACGGTGAACGACTTGGCCATGTCGGAGCTGTTCATCAGCCCGGCCACGACCAGCAGCGGCACGGCCATGGCGACGGCAGCGAGTCGCTCGGCTAGAGTGACCCCGGCCTGGTGCAAATGGTGCATCGCGAGCATGAACAGCGGAATCAGTAGCAGCCCGCGGTGGCCGTACTCGACCCAGTCGCCGAGCAGATACCAGACTGCCAGTGTGGTCGCCAGGCCCAGCCCTGCCCAGGCACTGCCCAGGTTGCCATCGCGATGGCGCGCAAGCAGTTCGCGCAGCCAGGCACCCCAGGCCAGACCCAGCGCCAGGGTGAAGCAGACGTTGAGGATGAAGGCGTCGGAGGCCCTTGGCATCAGCATGTAGGGCAGCTGCGCGGCGAGCCCGATGACCAGGATACGGCGGGCGTAGCGCAGCGGGTTGCGCGTATTGAACAGGCCGTGCCAGGCGACCATCGCGGCGAACAGCGGAAAGGCGATGCGGCCCAGCGACGACCCCGCCCAGCCGAGTTCCCAGCCGGCAGGCAGCACGTAGCGGGTCAGATGGTCGATGGTCATGGTGGCAAGCGCCAGCCACTGTCCCCAGCCGGTCCAGGTGGAAACGGGGCGCTCTGGCACTGCCGGGGCGACGGCCTCTCCGGTCATCGGAACCTCCCTGTTAATGACGACAGTGTGACCGGTGCGCTGTGAAAGGAGTTCCAGCGCCCGGCGGGATGAAACGAGGGCATACAGATGCGCAGCGGCTTCGGTTTCGATCTTCGCAGCATGGAAATCTTCGTCGAGACATTGGAGCAGGGCAGCCAGAGCGCGGCGGCCAGGCGACTGGGGCTCAAGCAGTCCTCGGTTTCGCAGAGCCTGGCCAACCTGGAGGAGAGCATGGGCGTGACCCTGTTCAAGCGTCACTCCCGCCCGCTGGAGCCGACCAGCGCAGGACGATTCTTCTACGACCGTGCCCGTCGCCTGCTCGACGACGCGCGCAACACCCGGCGCGAGCTGGTCAGCGGCGGCTTCGGCCAGCTCCATCAGGTGCGCCTGGCGCTGGTCGACTCGCTGGCCACGGCGGTGGGGCAGCCGTTGATCGAGCTGATCCGACGCCATACCCGCGACTATACCCTGACCACCGGGCTGTCGCACATGCACGGCCACTCCCTGCTGACACGGCACGTGGATATCATCGTTTCCGATGATCGCCTGGAGAACTACGATGGCCTGGAGCGTCACGCCTTGCTGCGTGAGCCCTTCGTGCTGGTGATGCCGCTCTCCTGGAACGGCCCGCTGGATAACCTGCGCTGGCTGGCGCGCCATCTTGACTTCGTGCGCTATACGCCGCAGTCGCTGATCGGCCAGGCCATCGAGCGCCACCTGCGCTTGAACCAGCTCGAGCTGCCGGCCCGGCTGCATCTCGACAATACCTTCGCCGTGCTGCGCCTGGTCAGTGCCGGTGCCGGATGGACCATCACCACCCCGCTGTGTCTCTATCAGGCCGGCCTCGACGATCTCCAGGTCGCGGTGGCGCCGTTGCCGCTGGCGCCACTCACTCGGGAACTGACGCTGGTGGCCCGGCGCGACGAACTGGGCGAGCTGCCAGCATTGCTGGCCCGTGACAGCCGACGCCTGCTCGAGCAGCACTTCCGCGCCCAACTGGAGCGGGCGCTGCCCTGGCTCTCCGCCGAGGTCGTCACCCAGACCTGAACTCTCCATCGCTGACATAGCCTCTTCACCATGCACCCTGTGGGAGCGTCGATCGGTCCAGGCGTTCCTCTCCTGAGCACTATCGATTTCATCGATACTCAACGCGTCGCCGATACCGATGCTTGTTGCGCATTTCCTGGTCCCGTCCGAAGACTGAGCGAAACCCAAGCGATCGGTGCTGGAAGATGCCAAGAATAATAACGCTCTACGTGCGTTGGGTGGATGCATTCAACCGGGTGGTGGGACGCATCGTCATGTTCCTGATCTTCGTGATGATCGGTGTCCTGCTCTACGCCTCGGTAGCGCGTACGGCCTTCAACAGCCCGCTGATCTGGAGCATTGAGGTCTCGCAGTTCATGATGGCCGCCTACTACATGCTGGGCGGCGCCTACGCCATGCAGATGGGCGCGCATGTGCGCATGGACCTGTTCTATTCGCGCTGGTCGGACCGCACCCGAGCCATCGTCGACGCCCTTACCATCGTGCTGCTGCTGGTCTTCCTCGGTGCGCTGTTTGCCGGCGGTATCTCCAGCACGGAGTACGCTCTGCGCTACGGCGAGAAGAGCTATACCTCCTGGGCGCCGCCCCTGGCGCCGATCAAGATCACCATGACCTTCGGCGTGCTCCTCATGCTGCTGCAGAGTGTCTCGACCCTGTTCAAGGACATTGCCCGGGCGCGTGGCGTGATGCTGGAAGGGGAGCGTCTCGAATGAGCTACGAGATGATCGCCCTGTTGATGTTCTCGACCATGATGCTGCTGCTGCTCACCGGGCAGCGGGTATTCGGCGTGATCGGCTTCGTCGGTGCCGCTTCGGCGCTGCTGCTGTGGGGACACGGCGGCGTGGAGATGCCGTTCAATTCCGCCATCCAACTGATGAACTGGTATCCGCTGCTGACCCTGCCGCTGTTCATCTATATGGGGTACATGCTCTCCGAGTCTGGTATTGCCAGCGAACTCTACGAGATGTTCCACGTCTGGATGGGCTCGCTCAGGGGCGGCCTGGCGGTGGGCACCATCGGCCTGATGGTGGTGGTCTCGGCGATGAACGGATTGAGCGTGGCCGGCATGGCGATAGGCGCGACCATCGCCCTGCCGGAACTGCTGCGCCGCGGTTACGACAAGATCATGGTCACCGGCGTGATCCAGGCCGGCAGCTCGCTGGGTATCCTGGTGCCGCCCAGCGTGGTGCTGGTGCTCTACGGCATGATCGCGCGCCAGCCGGTCAGCCAGCTGTGGCTGGCCGGGGCCATTCCCGGCCTGATCCTGGCCGCGCTGTTCGTGATCTACATCGTCATCCGCTGCCGTCTGCAGCCGCATCTCGGCCCGGCGCTGCCCGCCGAGGAGCGCCAGATGAGCCTGGGCGAGAAGCTCAAGCTGCTGCGTGCCGGCATCCTGCCGCTGCTGATCTTCTTCTTCATGACCGGGCTGTTCCTGATGGGCGTCACCAGCCTGGTGGAGAGTTCGGCGGTGGGGGCGGTATCGGCCACCCTGGCGGCGTTGGTCAAGCGCCGCCTGACCTGGGCGGTGATCGAGAGCACCGTGCACAAGACGCTCGGCATCAGCTGCATGTTCATGTGGATCATCCTCGCGGCGCTGTGTTTCGGTGCGGTATTCGACGGCCTCGGCGCGGTACGTGCCATCGAGAACATCTTCCTCGACCGCATCGGCATGAGCCCTTGGCAGATACTGGTGATGATGCAGCTCTCCTACATCCTGCTGGGGATGTTTCTGGACGACACTGCCATGCTGGTTATCGTCGCGCCGCTCTACGTGCCGCTGGTGATCAGCCTGGGCTTCGACCCGATCTGGTACGGCGTGCTCTACACCATCACCGTTCAGATCGCCTACATGACCCCGCCGTTCGGCTACAACCTGTTCCTGATGCGCGCCATGGCGCCGCCGGAGATCTCGCTGGGCGACATCTACCGCAGCGTCTGGCCCTTCGTCGGCATCATGCTGATCGGGTTGGCGCTGATCACGATCTTCCCGCAGCTGGCGCTGTGGCTGCCGCAGCTCTATCGCGGCTACTGACTTCCAGGAGGTGAACCACGGCACGACGATCGAATACCGCGAATCTTCCGACAACAAGCAAAACAGCAGGAGAAGACCCATGACCAATCGTCGCGATTTTCTCAAGAAGGCGGGCCTGGCCACCGCCGCCACTGTCGGGGCCACGACTCTCTCGGCGCCCTACGTGCATGCCCAGTCGCGCAGCCCGATTCGCTGGCGGCTGCAAACCTACGCCGGGCCGGCACTCGCCGAGCACGTGATCAAGCCCTCCATCGACGCCTTCAACAAGGCCGCCAACGGCGAGATGGAGATCGAGCTTTACTACGCCGACCAGCTGGTGCCCACCGGCGAGCTGTTCCGTGCCATGCAGCGCGGCACCATCGATGCCGTACAGAGCGATGACGACTCGATCAACGCACCCGTCGACGTCTCGGTGTTCGGCGGCTATTTCCCGTTTGCCTCGCGCTACAGCCTCGACGTGCCGGCGCTGTTCCATCACTACGGGCTCAAGGAGATCTGGGAGGAGGCGTACGGTGAGGTCGAGGGCGTTACCTGGCTGGGTTCGGGCGCCTGGGACCCGTGCAACTTCGTTACCCGCGAGCCGATCCGAAGCCTCGACGACCTCGAGGGCAAGCGCGTCTTCACCTTCCCCACCGCGGGGCGCTTCCTCAGCCGCTTCGGCGTGGTACCGGTGACGTTGCCGTGGGAGGACATCGAGGTCGCCATGCAGACCCGTGAGCTCGACGGCATCGCCTGGGCCGGCATCACCGAGGCCTATACCGTGGGCTGGGCCGACGTCAGCAGCTACTACCTGACCAACAACATCTCCGGTGCCTGGGCGGGATCGTACTTTGCCAATACCGAGCGTTGGAACGAGGTTCCCGAGCATTTGCAGACCCTATTCAAGCTATGCATGGACAGCTCGCATTACTACCGCCAGCACTGGTACTGGTGGGGCGAGGCGCACTACCGCACCACCGGCGGCAAGCTGGAGCTGACCTCGATACCCGAGGAGGAGTGGCAGCGGCTCGAGGACGAGGCCTTGGCCTTCTGGGACGAGATCGCCCAGGAGAGCGACCGCAGCGCCCGCGTCGTGCAGATCCTCAAGGACTATCGGCAGACCATGCAGCAGGCAGGGCCTCCCTACCGCTACGGTTGAGGGAAGGGCGGGAGTGCCGGGCCCGGCTCGGTGCTCTCGCCGGCTCTCATCGAACGGTTTCGAAGCACTGTTTTGACGAACAATGACAACGAAGGGTGTACGAGGAAGCAGCGATGAGCCGACTCCAGGCAAGAGAGATCAAGAACGCCGACGACGCCCGGCGGATCGTCGAGCAGCGTGGCCTCAGCCACGTCAAGGTCGGCATGTTCGACATCGACGGCGTGATGGTCGGCAAGTACATGCGCCGCGACAAGTTCTTCCACGCACTCGGTGAGGGTTTCGCCTTCTGCGACGTGGTGCTGGGCTGGGACAGCAAGGACGAGCTCTACGACAACGTGAAGTACACCGGCTGGCACACCGGCTACCCCGATGCCGCACTGCGGGTCATTCCCGAGAGTTGCCGCGAGCTGCCCTGCGAAGGCGACATGCTGCTGTTCCTGGCCGAGTTCACCGGCGCGGCCGAGACGATCTGCCCACGCGGGCTGCTGCGCCGCGTGCTGGCGAAGGCCGAGGGGATGGGCTTTGCCGCCTGCGGTGCACTGGAGTACGAGTTCTTCCTGTTCCAGGAGACCCCGGAGTCGGTGCGCGAGAAGGGGTTCCGCAACCTCAAGCCGCTGACCCCCGACATGATGGGCTATTCGATGCTCAGGAGTTCGGTGCATGGCGAGCTCTACCACGAACTGCTGGGCATGGCCGAGACGATGGACTTTCCCATCGAGGGGCTGCATACCGAGACCGGCCCCGGCGTGCTGGAGGCAGCGATACGCGTCGACGAGGCGCTGGCCGCCGGCGACAAGGGCGCCCTGTTCAAGACCTTCACCAAGGTATGGGCCCAGCGCCGCGGGCTGATGGCCACCTTCATGGCCAAATGGTCGCCGGACTACCCCGGCCAGAGCGGCCACATCCATCTCTCGCTCAATCACTTCGACAGCGGTGAGTCGGCCTTCTTCGACGCCGACCAACCCCACGGCATGAGCGACATCCAGCGCCACTTCGTCGCCGGGCAGCAGAAGCTGATGCCGGAGTTCCTGGCCATGTTCTCCCCCACGGTAAACAGCTATACCCGCCTGATTCCCGGTTTCTGGGCGCCCACCGATGCTACCTGGGGCGTGGAGAACCGCACCACGGCACTGCGGGTAATTCCCGGCAGTCCCAAGTCGCAGCGCGTCGAGTATCGCCTGGGCAGCGCCGACGCCAACCCCTACCTGGCGCTGGCCGCTGCCATTGGCTCCGGCCTCTACGGCATCGAGCATCAGCTCGAGCCGGATGAGGCGGTGACCGGCAACGCCTACGAATTGGTTCACCCCGAGCATCAGGCGCTGTCGCGTACGCTGTGGGAGGCCGCCCAGCGGCTCAAGGCCTCCGAGGCGGCACGCAGCCTGTTCGGTGACGCCTTCGTCGAGCACTTCGCGGCGACACGGGAGTGGGAAGAACGCCAGTTCCGGCGTCACATTACGGATTGGGAGTTGGACCGCTATTTCGAAATTATCTGATCCGCACTGGCTGCGCGATCCGCAGGGCTGTGTTGGAGCGAAAACCCGCGATGCTCATTGACTGGAGTCAACTCCGCTCGCTCCTTTCCGCTCCGCCTTGCCTGCGAACCGCTCGCTCAGTGCTCACCTTGGCTAAGCCTTCAGGCACTAACCGCCAAGATGGACAAGGTTCAAGCACTCTCTGTTTCTCTGCGAAACGGACTTGATAGCAGGAGAACGCCAAGTGGCCATACAGAAGACAATTTCTCCGGTCGACGGGTCGGTCTACGTCGAGCGGGAGCTGGCCGACCCGGCAC
Source organism: Billgrantia bachuensis (assembly GCF_011742165.1). GTDB lineage: Bacteria > Pseudomonadota > Gammaproteobacteria > Pseudomonadales > Halomonadaceae > Halomonas > Halomonas bachuensis. Next base: position 42,796 of record NZ_JAAQTO010000023.1, on the reverse strand, counting down.
GGGTCGAGGCGGCGCTGGATAAAGCGGTGGCGGCGCAGCGTACGTGGCGCGAGACGAGCCTCGCCGAGCGGGCACGGCTGTGCTCGAAGATGGTCGATGCCTTCGTCGCCCGCCGCGACGAGCTGGCCCGCGAGCTGACCTGGCAGATGGGGCGACCGATCGCCGTGGCCGGCGGCGAGATCGGCGGCTTCGAGGATCGCGCGCGGACCATGATCTCGTTGGCCGAGGATGCCCTGGCGCCGATTCGCCTGGTCGACAAGCCCGGCTTCACCCGCTACATCACCCGCGAACCGCTGGGCGTGTCGTTCATCGTCGCGCCGTGGAATTTCCCCTTCATGACCGCGGTGAATGCCGTGGTGCCGGCGATCATGGCGGGCAACACGGTGATCCTCAAGCACTCCGCCCAGACCCCGCTGTGCGCCGAGCGCTTCCAGCAGGCCTTCGACGAGGCCGGGTTGCCCGAGGGTGTGTTCCAGCACCTGCATCTTTCCCATGACGCTGCGGAAACCGTGATTCGCGACCCCCGCATCGCCCATATCTCCTTCACCGGATCGGTGGCGGGCGGGGCGATGGTCGAGCGCAACGCCGCCGGGCACTTCATTGCCACGGGCCTTGAGCTCGGCGGCAAGGACCCGGCTTATATCCGCGCCGATGTGAACCTCGACGAGGCGGTACCAGGAGTGATGGACGGTGCCTTCTTCAACTCGGGGCAGAGCTGCTGCGGCATCGAGCGCATCTACGTGCATGAGTCGATCTTCGACGACTTCGTCGAGCGCGCCGTGGCCTGGGTGCGCCAGCTGCGGCTGGGCAACCCCACCGATCCGGCGACAACCCTGGGGCCGCTGGTGCGCCCCGCGGCGGCGGACTTCGTGCGCGGCCAGGTCGAGGAGGCGGTCGCCGCCGGCGCCAGGGCGTGGATCGATCCCGGCGACTATCCGCACTCGGTGCCGGGCAGCGCCTACCTGGCGCCGCAGGTGCTGACCGGTGTCGACCACTCGATGCGGGTGATGACCGAGGAGAGCTTCGGCCCGGTGGTCGGCATCATGCCGGTAGCGGACGACGACGAGGCCGTGCGGTTGATGAACGACAGCGATTTCGGCCTCACCGCCGCGGTATTCACCCGCGATATCGCCACCGGCGAAGCCATCGCCCGGCGCCTCGAGGCCGGCACCGTATTCACCAACCGCTGCGACTACCTCGACCCGGAGCTGGCCTGGACCGGGGTCAAGCAGTCGGGGCGGGGCTGTTCGCTGTCACGCATCGGCTACGAGACATTGACCCGGCCCAAGTCATTCCACCTCAAACACGCCTGAGCTGGCCCAGGAGAACGCCATGAGCCACGACATGAACCACTACACCATGGGCTGGAACTATCCCTCGAACATCCTCACCGGGGCCGGGCGCATTCGCGACCTGCCCGAGGCATGCCGGGCGCTTGGCATGGGCGCGCCGCTGCTGATCACCGACCCTGGGCTTGCGGCACTGCCGATGGTGCAGGCATGCGTGCAGGCGTGCCAGGAAGCCGGCCTGCGCATCGCCGTGTTCAGCCAGGTCAAGGGCAACCCCACCGGGCGCAACGTGCTCGACGGCATGGCCGCTTTCCGCAACGGCAGCCACGACGGCGTTATCGCCTTCGGCGGCGGCTCGGGGCTCGACGCCGCCAAGGCGGTGGCGCTGATGGCCAACCAGCGCGAGGGGCTGTCGCTGTGGTCGCTGGAGGACATCGGCGACAACTGGAAGAATGCCGACGCCCAGGCCATCGCCCCCATCGTCGCCGTGCCCACCACCGCGGGAACCGGCTCGGAGGTGGGGCGCGCCTCGGTAATCACCGACGAGGCGGAGCACGTCAAGCGCATCATCTTCCACCCCGGCATGGTGCCTGCAACGGTGATCCTCGACCCCGAGCTCACCGTGGGGCTGCCGCCGGCGATTACCGCCGCCACCGGCATGGATGCGCTGTCGCACTGCATGGAGGCGTGGTGCTCGTCGCTCTACCACCCCATGGCCGAGGGTATCGCCGTGGAGGGCATGCGTCGCATCGACCTCTACCTGCAGCGCGCCTACAGCAATGGTGGCGACCTCGAGGCACGCATGAACATGCTGGTGGCATCGAGCATGGGGGCCACCGCCTTCCAGCGCGGCCTGGGCGCCATGCACGCCCTGGCGCATCCGCTAGGGGCGCTCTACGACGCCCACCATGGAACCTTGAACGCGGTGCTGATGCCCTACGTGCTGCGTGCCAACGAGCGCGCCATCGGCGAGCCGATGGTACGCCTGGGACGCTATCTCAACCTGGATCAGCCGGGTACGGCGGCGGTGATCGAATGGGTGCTGGGCCTGCGCGAGCGGCTCGGCATTCCACACAGCCTGGCCGAACTCGGCATCGATACGCGCCAGGCCGACAAGGTCGGGCGCATGGCGGTGGCGGATCCGTCGTCGGGCACCAACCCGGTCGCCTTCGACGCCGACGAGTACCGTGGTATTTTCGTGGCCGCCGTGGAGGGCCGTCTCTAGGCTTCGTCGGAAGTCTTCGGACGAAGCCAAGGGGTTATGCTGGCGATGCCGTGGCTGGCAGGCCGGAGTCCAGGGAAGGTTCAATGAAAGGAGATTCACCGATGCGCATCGGGCTATTGCAGTGCGATGACGTGGCGCCGGAACTGCGCGAGGCCCACGGCAACTATCCGGAAATGTTCGCCGCCCTGTTCCGGCGGGTCGACCCCACGCTGGAGTTCCAGGTCTGGCGTTGCCTGGACGGCGAGATACCCGACGACATCGAAGCCGTTGACGCCTGGATGACCACCGGCTCGAAGTACGGCGTCAACGACGGGCTGCCCTGGGTCGACGCGCTGTGTGCCTTCGTGCGTGAACTATGGGAGGCCGGCAAGCCGCTGGTGGGTATCTGCTTCGGTCATCAGCTGATGGCCAAGGCGTTGGGAGGTGAAGTCGTCAAGAGTGATCGGGGTTGGGGCGTAGGCATGTCGTTCAACCGCATCCAGACACGCGCCGAGTGGATGGAGCCTTGGCAGCCGGGCCTCGACCTGTTGGTCAGCCACCAGGACCAGATCGAGGCGCTGCCGCCCGAGGCCACCGTTGTCGGCGGCAGTGATTTCTGCCCCCACTACCTGATGCAGATCGGCGAGCACTTCCTCGGCGTGCAGGGCCACCCAGAATTCACCAAGGAATACTCGCGCGACCTCATGGCCCTGCGCCGCGAGCTGGTCGGCGACGAGCGCGTGCGAGAAGGGCAGAGCTCGCTCTCCACCGAAGTCGACGACACGCTGATGGCGCGCTGGATTCTGAATTTCCTGCAGAGGGCGATAAAAATGCACGCCTGAGCGTTGCCGGACGAGGCCCCGCTGCCGGGCAGCTCTGGGTCCATCAGGGTGTGACCTCAAAGTCCTGCTGCTGCAGGTGCCAGCGCAGGCCAGGCCTACGATGTCGGCACCGACGACCATGACCTCGGCATGCTGCGGCGATTCCATGGGGGCTCCTTATTGAGCCGTTTCCTCATCGAAGGGCTTACGCCTTAGATCATGCTGCTGCTTGTCAACGCCTGACCGCCTGTCCTGGCGCAGCAACCTCAGGCCGTTGGCCACCACCAGCAGGCTGGCGCCCATGTCGGCGAACACGGCCATCCACAGGGTGGCGTGGCCGCTGAAGGCCAGCGCCATGAAGACCACCTTGAAACCCAGAGCAATGGCGATGTTCTGCATCAAGATGCTGCGTGTGCGACGCGACAGGCGCAGGAAGTCGGCCAGCCGGCGTGGGTCGTCGTCCATCAGCGCCACGTCGGCGGTCTCGATGGCGGCATCACTGCCCAAAGCCCCCATGGCGAAGCCGATGTCGGCGCGGGCCAGTGCCGGGGCGTCGTTGATGCCGTCGCCCACCATGCCCACCGAACCTTGCTGAGTGCGGGCCTCGATCATGGCCAGTTTGTCTTCCGGCAGCAGCGAGCCGTGGGCCTCGTCGATGCCGGCCTTGGCGGCCACCGCGGATACGCTCGCGGGGTTGTCGCCGCTCAGCATCAGCGTGGTCACGCCCAGGCGATGCAGCGCTTCGACCGCCTCGCGGCTCTCTTCTCGCAGCGGGTCGCCGACGGCAAACAGCGCCAACGGGCGGGTTTCCTCGCCCAGGATCACCAAGGTCTCGCCGCGGGCCTCGTGCTCGGCCAGGTGGGCTTCGAGCGTGCCGCCTACCGTCGCGAACTGCTGCATCAACCGGCGATTTCCGAGCCAGACAGTATGTTCGTCCAGCCTTGCAACGACGCCTCGGCCGGGCAGTTCCTGCACGCCGTTCACTTCCAGCGGAACGATGCCATCTGCCTCGGCGGCACGCGCCAGGGCCGCTGACACCGGGTGCGAGGAACGGCCGGCGAGCCCTGCTGCCAGGCCGCGCAGCCTGACCTGGGTGGGTTCGTCCTGCGTTGGATCGAGCGGGTGCCAGTCACGCTGGGAGGGGCGACCCTGGGTCAGGGTGCCGGTCTTGTCGAAGGCCAGCGTAACTAGCCGATAGCCCTGCTCGAGCACATTGCCGCCCTTGATCAGGATGCCCGAGCGTGCGGCGGCCGCCAAGCCACTGACGATGGTCACCGGGGTGGAGATCACCAGCGCGCAGGGGCAGGCGATCACAAGCAGGACCAGCGCGCGGTAGACACCCTCGAACCAGCCGATGCCGAACAGCCACGGCCAGGTGAGCGCCACCAGCAGGGCGATGGCGAACACCGCCGGGGTATAGACGGCGGCGAAGCGGTCGATGAAGCTCTGGGTAGGGGCGCGGCTGGCCTGGGCCTGCTCGACGGTATGAATGATGCGGGCCAGTGTGGTGTCGCTGGCTGCTCGGGTGGTTCGATAGAGGAACTCGCTACCCTGGTTGACGCTGCCGGCGAACACGGCCTCGCCCGGTGCCTTGTCCACCGGCAGGCTCTCGCCGGTGATGGGCGATTCGTCCAGCGCCGGGTGGCCTTCGGCGACGCTGCCGTCCAGCGCCAGGCGCTCGCCGGGACGCACGCGAACCAGGCTGTCGACGGCGACCTCACCGGCCGGGAAGGAACGGAAGCTGCCATCCGGCTGCTGCACGCTGGCGCTCTCCGGTGCCAGGTCGAGCAGTTCGCGAATGGCGTTGCGAGCCCGGCCCAGCGAGCGCGCCTCGATTCGCTCGGCCAGGGTGAACAGCACCAGCACCATGGCCGCCTCGGCCCACTGGCCGATCAGCAGCGCGCCGGTCACCGCCACGCTCATCAGCGCGTTGATGTTGAGGGTGCGGTGGCGCAGGGCGATAAAGCCCTTCTTCCAGGTGGGCAGGCCGACCAGGGCGATGGCCGCCAGCGCCAGCGCGGCGGCTAGCCAGGGCTCGGCCAGCTCCAGCCAGTGGCTGGCCTCGGCCGCCAGGGCTAAAGTGGCGGCTACGCCGATCTTCCACCATGGCTCCTCGTCGCTCGCAGCCGGCGCCGTGCGCTGGGCCGGGTCATCGCGCTCGGCGGTCATGCCGGTGGCGGCAATGCGGCGCCGAATGGCCTCCTCGCCCACATTCCGATGATGCACGGTGAGTTTGCGGCCGATCAGGTCGAAATCGAGCCGCTCGATGCCCGGCATGTCCTCCAGCGCCCGGCGCAGCAAGCCCTCCTCGGTGGGGCAGCACATCGCCTCGATGCGCAGGCGCAGCGAATCGACGCCTGGCTGAGGGGCCTTCGGCCGCGTCGGGGGCGGGGACGTATCGACGCTGCAGGCGCCGCCGGAGCAGCAGGATCGTTCGGCCATGGTAGAACTCCGTGTCATTGGTCTACCATGATGGAACACCCTGTAGCCACTACAGGGTCAAGCGACTTGTGAGGTGCTCATGAAGATCGGTGAACTAGCCACTCGCACGGGCTGCCCGGTGGAAACCATCCGTTACTACGAACGCGAAGGGCTCTTGCCCGAGCCGGCCCGCAGCAGCGCCAACTACCGGCTGTATGCCGAGCCCCACGCCGAGCGGCTGCGCTTCATCCGCCACTGCCGCACGCTGGACATGACGCTGGGCGAGATCCGCACCTTGCTCGACTACCACGACCACCCGCGCCAGCCGTGCAATGCCGTCAATGGCCTGATCGACGACCACTTGGCCCACGTGGAGGCCCGCATCGAGCAATTGCAGGCTCTGCGCCAGGCGCTGGCCACGCTGCGCTCGCGCTGCAACGGCGAGGCCGACTCCAGCCACTGCGGCATCCTGCAGGAGCTGGCTCAGCCTGCATCGCGTGACCTCCCGGTCGAGGCTTTCGAACCCAGCCATGTACCGGGACCACATGGTCATTGATACATTGACGAGTCAGTTCAGGCCGACCAGGGTGCGTGAAGATGCGAAGAATCGGAGAGAAATGCAGAATGAGGAACGGCAACCCTTCCCCGGGCATGCCGGGGAAGGGCGAGGCGTAGCTTACTCTTCGAAATAACGCTGGTAGATTTCGTCGTAGGTGCCATCTTCCTTCAGCGTGGCCAAGGCCTCGTTGAAGCGCTCGGCCAGTGCCTCGTCGCGCGGACGGAAGGCAATGCCGAAGCCGTCGCCGAAGTACTCCTTGGGCTCGGTGATCATTTCACCCACGACCTTGTAGGCCCGCTCGTCACTTTCGAGCAGGGTGGACTTGCCCACCGGAAAGTCGAGGAACACGATGTCCAGGCGCTCGGCTTCCATGTCCAGCACCATGTCGTCGGCGGTGGAGTAGCGGCTGATGTCGGCCACGTCGCCGTAGTGGTCGGTGACATAGTTGTCCTGCAGTGTGCCGCGCTGCACACCGATGGTCATGCCATCGAGGGCTTCGGTGCTGGGCTCGCCGATGTCGGCTTCCTCCGGGGCGAACCAGGCGGAAGGGGGCGTGATGTAGGGATCGGAGAACAGCACGGTGGCGCGGCGCTCGTCGTTGATGGTCATCGACGACATGATGGCATCGTACTTGCGCGACAGCAGGCCGGGGATGATGCCGTCCCACTCCTGCTCGATCCATTCGCAGGTCACGCCGATCTCTTCGCACAGGGCGTTGCCCAGTTCGATATCGAAACCGGTCAGTTCGCCTTCGGGTGTGCGGTACTCCATCGGCTCGTAGGGTACATCGACGCCGAAGCGGACGTGATCGTAGTCACGGGCCTGGGCGGTTCCGGCGGCGATGGCGACGCCCAGCAGGGATACAGTCAGCAGTTTTTTCATCATTCGGTTCCTTGTTTTCGTTCGTGCACCGATCAGGTGACGTCGCGCCTGAATTTAGCGCAGCCACGCCGGGGCCGAAAGTCCCCGAGCGCGGTTTTTCCAACGCCTGTTTGACGTTGATCAGTTCCCGCTCAGCGGCTTCAGGTGTGCCAGAAGCCGCTTCTCGAGATAGCGGAAGAGATAAAGAATCATGAAGGTCAGGCAGAGATAGATCAGCGCGGCAAAGATGAACGCCTCGAAGGGTGCGTAGTAGCGCGCATAAACGAAGCGAGCCGCCCCGGTAATGTCCATCAGAGTGACCACGCTGGCAATGGCGCTGGCGTGCAGCATGAAGATCACCTCGTTGCCGTAGGCCGGCAGGGCGCGGCGGAAGGCGCTGGGCAGGATGATGCGTCGCATCGTCAGCCCCGGCGACATGCCGTAGGCACGCGCCGCCTCGATCTCGCCGCGTGAGGTGGCCTTGATCGCGCCGTGGAAGATCTCGGTGGTGTAGGCGGCGGTATTGAGCGTGAAGGCGATCAGCGCCGGATAGAAGGCTTCCTTCAAAACGGGCCACAGGAAGCTCTCCTGGATGCCGTCCACGAACACCACGCCGTAGTAGATGATATAGAGCTGGACCAGCAGCGGCGTGCCGCGAAACACGTAGGTGTAGAAGTAGACCGGCAGCTTGATCCAGCGATGCTTCGAGCCGCGCAGGATCGCCAGCGGTACCGCCAGAATCAGCCCGATCAGCAACGACACGAATACCAGTTGTGCAGTGGTGACCAGTCCGGTCCAGTAGTAACCGAGGGTCTGCGGGGTAAAGATGACGTTGCCTTCCAGCAGGGTGGCGAGCCATTGGTTCAACTGTTCCATCTCATTGCTCCCCGAAGCCGACGTTGTAGCGCTTCTGCAGGCGGGCGAAGATCCACTCCGACACGCTGGCGATCAGCAGGTAGATGGCTGCCACGGGAATCAAGAAGGTAAACGGCTCGTGGGTGGCGCGGGAGGCCTCGGCGGCGACGCGCACCATGTCGGTGAGACCGATCACCGAGACCAGGGCGGTGGTCTTGAGCAGCACCATCCAGTTGTTGGACAGCCCCGGCAGCGCGTGACGCATCATCAGCGGGAAACGGATGCGCCGGAATACCAGCCACGAACCCATGCCGTAGGCCTTGGCCGCTTCTACCTGACCTTCATCCACCGCCATGAAGGCGCCGCGGAAGGTCTCGCCCATGTAGGCGCCGAAGATGAAGCCGATGGTGATCACGCCGGCAACGAAGGCGTTGAGATCGATGTACCAGTCCACGCCGAACTGGTCATAGAGCTTGTCGGTGATCAGATTCAGCCCCATCTGGCCGCCGAAGAACAACAGCATCATCAGCACCAGGTCGGGTACCCCGCGAATCAGCGTGGTGTAGAGCGTGGCCGTACGATGCAGCAACCAGCTGCGCGACATCTTGGCGCTGGCGGTCAGAAGGCCGAGCAGGACGGCCAGCGTCAGCGACAGCACCGCCAGTTGCAGGGTGACGCCAGCGCCTTCGAGCAGGCGGGGGCCGTAACCGTGAAGATCGAGCATGGTGTCTCCCTCAGTACTTCGGCGCCAGGAACTGCTGAAGCCGCGGCGAGGTGGGGTTGACCAGTACATCCTGGGGCGGCCCGGCCTCCTCTATTACGCCCTGATGCAGATAGATGACCTGGCTGGAGACGTCCCGGGCGAAGCCCATTTCATGGGTCACCACGACCATGGTGCGGCCCTCTTCGGCCAGGTCACGCATGACCTTCAGCACATCGCCGACCAGCTCCGGATCGAGCGCCGAGGTGGGCTCGTCGAACAGCATGACTTCGGGGTCCATGGCCAGCGCCCGGGCAATGGCGCCGCGCTGCTGCTGGCCGCCCGACATCTGCGCCGGGTAGGCGTCGGCGCGTGCGGTCAGGCCGACTCGCTCTAGCAGTGCACGGGCATGCTCGACGGCTTCCTTCTTCGACTTGCCGAGCACGTGAATCGGCGCCTCGATGATGTTCTCCAACAGCGTCATGTGTGCCCAAAGGTTGAAGCTCTGGAACACCATCGACAGCTTGGCGCGCATGCTGACCACCTGCTTCCAGTCCGCCGGCTCGCGGCCGTGTCGGGTCTGCTTGAAGCGGATCTCCTCGCCGTGAACGATCAGGTCGCCCTCGTCGGGCTGCTCGAGCAGGTTCATGCAGCGCAGGAATGTGCTCTTACCGGAGCCGGAGGCTCCGATCAGGGTGATGACGTCGCCCTTGTGAGCCTTTAGTGAAAGGCCCTTTAGGACTTCGGTATCCCCGAAGCGCTTCTTGATGTTGCGTACTTCGAGGGGAATCGGGGTATCGGCCATGGGTCGGGCTCCAGATCGGGACGAGTCGCCAGGGCGACGGCCGGTTAAGCGGGCAGGCGCGAAAAAGGGGCGATTCTAACAGGCCTTGACGCTTTGGTCAGAGCGAACTGAGGCTCGTGCCATGGGACGATGGTCGATGAGGCGGAAGGGAAACATCATGAAAAAGGCTCCTGATTATTATTTTAAAGCGAGATTTTTTTGCTGTAACCAAAGACTTATCTGGGCTTTTCTGTTGCAGGCTTCAATCAGGCGGTGCTGTGGGCCGGGCCAGCAGCGCGGCGCGCGCGCCGAGTTCGACAGCGGCGTTGGGGAATACAACGCTGAGCGGTTGGCCTTCGACGATGAAAGGGCCGGCTTCGGCGTCTTCGGCGAGCCGTGCGCCGGGCTCGAATTCGGTGAAGTTCGGCGTGTCGTCGGCGAAGCACAGGCGGAAGTCGTGCGAACGCCGCATCAGCTCATGAGCGACACGAAAGAATACCATCTGCTCGGGAGCCGCCCCGGCGGGCTCGCGACCTTCGAGCAGTGCCTCCAGCAGGCGTGCCATGGGCGCCAGTTCAGCGAGGTCGTTGTGGCCGAAGGGCAGGGCGCGTCCCAGCTCCAGGGTGAAAGCCTGCGTTTGATGATAATGCTTGGAGTAGTGGGAGAAGGTCCAGCTGTGCTGATGCTGGTGCAGCACCGCCTGGATACCCGCCGCCGCCAGCCAGCGCCACTGTTCGTGATGTGTCGCGGCATCGGCGTAGGGTTCGACCACGAAGCGCGGATAGCGGCTGTCTCGGATCGCCGTGTGCAGGTCGTAGTGAAGGCGCTCGCGCTCGGGGTAGCGGGCGAAGAAGGTATCCACGGCGTGCATCAGCAGGCGGGCGCGATCCGGCTCCATGCCGGTTTCGACGAGATCGCGGCGGAACAGGCGGTTGAGATTGGTGTTCACGTAGCGCTCGGCACGCCGGATCGCCTCGAGGTTGCCCAGGATCACCAGTACCGGTGCGCCCAGCGTCAGCAGCCCCGCTTCGAGGCGTGCCAAACACTCGCCGAGCAGCTCGATGGGAGCGGTCTCGTTGCCGTGGATGCCCACCGAGAGCACGCTGGCATGCGCATCGTAACGGCGTACGGCAGGGCTCAGCTCGAGAATGCCTGCTGCGTGCAGGGTGTAGGTGCCGCCGGGAAGCTTGCCGCTACGTGACTTGGGCGTGGCGTCTTCCAGGCTGAGTTCGATCCATTCCGACAGCATGGGGTGTCCGGGTCGGTTGTGAGTACGATGGTGAGTCCATGGCCACCATCCTGCGCACGGGCTCATATCGCAAGATCGTGCGTCGGGCTGGTGAAAGCCCGGGTGCGATATTGAAACTGGGCGAGCCGACCTTTGGTCAATGGGGGCGGGGCCGGGCGGAGGCTAAGCTGGCTCCTTTCCTACCGTGGCGAGGATCCATCATGCCCAACTATCGAGTCGAGACGGCATTAGACGATTACACCGGCCGGCTCAATGCGCACTACGATGCCGCTGATGCAAGCGGGGGCCAGACTCTGCTGACGAGGTTGCAAGAGGCGTTCAGGGCAGCGGGGTGCGACCCATGTCGACTGAGCCTCGACGACGTGGCGGGAATCGATCAGTTGCATCTCGGCGGGCGCAGCGCCAGCCGTGCCTTGGCGGCACAGGGCGAGCTGAGAGGCGATGAGCGCGTTCTCGATGTCGGCTGCGGTACCGGTGGCACCAGTCGGCTGCTGGCCGCCGAGTATGGCTGTGACGTGGTCGGGATCGACATCACTCCCGCCTTCATCGAAGCGGCGCGCTGGCTCAGCGCGGCCACCGGGCTGACCGAGCGTACGCGCTTTGCGTGCGCCGATGCCGCCAAGGTGCCGCTGCCGGCGGGCAGCGTCGAGGTGGTGTGGTGCCAGCATGCGTTGATGAACATGCCGCACGTGCCGCGGGTGTTGGCCGAGTGGCAACGCCTGCTGACGCCAGGAGGCCGCGTGCTGCTGCACGAACTGGTAGCCGGCGACAACCCCGGGCCATTGGCGTTGCCGGTACCCTGGGCGCGTACCCAGGCCACCAGCCACCTGCGAAGCCGGGAGCAGCTAGAGCGCGCCATGGCGCTGGCCGGGTTCGAACCGCTCGGGGTGGAGGACGTCACCGATGCGGCCCTGGCCTGGCGGCAGGAGCACAGCCGGAGAGAGAGCGGCCCTGACGAAGCGATGCGGGAGGCCGCCTCGCTGCCGGGGCCGGGGTTGATCTTCGGCAGCGAGTTTGCCCGCATGGGGTGCAATCTGCGCGACAATCTGATGGCAGATAAGGTGCGGGTACTTGCCGGCAGTTGGCAGCGCGGGCAGCGATAAATTCGAATCGGTTCGACGAAATGCTTCGCTTTTTTTCACCCCGTTCCTTTCTATGCTGTAGACACTCGCCGGCCAAACCGGCGTTTGAATGGCAATCAAGAAAGGAGGCGCAAGATGACCAAGGTACTCGTGCTCTACCACTCCATGCATGGCCATATCGACACCATGGCCAAGGCCGTGGCCGAAGGCGTACGGCAGGTGGAGGGAGCAGAAGTCGAAGTCAAGCGCGTACCCGAGACCATGGATCCGGAGGCCTTTGCCAAGGCCGGCGGCAAGACCTTCGATACCCCCGAGGCCAAACCCCAGGAATTGGCCGACTACGATGCGATAATCTTCGGTACGCCGACCCGCTTCGGCAACATGACCGGGCAGATGCGCACCTTCCTCGACCAGACCGGCAGCCTGTGGGCCAAGGGAGCGCTGCGCGGCAAGGTCGGCAGCGTGTTCACCTCGACCGGCACCGGCGGCGGCAACGAGACTACCATCCTGACCTCGTGGACCACGCTGGCGCATCACGGCATGCTGATCCTGCCGATCGGCTATGGCCTCGAATCCCAGTTCGATATATCGAGTGTGCAGGGTGGCTCGCCCTATGGGGCCTCGACCCTTGCCGGGCCCGACGGCTCGCGCCAGCCGACCGAACATGAACTGGAGCTGGCCAGGATGCAGGGCAGGAGCGTGGCCGAGGTGGCTCGGAAGCTGGCTGCCTGAAGCAGGCGAGACTGGTGCAGTCCATACCCCTGCAATAAGAAGGAAGGCGCGGCAGAGCCGCGCCTTCCTGGCATGACCGTTCGAGTCATGCGCCAGACCTGCCAGCCAGTGCTTAGTTGCTCTGCATGGCCTCGCGCAGGGTCTGGTTGCCGTCGATTTCCTCGTACTGGTCGCTACCATAGTCGCCGGATTCACCGCTGTCGCCAGATTGAACAACCAGCTCGTTCTCGTTGCGGATCTCCAGTTCGTCGACCGGATAGCCCATCTCGTCCTCACCGAAACCGAGGAAGCCGCCTTCGGAAATGACAACGAATGCCTCGTTGCTCTCGGTGTCGCGAACGACGCGCTCGACGTCACCGATTTCCTTTTCATCCTCTTGGCTATAGACGGTCTTACCTTGGAGCTCGCTGACCTCCATGCTCATCAGGTCATTTTCCTGTGAGGCTTGTTCGGAGTTCTGCTGCTCCTGGGACTGCTGGTCCTGCTGCTGCTGTTCCTCGTCGGAGTCTTTCAGCTTGGCCTCGGCGTCTTCAGCCTCCTGAACCTCCACGTTGGGCTCGCCCTCCTTCTCGACCGTGACCTCGGGCTCGGCCTGATCCACGCTGACGTTGGGGTCCTGCTGCTCGATGGTGACCTCCGGCGGATTCTGTTCGACGGTCACATCGGGCGGCTCCTGCTGAACTTGAACCTCGGCCGGCTCCTGATCGACGTTTACGTCGGCAGGTTCTTCCTCGACATTAATCTCTGCAGAACCACTACCAGACTGAGTCTGGCTGCTCTGATCCTGCATCTGCTGCTGTTCATTCAGCGGCTGGGTCTCCTCATCCTGGGTCTCCTGTGCCAGAAGCCCATGACTCAGACCGGCGCTCAGCGCACCTACCGCAATGGCAATTGCTGTCCTTTTCATGCCGTTCCTCCTTACTCCATTGGCTTGCCTTGTGTGCTTGCAATGATCAGGCTAGACGACGAATCGGCTGAGCTGTCGCTCTCTTACGAGAATGCAACGAAATCCAACCTTTTTTTACATTGGAGCTTCTGGTTGCCTTTGGGCGTGTCAGCGACACGGCGTGGCTCCAGCACGCCATGCCGCCAGAACCAGGCCTGCCGTCAGGTCTCGATCCGCCGCGCGATTGCCTCTCCCAGCGTCTTGGTAGAGCCCTGGCCGCCCACGTCGGGCGTGAGCACGGCCGGGTCGGCCTCTGTCAGCACCGCTTCGAAGGCGTCGACGATCGCCTTGGCGGCGTCGGCGTGGCCCAAGTGCTCGAGCATCATGGCGCCGGACCAGATCTGGCCGATGGGGTTGGCGATGCTCTTGCCGGCGATGTCCGGGGCGCTGCCGTGAACCGGTTCGAACAGGCTGGGGAACGTGCCCTCAGGGTTGATGTTGGCCGAAGGGGCAACACCGATGGTGCCCGTACAGGCCGGACCCAGGTCGGAGAGAATGTCGCCGAACAGGTTGCTTGCCACCACTACGTCGAACCAGTCGGGGTGCATGACGAAGTTGGCGGTGAGGATGTCGATGTGGAACTTGTCGACGCTGACCTCGGGGTAGTGGCCCGTCATGGCCACGACCCGCTCGTCCCACCACGGCATGGTAATGGCAATGCCATTGGACTTGGTGGCCGAGGTGAGCTTCTTTCGCGGCCGGCTCTGGGCCAGGTCGAAGGCGAACTTCAGCACTCGGTCGGTGCCGTAGCGAGTCATCACCGTTTCCTGGATGACCACCTCGCGCTCGGTGCCCTCGAACATCTTGCCGCCGACACTCGAGTACTCGCCCTCGGTGTTCTCGCGCACCACGTAGAAGTCGATGTCGCCGGGCTTGCGATCAGCCAGCGGGCTCTTGATGCCGGGCAGCAGCTTGCACGGCCGCAAATTGATGTACTGGTCGAACTGACGGCGGAACTGCAGCAGCGAACCCCACAGGGAGATGTGGTCCGGCACCTTCTCCGGCCAGCCCACGGCGCCGTAGAAGATGGCATCGAAATCCTTGAGCTGCTCGAACCAGTCGTCGGGCATCATCTTGCCGTGCTTTTCGTAATAGTCGCAGCAGGCGAAGTCGAAGTGGGTCAGCTCCAGGTCGATATCGAAGCGCTTGGCGGCGGCTTCTAGAGCGCGCAGGCCTTCCGGCATCACTTCGTTGCCGATGCCGTCGCCGGGAATGACAGCGATACGATGGGTCATGGTCGGTTCCTCGAGTGGTTGAGGTCAGGTGTCGAGCTGCCACCAGTCTAGCCCTTGGCTTTATCGAGATAATCGGGCTGAATGGAAAGGTATTGTTGAACGAGAGTGGAGAGTGGCATGGCTCAGCTCGACGATCTTGGCTTCTTCCAACAGTTGGCCCGTGCCGGGAGCCTGACGGCCACGGCGCGTGAGCTGGGCCTGTCGCTGTCGGCGGTGAGCAAGCGCCTCAAGCAGCTCGAGGCGCGCCTGGGCGTGGAGTTGGCCAGCCGTACCACGCGACGGCTGTCGTTGACTGCCGAGGGCGAGCGCTACCTGGCGCGGGGCGCGGCCATTCTCGAGGAACTTGCCGAGCTGGAGGAGGCGCTGGGCGAGCAGCAGGCGGCGCTATCGGGTCCGCTCAGGGTAAATGCCACCTTCGGCTTCGGCCGGCGCCACGTGGCGCCGCTGCTCTCGGCGTTCTGTGCCCGACATCCCGGCGTCGAGGCCGTGCTCGAGCTTTCCAATTACCCGCTGAGCCTTGGTGAGCAGGGCTTCGATGTCGGTGTACGCGTGGGGGAACCGCCTGATTCGCGTCTGGTGGCCCGGCGCATCCTCGCCAACCGTCGGGTGCTGTGCGCCTCGCCCGATTACGTGGCGAACATGGCGCCGCTCACTGAGCCGGCCGATCTGGCCGCTCACGCCTGCCTGATGCTGCGCGAGAACGAGAGCGACTACGCCGTGTGGCGCCTGTGTCGGCGTGACGGCAGGGAGGCCGAACAGGCGATGAAAGTGGCCGGCCCGCTGACCAGCAACGACGGCGAGGCGATCGTGCAGTGGGCGCTCGACGGCCATGGTATCGTGCTGCGCTCCTGGTGGGACATCCACCGGCAACTGGAATGCGGGAAACTGGTCGAATTGCTGCCCGAGTGGCAGGGCGTGCGTGCCGATTTCCATGCCGTCTACCAGCAGCGGCGCCACGTACCGGCACGCATCCGCGCTTTCGTTGCCTATCTTGAGCAGGAGATGCCTCGGCGGGTACCTGCGCCGGGTCGTACGGAACTGGCCAATCGGCCCCCAGATGGAGGAGACCGTCTCCCTTGAACGTTCTCATGTTCACCAATACCTATGCGCCCATCGTGGGCGGGGTCAGTGAATCCGTGCAGCGTCTCAAGACGCAGTTGCAGTTGGCGGGGCATGACGTCCTGGTGGTGGCGCCACGTCTCGAAGGGCAGCCGCACAGGGAAGACAATGTCGTGCGGGTGGCGGCGGTGCAGCATTTCAACGGCAGCGACTTTTCGCTACCGGTGCCGATTCCTGGCCAACTGATCGAGGCGGTCGAGGCGTTCGACCCCGATGTGGTGCATTCCCACCACCCCTTCCTGCTGGGCGATACTGCGGCTCGAGTGGCCGATACCTACGGCCTGCCGTTGGTCTTTACCCACCATACCCTCTACGAGCACTACACCCATTACGTGCCGGGGGACTCACCGATGATGCAGCGCTTCGCCAAGGCGCTGGCCACGCAGTACTCGCACATGTGCGACGAGGTGATCGCACCCAGCGAAAGCATTCGCCAGCTGCTGCTCGAGCGCGGTGCCAATACTTCGATCTCGGTGGTGCCCAGCGGCGTCGATGTCGCACGCTTCGCTTCGGGAAACGCGGAGGCCTGGCGCAAACGGCTCGGCATCCCGCTCGACGCCTATGTGGTCGGTCACCTGGGGCGGCTGGCTCGGGAGAAGAACCTGCTGTTTTTGACAGAGGCGGTAACAAGCGCTCTGAGGCAACTGCCCCAGGCGCATTTCCTGGTGGTCGGTAGTGGCGATGCCCGCGCGGCCATGTACGACCTTGCCAGGCAGCAGGACGTAGCGGACCGGGTACATTTCACTGGCAACCTACAGGGGCCGGCACTGGTCGACGCCTACCACGCCATGGACATCTTTGCTTTCGCTTCGCACAGCGAGACGCAGGGTATGGTCATTGCCGAAGCGATGGCCACCGGGCTGCCCGTGGTCGCCGTCGATGCGCCCGGCATCCGCGAGATGGTCGGCGACGAACGCAACGGCCGCCTGCTGGCCCGGGACGACGCCGAGATCATGTCGCAGGCACTGGTGGCGCTGAGCGATGCCGAGCGGCGCCGGACCATGTCAGTCGCGGCACGCAGGACAGCGGAGCAGGTGGACGAAGCGCGCTGCGCCGAGCGCTGCCTGGCTGTCTATCGCCGTGCCATCGCCGCGGGCGGTCCCTACACGCATGCCGACGAGGGAGGTTGGGAGCGGGTACGGGCTCGGCTCGGTGCCGAGTGGCGAATGCTGCGTCACCGTGGCCGGCTGCTCAAGCACCTCGTGCAGGGGGAGTGGGACCAGGAGCGCCCGAGCTGGTGGCCGGGGCGTCGCGAAGGGGAGTCGGAATTGCCGCCCAAGTGAGCTATCAGCTGCGGTGCTTGCGGCGCTTGCGGCGCCAGTCGGCCCAACGCTTGAGGCCGTAGAGCAGGGCGATTCCGGCGGCGATACCACCCGCGGACCAGGCCAGCTCTTGGCGATTCTCGGCGGTCAACAACGAGCCGAGCTGACTGCCGAGCAGGATGATGGCCGCAAGTCCCGGTGTCAGCCCGATGACCGTTCCCAGCATGTAGTCGCGAAAGCGTATGTGAAAGGCACCGGCCATCATATTGGTCAGCGTGAAGGGCGCAAGCGGCAGCAGGCTGACCAGCGTCATGGTGCGAATGCCGCGTCCGGCCAGGTAGCGCGACAGGCCTTGAAGGCGAGTGCCGCCATGGCGCATCAGGGCGTCACGCCCCAGCCGTCGTCCCAGCCAATAGGTCACGACGGAGCCGGCCAGGGTCCCGGCGAAGGAATAGATGAAGCCCCATACGGGACCGAACAGCAGGCCAGCGAGAACCACCAGCACGCTCATCGGGAACAGGGTCAGTGAAGCGACAAGATAGGCCCCGACCACTATCGCGCCCGCCCAGGGCGAGTCGCGCCATGACAGCGAGCCCTGCATCAGCGCGTACAACGTAGTGGCATCGAGCAGGTCGCGCGCAGCCAGCCATTGCCACAGCAGGCCGAGGGAAGCCAGCAAGGCGAGGGCGATCAGCAACAGGGCGATCTTGCGCGACATAGATGGATTCCGCAGCCTCGAAAAGCTTCATCATAGAACAAAGCGCTCGCTGACCGATGGCCCTTGGGCGCATTTCCAACTGCTGCGTTTAGAGGTCTTGTCGCCCGGGCAGGCGCTGTAGTGGCTGCTGGCCGAAATAACGTGTGAGCAGCGCGTAGAGATCCGGATAGGCGGCATCGAGCGCGTCGGGGGCGGTGAAGAAGTACTCGCAGCAAACGGCGAAGCATTCGCCGGGGTGGGTGGCGGCGTAGTCGTCGATGGGGGGCGTGTCGCCGCGTTCCAGGTGCGCCTGCAGGTCGTCCCACACCGCGGTGAATACGCGATGCCACTCCTTGGGATCGATATCGCGCGGCAGTGGCGGAAAACCGTCGA
Source organism: Billgrantia bachuensis (assembly GCF_011742165.1). Taxonomy (GTDB): domain Bacteria; phylum Pseudomonadota; class Gammaproteobacteria; order Pseudomonadales; family Halomonadaceae; genus Halomonas; species Halomonas bachuensis. The sequence goes on along the minus strand of NZ_JAAQTO010000023.1, from coordinate 24,587 downwards.
CATCGAGTGAGTTGCCCATGTCGAGCTTGTGGGCGAGCTCGTGTATCACCACGTTGAAGCCGCTGAAATCGCCGCTCTCCATCAGGTCGGGAAAGGCCACCACCACCGGGCCCTGGTGCGAGGTCTCGCCGGCACGTTCGTCCTCGTAGGCGTGCACCACGCCGAACTCATCCATCTCCTCCACTTGACGATGAAAGGCATCCGGCAGGATCAGGATCTCGTGGAAGCCCGAGAAGGCTTCATCGTGGTCGTCATCGGACCAGCCCAGCGTCAGCAGGCAGGCCTGGGCGGCCAGGGCCAGTTGGGCGGGTTGGTCGAAGGGCGTGCTCTGGATCAGCTCCGGGTGCAGGCTCATGCGCTTGGCATGCAGGAAGCGCCAGGCGCGCCGCCCCAATCGCTGCGCATCCTGATCGTCGAGAGAGGCCAGCAGCGGCAGCCTCGAGCGTGCCTCGGCCCAGGCCGATTCGGGAAAGGGATGGCGGGCCTCGAAGCGCTCGGCCCGCCAGCGGCGCAGGCGGTCAAGCATGCTTCAACTCTCTTCCTGCCGGGCGCCGGACTTCCACGACCAGTCGCGCCAGCGCAGGTCGAACAGATCCTTGCGACGATCCTTGAGGTTGGTCACCGAGCCCTCGGCGCGCACCACGGTGAGGCGGGTGAGGTCGAGGTCGGAGAAGATCACCATCTCGGTGTTGGGCGTGGTCTCGGAGAGCACCGCATCGTGGGGGAAGGCGAAATCCGAAGGCGAGAACACCGCCGACTGGGCGTACTGGATGTCAAGGTTGCGAATCGACGGCACGTTACCCACGCTGCCGCACAACACCACGTAGCATTCGTTCTCGATGGCCCGCGCCTGGGCGCAGTGGCGCACCCGCAGGTAACCGTTCTTGGTATCGGTCCAGAACGGCACGAAGAGAATGTCCATGTCCTGATCGGCCAGCAGCCGGCCGAGCTCGGGGAACTCCACGTCGTAGCAGATCAGGATGCCGACACGCCCTGCGTCGGTGTCGAACACGCGCAACTCGTCGCCACCTTCGATCACCCATTCGCGACGCTCCTGGGGCGTGATGTGCAGCTTCGACTGGTGCTCCACGTCGCCGTCGCGGTGGCACAGGTAGCTGACGTTGTAGAGTCGGTCGTCCTCGCCCATCTCGATCATCGAGCCGGCGATGATGTTGATGTTGTAGGACACCGCCATGCGTGACAGCTCGTTCTTGAACTGCTCGGTAAAGCCCGCCAGGTAGCGGATGGCGGCGATCTGGTCCTGCTGGGTGGCGCGGTCCTGCAGCCCCATCAGCGGTGCGTTGAACAGCTCCGGGAAGACGGCGAAATCGCTCTGGTAGCTGGAGATGGCGTCGACGAAGTACTCAACCTGCTGCAGTACCGACTCCACCGAGGCGCATTCGCGCATCTGCCACTGCACGGCGCCGATGCGTACCTGGGTGGGGCGGTTCTCCAGCACCCGCTCGGCGGGTTCATAGAGAATATTGTTCCACTCCAGCAGGGTGGCATAGCCCTGGGATTTCTCGTCCTCCGGCAGGTATTTGCGCAGCAGCCGTTTGACCTGGAAGTCGTTGGCCAACTGGAACGAGAGGATCGGGTCGTGGACCTCCTTGCGCGCCACCCGCTCGATGTACTCGGTGGGGCTGAGATCCGGGTATTCGTGATAGTTGGGGATGCGTCCGCCGGCGAGTATCGCCCGCAGGTTGAGCGAGCGGCACAGTTCCTTGCGCGCCTCGTAGAGACGCCGGCCCAGGCGGTAGCCGCGATAGTCGGGGTGGATCAGCACGTCCAGCCCGTACATGGCGTCGCCTTCGGGGTCGTTGAGGATAATCTCGCGATTACCCACCAGGTCGTCGTACTTGTGCGGATTGGAGAATTCGTCGTAGTCGACCCGCACGGTCAGCGCCACGCCTACCAGCCGCTCGTCGTCCTCGATGGCGATCTGGCCGTCGGGGAACTCCTGGATCAGCCGATCGATGGTGTGCTGCGGCCAGGCGCCGCCGATGTCGTCATAGACGGCATCCATCAGCTTCTTGAGCTGCGGGTAATCGTCCTGCGTCAGGTTGCGGAGGTTGAGGTGCAGGTCGTCAAGGGACATTGCGCTCGGTTCCTGATCAGGGTGGAAGGCGCATTCTAACACGGCGTATGCGCCTGCCCGACCGTAGCCGGACAGTGGCCGTGTGTCACCGCTCTGTCACCGAAACGCTTCACCATGGCCGCAAAACGACGCATAAGCGGCTACGCTGAGTTCGGGAGAGTCGATGACAGCCATGCCACGCCTTCACGGGCAACGCGGACGCAGCATGAACCCAGACAACAATCATCAGGCCCAGAATCCGCCCAGCCAGCCAACCATCTCGCAGCCCGGCTCGAGGGAGCGCCAGCGCATTCGGCTCGAGGCCGTGAGCAAGCGCTGGGGCGATACCACCGCCGTCGATGGCATCGGCTTCGACGTGGCGCCGGGCGAGTTCGTCATCCTGCTCGGCCCCTCGGGCTGCGGCAAGTCGACCACGCTGCGCATGATTGCCGGCCTCGAGCAGGCCAGCGCCGGGCGCATTCATATCGGCGAGCGCGACGTCACTCACCTGCCGCCGGGCGACCGGGGGCTGAGCATGGTGTTCCAGTCCTACGCGCTGTTCCCTCACTTGAGCGTGGCCGACAATATCGTCTTCGGGTTGCGCAGCCGCAAGGTACCCAAGGCCGAGCGCCAAGAACGGCTGGCGCGGGTTGCCGAGCTGGTCGATCTCGGAGCCTATCTCGAACGCAAGCCTGCCCAGCTGTCGGGTGGCCAGCGCCAGCGGGTTGCCCTGGCCCGGTCGATCATTTCCGAACACCCCATCTGCCTGATGGACGAACCGCTGTCCAACCTCGATGCCCGCCTGCGCGGCGAGATGCGACGCGAAATCAAGGCGCTGCAGCGGCGTCTCGGCATGACGGTGATCTATGTCACCCACGATCAGGTCGAGGCGATGAGCATGGGCGACCGAGTGATCCTGATGCAGGACGGGCGCATCGTACAGGATGGCACCCCCGACGAACTCTATGACCGCCCGGCAACGGCCTTTGCCGCCGGCTTCATCGGCAGCCCGGCGATGAATCTGGTGCCGCTTGCCGCCGCCGCCGACGGCGCGGTCATTGCAGGCGAGCCGCACTGCAGCGTGGCGGCTCACGAGGCCAAGGGCCACTGGTTCGGCGTTCGTCCCGAGGACATCCGCCTGCTGCCGGCCGACGCCCCTGGCGTGCCCGCCACGGTGATCGATGCCGAGTACCTGGGAGCCGACAGCATCGTGCGGCTGCAGGTCGGCAGCCAGCAGCTGCGCGCGCGCCCCGAAGGCAAGCCGGAGATGGCCACCGGCACTGCCTGTCGGCTGCAGTGGCGGCGCGAGGCGGCCCACTTCTTCGCCGCGGACGATGGCCGGCGACTGGCGATCGCAGGGCACGATCTCTCCGCGCCGCCTGGCCGGCATCGCTTCGAGCCGCACTCTCCTGGCTTAACGGGTGCGGCGGTTTCCACAGTGCAAGACAACGAGGCTCAGGCCTCGTCCAACCACGCAGGGAACGACTCTCCAGGAGTGAACCGATGAACGCACGCTTTTCGCTCGCAAAAGACAGCCTCGCAAAGCGCAGCCGAATGGGGGCCGCGGCCGTGGCCGGCCTGCTGGCCGCCGGCTCCCTGAACGCCCAGGCCCAGGCCCAGACCGAGCTGACCATGTACTACCCGGTAGCGGTGGGCGGTGCCCTGACCGATGTGATCGATGGCCTGGTGGCCGAGTTCGAGAATGAACACCCGGACATCGCGGTGAATGCCATCTACGCCGGCAACTATGACGACACCCGGGTGCGGGCAATGTCGGCCATCGAGGCGAACGAGGCGCCCCAGCTCTCGGTGCTGTTCTCCATCGATCTGTTCGATCTGCTTGAGCAGGACGTCATCCTCGCCTTCGACGAGGTGGTCGAGACCGACGAGGAGCGCGAATGGCTCGACAGCTTCTACCCGGGACTGATGGAGAACGGCCAGATCGACGGCCAGACCTACGGCATCCCCTTCCAGCGTTCGACTATCGTGCTCTACTGGAACAAGGACGCCTTCGAAGCCGCCGGGCTCGACCCCGAAACTCCCCCCGAAACCTGGCAGGAGATGGCCGAGATGGCCGCTGCAGTGCGCGAGGCCAGCGGCGGCGAGCAGTGGGGCGTGATGGTACCCTCCACTGGCTATCCCTACTGGATGTTCCAGGCTTTCGCCTTTCAGAACGGCCACCGGCTGATGAACGAGGAGGGCACCGAGGTCTACTTCGACGACCCCGCCGCCATCGAGGCGCTGGAGTACTGGGTGGCGCTTGCTGACGAGCACGAGGCCATGCCCGACGGCACCATCGAATGGGGCACCCTGCGCCAGAACTTCCTCGAAGAGTCTACCGCCATGATGTGGCACAGCACCGGTAACCTCACCGCGGTACGCAACGAGGCCTCCTTCGACTTCGGCGTGGCCATGCTGCCGATGAAGGAACAGCGCGGCAGCCCCACCGGTGGCGGCAACTTCTACTTGTTCAAGGGCAGCAGCGAGGAGGAGCAGCACGCCGCGATGACCTTCATCCGCTGGATGACCGATCCCGAGCGTGCCGCGGCCTGGTCGATCGAGACCGGCTACATGGGGGTGAGTCCGGCGGCCTACGAGACCGAGGCGCTGCGCAACTACGTCGAAGAGTTCCCGCCGGCCGCGGTGGCCCGCGACCAGCTCGAGCACGCCACCGCGGAACTGGCCACCTATCAGGGTGGGCGCGTGCGCCGGGCGCTGGACAACGCCGTGCAGGCGGCGCTGACCGGGCAGATGTCGCCCGAGGAGGCGCTCAAGCAGGCCCAGGCCGAAGCTGACGCGGCGCTGCGCCGCTACGCACGTTCCCGTTGAGGGCAGGCTGAAGCAGACGCAGAAGAGGACGCCGGAAGCAAAGGACAATGAGGAGGCGCTGTGAATCCCTCCTTGGACGCTACATTTGCCATCCAGGGCGGGACCTCCTCATTGACCTATCCCCGGCGCCACGCGGCGCAGGAGGCAAGCCATGCTGATCCGACACGCTGACCGACGCATGCAGATCTATGGCGCGCTATTGCTGCTGCCGGCGGCGGTACTGCTCGGCACCTTCGCCTACCTGCCTACCGTGGCCACGCTGATCAATAGCTTCTTCCTGCCCGGTTTCCGCGGCGCACCGCCGGAGTTCGTCGGGCTGGAGAACTACGCCATGCTGGTCGAGGACGCCACCTTCTGGAAGGTGGCGCGCAACAACCTGATCTATGCGCTGGGCACGATCCCCACCTCCATCGCCCTGGCGCTGGGCATGGCGCTGTTCGTCAATGCCCGCCTGCCGGGGCGCGGCTTCGTGCGCATGGCCTACTTCACGCCGACCATCCTGCCGATGATCGCCGCGGCCAACATCTGGATGTTCTTCTACGCCCCGCAGATCGGCCTGTTCAACAAGCTGCTCGGCGCGCTGGGGCTCTCCGGCGTCAACTGGCTGGGCGACCCCAGCATGGCGCTGACTTCGGTGATCGTGATGACCGTGTGGAAGGAGGCCGGCTTCTTCATGATCTTCTACCTGGCGGCGCTGCAGAGCATCCCGCCGGAACTCGAGGAGGCCTCGGATCTCGAGGGCACCAGTCGCTGGAGCTTCTTCTGGCGTGTGACCTTCCCGCTGCTGATGCCGACCACACTGTTCGTGCTGATCAATGCGCTGATCAATGCCGTGCGCGTGGTCGACCATCTGTTCATCCTGACCAAGGGCGGGCCCAACAACGCCACCAACCTGCTGCTCTACTACGTCTACGAGAATGCCTTCTCGTTCTTCGACCGCACCTACGCCGCCACCATTACGGTGGTGATCCTGCTGGTGCTGGCCGTGGTGGCGACGCTCAAGTTCACCGTGCTCGACCACCGGACGCACTATCAATGAAGGGCCGCGAGACAATGAACCAGACCGCGATAACAGCGAGCTCTCGCAAGCTACTCAACTTGGGGGTGCCGAGCCTCGAGACCACGGCCGCCTGGCTGCTGGCCATCGTCTGGATCTTCCCGTTGCTCTACGCGATCTGGGCAGCCTTTCATCCATCGGCCTTCATGGTGCGCTTCGACCTGCTCGCCCCGCTGACGCTGGAAAACTTCGCCAACGCCTGGGCCCAGGCGCCGTTTGCGCGCTATTACGTCAACACCTTCCTGCTGGTCACCGGGGTGGTATTGGCGCAGTTCGTGGTCTGCACCCTGGCCGGCTTCGCCTTCGCGCGTTTCCCCATCCCCGGCAAGGACATCCTGTTCATGCTGGTGCTGATCCAGTTGTTCGTCTTTCCCGAGGTGCTGATCGTCGAGAACTACCGTATCGCCAGCGGCCTGGGGCTGGTCGACACCATCACCGGCATCGGGCTGCCGTACGTCGCCAGCGCCTTCGGCATCTTCCTGTTGCGACAGACCTTCAAGACCATCCCCCGCGAGCTGGAGGAAGCCGCTCGGGTGGAGGGCTGCGGCTGGATGGCGATCCTGCTCAAGGTCTACGTGCCCTTGGCCAAGCCCACCTACCTGGCCTACGGGCTGGTCTCGATCAGCCACCACTGGAACAACTTCCTGTGGCCGCTGGTGGTGACCAACTCGGTGGAGAGCCGCCCGCTCACCGTGGGGCTGGGAATCTTCTCGGCGCCGGAAACCGGCGTCAACTGGGCCACCGTCAGCGCCGCTACCCTGCTCAGTATCGCGCCGCTGCTGGTCGCCTTCCTGCTCTTCCAGCGCCAGTTCGTGCAGTCGTTCCTCAGGGCGGGGATTCGCTGATAAAAGTCGATTGACTACCCTTGGGGGGAATGCATGACCCAAGGAGAGATGTCATGGCTCATGGACAGACGGCGGAGCAGGGCAAGCAGGCCCAGCTATATCGCATGGTCATGGAAGAGCATCTGTGCCCCTTCGGCCTGAAGAGCAAGGATCTGCTGGAGCGCAAGGGCTTCGATGTCGAAGATCATCACCTGACCACGCGGGATGAGACGGAAGCCTTCATGAGCGAACAGGGGGTGGATACGACGCCCCAGACCTTCATCGATGGCCGACGTATCGGCGGCTATGACGAGCTGCGCGAGTATTTCGGACTGGATTCGCCGGACGAGGACGAGACCACCTACCAGCCGGTGATCGCGCTGTTTGCCACGGCGCTGCTGATGGGGCTTGCCGTGAGCTGGACCGCGACCGGCTCGCTGATAAGCGCGAGGATGCCGGAGTATTTCGTGGCCATCGCCATGGCCCTGCTGGGGTTGCAGAAGCTCAAGGACGTGGAGAGCTTCAGCACCATGTTTCTCAACTACGATCAGCTGGCCCAGCGCCAGGTGCGCTATGGCTATGTCTATCCCTATGCCGAGACGCTGGCGGGGATCCTGATGCTGGCTGGTGCCCTGGTCTGGCTGGCCGCGCCCGTGGCGCTGTTCATCGGTACGGTGGGCGCCGTCTCGGTGTTCAAGGCAGTTTACATCGACAAGCGCGAACTCAAGTGCGCCTGCGTCGGCGGTGACAGCAAGGTACCGCTAGGCTTTGTCTCGTTGACCGAGAACCTGATCATGGTCGGCATGGGCATCTGGATGCCGCTGCGCATGTACGTGCTATAGCGCTGTGCCTGGTGTCGGCTCTTCCTGGCCGGCTGGGTCGTATCAGGCCTCGGCGTTTCATGCGGGTAGCGGCCCATCCTGTAGCGGTGCCAGCACGCTGCGGTTACGCCCCGCACGCTTGGCCTGGAAGAGCGCCGCGTCGGCGATCGAGAGCAGTGTGGCGGGTTCCATCGATTCGTGAGGTCGCAGGGCAGCCGCGCCGACGCTTACGGTGATCACCCCAGGGCCTGCCTGGGGAATGGCGAGTGCCTCGATGCCCTGCCGGATACGCTGGGCGGCGCGCATCGTCGAAGACACCGAGGCGTTCGGCAACAGCACGACGAACTCCTCGCCACCATAGCGCACGACCAGATCGACCTCATTCCGGATATGGTTCTGCATCTCCTGGGCGACCTGGCGCAGGCAGGCGTCTCCCTTCAGGTGGCCGTAATGGTCGTTGTAATCCTTGAAGTGGTCGATATCGATGACCAGCATGCCAAGCACGGTGTTCCCGGCGAGTGCCTCGTCCCAGCGCAGCTCCAGCATGGTATCGAAGTGGCGTCGGTTGGCGACGCCGGTCAGAGGGTCGGTGATGGAGATCTTGGTCAGGGCCTGGTTGTCATGAAGCGCGGCGTTGGCTCTGAGCTGCTCGCGTAGCAGCAGCAGGTAGGATTGGCGCTCGCTGGCTTCGAGACGGAAATTGGCCAGTAAGGTGAAGACGGCACTCGAGGCAAAGAGAACCAACGTATTGATTTTTACTGCACTGTCAGTGTAGCTGTAGGGCACCACGAAAGCCGTCATGATAACCCCGCAAAGCAGCGATGAGGCGAGGGCGAAGCCGAAGCGCAGCGAAAAGAGAATGTTGCCCACTACCAGAATCAGGCCGAACGAGAAGGTATCGAGAAACGAATAGGATGACCTGGATAGGTAAAAGATCAGGCTGGAGCACAGCATTCCCAAGACAAGGGTAGCGGCCATCGTCGCTTCACGCATGGCCGGTGACAGACGGCGGCGTACACAGTAGAGCGCCACGATAGCTGCGGGAGTCATCAGGCCGAAGCGGATCCAGGCAGCGGTTTGCATCGACTCTGGACGAATGACGTAGTCGTTCAATATATAGAGATCGTAGATCACTAGCGCCACGATGCCGGCGATCAGTAGATGACGCCTGCGTCGAGCGGAGGTATCGGCCTCGAAGCGGTCTTCTACCACGGCACTGAAGCGCAGGCGATACCAGGGTCTGAACAGGTCCGCTTCAACGGCTTGCAGTAGGGTTTCTTTCACAGCCGGTACCCCCTCACGTCATCGGCACCATTTTTGGGTTGGTGCTCTGAAGGGTTTATCGGCCTATGCAGTTTTAACTTTATTTTTCTCCCGTCTTTTTCCCTCATCGTGGCGGGGCGACATTTGGGTTCGATCGAGCACTGTGCCGTTCAGGATCTTACGTTGCGCGGGGCCTTGCTGATGAGGGGATGGGTCAACGTCTGGGCCATGATCACCCCAGCCAGTACCAGCACGCCACCGACCAGGTGGAACGCCGCGATTTGCTCGCCGAGAAGGGCCATGGCGATCAGAGCGCTGAACAGCGGCATCAGGTTGATGAAGATGCTGGCCTGGCTGGCGCCGATCTGGCGGATGGCACGCATCCACAGGAAGGTCGTCACGATCGAGGCGGGGATACCGGCGTAGAGGATCAGCCACACGTTCTGGCCGTCGATCGGGGTCATCGGCCCCATCAGGTAGGGGGGCAGCAGGAACAGTACGGCGAACACCACCTGGGCATAGAGCACCACCCAGGGCGGCAGGCCCAGCGGCCAGCGCTTGAGCATCACTCCATAGAGCGCGTAGCAGGTGGCAGCCACCACCATCAGCAGGTCGCCAAGGGCCACCTGAAGATCCAGCAGCGTGAGCGGGTCGCCCCGGCCCAACAGCACCAGCACCCCGAACAGCGCGAGTAGACCGCCCAGCGTGCCGCCGCGGCTGGGCGCCTCACGCAGGATCAGGGCGCTGAGCAGTACCGTCAACAATGGCACCATGGCCGCCAGAATGCCCATGTTGGTGGCCGTGGTGGTCTCGGCGGCCACGTAGGCAAGCCCTTGCCAGAGCCCCATGCCGAGCAGTCCCAGTACGGCCAGCTTGGGCCATTCGCGGCGTAGCGCTTGGCGGTGGCGCCAGGCGGCCGGCAACACGAAAGGGGTCAGCACGGCTAACGCCAGCACCCAGCGCAAGAATGCGATGCTGCTGGGAGCGATCGTTCCCACGGTGAGCTGGTTGATGGTCATGTTGCCCGACCAGATCAGCACGGCTCCCAAGGGGGGCAGGAAGTAGAGCAGCGGCATGGCGACCTCATGAGCATGAAGAAGCCCCGCTGGCGCCGGGGCTTGCAAGGGCTCCATGATATCGAGCCGCTGCCGCGCTGAAAACGATAAGGAGACTAACGGACGTCGCGAAGAGCGATTTGCGACCGCGAGGCTTGCCGACGCGTGATTACGCCTATGCTGATAGGCGATCGAATGATCCTGTCTGACAGACACGATGTAAGTGCCGAGGTGACGCCATGGAAGTACGACACTGCGGATGGATACTGTGTGCCGCTCTGGTGCTGGCCGGCTGTGATAACGAGGAGCCGGATGCGGCGCCGAATGACGAGCCGGCACTGCAGGACGCCGTTGCGTATGTGGGCCGCTGGGCCGCCGAGCCGGCCTGGTGTGCGCGGGGCGGCGAAGAGCGGGCAATCACGATTTCCCCGTCGCGCTTCGAGGGGTACGAAAATGTCTGCGAGCTGGAAGCGACGCAGGAGTCCGAAAATGTCTGGACGGGTCAGCTCGAGTGCTCGAGCGAAGGAACGGAGACCAGCGAGCGGATTCGCATGGAGCTCGAGGATCATGAGGCGATGACGCTGACCTGGCTTGATCGCGACGATGCCCAGGTGTCGCTGATGCGCTGTCCCCTGGATGAATGACGGCGAATCGGGGTGTCGGCAGCTCGGTCAGCGCAGCTGGCTGTCCTTGCTGCCACGCCGGTTGTAGCCGCTGTAGGCCGTGCGCTGCCTGTCGCGCTCACTCTGGCAGGCGATGCACAGGCGTACGCCGGGCATGACGTCGCGACGCGCCTGGGGAATCGGTTCACCGCACTCCTCGCAGTGCGTCAGGCTCTCGCCCCGAGGCAACTCGCTGCGCGCCCGCTGCAATGCATCCTCGACGGTGCTGTCGATCTGCTCTTGTACCGCTCCGTCTCGTGACCAGCCGCCTGCCATGTTGGCCTCCTTCGGCGCTTCGCGTGCCGACTCTCTAGCCTCTCAGTTTGAAGTATCCGGTAGAACCTTGCCAGCCGGCGGGACCTTGTAAACCGGCTGGGCCTTATAAAAAGACGAGCCCCACCATAGTGGGGCTCGCCGGGTCAGGCGATGCCGCGAACGGCCGGCTAAGGTGCGGGTTCGGCCTGTGGAATGTTATCTCCCTCCGTTGGGCGGTTGGGGATGGTTTCCAGATAGCCCTGCTCGCTGGCGTGGGCCAGGAAACGTAGATGCCGCTGGTACTCGTTGAGAACGTCATGCACGACCTGCAGGCGCGTATAGCCGTTGAGGTCTTGTCCCAGGCCGCCCTCGGCGAGATGCACGTCGAGCCGCAGGTAATAGTCGTCATCCGCGGGCAGGAAGCTCGGCGGCTGCAGTCGCGTTGGCTGGATGCCGTAGATAAAGCTGGGGGCGCCGTCGAAATCGACCTGCAGGGTCGGGAAGAGCAACCGGGTGCCCTCCACCTGCCGTTCGCTGACGCTGGCCTGCTGTCCGCGCCGGGTCAATTCTTCCGCCAACTCGGTCAGCGCCGGACGAATAGCGTGGCGCAGGGTGGCCTCGGCGCCATTCTGCGTGGTGCCGTCCAGGGTGCGGTCGAGGCGCTCGCGCCAATCGCTGCTGGCCACACCACTGGCGGTCACCTGGTGGCGGGCATCGGCCTTGCCGGTCTCGACCTTCAATGAGCGGTACATGCCGATCATGGTCAGGAAGATGATCGCCGAGAACGGCAGGGCGGTGATCACCACAGCGCTCTGCAGGGTGCGCAGCCCGCCGGCCATCAGCAGCGCCAGGGTGATCAGGCCGATGATGGCCGACCAGAAGATGCGCAGCCGAGCGGGGGCGTCATGATTCACGTCGCGCAGCACATAGGTGAAGTTGGACAGTACCAAGGCGCCCGAATCGGCTGAAGTGACGAAGAAGACGATGCTCAGCACCAGCACGACGGTAGCGGTGACACCGACCAGGGGCAGCTGCTCGAGGAAGGTGTAGATGGTGGCCGGTGGCTGGTTCACGGCTTGTTCGCCGAGTACCACCAGGCCCTGATCGACCATGTCGATACCGCTGTTGCCGAAGACCGACATCATCACCATCACGAAGATCAGCGGGATGAACAGGGCGCCGGCGACGAATTCGCGGATGGTACGGCCACGGGAGATACGGGCCAGGAACAGGCCGACGAAGGGTGCCCAGGCGATCCACCAGCCCCAGAAGAACACCGTCCAGCCGTTGAACCAGCCCTGCGCCTCGGGCGCGTAGGCATAGGTGTCGAAGCTCTTTCCGGTCAGCGCGACCAGGTAGTCGCCGGTGTTCATGACGAACATATTGAGCAGCCCGAGGGTGTCGCCCTGGAGCAACACGAACAGCACGAGGCCGGCGATGAGCAACAGGTTGAGTTCCGACAGCCGGCGGATGCCGCGCTTGACGCCGCTCACCACCGACAGGGTGGCCAGGGTTACCACCAGCAGGATCAGCATAACCTGGGCGGGGAGCCCTTCGGGTATGCCGAACAGGTAGGTCAGGCCGTAGTTCATCTGCATCACGCCGATGCCCAGCGCGGTCGCAATACCGAACACGGTAGCCAGCACGGCGGTGATATCCACGGCATTCCCGATGGGGCCGTAGATGCGCTTGCCCAGCAGCGGATAGAGCGTGGAGCGAATCGCTAGCGGCAGCCGGTGGCGATAGCTGAAATAGGCCAGAGCCATGCCCATCAGCACGTAGAGCCCCCAGCCCGAGATGCCCCAGTGCATGAAAGTCTGCACGATGGCGCGACGCTGGGCTTCGGCGGTGCCACCTTCACCGAGCGGCGGATTGAGATAGTGGGTCAGCGGTTCGGAGACCACGAAGAACAGGATTGCGCCGCCAAGCCCGGCGGCAAACAGCATGGCCGACCACGACAGCAGCGAGAATTCCGGGCGCGAATGATCCGGGCCCAGGCGAATCTTGCCGAATCGCGAGAAGCCGATCATGACCACGAAGACCAGGTAGGCGACAACCGCCAGCATGTAGTACCAGCCGAAGGTATTGCCGATCCAGTCCAGCCCGGCATTGAAGAATGCCGTGGCGTGTTCGGTGAAGGCGATGGCATAGATCAGGAAGATCACGATGCCGGCCACCGAGCCGTGGAAGACGGCCGGGTTGAGTCGATTGCTCGACTCGTTGGCGGGGTGTGGGAGTGTCATGGGGGAGAGCCTCTCAAGTTATTATTGCCCTTGGCTTGTTGTGGTTCGGGTCGTTGTCGTTGTCGTTATCGACGAGACCGGCTCGTTGCAGGCGAGCCATTACGTCGGGTTTGGTCCAGGCCAGGTACAGCTTCCCGCCTCGTGCATGGCAAAGGCGTGCCTGGCGCTGGAGGAGGTGGATGCCGCTCAGGTCGATGAAATTGATGCCTGCCGCCAGGATCACCAGGTTCGGGCGATCACAGCGCTCGAGTCGTCGGGCGACCGACTCGCAGGCACCGAAGAACAACGATCCGTCGATCCTGACGACGTCGCAGCTCGGCTCCTCCACGGCCTGCTGGATCGTTGTGGGGGCTTGGCACAGCATGCTTTCCACCACCGGTGGGCGGGTGGTGCGACGCAGGTAGAGCGCCAACGAGGCCAGCACGCCGAAGTAGATAGCGAATTCCAGCGCCAACAGCAGGGTGCTGAAGAAGGTGACCAGCAGCACGGCCATTTCCGAGCGGCTGGTGGTCAGTGCCTCGCGAATACTGCGCCAGTCGATCAGCCTGGCGGCGACCAGCAACAGCAGGCCCGCCATGGCCGGCATCGGCACGTGATGTAGCAGTGGTGCCGCCAATAGCATGATCGGCACCAGAAACAGTGCCGATAGAACCGCTGCCAACGGTGAGCAGGCCCCGGCGCTGGCGTTGAGTCCCGAACGGGTGAATGATCCCGACGAGACATAGCTGGAGAAGAAGGCACCGCCGATATTGGATAACCCCTGGCCGATGAACTCCTGATTGCTGTTCAAACGCTCGCCGGTACGTGCGGCAAAAGCCCTCGCGATTGCCGCGGCTTCAACCAACCCCAGCAGCCCCAGGGCAATGGCCCCTGGCGTCAGCAGGCGCAGCGACTCGAACGAGAGAACCGGCGTCGAGAGCGGTGGCAGGCCGGCCGGGACCTCGACGATGCGCAGGATGTCGACCCGCTGCGGATCGAGCCAGGCGGCCAACAACGAGGCAGCCAGTAGCGCCAGCAACATACCTGGCCAGCGCGGCAGCCAGCGTCGAAATGCCAGGCAGGCGGTGAGCGTGAAGCCGGCGATGAGTACCGCATCGGGACGAATGTCGCCGAGCCGTTCGAGCAGTCTTGGCCAGAGAGCGAGAAAGCCGCTGCTTTCCAGCGCGCTCAGCCCCAGCGCGTAGGGCAGCTGACTGGCGGCAATGATCAGCGCGGCACCGGCGGTAAAGCCCGTGACCACCGAATGCGAGACGAGATCGACCAATACGCCCAGGCGTGCCAACCCGAGCAAGAGCTGGAAGACACCCGCGAGGAAAGTCAGCGTCAGCGCCAGAGCGATGAACTCACTGCTGCCCGCTTCGGCAAAAGGCCGAAGAGTGGCGAACAGTGCGATCGACAGCGCCGCGGTCGGTCCACTGATCATGTACCGAGAAGAACCGAACAGTGCCGCCAGTATGGCCGGGACGATAGCAGTGTAGAGCCCATACTCCGGGGGCAACCCGGCCAGCAAGGCATAGGCCACCCCCTGAGGTACGACCAACACGGCGCCGGTCAAGCCGGCGATGGCGTCGGCACGCAGCGAACGCAAGGTCTGCTGCGGCAGCCAGCCGAGAAGCGGCAACCAGCGTTGCAGCCTGGCCGGCTGCCGGTGGATGTCGGTCGGCGAGATCGTCATGGTTATTCGACGGGGGCCATGGGGAAGCGTGAGCGCCGCTCGAGATCGTCCAGGTCGATGTTGTTGCGCATGTACTGGGTACTGGCATCGAACATTGGCTGGTGATCCCAGGGCGTGATCTTGCCCTGCTTGAGTGCCCGCGAAACGAGTTTGCGGCGTCGCTGGCTGGCGATTACCTCGTCGTGCATCCTCTGGTAGTCCCAGCGGCTGGCGACTTCGTCGCGGAACTGCTTGCACAGATCCAGGTGCGCGGGATCCTCGGCCAGGTTGTTGAGTTCGAGGGGGTCGGCCTCGAGGTCGAACAGCTGGTCGGGGTCCGGCGCGGTGTGGACGAACTTGTAGCGCCCGCGGCGGATCATCAGCAGCGGTGCGATGGCACCTTCACCGAGGTATTCGCCGATCACCTCGTCATGCCCGCCATTGCCGGTCAGATGCGGCAGCAAGCTGCGACCGTCGATGGGTACGGCGTATTCCGGTGCGGCGCCGTCATTGGCGAGTTCGGCAAAGGTCGGCAGCAGGTCCATGGTCGACACCGACTCACGCACCCGGCCCGGGGTAAAACGCTCGGGAGCATGGACGATCATCGGTACGCGGGCCGAGTCCTCGAACCAGCTCATCTTGTACCAGAGGCCGCGCTCGCCGAGCATGTCGCCGTGATCGCCGGAGAACACGATAATGGTGTCTTCGTCGAGGCCGGTCTCTTTCAATGTCTTCAGCACCGCGCCGATCTGGTCGTCGACATAGCTGAGCGCGCCGTAGTAGGCATGGCGCGCGTTGCGGATCTGCTCGTCATCGATGGTGTTCTCGTCGAGTTGATAGACATGGCGCAGGCGTTTGGAGTGCGGATCCATCAGTTCGCGCGAGTAGGGTACGCGCGGCATGTCGATGGCGTCGTGGTCGTAGCGGTCCCAGTATTCCTGCGGAATGGTATAGGGGTCGTGCGGATGGGTCAGCGATACGGTCAGGCAGAACGGACGCTGCTCTCCGTTGCGCACGTAGTCGTACAGGAAACGCTTGGCGCGGAAGGTGACTTCGTCGTCGAAATCGAGCTGGTTGGAGCGCACGCAGGGGCCGGCCTGAATCACCGAAGACATGTTGTGGTAGTAGCTCGGCCGGGTCTCGAAGTTCTCCCAGTCGACGAACCAGCCATAGTCGGCCGGGTAGATGTCGGTGGTCAGACGCTCCTCGAAGCCGTGCAACTGGTCCGGGCCGCAGAAGTGCATCTTGCCCGACAGCGCGGTGGCGTAGCCGGCATCGCGCAAGTAGTGGGCGAAGGTCGGAATGTCGGCGGCGAACTCGGCGGCATTGTCATAACCGCCGATGCGTGAAGGCAACTGGCCGGCCATCAACGTAAAGCGCGACGGTGCGCATAGCGGGCTGTTGCAGTAGGCCGAGTCGAAGACCACGCCCTCGGCGGCCAGGCGCGACAGGTTGGGTGTCTTGACCAGCGGGTGGCCATAGATGGGCAGCGCCGACGCCGTCATCTGATCGGCCATCAGGAACAGGATATTGGGTTGCTTGCGGGTCATGGGGCCTCTCTTGCTTGTCGCTGCGCACTGGAATGTCTTGCTCGAGCCACACCGGGGCTGGCTCTTGCGACAGTCTCCCTGCTAATCTCAGGGCCTGTAAACTCGCTAAATTTTTATGGGAGGCATTAGCTGAACTAATGTCGTGGATAGCAAAATCAGTGTCGCCCAACGGCCTGCGAGTCTTCGAGGCAGCGGCCCGGCACCTGAGCTTCACCGCCGCGGCGCGTGAGCTGCGCTCGACCCAGTCCGCCGTCAGCCAGCAGGTGCGTGCCCTGGAAGAGCAGCTCGGCCTGACGCTGTTCGAACGCATCTATCGGGGTGTGAAGTTGACCGAGGCGGGACATGCGCTGTTCGTCAGCGTGCAGGAGGGCTTCGGCACCATCGATCGCACCATCGAACGACTACAGCACAAGCATCGTCATCCGCACGTGAACATCCTGACCGACTTCTCGTTCGCGGCTTATTGGCTGATGCCGCGGCTGCCGCACTTCCGGGAACGCCATCCGCATATCGACGTGCGCATCGTCACCAACCAGGGCGTACTCGACTGGCGGGCCCAGGAGGTCGACGTGGCGATCGTTTTCTGCGATGAGCGTATTCTTGCCAGCGGCGTCCCGTTGCTGTTCTGTGAAGATGTCTTCCCTGTGTGCAGCCCGGGTTTTCTGCAACAGCACGGGCCGATCTCGGATCTAGAGGCACTCAGCAAGGCGCCGCTGTTGACGCTGACCGCAGAGCAGGGGCTGCGCTGGCTGGACTGGCCGAGCTACTTCGAGCAGTTGGGTGGTATGACCCACCTCGAATCGTCGGAGCTGACGTTCAACAATTACACCCTGCTGATCCAGGCGGCGATTGCCGGTCAGGGCATCGGCATGGGTTGGCAAGGCCTGGTTGATGACATGCTGGAGAAGGGGATGTTGGTCGGCCTGCAAGACCTGCGACTGCGTTCGCCACGGGGCTATGGCCTGGTCGATGCACGGCCGGACTTTCCCGGCGAGGCAAAACGGGCGCTGCAGGAGTGGGTGTTGGAATGCGCGGCTCAGGCGCAGGAGGCTTGAGAAGCAAACCTCATGAAGAGATGCCGGGCGTGAAGCCACGCCCGGCAGGGACACTATGAGTCTGTCGGATTGACCGATCGTACTCCTAGACGCCGAGAATTTCCTTGGCCTGGTTCAAGGCCTCTACCGATTGGTCGTGGTCGCCATCGTTGTGGTATTGCTCACCTTGCTCGCGCAGGTCGCGTACCTGGGCGAGTTCGTCCTCGCTGAGTTGGGAAACCTTTTCTTGGTCCTCCAGCGCTTGGTCGATATCCGACATCAGCGATGGGCACATATGCGCCCAGGCGGATACGGAAAAGGCCATCAGCACTAGTGCGGCAAATAGCTTTTTGATCATCGTGGATTCCTCCCATGGGGCGCAGCCCTGAACTCCTCCCCGGACTGGCCGTGGATGCCTCTGTCAGGTGCCTTGCCATTGCCTGAATGGCCGTGAACGGATAGTGGCGCGCAGGGCAATGGTCCGGCGCTGTCAGTATAGATGGCCGTAGCGTTTCATACAGAGACGCCGTGTTTCTCGTCGAAGTGGGCCAACGGGATGCCAGTGGAACGGATGGTCTAGCTCATATAGGCTGGAGAAAATAGCTAAGCCATTATTTATATTAGAAAAGGGGAGGCGAATGAATAACCCGAGTGACCCGGAGCCGCATCATGCGGCTAGCGATATGCATACGGACTACACCGTGGGCCAGGACAATATCGAAGGGCGGCTGGGACCCATCGGTTTCGATATTCACAATCGGGTCTTCGCCGTATCGGCACTCGCATCGGTCGTTTTCATCCTGCTTACCCTGCTGTTTCCGGAAAGGGCGGGAAGCCTCTTCCAGGCCATCGTCGACTTCGCCACCGGGACGCTCGACTGGTACTTCATGCTCCTGGTGGACTTCTTCATCCTGTTCTGTCTGGCTCTGGTCGTTCTGCCGCATGGTTCGGTCAGGCTGGGTGGTCCCGATGCCCGGCCGGAGCATGGCTACCTGTCCTGGTTTGCGCTGCTGTTCACCGCCGGCATCGGCATCGGGCTGCTGTTCTTCAGCGTGCTGGAGCCGGTCTACCACGCCAATGTTTCCCTGCCGTTGGGCATCCCTTCCCCTTTCGGGAGCGATGGTGAACTGAACCCGGAGGCCATCGCCGATGCCAGTGCGCTAGGGCTTGCCGGTACCTTTCTCCACTGGGGCCTGCATGGCTGGGCCGTCTATGTGGTCATGGCGTTGGCGCTGGCCCTGTTCACCTACAATAAGGGCCTGCCCTTTTCCATTCGTTCGGCATTCTTCCCGATCCTTGGCGAGCGGGTCTGGGGCTGGTGGGGACATGTGATCGACATCCTGGCGGTGTTTTCCACCCTGTTCGGTTTGGCGACCGCGCTCGGGCTCGGGGCACAGCAGGCCAATGCAGGGATGAATTTCGTCTTCGGCATCGACATCAGCACTACCTTCCAGGTCATCGTCATTCTGCTGGTTACGGCGGTGGCGCTGGTATCGGTCTGGCGCGGGCTCGAGGGCGGCGTGAAGAAGCTTTCAGAGTTCAACATGATCATGGCCGTGCTGTTCTTCTTCTTCGTGCTGTTCGCCGGCCCGACCCTGGTGGGCCTGAATGGGTTCTGGACGGGCCTTGCGACCTATGTGACGGAGTTCGCGCCGCTGTCGGCCCCCCTCGGCCGCGACGACGATGCCTATCGTCAGGCATGGACGATATTCTATTGGGCCTGGTGGGTCAGTTGGGCGCCGTTCGTCGGTATGTTCATTGCCCGGGTATCGCGGGGGCGCACGGTTCGGGAGTTCGTCCTCTGTGTGCTGTTGATTCCCAGTCTGTTCATCTTCATCTGGATGGGCGTCTTCGGCAGCATTGCTCTCGAACAACTCTATGCCGATCCCGGCAGCAGCCTGGTTAAGGAGTACGTGATCGACAATTACAGCCCCGAGCTGGCGCTGTTCGGCATGTTGAACGAACTACCGCTGACTGGCCTGATGTCGACTATTGGTATCGTGTTGGCGTTGATCTTCTTCGTCACCTCGTCGGATTCCGGCTCCCTGGTGATCGATACCATCACTGCCGGCGGCAAGATCGATGCGCCACGGCCACAGCGGATGTTCTGGGCCACGGTGGAGGGGTTGGTCGCCATCGTGCTGCTGATAGGCGGCGGACTGACGGCGCTGCAGGCGGGGGTGACGGCGACGGCTATTCCGTTCTCCATCGTGATGCTGTTGATGTGCTACTCCATCATCGTGGCGTTGAATGGCGAGCTGCGCCGCAAGCTTCCCTGAATCACGTGCCGGCAGGGCGAGAAGCAGCACGCCCCGCTGTCAGGTCAGCGGGGCGTTTGTTTGGCAGGGGGCGGGAAGTTCAGCCGATGGCGACGATGCCGGCCCTGGCGACCTGTACGTCCTGGTCGGGCTTGACGCCCGAGACACCGACGGTACCCGCGACCTCACCATCGACCAGTACCGGCACGCCGCCGGTGAGCAGGCCCGAGAGCGGGGCGGAAAGGAATGCATTGCGGCCGCCGTTGATCATCTCCTCGAAGACCTGGGTCTCCTTGCGGCCCAAGGCAGCACTACGCGCTTTCTGCGTGGCGACGTCAGGCGTCATCGGCGCCGCCCCGTCGAGGCGGCGCAGGCCGAGAAGGTGGCCGCCGTCGTCGGCCACGGCGATGGTCACCGCCCAGCCGTTGGCCTCCGCTTCTTTCTGGGCGGCGTCGAGAATGGCGTTGACGTCGGTCAGGGTGAGTACGGGCTTGGTTTTCATGGGAATCTCCTTGGTTCGGCTAATGTTGCTGGTGATGAGCTTCCCGTCGACAAGCCTTCGCGAGGGCGCTGTGAACCCTTCCCTGGGCGCTACTTTTGCCATCCATGGCAAAAGACCCTCGCTCCGCCTTGTCCCCGGCGCTCATCTGATGCGCTGCTGATACTCTCTAAGCGCTGCCCGCCGAGCCGGGCAGGGCAGCATCGACGATTTCGATCCAGTGCCTGACCGGGGTGCGCCCCGCGCCGTTGAGGTGGGTCTGGCAGCCGATGTTGGCGGTCACGATGGTCTCCGGGTTGCCGGCCTCAAGGGCGTTGAGCTTGTTGTCGCGCAACTGGGTGGCCAGCTCCGGCTGGGTGATCGAGTAGGTGCCCGCCGAGCCGCAGCAGAGGTGGGCATCCTGGACCGGGGTCAGGGTGAAGCCGAGCTTGACCAGCACGCCTTCTACCGCGCCGCCGAGCTTCTGCGCGTGCTGCAGCGTGCAAGGGCAGTGGAAGGCCAGCCGGCGGCCGGCGTCGACCTCGAGCCCTTTCAGGTCTTCGTCGCGCAGCACTTCGACGAGATCCTTTGTCAGTTCGCTGACCCGCCTGGCCTTATCGGCGTAGGCCGGGTCGTCGGCGAGGATCTCGGCGTACTCCTTGACGAAGGCGCCGCAGCCGCTGGCCGTTTGCACGATGGCTTCGGCACCCGCCTCGATGTACGGCCACCAGGCATCGATGTTGGCTCGAGCCCGGGCGCGGCCGTCGTCCTGGGCGTTGAGATGGAAGTCGACGGCGCCGCAGCAGCCGGCTTCGCTGACCGGCGTGAGGCCGATGCCCAGGCGGTCGAATACCCGCGCCGTGGCGGCATTGGTATTGGGCGAGAGCCCCGGCTGCACGCAGCCTTCGAGAATCAGCATCTGCCGCGCATGGCGCTTGTGGTCGGGGCGCGTGCCGGCATCCACCGGCTTGGGCGGCAGCTTGTCCTTGAACTTGCCCGGAACCAGCGGGCGAAAGGTCTGGCCCAGCTTGAGCAGCGCCTGGAAGCGTTTGGGATCGGTCAGGGCCTTGCGCAGCGCATAGCGCTGGGCGCGGTCGGCGGTGCTGCGCGGCACGCGGCGCTCGATCTCGGCGCGGCCGATGTCGAGCAGCTTGTGGTACTCCACGCCCGACGGGCAGGTGGTCTCGCAGTTGCGGCAGGTCAGGCAGCGGTCCAGGTGTAGCCGGGTCTGCTCGGTGACGTTCTCGCTGTCGTCGGGGTTCTCGAGCATCTGCTTCATCAGGTAGATGCGTCCGCGCGGCCCGTCGCGTTCGTCGCCCAGCAACTGGTAGGTGGGGCAGGTGGCGTTGCAGAAGCCGCAGTGCACGCAGCTACGCAGGACGCGATCGGCCTCCTGAATGTGCGGCTGCTTGAGGGCTTCCTCGGTGAAGTGCGTCTGCATGTCTCGATCCTGTACGTCTCAGAACGCCGCGTAGAGCCGGCCGGGGTTGAAGATTCCCTTGGGGTCGAGCTGTGCCTTGAGGTTGCGGTGATATTTCATCAGCACCTCGGGCAGCGGCGTGAAGGGCTCGATGGCGGCCGGGCGGGGGCCGTAGCAGGTGGCGTGGCCACCGGCGGCCTGGCACGCCTGACGCACGGCCTCGGCGTCCAGTTCGGTGCGCAGCCAGCGCTGGGCACCGGCCCAGTCGTGAATCATCAGACTCTCGTCGATGCCGGGCAGGTCCAGTGCCGGCGCGCGGTGTGGCAGCGAGAGTCGCCACAATGGCGCCTGGCCGGCACGGAAGAACGGCAGATGCTGGTCGCGCAGGGCGGACCAGAAGGCATTGTCGAGCTCGTCGCCGCCGATGCGCGCGCGGGTGGCGGCCACCGAGCTTGGGCCACCTTCCAGGCGCAGATGCAGGGCACCGTCGAGCCAGGCGGCGGCGCTGATCGGCAGCGGCTCGCGCCCCCAATCGGCCAGGCGCAGTCGGGCCTCGTCGAGCGGAAGCTCCAGGTGCAGGCTCTGCACGGCGCCTGGGGCCGGCAGCACCTTGAACGAGACCTCGGTGATCAGCCCCAGGGTGCCTTGGGCGCCTACCATCAGCCGCGACAGGTCGTAGCCGGCGACGTTCTTCATCACCTCGCCGCCGAAGCGTTGCTCGATGCCTTCATGGTTGATCACTCGCGTGCCGAGCACGAAGTCGCGTACCGCGCCGGCCCAGGGCCGCCGCGGGCCGGAGAGGCCGCTGGCGACCATGCCGCCTACGGTGCTTGCCTCGCCGTAGCGCGGCGGCTCGAAGGGCAGTATCTGGCCGTGCTCGGCCAGGGCCGCCTCGAGCGCGGCCAGCGGCGTGCCGGTGCGCACCGAAACCACCAGTTCCACCGGATCGTAGAAGCTGATGCCGCAGTGCTCGCGGGTCGAAAGCTCGTCACCCTTGACTTCGCGGCCATAGAAGAAGCGAGTGTCGCCGCCGACGATGCGCAGCGGTGTGCCGTCGATGCTGGCCTGGCGGATGCGCTCGGCAAGGGCTTCGCCGGCATCGTGGTCCTGGGGAGTCGTTGCTGTTGCCATGATCACTCCGTCAGCCCTGCAGTGCGCCAGGGGCGGTGTCGGCAGCGGCGCTCTTGATGGTACGGAACTCCGAGCAGCGCGCCGGGGTCGGGATGTTCTTGCCCGGGTTGAGCAGGTCGTGTGGGTCGAAGGCGGCCTTGGCGGCGCGGAAGGTGGCCAGCTCGTCGGGGCGGAACTGGGCGCACATCTGATTGATCTTCTCCCGGCCGACGCCGTGCTCGCCGGTGATGGTGCCGCCCACCCGGACGCACAGTTCCAGGATCTCGCCGCCCAGCGCCTCGGCCACGGCCAGCTCGCCTTCGCGGTTGGCATCGAACAGGATCAGCGGGTGCATGTTGCCGTCGCCGGCGTGGAAGACGTTGGCTACCTTCAGCCCGTAGCGCTCGGAGAGTTCGCTGATCCCCTTGAGCACACGCGCCAGCTCGCGGCGGGGAATGGTGCCATCCATGCAGTAGTAGTCGGGCGACATGCGCCCCACTGCGGGGAAGGCATTCTTGCGCCCGGCCCAGAATTTGGCGCGCTCGTCGTCGTCGCGGGCCTGCTGGATGCCCGTGGCGCCGGCCTTCTCGAGCACGTGGCGTACGGTCTCGCAATCGTCGTCGACGTCGGCCTCGACGCCGTCGAGCTCGCACAGCAGGATCGCCTCGGCTTCCACCGGGTAGCCGGCGCCGATGAAGTCCTCGGCGGCGATGATGGCGAGCTTGTCCATCATCTCAAGGCCGCCGGGGATGATACCGGCCTCGATGATGGCGCCGACCGCGTTGCCGGCCTTTTCCACGTCGTCGAAGCTGGCCATCAGCACCTTGGCGACTTCGGGCTTGGGCAGCAGCTTGACGGTGATTTCGGTGACTACGCCGAGCATGCCCTCGGAGCCGTTGAACAGTGCCAGCAGGTCGAAGCCGGGGGCGTCGAGCGCGTCGCTGCCCAGCGTCATGCGTTCGCCCTCGATGGTGAGGACTTCCACCTTGATCACGTTGTGTACGGTCAGGCCGTACTTGAGACAATGCACGCCGCCGGCATTCTCGGCCACGTTGCCGCCGATCGAGCAGGCGATCTGCGAGGAGGGATCCGGTGCGTAGTAGAGCCCGCAGGGCGAGGCCGCCTCGGAGATGGCCAGGTTGCGCACACCGGGCTCGACCCTGGCGATGCGCGCCTCGGCGTCGATCTCGAGGATGCGCGAGAAGCGCGACATCACCAGCAGCACGCCGTGCGTGAGCGGCAGTGCGCCGGCGGAGAGCCCGGTGCCGGCACCGCGGGTCACCACCGGCACACCGAGGCGATGGCACTCCTTGAGCAGCCGTTCTACCTGCGCCATCGAGTCAGGCAGCGCTACCAGTAGCGGCAAGGTACGGTAGACGGAGAGCCCGTCGCACTCGAAGGGGCGCATGTCCTCCTCGCGATGCAGCAGGGTCATGCCTGGAATGGCCTGGAGAAGGGCGTCGCGGATGGCTGCCTGGTCCAACTCGGGGGTCGGGCCGTCGAGCCGTTCATCGTAGAGGATGTTCATCAAGCGCCTCACTGCAAGTCTTGGCGGCAGGGTTGTCCTTGTGCAGGAGCCCAATTTGCGCCCAGCCGGCCGTCCTGTCCAGTCTGCGGTCCACTGGTATTACCAGTTGTTTATGGCTACCTTGGAAATAATTTTCATGTTACACCATGGCGCAATCACCCGGCGGATACAAGCCGCTGCATCGCGCCCGGAGAAGCCTATGCCTGAGCCTGAACAACTGCTGCCCACACGTACGCCCGATGCGGTGGCAGCCCGCCTGGAGCGGCTGATTCTCGATGGTGTGTTTCGCCCCGGGCAGCTGTTGCCTTCGGAGCGACGCCTGTGCGAACGCCTCGGGGTCTCGCGTACCTCGCTTCGCGAAGGGCTGCGAGTGCTGCGCAGCAAGGGCATCATCGTCACCCGGCAGGGGCGTGGGTCGGTGGTGGCGGCGCTGGTGCCGGGGCGCGACGACAGCCCGCTGATGCACCTG